>NZ_BONQ01000056.1 GCF_016862795.1 Dactylosporangium siamense | reverse complement strand
GGCTTCCGTGCCCGCCGGCCGGCGCCGGCTGACCTGGCCGGTGCTGGTGTTGTGCGCCGTCGGGGCCCTGGCGATGGTGGTCGAGAGCGGGGTCCAGCAGTGGAGCGCGGTGCTGCTCACCGGCGAACTCGGCGCGTCGGCCGGCCTGGCCGGGACCGCGCCGGGCGTGTTCGCCGGCGCGATGGCGCTCGGCCGGCTCGCGGGGCACGAACTCACCAGGCTGCTGCCGGAGCGGGCGCTGCTCGCCGGTTCCGGGCTCGTCTCCGGCGCGGGGCTGGCCGTGCTGGCCACGGCCGGGTCCGTCCCGGTCGCCCTGGCCGGGATCGCCGTCGTGGGCGGGGCGGTCTCGGTGGCGACGCCGATGGTCTACACGCTGATCGCCCGGCAGGTCCCGGGACCCGATCAGGCCCGAACCCTCGGCGCCGCCGTCGCGCTCGCCGGCCTCGGACTGAACCTCGGCCCCGCGTCGGTCGGCCGGCTCGCCGGCTCGACGGACCTGCGCACGGCCCTCGCCGCGCTGGTCGTCGTAGCGTCGGCATACCTCGTCCTGGCGCTCGCCGTCCGGACACCGGCCCGGGCCGGCCGCCCTGCCAGTGCTGCCGACACCGCCGGTGCTGCCGACGCTGCCGGTGCTGCCGACGCTGCCGGTACTGCCGGCGCCGCCGGTACTGCCGGCGCCGCCGGTACTGCCGGCGCCGCCGGTACTGCCGGCGCCGCCGGCGCTCTGGCCGCCGACCCGGCGCCACGGGGTCCCGCCGTGATCAGCGGCTGCACCGGGCGGGGCGGGGCCGCGTTCGTCCACGCCGCGACGCCCCGGCATCTGATCGGTGACACGCCGGTGCCCGCCGGTGCGGAGGACCGGCCGGTCGTGCCGCTCCCCCGCACCGGCGGACACCGGGACTGGCTCGTCACCGGCTACCGCGAGGCCCAGCAGGTGCTGCGCGACGCCGCCCTGAGCCGGGCCGCCCTGACCGATCCCGAGCACCCGCCCGGGCCCGCGCTGCGCATGTCGATCACGGAGCTGGACCCGCCCGTGCACACGACGGTCCGCACCCTCGTCGGGGGCGCGTTCGCCGCCCGCCGGGTCGCCGGCCTCGTCCCGGTGCTCGACCGTGCCGCCGCCGCCCTCGCGGACGATCTCGCCCGGGCCGGCTCCCACGCCGACCTCCTGGCCGACTTCGCGGCGCCGCTCGCCTTCGACGCGCAGTGCGCGGTGCTGGGCGTGCCGCCGCGGCACCGGCCGGTGCTGCGCGAGCTGTCCCTGTGCCGGATCGCGCGGGCCCAGCCGGCGGAGCTGGCCGAGGCCGAGGTCCAGCTGCTCGACGGGGTCGCCGCGCTGTTCGCCGACGAGACCGACCCACCGGCGGGCCTGCTGCGCGAACTGCGCGACGGCGACCTCGGCCTGGACGCCGCCGACCGGCTGGCCCTCGCGGCGTCGCTGTTCTTCGACGGGCACGCGCTGAGCGCCGCGCAGCTGGCCAACTCGCTGCTGTGGCTGCTGCTCGACGACGCCCGCCGGGCCCGGGTCACCGCGTCGCCCGCGGCGCTGACCGCGTTCGTGGAGGAGGCCGCCCGCGCGGTGCCCGCCGTCGGGTTCGGCATGACGCGGGCGGTGACCGCCCCGGTCCACGTCGGCGGCGTCCACCTGCACCCGGGCGACCGGGTCGTGGTGGCCCTCGGCATGGCGAACCGGGACCCGGACCGGCCGGGCGGGCAGCACATGACGTTCGGCTACGGCACGCACCACTGCATCGGCGCACCGCTGGCCCGGGCGGTGATCGCCGCGGGCATCCGCGCGGCGCTGCGCCTGCCCGGGCTCGCGCTCGCCGTCGACGAGACGGACCTCGCGTGGTCGCTGAACGCCACCGTCCGGACCCTCGCCGCCCTGCCGGTGCGGTGGAGGACGGCCGACCGGCTGAGCGGGCGCGCGGCGTGAGCGGGTCCCCCCGGACGGGTGTCGCCGGCGGGGCCGGGCGCGCCGAGCATTGCGTGCATGACGGAAGCCGAGTCGCCCGTGCTCGTCACCGGGGCGGGCGGGGGCGTGGGGTCGGTCGGGCGGACGGTGGTGGAGCTGCTGCGGCGGCGGGGCGTGCCGGTGCGGGCGTTCGTGCACCACGAGGACGACCGGACCGAGGTGCTGCGGGCCGCCGGGGCCGAGGTCGTGGCCGGGGATCTCACGCAGGCGGGTGACGTCGTGCGGGCCCTGGCCGGGTGCCGGCGCATGTACTTCGGGATGAGCGTGTCGCCGCGATACCTGCAGGCGACCGTCACCGTGGCCGCGGCCGCCCGGGCGCAGGGCGACCTCGCGGTGCTGGTCAACATGTCGCAGATGACCGTCTCGCAGATGACGCTGACCAGCACCGCCGAGTCGAAGCAGCAGCGCCTGCACTGGCTCGCCGAGCAGGTGCTCGGCTGGTCGGGCCTGCCGGTCGTCCAGGTCCGGCCGACCGTCTTCCTCGAGAACCCGCTCTTCACGACGTTCGCGGCCGGGTCGATCGCCGGCAGCGGCACGATCCGGTTGCCGTTCGGCTCCGGGCGCACCGCACCCGTCGCGGCCCATGACGTCGCGGAGGTGGTGGCCGACGTGCTGGCCGACCCGGCCCCGCACGTCGGGAAGGTCTACGAGCTCACCGGGCCGCGGTCGCAGGACATGACCGCGACGGCGGCGGAGTTCGCCGCCGCGCTGGGCCGGCCGGTCACCTACGTCGACGTGCCGCTGCGGCAGTGGATCGACGAGGAGCTGGCGCCGCTCGGGCTGCCCGCGCATCTGCAGGAGCACCTCGCCACCATGGCGCGGCTGCACCACGACAACCGCTACGACCGGCTGACCCACGACGTCGAGGCCGTCACCGGGCGGCCCGCCACCAGCGTCCGCGACTTCGTCGCCGCGCAGGCCCGGTGACCGCGGAGCGTCAGTCGGAGAACTCGAGGCGCTCGGCGTCGGCGGTCAGTTCGGCCACCGACGGTGGGGCGGTCAGCAGCCCCGTGATCACGTCGGCCTTCGGGTCGCCGGCAGCGACCGTCGCGGCGATGGCCTTCGCCACGTCATATGTGGTCCGCCGTAGCGCCACGTCCGGGCCGAGCAGCGCCCAGTAGGCCGTTCCCGGGGTGTTGTCGTGATACGGCAGGCCGACGCTGCCCGGGTTGACGCTGCGCAGGTCGCCGGCGCGGCGGTCGAACTGCAGGTGGGTGTGGCCGCCGACGAGGATCCGCTCCGGCACGCCCGCGCTCAGGGCGGCCAGCCGCGCGGCGGGGGTGGCCGGGGTGACGAGCTCGGTGTCGGAGCGCGGCGAGCCGTGGCAGCAGCGGACGGCGCCGAGGCCGGTGACGTCGACGACGACGGCGGAGTGGAAGCCGGCGAGGAACTCCACCACGGCAGCGGGGTGCAGGTCGAGCATCCACGCCTCCCGCGGGGTCGCGGCGGGGCGGGCGCCGGTGGCGAGCTCGACCACGGCCCGGTCGGCGTTGCCGCGGACGAACACGGCGCGCGGGCCCAGGGCACGGACCAGGTCGGCGGTGCGGGCCGGCTCCGGCCCCCAGGTGAGGTCGCCGCAGAAGACGACGAGATCGGCGGTCGCGACGTCCGGCTCGGCGAGGACGGCCTCCAGGGCCGGCACGTTGGCGTGCACGTCGGACAGGACGGCGAGCCGCTCGACGGGGCCGAAGCGCGCGGTCACGGCTTGCGGCCCACCGCCGCGTACATGGCGACGTCCGCGGGCGTGGCGTCCGGGTAGGCGTCGTGCCAGTCGCAGACCGCGACGACGCCCGGCGGCACCAGGTCCAGGCCCTCGAAGAAGGCGCCGAACTGCGCCGCGCTGCGGGCGTAGCCGTCGGTGCGGCCGGCGGCGAACATCGCCCGGTACGCCGCGGCGCCTGCCTCGTCGGCGAAGTCGACGGTGGCGTTCGTCGCGACCAGGTAGCTGCCGGACGGCAGCGCGGACAGCAGGTGCCGCACGATCGGCAGGGCGGCCTCGTCGGTGTGGATGAAGTGCAGGATCGCCACGAGCAGCAGGGCGACGGGGCGGTCCAGGTCGAGGGTGGCCCGCAGGTCGGGGTGCCGCAGGATCGCGGCCGGGTCGCGCAGGTCCGCCTCCAGGTACGCGGTCCTGCCCTCGGGTGCGCCGGTGAGCAGCGCCCGCGCGTGGGTGAGCACGATCGGGTCGTTGTCGACGTAGACGACGCGGGACGCCGGGTCGACGCGCTGGGCGAGCTCGTGGGTGTTGTCCGGGACCGGCAGGCCGGTGCCGATGTCGAGGAACTGGCGGACGCCGGCCTCCTCCGCCAGGAACCGCACGGCCCGGCGGAGGAAGGCCCGGTTCGCGAGGACCGCCGTGCGCACCGTCGGGAACGCGGCGGCGATCTCGTCGCCGGAGGCCCGGTCGGCGGCGAAGTGGTCCTTGCCGCCGAGCCAGTAGTTGTAGCGGCGGGCCGGGTGCGGCACCGATGTGTCGATCCGGTCCTGTCCGGTCACAACGACTCCCTCGCGTCACTGCGTCGTGGTGACGCTCAGGCTAGTCGATATGTCCGCACCCGTCCCACCCTTGAGCTACGTGCAGGGCTGCTGCTTGGGGCCGGGTGTCACCGCCGGCGCCTCGTCCGCGACGGTCACCGACAGCTGCGCGGTCGCCGCCAGCTGGGTGCCGGCGGGTGCCCCGGCCGTGGCCGCGTCGACCACGACGGACCGCGAGCCGAGGTACCCGAACGTGACCGGGTCGAAGATCAGGTCGTAGCGCAGGCCGCTGCTCACGTAGCCGACGGCGACGCCGTCGCGGCCGGCGGCGTCCTGCACGTCACCGACCAGCTGGGCGCCGGGGACGAGCTTCAACGCCTGGAAGACCGCCGTGTGCTGGGCCGTGGGCATCGCGGCCGCGGCCAGCTCGGCGCCGGCCTTCCACAGGTAGGAGTTCTTGTCGGCGCCACCACCAGGGAACTTCCTGAAGTAGGTCAGCATGCCCTGCGCGTCGGTCGGCAGGGTGCCGTAGAACGCGTAGTCGTGCCGGACCGCGTCGGCCTTCGCCGGGCAGATCGCGTGGTTGTCGACCAGGCCGGCCGTGGGCACGCCCGCCGGGACGGCCCGGCCGGGAAACGGCAGCACCTCCAGGTTCTCCGCCCTGACCGCGCCCTGTTTCGTGTTGTCCGAGGAGATCCAGGTGGTCCGCTTCATCCGGTACAGGAAGCGCCCGTCCTCGCCGACGAACCCCTGGTCCTGGACGACGGACTCGGTGACCACGAACTGCCCCGGCCCGGGCGTGACCCCGGGGGCGGCCGCCGCGGCCAGGTCGAGCACCTCGGCGACGGAGACCGGCCGCAGCTTGACCGCCGGAGCGGCCGAGGACGGCCCGGCGGCAACCGACGGCGGGGACTTCGCCGGGGTCGTCGTGGTCAGCAGCACCGCCACGGCCACCCCGGCCGCCGCCGTGGCGAGACCAGCGACGGCCAGGAGCGGCCGCCGCGACCCGGGCCGCGCCGACCGCTGGGTGCGTAGCATCGTCACGAAGGACCGCTCGGCCCCGGTCAGCTCCTCGCCGGACAGTTCCGGCACCTCACCGCGGAACTCGCGGAGTTGTCGCATGTCGTTCACAGGTCCTCCTGGATGGACGTCGGGTCCGCCCCGCCGAGTGCCGCGCGCATCCTGCTTCGAGCCCGGTTCACCCGGGACCGCACCGTCCCCACGGGCACGCCGAGCGCGACCGCGATCTCCTCGTACGTGAGGTCTCCCCACGCCACCAGCAGCAGCGCGTCGCGGTACCCGGGACGCAGGCCCGCCAGTGCCGCGGCGAGCCGCCGGTTGACGGCGTCCGCACCCAACCGGGCGTCGCTGTGCACCTCGAACCCCTCCGTCACCGGGTCGACGCCGGTGCGTTCCAGGGCCTTCAGCGCCCGGATCTCGGCGCGGCGCTGCCGGCCGATCAGGTTGGTGGCGATGCCGAACAGCCACGGCCGGGCGTCGTGCCGGTCCGCGGCGTACCGGTGCCGCTGCCGGAACGCCGCGAGGAACACGTCGGCGCAGACGTCCTCGGCGACGGACGGGCCCAGGCGGCGGGTCACGTACCGCTGGATCACCGGCGCGTGCCGGCGGAAGATCAGTGCGAACAGTTCGGGCTCATCCTGGGACCGCGCGATGATCACGGCGTCGGCCACCGGTTCGGTGGCCACCGCCGTCTCGGTTGGTCTGGTCATCGGACATCAGGCCTCTCGGCAGTCGGTCAGTACACCCGGTACTTGCCCGGCCGCCGAGCCGCGGTTCCCGATTTTCAGTCCTCGACGCCGATGTCCGGCGCAATCGTAGCCACGACGCGGGAACTTCCCCGGTCTCGGCGGCGACTACCTGTCCGTGGAGTGCATGCGGTGCCGGGAAGCGCTGTCCGCGCGGATGGACGGCGAGGACGAGGCGGTCGCGCCGGCCCTGGTCGACGCGCACCTGGAGCAGTGCCGGGCGTGCCGGCGATGGCAGGAGCAGGCGGTCGCGGCGACGAGGACGGCTCGGCTGTGGCCGCTGCAGAGCGTTCCGCTCCCGGTCTCCCGGCTCCTGGTGGGTTTCACCCCCGCTGTCCGCCGGCGGTCGCGGCTCGTGTTCTCCCTGCGGGTGCTGCTGGGCGGGTTCGGGCTGGCGCAGTTCGTGCTCGGCATCGCCCAGGCCGCGAACGCCGCGACCGCCCACGTGCACCAGGCCGGGCACGTGTTCCACGAGTCGGCCGCGTGGAACGTGGCGATCGGCGCGGGGTTCGCCTGGATCGCGACCCGGCGGGCCACGCCCGCGGGCGCGCTGCCGATGCTGACCGCGTTCGTGGCGCTGCTCGCGCTGCTGTCCGCCAACGATCTGCTGGCCGGGGCGGTGGAGACGACTCGGCTGGTGAGCCACGGGTTCGTGCTCGCCGGGTACGCGATCGTGGTCGCCCTGTCCCGCCCCGTCCTCGACCCCGGCGGTCCACCCGCCGACCGGCAACGCCCGCCGTGGCGGTTGGGCCGCCCGCCGGGCCTCGACGATCCCGCCCCGGCGCCGGCGCGCCTGCGCCTGATCCAGGGTCAGGCGAACGTCGCTGCGACGCGACGGGCGGCTTAGACCCGGCGCAGCAGGTACGTGTCCATGATCCAGCCCTTACGGGCCCGGGCCTCGCGGCGCACCGCGTCGATCTCGTCGACGACCTTGCCGAGCCGCCCGGCGACGAGCAGCTCATCAGGGGTGCCGAGGTACGCGCCCCAGTAGATGTCGACGTCCTCGTCGCGATACGCACGGCAGGCCAGATCCGCGTCGAGCATGACGACGACGTCGTCGCAGCCGTCGGGCCAGCCGGCCGCGAGCCGGCGACCGGTGGTGATGTGGACCGGCCCGGCGACCCGGTTCAGCATGATCCGGTGCCGGGCGGTGAGCACCTGGACGCTGGTGATGCCGGGGATGACCGCGTAGTCGACGGCCACGTTCCCGCGCGCGGCGATCGTGTCCAGGATGCGGATCGTGCCGTCGTACAGCGCCGGATCCCCCCAGGCGAGGATGCCCACGACGGCGTCCTCGGCCTCGGCGAGCAGGGCCTCCTCGATCATCCGGGCCCGCTCGTCGCGCCAGTCCCGCACCGCGCCCTCGTAGTCGGCGGCGGTCCGGTCGCGGGGCGGGTCGGCGATGACCACCGTCCGGTACGGCCGTTGCGTGGCGAACCGCTCGCAGATCGCCCGCCGCGCCTCCGTCAGGTCCGCGGTCGTGTCGCCCTTGTCGAGGACGAGGAACACGTCGACCGCGTTCATGGCGTTGACCGCCTGCACGGTGACGTGTTCCGGGTCGCCCGCGCCGATTCCGATGATCAGTACCTTCCGCACCGGCCCATGATGTCAGGTGCCCCGCTGTCCGCGGATCGGCGGCGGTTTGCGCATGATGTACCGATGACACAGGACCGGTGGGACGAGGTCATGGACCTGCTCGTGGCGGCGGTCCCGGCAGGGCGCGCGACGGTGGTGGTCGACGGCACCGACGAGCGGACCGGGCAGGTGGCCGACCGGCTCGCGGCGGCACTGCGAGCCGCCGGCCGCCCGTGCGCCAGGCCGCCCGGTGACATCCCTGTCGTGGTCGCCGACGCTCCGGCCGTGGTCGCTGACGGGCCGGCCGTGGTCGCTGACGGGCCGGTCGTGGTCGCTGACGGGTCTTCCGCGCGCGAGGACCCGCCGGCCGGCGGCTGGGACGTGGTCGTCTGGCTGCGCACGTCACGGCGGCAGCACGAGGCCGACGGGACGCGGGGCGACACCGCGGACATCGTCGTCGACCTGCACGACCCCGAGTGGCCGGTCATCCGGCACGTCGCCCCCCGGCTCCTGCCGCATCACCGCTGGCACCTGGCGGAGTCCCGGGCGTTCTTCGGGGTCCGCGCCGCGACGTGGGACGCGAAGTTCGGTGACGACCTGCCCGCGTACGCCGCCGCGGTCGACGCCGCGGGCCTCCCGCCCGGAGGGGTCGTCGTCGACGCCGGCTGCGGCACCGGCCGGGCCCTGCCCGCACTGCGCGCCGCGGTCGGCCCGGCCGGGACGGTCGTCGGGCTGGACCACACGCCGCAGATGCTCGCCATGGCTCAGGAGAAGGGCAACGGCGGTCTCGTCCTCGCCGACGCGGGCCGGCTGCCGTTCGCGGACGGCAGCGTCGACGCCGTCTTCGCCGCCGGGCTCGTCATGCACCTGCCCGACCCCGTCGACGGGCTCCGCGAGCTCGCCCGGGTCACGCGTGCCGGCGGCCGGCTGGTGCTCTTCCACCCGACGGGCCGGGCCGCCCTGGCCGCCCGCCACGGCCGGGTCCTGCGCCCCGACGAGCCCCTCGCCGAGGGCCCGCTCACCGCTGCGGCGGCCCGCTCCGGCTGGCGGCTCGTGCGCTACGACGACGGACCGGACCGCTTCCTGGCGCTGGCCGACCGGGCCTGACCTCGCCGGTTTCAGCGCTCCAGCGTCGACTCGGGCTTACCGGTCGCGCCGGCCGCGCCGGCCTTGTCGCCGGCGCCGGCCTTGTCGGCGAGCAGGCCGCGGCCGACCAGGAACGCCCTGGCCTCGGCGGCCTCGGCGGGTGGCAGCTGCGTCCACGGCAGCACCAGGGGGTTGATCCCGGCGACCGTCACGACCCAGAACTCCGGCGTCTCGCGCACCGCCTGGACGGACTCCCAGCGGTACCCCACGTTGAGGCTCCTCGTGTGCGCCTGCACGTCGACGTCGGTCAGCTCATACGTCGCCGTCTCGCCGAGGATGCCGGTCCTGGCCTGCGCGGCCGCCCGCGAGACGAGCCACGGGAAGCAGCACAGTCCCGCTCCGAGCGCGAGCGGCGCGGCACCCGACGGGATGTCATTGACGGACATCACCGCCCCGAGCACCGCGACAGCGGCACCGAGGACATACAACCGCAGCAGCTTCCCGCCCATCGTGGTCTTGATGGCCCGACGGGCGCGAGCCTGATCCGGCTCGACCGTGAAGCTGATGTGCATCGTTCTCCCCCATCGACGCGCACACCGTACACCTGTGCCGTCCGCCGAAGGGGGCGCGGTCCACCCGGGGTCAGATGCCGTCGCTGGCCGAGCCGACCGTCCAGTAGACGCGGTTGTAGTCCTCCAGCTCCAGCTGCTCACCGGACGCCGCGACCCGATACGTCGTCACCCCGCAGTTGGCCGGCGTCTGCCCCTCCGGCCAGCGCTGCGCCTGCTGGTACCCCCACCGCTCCAGCAGGAACCGGAAGCACCGCAACGTCCCACCGTGCGTGACAACCATGATCTTCTGCCCCGGCCGGTCCCGGAACAGTGTGTCGAGGAACGTGTGGACCCGCCCGGTCACGTCCGCGAGGCTCTCCCCACCCGGCGGCCGCGCCATGAACCCGCCGAACGTGTGCCAGTACTCGTTCAGCCACGGGAACGCCGCCTCCGCCTCGGCGGTCGTCATGTCGTACGCGAACCCCGGGTCACGCTCCCGCACGAAGATGTTGGTCCGCAGCCGCATCCGGTCCCGCTCCTGCGCCGTGTACGCCCCGAGAATGCCCTCGGCGGTCTGCACGGTCCGCGCGTATCCGCTCGTGTACACGTAGTCGAAGACCCCGAACCGCTCCCGGATCGCGTGACCGGTCTGCTCCGCCTGCTTGTGCCCGTCGGCCGTCAGGTCGATGAGATGGTCGGGCACCCCGCGCACCACCTGCCGGGCCGCGTCGTCGGCGAAGTAGACGCTGCCCTTCTTCGCCTGGTTCCGGGCCGACTCGGCGTGCCGTACGAGCACCAGCAGTGCCGGGCGCTTGGACACCGTTTCCTCCTCAGCGGTCGAGCTTGCAACCCCCTCGACTCTCGCACCTCCACGCTCACACCGGCACCCCCACCCCGGGTCGGAGGGCCCACGGGTTCGCTCGCCGCGGGCGTGCGGAGCTACGACTCGTACTGCTCCACAGGCGTCTCGATCAACGCCACGTCTGTCACCTCGATGAACGGGATCGTCTCTCCGTTGACGACGTCCTTCACCTGCCGGCCCGTGTAACCGCCGGTCACCCGCAGCCACTGCTCGTCGCGGAGCCCTTCGGGCAGCTGCCCGGCGAGGGCGACCTTCACCGGTCGAGCGTCGGCGGCGCAGCAGCTGAGCATCATGCGGGCCAGCAGCCAGGTGCCCTCGGGTCCCCGCATCACGAACCCGGACAGCTCGACACGCCGCTCCCCCAGCGACACCCCACGGTCGAACACGGCCCTGGACGCGTAGTCGAGCATGGTCAGCTTGACCGGGTCGCCGGCCGGCAGCGGCGCGAAGTCGGACTTCTCCACCAGTGCCGACCCGGCCCGGCCGGCCGCATACGATCCGAGCGCCGGCGGCGCCACCAGCAACAGCCCGAGCACCGGCGCGAGCAGCAGCCAGGCGACCTTCGGCCCACCAGGCCCGTGCCCATGCCCGTCGTCGTCCCCGTCCCCGTGCCCGTGCCCGTGCCCAGGCCCGTGCCCAGGCCCGTGCCCGGGCCCGTCGTCGTCCCCGTGCCCAGGCCCTTGCCCAGGCCCGTGGCCATCCCCGTGCCCGTGCGCGGCGTCCCCGACGTCCCCGTGCCCGTCGTGCCCGGGCGAGACTGCGCCGTCCACGCCCGCAACCGCGGACCCTCCGGCCACCGCCACACCAGCACCGCCCGCCCCGGCCACCGCGGGACCACCGGCCGTCGCGGGCCTGGTGGGGCGCAGCTCATACCAGAGCGAGAAGAGCCCGGCGACGACCAGGATCGCCCCGGCGAGGATCAGATACGGTTGGAGCCCCGGCTTGACGTAGTTGAGGTACTGATCGGTGAGGCTGGCCCGCAGCACCGCGCCCCCGACGAGCAGCAGGATGACCGCCTGCGCCTGCCTGTTCACAACAGCACCGTCCCGACCACTGCGGCCACCCCGATCGCGAGCACGAACGTCGCCGGCGCGAACCGCAGCGCGAACCCGCGCCCGAAGATGCCGGCCTGCATGGCGAAGAGCTTCAGGTCGATCATCGGACCGACGACCATGAACGCCAGCCGGGCGGTCATGGAGAACTGGGTCAGCGACGCGGCGACGAACGCGTCGGCCTCCGAACAGATGGACAGCAGCACGGCGAGCAGGCCCAGCACCAGGACCGCGATCACCGGGTCGGCGGCGAGGTGCGCCAGCCACGACTTCGGCACGACCACGCCGATGACGGCGGCGGCCGCGGCGCCGATGACCAGGAACCCGCCGGCGTGCAGCACGTCGTGCCGGACGCTGGCCCAGAACGCCGGCCATTTGTCCATCCCGTCGAGGTGCGCCCGCGACGGCATCCTGAGCCAGCTGCCCTTGCCGAACGCCTGCCACAGCCAGCCCATCAGGCACGCGACGACGAGGCTGGCCAGGGCCCGGGCGATCACGACCCGCGGCTGGCCGGGGAACGCGACCGCGGTCGAGACCAGCACGATCGGGTTGACCGCGGGCGAGGCGAGCAGGAACGCGAACGCGGCCGCGGGGGTCACGCCGCGGCGGACCAGGGCGCCGGCGACCGGCACGGATGCGCACTCGCAGCCGGGCAGCACGACCCCGGCGACGCTCGCGGTCGGCACGGCCAGCGCCGGATGCTTCGGCAGCGCCTTGGCGAAGAACGACGGCGGCACGAACACCGCGATGATCCCCGACAGCACGACCCCGAACACCAGGAACGGGATCGCCTGGGTCATCACGGACACGAACACCGTCAGCCAGGTCTGCAGCGCGGGCGCCGACAGCGACTCGGTGAGGGGATCCCGGAACAGGACCACCAACACGAGCAGCGCGGCGAGCACCTCGACCGAGCCGATCCTCCGCCGCCGTCGTCGGGCGGCGGCGGCGGTGCTGGTGGGCGGTGAAGACGTCATCGTCACGCCTGGAGGCTACCGTCCAGGTATGACAGTTCGGCGAATCGCATGAGCACAGACGCTGAAAGGGCACTGGTGGCGGTGTTCGACACCCCCGTGGCCACGCACCTGCTGCAGTTCGCGACCACCCTCGGCTTCCGGGTCGCCCTCGCCGAGCCGGACCTCACCGGCACCCGGATCGACGGGGACACCGACATCGTCGTCACCGACCACGACCGGCCGGAGCTGGGCGCCGTCCTGCGCGACGCGCTCAACTCACCGGCCCGCTGGATCGGAGTGATGGGCAACATGCGGCACGCCGGCCCGCACGTGGCGGCCCTGCGCGCCCTGGACGTCCCCGACGACGAGATCGCGAGGGTGCACCGCCCGGTCGGCCTGAACATCGGCTCGAAGACGCCGGCGGAGATCGCCCTCGCGACCCTCGCCGGCCTCATCGCCGACCGCAACAACCGACCGGGCGGCCCCTTCGAACAAAGGCCCTAGCAGCCCGGCAGGCGCTCGATCAGGTACGTCTCGACCTGGTCCAGCGACACCCGATCCTGCGTCATCGTGTCGCGGTCGCGGACCGTCACGGCGTTGTCGTTGAGCGTCTCGAAGTCGACGGTCAGGCAGTAGGGCGTGCCGATCTCGTCCTGCCGCCGGTACCGGCGACCGATGCCCTGCGCGTCGTCGAAGTCGACCGTCCAGCGCTTGCGCAGCTGCTTCGCGAGGTCACGGGCCTTCGGCGACAGGTCGGCGTTGCGGGACAGCGGCAGCACGGCCGCCTTGACCGGCGCCAGCCGCTTGTCGAAGCGCATGACCGTGCGCTGCTCGACGCTGCCCTTGGTGTTGGGCGCCTCGTCCTCGTCGTAGGCCTCGAGCAGGAACGCGAGCACCGCGCGGGTGAGACCGGCGGCCGGCTCGATGACATACGGCACCCAGCGCTCCTTCTTCTCCTGGTCGAAGTACGACAGGTCGACGCCGGAGTGCTTGGAGTGCGTGTTGAGGTCGAAGTCGGTGCGGTTGGCGATGCCTTCGAGCTCGGAGAACTCCTGGCCACCGAAGCGGAAGCGGTACTCGATGTCGACGGTGCGCTTCGAGTAGTGCGACAGCTTCTCCTTCGGGTGCTCGAAGAAGCGGAGGTTGTCGGCGGACAGGCCGAGGTCGAGGTACCAGTTCCAGCGCTCCTGGAGCCAGTACTCGTGAGCCTCCTCGTCCTTGCCCGGCTCGACGAAGTACTCCATCTCCATCTGCTCGAACTCGCGCGTGCGGAAGATGAAGTTGCCGGGGGTGATCTCGTTGCGGAAGCTCTTGCCGACCTGCGCGATGCCGAACGGCGGCTTCTTGCGCGCGGCGCCCTCGATGTTCTTGTAGTTGATGAAGATGCCCTGCGCGGTCTCGGGCCGCAGGTAGTGCAGGCCCTCGTCGTTCTCGACGGCGCCGAGATAGGTCTTCATCAGGCCGTTGAACATGCGCGGCTCGCTGAACGTGCCCTTGTTGCCGCAGTTGGGGCAGTTGATCTCGCCGAGGACGAAGGGCTTGTCCGCGCCGTGCTTCTCGACGAACGCCTCTTCGAGGTGGTCGGCACGGAAGCGCTTGTGGCACGACGCGCACTCGGTCAGCGGGTCGACGAACGCGTCGACGTGGCCGGAGGCGACCCACACGTCCCGGGAGAGGATGACGGCGGAGTCCAGGCCGACGATGTCGTCGCGCTGCTGGACCATGGTGCGCCACCACTGCCGCCGGACGTTGTCCTTGAGCTCGACGCCGAGGGGGCCGTAGTCCCAGGCGGAGCGGGTGCCCCCGTAGATCTCGCTGGACGGGAAGACAAAGCCGCGGCGCTTCGCGAGGCTGACGACGGAATCGATGCGATCGGCGGCCATGGTTCCTCCTCGGCCTCACGGCGACTGGCTGTCGGCAAGGCGGGTGTCGGGTGCTGGAAGGTCGGTCAAGACGGGCAAACCGTCAACGTCCACATCGACGGTACGGTTACGCCCGGGCGAGCCGCACCAGATTATCCGCAGTGCCACCGGGCCCGATCAGTCGACCCCTCCGCAGATCACCCACCGGGTCGTCTGCTGCAGCATGGTGAACGTCATCAGCGACTCACCCTGCCCGCGGCGTTTCACGGTCGCCGGGACCTGGACGCGGTTCACGTCGACGTCGTTCTTGTCGACGGTGAAGTCGGTGACCTCGGAGCCGCGGTAGTGCTCCTCGTACCACGCGACGGGGTGCGAGCGCTGCTGCTCCGGGCACAGCTGCCCGCGGGCGGCCTCGTAGTCGGCCGCCCGCATCGCGGTCAGGTAGGTGTCGACCACGCTGACCAGCTGGGAGCGGGCGACCCCTTCGAGGCCGTTGAGCAGGAAGCCGCCGCCGAGGACACCGCCGACGCAGCACAGCACGAGCACCAGCCCGCCGACGCCGAGACCGATCCACAGGCCGCGCAGGTCGCGGTCGCGGGGCGGCGCCGCGAACGGCGTCACCACGCCGGGGCCCGGTGGCGGCGCCGGCACCCCGGTCGGCGAGGGCATCATGCCCCAACAGTATCCAACTACGCCCGGTCGCTCGCGGTGACCGTGAGCGCACCGCCGGGGGCGACCTCGGCGAGCTCCTCGAACGCCGACGGCTCGTCGAGGGACTGGGCGAGCAGGGGCGTGGCGTACATCTTCACGTCGAAGGCCGACAGTGCCCGCCGGTATGCCCCCACCGACTGCCATTCAGTGACGATGCTCCAGTGCGTCGGGTCGTCGAACGCGCGGGCCAGGCGGCCGCGGAGATACCCTGGGCAGGCCGCGAGGGCGCCGAGCGCGGTGTGCGCGCGCTCCACGAACCCTTCGTCGGTGCCGTCCAGCACGAACCGTGTCACCACCAGCATGCCGCCGAGCATACGGACCCGAGGAGCACACCCGAGATGACCCAGCGTGTTCTGACCCGGCTGGGACGGGTCAAGCCGACGACGGCGTTCCTCGGCGTCGGTGTGCTCGTGTTCGTGGCGCTGGTCCTGCCCGGCCCGGTCGGCGCCCTGTTGCTGCTCGCCCTCGCCGCCGGCGCCGGGTGGCTGCTCGCCCAGACCTGGCCGCTGCACCCGCCGCGGGCACGGGTGATGCGGCTGGCCGTCCTGGCGCTCGTCGTGCTCCTCGCCGTCGCGAAGCTCACCTGAAGTTGACAACGATTCCCATTATCAGGCACGCTCGGGAGCGTGGTACTTGAGGTGGACCGGGCCGTTGTCGCCTACGACGGGCGACCCGTGCTTGACGGCGTGTCCCTGCGGGTCGACCCCGCCGAGGTCGTGGCGATCCTCGGCGCCAACGGTTCGGGCAAGTCCACCCTGGTGAAGTCGGCGTTGGGTCTGGTACCCCTGGCGAAAGGCGAGGTCCGCCTCTTCGGCACCCCGCTCAGGCGTTTCCGCTCGTGGCACCGGCTCGGCTACGTCCCGCAGCGCGTCGGCGCCGGCAGCGGCGTCCCCGCCACCGTCGGCGAGGTCGTCGCCGAGGGCCGCCTCGCGCGGCGGGGTTTCCTGCGCTTCCCGTCCGGCGCCGACAAGCGCGCGGTCGAGGAGGCCCTGACCGCCGTCGGCCTCGCCGACCGGGCCCGCGAGCCCGTGTCCGTGCTGTCCGGCGGGCAGCAGCAGCGGGTCCTCATCGCCCGCGCCCTCGCCGGCGCACCCGAGCTGCTGGTCCTGGACGAGCCGACGGCCGGCGTCGACGCCGCCAGCCAGGAGGCGTTCGCCGCCTGCCTGCACCACTTCGTCGAGCAGGGCGGCACCGTGGTCTTCGTGGCCCACGAGCTCGGCCCGCTGCGCCCCCTGATCACCCGCGCGGTCGTCGTGCACCACGGCGAGATCATCCACGACGGCGCGCCCCCGGAGCCGGCCGGCCACCACGCCGAACCCGGCCACGACCACGTCCACCCCCACGCCTCCGTCGAGGCGCCCGGCCTGCTGGGCAGCGCATGAGCATCTTCCAGTACGACTTCATGATCCGGGCCCTCGTCGGCGCGCTGATCACCGGCGCCTCGGCCCCCGCGATCGGCATCTACCTCGTCCAGCGGCGGCTGTCACTCATCGGCGACGGCCTCGGCCACGTGGCGCTCACCGGCGTCGGGTTCGGCCTGCTCCTGCACCAGTCGCCGGTGCTGATGGCGGTCGTCGCGGCCGCGCTCGGCGCCGTCGTCATCGAGCTCGTCCGCGAACGCGGCAAGACGTCCGGCGACGTCGCCCTCGCCATGCTGTTCTACGGCGGCATCTCCGGCGGCGTGATCCTCGTGAACCTGTCGGACGAGCAGAGCAACCGCAGCCTCGTCACGTACCTCTTCGGCTCACCGCTGACGACGAGCCGCCAGGACCTGACGGTGATGCTCATCCTCGGCTGCGCGGTGCTCGCCGTCGCCGTCCTGCTCCGCCCGTGGCTCTTCGCCGTCTGCCACGACGAGGAGTACGCGCGGGTGTCCGGCCTGCCCGTCCGCGCCCTCAACCTCATCCTCGCCGTCACGACCGCGGTCACCGTCACCGTCGCCATGCGGGCCGTCGGCCTGCTGCTGGTCAGCGCCCTCATGGTGGTGCCGGTCGCGACCGCGCAGCAACTCACCCGCGGCTTCAGGGTGACGATGCTCGTCGCGGTCCTGATCGGCCTGACCGTCTCCGGCGGCGGCATCTGGATCTCGACGGTCGCCGACACCGGCCCCGGCGCGACCGTGGTCCTCCTCGCGATCGCGGGGTTCTTCACCGCCACCGTCGGTGTCTCCACGTGGCGCGCGGTCCGCCGCCGTGCCGGACCCCGCCCGTCCACACCGGAACGCACAACACCCGAGGTGGTGCTCGACCGTGTGGACCATGGTTACTGACAACGGTTACCGTTGCGCACATGTCGAGCATTGAGGGCTACGAAGCGGCCGGCGAGCTGTTGCGTGCCCTCGCCGCCCCGCTCCGCATCCGCATCGTGACCGAGCTCGCCGACGGCCCCCGCTGTGTCCACGAGCTCGTCGACACCCTCGGCGCCCCGCAACCGCTCGTCTCCCAGCACCTGCGCGTCCTGCGCGGGGCGGGGGTCGTGCGGGGTTCGCGCCGGGGGCGGGAGATCGCATACGCGCTGACCGACGACCACATCGCCCACATCGTCGCCGACGCCGTCACCCACGCCCGCGAGAACACCGGCCGTTAGGGCCCGCGCGCCGAAGGCCGGGTCGGCACTCGGTGCGGGCGCCGCTCTCGACCGCGCCCCGGCCCGGTGGATCGCGCCTCGCCACAGTGCGGTCACAGCTCCGGTGCGTCAGGCTTGAGTGGTGAAGCTCTATGCCGACCGTGCCCCCACCGCCCTGCGGCAGTTCCTCACCGACGTGTTCGTGGTCGTGTGGGTCTATGCCTGGGTCAAGCTGGGAATGATGCTGTTCGACCTGATTCAGAAGCTGGCGGTGCCAGGGCAGAAGCTCGAGGGCGCCGGGAACGGCCTCGCCGACAACCTCAAGGGCGCCGGCGACAAGATCAATGGCGTGCCGGGCGTGCCGGACTCGGTCGTCGCCCCGTTCAACAGCGCGGCCGACGCGGCCAGGTCGCTCGCCGACGCGGGCCGCCAGCAGCAGGAGGTCGTCAACGATCTGGCCTGGATCCTGTCGGTGGTGGTGGTCGTGGTGCCGGTCGCGGTGCTCGTCCTCATCTGGCTGCCGCTGCGGATCCGGTGGATGCGCCGGGCCGGGTCGGCGACGAGACTGCGCAACGCCACGGCGGGCCGGGACCTCCTCGCCCTGCGCGCACTGGCGACGCAGCCGCTGGGCAAGCTGGTGAAGATCGACCCGGAGATCGCGGCCCTGTGGCGCAAGGGCGACAAGCAGGCGGTCGAGGCCCTCGCCAGCCTGGAGCTGCGCAGCCTCGGCCTACGATCCGGAACCAGGGAGACCAGACCCGCGCTGAGCCCACGCTGAGCGCACGATCCTCGCAGGAGTCGCCGTCGCCGGTCGTTGCAGAACTTCGAACACAGCACCCAAATCGGGTGCGGGCGTTGCCCGCGCCTCCCGCACTGCGAGAAACCGCAACCACCTGGTCGATGAGGGGTACCCGCCGAGCCCTCGATGGCATGCGACAGGCGGGGCGGACAGCGAGCGGTGGCCCCACCGGAACCCGATGGGGCCACCTACGTTCATCAGGGTAAACTACCGTGGGTGATGGGGTCGAAGATCGATTAGACCTCGCAGGGTAGTGTCAAAAAGCAGCGGGCGACACACCAGCCACTCACCTCAAAAGCGTCGGCGGACGTCCTCGGCGGTCGACTCGCCGGGCTCCCACGAGGCCAGCCAAGGTCCGGCGGCCGCGGGCGGAATGATCCCCTCCTCCAGGGACAGGTACCGCCCGGCGATGACCCGCTTCGCGGCGGCGGACTCGATCGCGTCGGCGTTGTCCCACAGGTCGCGGAAGAGCGCCTCGGCGCGCAGGGTCGCCTGCCGGCAGAACAGGTCGGCGAGCTCGACGCCCTCGGGCCGGTCGTCCTGCTCGCTGTGGGCCTTGACGCAGGCGGCCGACATCGCGAACAGCTCAGCGCCGATGTCGACGACCCGGCCGAGGAAGCCCTGCTTGTGTTCGAGCTTGCCCTGCCAGCGGGCCATGCCGTAGAAGGTCTCGCGGGCCAGGCGCCGGGAGGCGCGCTCGACGTAGCGCAGGTGCTGGGCGAGCGGGCCGAACGCGCTGAAGCCGGACGGGAGCTGGCCCTTGCCGGTGACCAGGGTCGGCAGCCACTTGGCGTAGAAGCCGCCGGCCTTGCCCGCCGCCTTGGCCTTCGCGCCCAGGCCGGCCTCGGGGTCGATGATGTCGCCGGCGACGGAGAGGTGGGCGTCGACGGCCTCGCGGGCGATCGCGAGGTGCATGATCTCCGTCGAGCCCTCGAAGATACGGTTGATGCGCAGGTCGCGGAGGATCTGCTCGGCGGGGATCGGGCGTTCGCCGCGGGCGGCGAGGGACTCGGCGGTCTCGTAGCCGCGGCCGCCGCGGATCTGGATGAGCTCGTCGGCGACCTTCCAGGCCAGCTCGCTCGCGTACAGCTTGACCAGCGCCGCCTCGATGCGGATGTCGTTGCGGTCGTCGTCGGCGAGGCGGCAGGACAGTTCCAGCATCGCCTCCATGCCGTACGTGGAGCCGGCGATGAACGCGATCTTCTTCGCGATCGCCTCGTACGTGCCGATCGGGCGGCCCATCTGGACGCGTTCGGCGGCCCACTCGCGGGCGACGTTGAGGCACCACTTGCCGGCGCCGACGCACATCGCGGGCAGCGACAACCGGCCGGTGTTCAGGGTGCTGAGCGCGATCCGCAGGCCTTGGCCCTCGCCGCCGATGACGTTGGCGGCGGGCACCCGTACATCATGGAAACGGGTCACGCTGTTCTCCAGGCCGCGCAGGCCCATGAACGAGTTCCGCCGCTCGATCGTCACGCCGGGGGCGTCACCCTCGACCACGAAGGCGGTGATGCCACCGCGGTGGCCCTCGCTGCGGGGCACCAGCGCCATCACGACGAACAGGGTGGCGAGGGTGCCGTTCGTGGCCCAGAGCTTGACCCCGTTGAGCAGGTAGTCGCCGTCCTCGGTGGGCACCGCGGAGGTGCGCAGGTTGGCCGGATACGAACCGACCTCGGGCTCGGTGAGCAGGAACGCCGACACCTCACCCGCGGCGAGCCGGGGCAGGAAGCTGGACTTCTGCTCGTCGGTGCCGACGAGCTTCAGCGGCTGCGGCACGCCGATCGACTGGTGCGCCGACAGCAGCGCGCCGATCGACGGGTTGACGGAGCCGACGAGGGCCAGTGCCCGGCAGTAGTCGAGGTTGGACAGGCCGAGGCCGCCGTACTTCGGGTCGATCTTCATGCCGAACGCGCCGAGTGCACCGAGCGAGCGGAGCACGTCGTCGGGAATGCGCGCGTCGCGCTCGATCTGCTGGCCGTCGACGCCGGCGAGATACTCCCGCAGCTTCTCCCGGAACTCGACACCGGCTTCAGCCCGGGTGTCGGCCGGCGGCGGGTCGATCAGGTCGAGGCGGAACCGGCCGAGGAACAGTTCCTTGCCGAAGCTGGGCTTGCGCCATTCCGTCTCGCGGCTGGCCTCGATGACCTTCCGCGCCTGCTTTTCCGTGTGACCGCCGGTAGCGGCCGTCGTGTGACCGTCCGTAGCGGTCGTCGTGTGACCGTCCGTAGCGGCCGTCATTTGACCGGCGGCATCGGCCGGCTGAGCGCTGGTAGCGGAAGTCGATGAAGAAGCGACCTGCGTCATTGCGGCACCCCCAGGTGTCAAGTCCTGTACCAGCCAGGCTATTACCCGCGAGTAGCAAAGGCCATGCCTCCCCGGGAAGGATCAAGTGCCGTGATTTTGGCGACCTGCCCATGGGCGTGAACATCCTTCACTGTTACCGTCGGGAAACAACTGCACATCCGACAGGGGAGCGCACAGCGCTGAGAGTGCGGCGGCCGCGGCAGCGGGCGACGCAGACCCTCGAACCTGATCTGGGTAATGCCAGCGCAGGGAGCTCGGTCACCTCACGCAAGACGCCATGTCCACCGGCCGGTGTCAACCGGCCAACGGGCGTGGCGTCGCGTCTCCTTCTGGCTCACCCCCGAACCAGGAGGCACTGCAATGGAAACCCGATGGCGGACCGTCGACATCATCGTCGCCTCGGTCCTCGCGGTGGCGTTCGCCGCCGTGTTCTACGCGTGGAACAACCTGTGGAACGCGATGGAGAGCGTCGCGCTGCCGTGGCGTGCCTTCATCTACGGCGTGTGGCTGATCCCGGGCGTGCTCGGCCCCCTGGTGATCCGCAAGCCGGGCGCCGGGCTCTACACCGAGTTCGTCGCGGCGCTGGTCTCGGCGCTGTTCGGCTCCACCTGGGGTCTTGGTGTGCTCCTTTCAGGGTTGGTACAGGGTGTCGGCGGCGAGTTCGGCTTCGCCCTCACCGGGTACCGCAGCTACAAGCTCGGCAACGCGATCATCGCCGGCGGCCTCGCGGGCGGCGGTGCGGCGCTGCTGGACCTCAACGTGTACTACGGCGCGTTCAGCAACACCGACAAGGCCCTGTACGCGGCGATCGTCGTGGCCAGCGGCGCCGTCATCGCCGGTGCCGGCTCGTGGGCGTTGCAGCGCTCCCTGGCCGTGACGGGCGTCCTGGACCGGTTCCCGTCCGGCCGCGAACGGGCCGCCGTCTAACTCACAGTGAGCACCGTCGAGTTCAAGGGTTTCGGGTGGCGGCACGCCGGGCGCAAGGCCTGGGCGGTCCGCCACTTCGACCTGCGGATCGAGCACGGTGAGCGGGTGCTGCTCGCGGGTGCCTCCGGCGCCGGCAAGAGCACCCTGCTCGCCGCGCTCGCCGGCCTGCTCGCCGAGGACTCCGGCGAGCAGGAGGGTGCGGTCCTCGTCGACGGCGTGCCGGCCAGGGCGGCCAGGGCCGACACCGGGATCGTGTTCCAGGACCCGCAGACACAGCTGGTCATGAGCCGTTGCGGCGATGACGTCGCGTTCGGCCTGGAGAACCGGGGTATGCCGCGGGCCGAGATCTGGCCGCGGGTCGACGCCGCGCTCGCCGCCGTCGGTTTCCCGTACGGCCGGGACCGCGACACGGCCGCCCTGTCCGGTGGTGAGCAGCAGCGGCTCGCGATCGCCGGCGTGATCGCGTTGCGGCCGAGGCTGCTCCTGCTCGACGAGCCGACCGCGAACCTGGATCCGGACGGTGCGCAGCTGGTACGGGCAGCGCTCGGCAAGGCACTCCACGACGTCGACGCGACGATGGTGCTGGTCGAGCACCGGCTCACCGACGCGCTGACCCTGGTCGACCGGGTGGTGACCCTGGGCCCGGAGCAGCCGCCGCTGGTGGTGCCGGACCGGCTGGCGCGCACCGGGCCGGGTGGGACGCTGCTCACCGCCGATCGGCTCGCGCTGCGGGACACCGGCAACGTGGTCGACGAGGTGGTCCGCGCCGGTGAGGTCCTCGCCGTCGAAGGTCCCAACGGCGCCGGCAAGTCGACCCTCGCGCTGCTGCTCGGCGGCCTGACCAGGCCGGCGAAACCCGGGACGGTGACCGCCCCGGGCGAGCGCCGCCCGCCGCACCGCTGGCGGGCCGCGAAACTGGCCGCGAGGATCGGGTCGGTGTTCCAGAACCCGGAGCACCAGTTCGTCACCGCGACCGTCCGGGATGAGCTGCTGCTGGGTGGCAGCAGCCCCGAGGTCGTCGACGAGCTGCTGGGCCGGCTCCGCCTGGACCGGCTGGCCCTGGCGAACCCGTACACCTTGAGCGGCGGCGAACAACGCAGACTGAGCGTCGCCACGGCCCTGGCTGCGGCGCCGGAGCTGCTGATCCTGGACGAGCCGACGTTCGGGCAGGACCCGCAGACGTGGCGGGAGCTGGTCGATCTGCTCGCGGACCTGCGGGACGAGGGGCGGGGTCTGGTCATCGTCACCCACGACCGGCAGCTGGTCGATGCGCTGGGCGACCGCCGGTTGCGGCTGGAGCGCCGGTGACCGCCTGGATCCGGGAGCGGGACGCGACCGCGAAGCTGCTCGCGGCGGCGCTGCTCACGGCGGCCGTGCTCAGCACCGTCGACCCGTTCGTCACCGCCGTCGCGATCGGCGTGGAGCTGGCGCTGCTGCCGTTGACCGGGCTGACCGCGCGGGAGCTGTGGCGGCGCGGCTGGCCGCTGCTGCTGTCGGCGACCGTGGTGCTGGTGTTCACGGTGCTGCTCGGTGCGAAGGAGGGGCCGGTCGTCGGCACCGTCGCCGGGTTCGACGTGCATGCGCCGGCGCTCGGGTACGCGCTGCGGCTGATCGCGATCGGGTTGCCCGGGTTCGTGGTGTTCGCGACGATCGACCCGACGGACCTCGCCGACTCGCTGATCGCGCATCTGAAGGTGCCGCCGCGGTTCGCGATCGGGGCCCTGGCCGCGTTTCGGCTGGTGCCGCTGCTCACCGACGAGTACCGACTGATCCTGCTCGCCCGCCGGGCCCGCGGCATCGACGGCGGCTGGAACCCGCTGCGTCACCTGCGGTTGTTCGCGTCGGCGACGTTCGGCCTGCTGGTCGGTGCGATCCGGCGCGGGATCCGCCTCGCGACCGCGATGGAGGCCCGCGGATTCGACCGTGGGCGGCCGCGCACCAGCGCCCGGGAGGCCCGTTTCGGCTGGTCCGACGGATCGGTCGTGGTCGTCGGCGCGGCCCTCGCGGCAGCATTGATCTTGCTGAAGTTCGTGCATACATAGCCACGTCGCTACCTGATGTTCGTTCGGGCGGTCGAGATTCCGGGGTGAGGACCTTCGACCTGAACGGAGCCCCACACATGGGCCACGGCCACCATCACCACCACGAGGACATGCCGCAAGCCGCCGGTGACGTCCCCGCGGTGCTCGACGCCTCGATCCCCGACAGTGAGCTCTCCCCCGGCGACGTCTCCCGCCGTGGTTTCCTCCGCCGCGCGGGGCTGCTCGGCGCGGCCGCCGCTGCTGGTGGCGCGCTCGCCAACGCCGGCATCGCGCACGCGCACGGCGACGACGACGACCACTCCGGCTTCGACGGGTACGACCGGCACGGACACGGCCGCCCGCTGGGCAACGGCTACAAGTGGCTCGCCGGCGACCACCACATCCACACCCAGTTCTCCAGCGACGGCATGTACCGGGTCGGCGACCACGTGAAGCACGCCTCCGCGTACGGCCTGGACTGGATGGTCATCACCGACCACGGCAGCGTCCAGCACGCCAAGATCGGCGTGGAGAAGGTCAACCCGGGTATCCGTGACGCCCGCGACGACTACAAGGACATGCTGGTCTTCCAGGGTCTCGAGTGGAACATCCCGGCGGCCGAGCACGGCACCGTGTTCGTGCACCCCGGCGCCAACGAGGTCGCGGTGCTGAAGGAGTTCGAGAACACGTTCGACGGTTCCGCCGTCGGCGCGGTCGACCCGTCGCTGGTCACCGAGGCCCTGGCGATCGCCGGCATCAAGTTCCTCGGCGAGCAGGTCACGAAGCGCCGGGTCCAGGACGCGCTGTTCCTGGCGAACCACCCGGCCCGCAACGGCATCGACTCGCCGCACGAGATCCGGGCCTGGCGGGACGCGAACCCGCGCATCGCGATCGGCTTCGAGGGCGCCCCCGGCCACCAGGCCGCCGGCATCGCCAAGCCGAACGGCGGCGGCTCGGCCCGCGGCTTCTACGGCAACGCGCCCGGCGCCGCGTCGTTCCCGGGGTACCCCCTGGAGAGCTACCGCACGTGGGGCGGCTACGACTGGATGACCTCCACCGTCGGCGGCCTCTGGGACAGCCTCCTCGCCGAGGGCAAGGCGTGGTGGATCAGCGCGAACTCGGACTCCCACGTCGTCTATGAGGAGACCGCGAAGCGCCCCGACAACACCGACTTCAACACCAACGGGTTCCACTCGGACCCGGTGTACGGTCAGCCGACGAGCCTCACCCCGGGCGACTTCTGGCCCGGCTACTACAGCCGCACCCACGTCGGGTCGCGCAACTTCGGCTACGCCGCGGTGATGGAGGGCCTGCGGGCCGGCCGCGTCTGGGTCGACCACGGCGGCCTGATCAGCGGCCTGGACGTGCAGGTGCGGGTCAAGGGCAGCTACGGCGGCGGCGTCACGCTCGGCGACTCGCTCGTCGTGCGCCGCGGCCAGCGCGCCGAGCTCGTCATCAAGATCAACCTTGCGAACACGCCGAACTGGGCGAACTTCGTGCCGACCCTCGCCCGCGTCGACGTGATCAAGGGCGACGTGACTGGCCCCGTGGCCGACAAGGACACGTTCAAGGCCCCGAACACGAAGGTCGTCAAGTCCTTCGAGGTCAACAAGTCGACCGGCACCGTGTCGTTCACCTACGACCTCGGCCCCGCCGACCAGCCGTTCTACGTGCGGCTGCGCGGCACCGACGGCAACCGCACCGCGCCCGGCTACCACGGCGCGGCGGTCGACCCGGCGGGCCCGGCGATCGACGTCGTCGGCGACGCCGACCCGTGGAAGGACCTCTGGTTCTACGCGAACCCGATCTGGGTCCTGCCCCGGTAATGGGATTCCCCGACGTCAAGGCGGCCGACCACCACATCCTGGTGGGCGGCCGCCCCGCGTTCACGTACTTCACCGGCGGCGAGGTCCACGTCGGCTACGACGGCCCACCCCCGGAGGGCGCCCGGGCCGTCCTGTTTCCCGGCTGGGAGCAGCTCACCGGGGTGGTGCCGGTGTCCACGGTGCTGGCGGACTCCGCGATCGAGCAGGTGGTCATCCTCGGCGGCCTGACCGCGGTGCCGGAGATGCTGATCGACACGGGTGGCTTCGTCCGCCCGATCTGGCGTGCCGGCGTGCTGACCCTCGTCACCCAGTTCGGCCGCGGCGGCGTCCTGACCCCGTTCGAGGCCCAGGCCCAGATCCCCTGCTGCCACGACCACTGACGCACCCGGAACACCACGACCACCCGGGGCACCCGGCGCGCACCCGGGGCACCCGGCGCACCACCGGCGCACCCGGAACACCACGACCACTGGCGCACCCGGCGCACCCGGCGCACCACTGACGTACCCGGAGCAACACGATCACTGGCGCACCCGGAGCACGCTGCGGAAACGTCAGGTCCACGGTGCCGGTCGGACGCCTCATTCAGACCGTACACCGACCCACCTAATCGATCTCCGATCGCGTCACCGCCAGCGCACCCATCGTAGGCACCCGCTACGACCAGACCCGAATCAGCTGGTCAGTGTCGGCACGACCGGGTTCGGGATGGCGCCCCCGAAGCGGCGGTCGCGTTTCGCGTAGACCTCGCAGGCGTACCACAGGTGCCGGCGGTCGAAGTCCGGCCAAAGGGTGTCGACGGAGACGAACTCCGCGTACGCCGCCTGCCAGATCATGAAGTTGCTGGTGCGCATCTCGCCGGAGCTGCGCACCAGCAGGTCCACGTCCGGCAGGTCCGGCTCGTCGAGATACCGGGCGAACGTCTTCTCCGTGATCCGGTCCGGTTTGAGCCGGCCGGCCTGCACGTCGGCGGCGATCCGGGCGGCGGCGTCGGCGACCTCGGCCCGGCCGCCGTAGTTGACGCACATCGTGAACGTGAGCAGGTCGTTGCGCTTGGTGAGCTCCTCGGCGTACTCGAGCTCGTTGATGACGCTGCGCCACAGGCGAGGGCGGCGGCCCGCCCAGCGCACCCGGATGCCCATCTCGTGGAACTCGTCGCGGCGGCGGTGGATCGTGTCGCGGTTGAAGTTCATGAGGAAGCGGACCTCTTCCGGGGACCGCTTCCAGTTCTCGGTGGAGAACGCGTAGGCGCTCACGTACTTCACGCCGAGCTCCAGCGCGCCCTCGATCACGTCGAACAGGGCTGCCTCGCCGGCGGTGTGCCCGGCGGTGCGGGGCAGCCCCCGCTGTTTCGCCCAGCGCCCGTTGCCGTCCATGATGATCGCCACGTGCTTCGGCACGGTCTCTTTCGGCAGCGCCGGCGGGCGGGCCCCGGTCGGGTGCTGCGACGGCGGGCGGAATTTGCTCACGAACGTTCCTTTCGATCCCGGGCGCGGTCCCGAGTGGTGTCGTCCCGGTCTACCAGCGGGAGCGAGCGTAACGCCCGCTCCAGGTGCCACTGCAGATGCGCCGCGACCAGCCCGCTGGCCTCGCGCCGGTGGTTGGGTTCGCTGGCGTCGGCGACCTGCCAGTCCGACGAAGCGAGCGCCGCCATGAGCTCGATCGTCGCAGGCGCCGGGTGCGACGCGCCGGGCGGGCGGCAGTCCGGGCACACGGCGCCGCCGGCGGGGACGGAGAAGCCGCGGTGCGGGCCGGGGTTGCCGCACACGGCGCAGTCCAGCAGCGCCGGCGCCCAGCCGGCGACGCCCATCGCGCGCAGCAGGTACGCGTCCAGCACGAGGCTGCTGCCGTGCTCGCCGAGGGCGAGGGCCCGGATGGCGCCGAGGGTCAGCAGGAACAGCCGCAGCGACGGTTCCTGCTCGACGGGGGTGAGCCGCTCCGCGGTTTCGGCGATCGCGGAGGCGACCGTGTACCGCGGGTAGTCGTCCATGATCCGGCGGCCGTACAGGTCGACGCCCTCCACCTGGCTGATCACGTCGAGGCTGCGGCCTTCGAGGAGCTGCACGTCGACGTGGCCGAAGGGTTCGAGCCGGCCGCCGAACTTGGACATGGTCTTGCGCACGCCCTTGGCTACGGCGCGGACCCGGCCGTGCCGGCGCGTGAACAGGGTGATGATCCGGTCGGACTCGCCCAGCTTCTGCACCCGCAGGACGAGCGCGTCATCGCGGTACAGCTTTCCCTTGAACCCGACGCCGGACATCCGCGGAGCCTCAGAAGCCCAGGCGTCGCAGCTGCTTCGGGTCCCGCTGCCAGTCCTTCGCGACCCGGACGTGCAGGTCGAGGTAGACCCGCCCGCCGACCAGGTCCTCGATGGCGTGCCGGGCGCGGGTGCCGACGTCCTTGAGGCGGCCCGCCTGGTGGCCGAGGATGATCGCCTTCTGGCTGGGGCGCTCCACGTAGATGTCGGCGAAGATCCTGGTCAGGCCGCTGTCCTCGACGAAGACCTCCTCGACGAGGACGGCGATCGAGTGCGGCAGTTCGTCGCGGACGCCTTCGAGGGCCGCCTCGCGGATGAGCTCGGCCATGAGCACGTGCTCGGGTTCGTCGGTGAGCATGCCGTCGGGGTACAGCTGCGGCGACTGCGGCAGGTGCTTGACCATGACGTCGACGAGCGTCTGGATCTGCTCCCCCGACACCGCGCTGACGGGCACGATGTCGGCGAACTCGCCGAGTTCCTGCACGGCCATGAGCCGCTGGGCGAGCTTGCCGCGGTCGACGAGGTCGGTCTTGGTGACCACCGCGACCACGGTCGCCTTCAACGCGGCGATCTCGCCGGTGATGAACCGGTCACCGCGGCCGATCTCCTCGTCGGCGGGCAGGCAGAGGCCGATCACGTCGACCTCGCTCCAGGTCGCCCGGACGAGGTCGTTGAGCCGCTCCCCCAGCAGGGTCCTCGGGCGGTGCAGCCCCGGCGTGTCCACCAGCACGAGCTGGGAGTCCGGCCGGTGGACGACACCGCGCACGGTGTGCCGGGTCGTCTGCGGCTTCGACGACGTGATCGCGATCTTCTGCCCGACGATCGCGTTGGTGAGCGTCGACTTGCCCGCGTTGGGCCGGCCGACGAAGCACGCGAAGCCTGCGTGGTAGTTGTGCTGCACGGTGGTTCAGCGTACTCAAACCTCGAGCTGCAACTGGCGGGGGCGCTGTGCAGGTGTTGTGTGCGCCGTCACGGAGAGTGCCACCTGCAGTTCGATCGTGCCCTCGACGAGGCCCCGGCCGGCGGAGCGCAGCACGATCCGGCCCGGCATGAGCCGCGACAGCGACGTGGGCACGGCGCTGCGCTGCTCGGTCGCCAGGACGACGTGGACGCCGACGGCCTTGCCGCCGCTGGCGAGGCGGATGAGGGCGTCGTTGAGCCGCACATCGTGCCCGTCGACGAGGACCAAGACCCGGGCGCCGGCGTGTTCAGCGAGCGCGGCCCGCTCCACGACGATCTTCTCGATCGTGGCGAGGAGCGCCTCCGCGGACTCCACGGCGGTGCCGTCGACCCGGTACACGCGCAGCCGGGTGCCGTCGAACCGGGCGGCGAACGACGCCGCGACCGTGTCCAGCAGGGTGCTCTTCCCGGCGCCGGTGGGGCCGAAGACGAGCAGGTGGCCGAGTTCGTCGAGGTCGAGCTGCCAGACCTGGCGGGCCTGGGAGTTGGGCAGGTCGACCATGCCGATCGCGGCGGCGAACGCACCCGTGTCCGGTTGCGGAAGCTCGTCGAGGGTGTACGAGACGGCGAGCGCCGGCTGCCACGGCCGGGGCTGGTCGGGCACCCGGGCCTCGCGGTGCGCGGCGCTGATCGCCTCGACGAGGCGTTGCAGGTCCGTCGGGGCGGAGTCGTCGCCGCCGACGGGCGCGTCGAGGGCCTCCCGGTCGACGAGCCCGGACTCGAAGCGCACCTCGGTGACCGTGGTCGGCGTCGCGCGCCGGCCGGCCGGGGACCGGAACCCGCCGTAGGCGACCTGGACGGCCTGGAAGCCGCCCTCGACGGTCCGCACGAACGCCCGGCCGGCCAGCAGCGGCGACAGGTGCGCCGCGTCGGGGCGTTCGAGGACCTCGAGGCTGTCGGCCTCCTCCTCGACCCGCAGCGCGATGCGCAGGTCGGCCTCGGCCCGCAGGTCGTCGTCGACGGCGCCGTGCGGTTTCGCGGTGGCCAGGAGCAGGTGCACCCCGGCGTGCCGGCCGCGGCGGGCGAGCTCCCGCAGCCCCGGCACGAAGTCGGCGGGCGCGTCGACGAACTCGGCGACGACGATGAGCAGGTTCGCCGGCGCCGCCGCCGGGAACTTGCGTTCCATCTCCACGATGTCCTTGACCGAGTGCCGGCGCAGGACCGCCTCGCGGCGGCGCAGCTCGGCGTTGAGCGACACGAGGACCCGGCGGGTGCGGTGCGGGTCGGTGTCGGTGAACACCCCGACGGTGTGCGGCAGTTCCACACATTCCGCGAACGAGGGCCCCGAGAAGTCGACCAGGACGAACGTGAGGCGGTTCGCCGGGTACGTCGCGGCGAGGGCCGCCAGGTATGACCGCAGCAGCCACGACCGGCCGGAGCCGCCGACGCCGGCGACGAGCCCGTGCGGACCGTCGCGGCGCAGGTCGACGGTGACGGGGCCGATCCCGCCGGCGGTCTTGCCGCCGAGGCCGATCGGCGCGGCGAGGCCGCGGTCGCGGGTCGAGGGCACCCAGCGTTTCACGATCGCGCTCGGGCTCAGGTCGGTCAGGTTCAGCACCTCGGCGAGCGGTGCCACCCGTGGCGCGGCGCCGCCGGCGGCGTCCGGGGTCGCGGCGAGCGCGTGGGCGACCTGGGCGGCGACGTCGGCGGGCAGCGGCTCGCCGTCCTGCACCGACACGCCCGGCGGTAGCTCGCCCGGGGTGTCCGCGCCGACGAGCAGGCTGATCCCGCAGCGCGGACCCTCCTCGACGAGCCGGTTCAGCGACGCCGGCGGCACCAGCGACGGGTCCGGCAGCACGACGACGACGTGCGGGACGAACGACTCGGCGATGGCGTGCCGCCCGCGGCGCCGCTGCCGCAGGAGTGCCTCGACGAGGGCGAGGACCTGCCGGCGGTCCTCCTCGCCGGCCGCGATGGTGCGCGCGCCGGGGGCGATCGCGGCGGTCAGCGTCCGGGTGTGCGGCAGCCAGCCGGTCCACGTCCACTGGGGTGCGTCGCTGAGCACGACGACGGCGAGGTCGGTCGGGTTGGCGAGGGTCGCCAGCTGGGTCAGCCAGGATCGCAGGACCCCGTCGGTGACCTCGACCGGCCCGGCCGTCCCGAGGGCGCCGAGGACCCGCAGGTCGGCCTCGACGGGCACGTCACGGTCGACGGCGTGCCGTTCGCGCAGCGCGTCGGTGCGTTCGACGTGCGCGGGGTCGGCGTCGGGTCCGGTCGGTGGCTGCTCGAACCGCAGCCGGCCCGGCAGGTCAGCGGTCCGCAGCCGCAGTGTGAGGAAGTTCCGGTCGTCGGGCCGGCGGCTCCACAGTCCGATGCCGCCGGATTCGCCGGTGCTTCCCTGGTACGGCTCGGCCCGGCCGCCGTGGAGCTCGGCGCGAGCGCCGTGAAGGTCGGCGCGGGTGCCGTGAAGGTCGGCGCGGGTGCCGTGAAGGTCGGCGCGGGCACCGTGGTGGTCGGCGCGGGCGCCATGGTGATCTCCGTCCACGACGGCGGCGTACCGTTCGGCGGCCCGCGCGAGGTGCGCCAGGCTCGGGGTGGCCGACCGCCGGGTCCGCAGGACGGCGCGGTGCTTGAGCGCGGCGTCGGCCTCGGCGCGTTCGACGGCGGCGGCGAACTCGACCACCGGGTCGACCACCGCCCGCCGGAACGCCAGGCGCCGCTTGCGGGCGGGCTGCGGCACCGCCGGCAGCCAGACCGCCGGTGGCGGCCCGGCCGGCCCGGGCAGGTCCGCGGGGACCTCCTCGACGGTGACCAGGGTCGCGCCGAGGCGCAGCAGCTGCCCGGCGGTGAGGGTCACCGTGCCGTGCAGCGGCTCGCCGTCGATGCCGGTGCCGGCCGGTGAGCGCAGGTCGGTCGCGGCGACCTCGTGGCTGCCGATGCCGAGGTGCAGGTGGCGCCGGCCGGCGGTCTGGTCGGCGAGGATCAGGTCGCAGGCCGGGTCGGTGCCGATGACGAACTCGCCGGCCGGCAGCGGCAGCCACCTCCCGGCGTCCGGGCCGGCGACGACGAGCAGTTCGAAGCGGTGCGCGGGAAGGTCGGCCGGCGCGTCCGGGGCCTGTTCGGGCGGGCCGAGCACGACCGTGTCGCCGCAGCGCAGCCCCTGCGCGCCGAGCGGGCGGCCCGGGTCGAGCCGGCGGCCGGTGCGCAGGTTCCAGGCCCAGGTCGCCTGCTGCGGCCGGTCGGCCGGGTCGAGGTCGCCGAGGAGCGCGGCGATGAGGTCGGCGACGGTGCCGGTGTGGTCGGCCCGGAGGCGGACCGTCCGGTCCTGTGCCGACCCGGCCGTCTCAGCGGACGTCGTGGAATCCCGTCGCGCCACTCGCACGTCGATCAGCAGGTCCATCGACCGGCCCCTTCCTTCCCGCGCAGTGCATCCGTCGGCTACCTGTCGGCGTTGTCCAGTAGGCCTGGTGGCGGGGCGGGCGCACTGCAGGGCTCCGCATCCGACAGTAGGCGCCGGAAGCCCCAGTGGATCGCATCGACGCGCACCAGGATTCCATCACATACAGGATTAAAACTGCCTGAATGCCACGTCGGTTACCCTCGTTGCCCATGACGGTACGAGTGGCGATGTGGTCCGGCCCCCGCAACATCTCCACGGCGATGATGCGCAGTTTCGGCGCGAGAGCCGACACGGTCGTCGTCGACGAGCCGCTCTACGCCCACTATCTGGCCGCGACCGGCCTCGAACACCCCGGCCGGGAGGAGATCCTCGCGTCCCAGCCGGTCGACTGGGCGCAGGCGGCGGGGGCGCTGCTCGCGCCGGTGCCGGCGGGGGTGTTCTACCAGAAGCACATGACGCACCACCTGCTGCCGGACGTCGGCCGGGAGTGGCTGGGCTCGGTCCACAACGCGTTCCTCATCCGGGATCCGGCGCACGTGGTCGCGTCGTACGCGAAGGTCCGCGGCGAGCCGACCCTCGCCGACCTCGGCTACGAACAGCAGGTCGAGATCTTCCGCGCGCACGGCGGCCCGGTCGTCGACGCCGCCGACGTCCTGCGCGACCCAGCCGGCACCCTGGGGCGGCTCTGCGGCGCGCTCGGCATCCCCTGGGACCCGGCGATGCTGGCCTGGCCCGCCGGGCGGCGCGACACCGACGGGGTGTGGGCGCCGCACTGGTACGCGGCGGTCGAGGCGTCGACGGGGTTCGCGGCCCACGACCCGCGCCCCGCCGACGTCCCGCCGCGCCTGTCCTGGCTGGTCGAGGCCGCGACCCCGCTCTACACGGAGCTGTCGGCCCACAGTCTCTGAGCGTGCTCCCGGGCGTGCTGCCGGTACACCCGGGCGAGGCGGGCGGTGACCGGGCCGACCGCGCCGGTGCCGATGGGCCGGCCGTCGATCGCCACCACACCGGCGATCTCGCCCATGGTGCCCGTGCAGAAGACCTCGTCGGCGGTGTACATCTCGACCTGCGACACGTCGCGGACCTGCACCTGGAGCCCCTCGGCGGGTGCGAGCCGCAGCACCGTGTCCCGGGTGATGCCCTCCGGGCAGGCGACCGCGCGGGGCGTCACGAGACCGCCGTCGACGACCGCGAACAGGTGCGTCGCGTTGGTCTCGGCGACGAACCCGCGGCCGTCGAGCATCATCGCGTCGTCGGCGCCGGCGAGGTTCGCCTCCATCTTCGCCAGGATCGAGTTGATCAGGTTGTTGTGGTGGATCTTCGGGTCGAGCACGTCCGGCCCGGGCCGCCGCACGCTTGAGGTGGCCAGGGTGAGCCCGCCCGTGTCGTACACCGGCGGCTTGTGCTCGGCGAGCACGATCAGCGTGCAGCCGGCCTGGTTCAGCCGCGGGTCCATGCCGCTGGTGACCTTGACGCCGCGGGTCAGGGTGAGCCGCACGTGCACCCCGTCGCGCATGTCGTTGGCGTCGAGCGTCGCGCGGACCGCGGCCACGATGTCGGCGTCGGCCGGGACCCGTTCGAAGCCGAGCGCCCGCGCCGAGCGCCGCAGCCTGGCGAGGTGCTCGTCGAGCCCGTACACGCCGCCGTCGTAGACCCGCAGCCCCTCCCAGACGGCGTCGCCACCCTGCACGACCGAGTCGAACGGCGAGATGCCCGGCTCGTCGCGGTGCCGCAGCACGCCGTCGACCCAGTAGCGGATGTCGGCGTTGCGGGGGTCGTACCGCTGCAGCACCTCAGACTCCTTCCTGGACGGCTTCGTCGCCCAGCTCGACCAGCAGTTCCCGCAGGTGCCTGACGGTGTCGTGCTGCAACTGCTCGGGCACCGGGGCGAACAGCCGCGCCTGCGCCCTCGTCACGGCCCGCACGACCCGCTCCGCGACGGTGACCCCTTTCGGGGTCAGCCTGACCCAGGCGACCCGCGCGTCGGCGGCGTCGGCCGCCCGCTCGACCACGCCGTCCTGCTGGAGCCGCCGCAGCACGTTGCTGATCCCGCCGGACGTGAGCAGCAGGCCGCTGGCGAGGTCGGAGGGTTTCAGCGCGTACGGCGCACCCACCCGCCGCAGCGCCGACAGCACGTCGAACTCGGCCGGCGTCAACCCGACCGCGGCCGTCTCGGCGCGCACGATCTCCTGCAGCCGCCCGGCGAGGCGGTGGATGCGCTTGCCGAGCTCCATCGCGGGCCCGACGGTGTCAGGCAGCTGGACCCGCCACTCGTCGACGACCTCGTCGACCCGGTCCCTGCGCATCCCGGAAGCCTACTGTCAGGGGCCGCGGCGGTCAGTCGGTGACGGTGGCGAAGACGGTCGCGTCGGGGGCGGCCAGGTGGATCGGGGCGGACGGGGAGACGTCACGGACGGCGGCGCGGCCCAGGGTGTCCAGGGAGGAGGCCTCGGTCACGACCGCGGCCGCCTCGAGCTTGCCGGCGCCGGACGCGACCGCGGTCGCCACCGCCAGCTGCAATGCGGTGATCGACAGGGAGGGCAGGGTGACGGAGGCGGCGTTGTACGTCCGGCCGTCGCCGTCGCGGACCGCGGCGCCCTCGACGGCGCCGATGCGGGCGCGGGCGGCCCGGGCGAGGGTGACCAGTTTCTGGTCCTCGGCGGAGAGGGCCTCAGGCATCGGCGTGCTGCCTTTCGCTGTCGTGGTTGGCCTGTTCCTCGTCGTCGGGGTCGGCCCGCCGGACGAGGAGGGTGTCGATCCGGTTCCGGCGGCCGGTGGTGCCCTCGGCGACGAGGACCAGGCCGGCGACGACCGCGGTCGCGCCGGGGATCGGCACGCGGCCGAGGGCCTGGGCGAGGAGGCCGGCGACGGTCTCGACCTCGTCGGCGGGCAGCTCCACGTCGAACAGCTCGCCGAGGTCCTCGACCGGCAGGCGGCTGGTGATCCGGAAGGCGCCGTCGGGCAGTTCCTCGATCGGGGGGCGCTCGGCGACGTCATACTCGTCGGTGATCTCGCCGACGATCTCCTCGAGGATGTCCTCGATGGTGACGAGGCCGGCGGTGCCGCCGTACTCGTCGATGATGATCGCCATGTGGGTGCGGGCGGCCTGCATCTCGCGGAGCAGGTCGTCGACGGGTTTCGACTCGGGCACGAAGGTGGCGTCGCGCATGACCTGGGCGACGGGGATGTCGCCGGCCGCGGCGTCGCCGGAGGTGCGCCGGACGAGGTCCTTGAGGTAGGCGACGCCCAGGACGTCGTCGACGTTCTCGCCGACGACGGGGATGCGGGAGAAGCCGCTGCGCATCGCGAGCATGAGGGCCTGGCGGACGGTCTTGTGCGTCTCGATCCAGACCATCTCGGTGCGCGGGACCATCACCTCGCGGGCGATCGTCGTGCCGAGGGCGAAGACCGAGTGGATCATGTCGCGCTCGCCGTGCTCGACGACGCCGCGCTGCTCGGCGAGGTCGACGAGCTCGCGCAGCTCGATGGTGGTGGCGAAGGGGCCTTCGCGGTAGCCCTTGCCGGGGGTCACCGCGTTACCGATGAGGATCAGCAGGCGGGCGAGCGGGCCGAGCACCGTGCCGAGCCAGCGGACCGGGGGCGCGGCGACCCGGGCCACCGCGTAGGCGTGCTGGCGGCCGATGGTGCGCGGGCCGACCCCGACGACGACGAAGCTCACCACCGTCATCGAGCCGGCCGTGATGAGCGCGGCCAGCCAGTCCCGGTCGCCGCCGACGGCCGCGGCGGTGACCAGGGCGACCAGGGTGGTCGCGGTCAGCTCGCACAGCAGTCGCAGCAGCAGGAGCAGGTTGATGTAGCGGGCCGGGTCGGCCGCGATGACCTGCAGGGCGTTGGCGCCGGGCTTGCCTTCGCGGGCGAGCTCGTGGGCGCGGGCCGGCGACACCACGTTGAGCGCGGCGTCGGACATCGCGAACAACCCTGCCAGCACGACCAGCCCGGCGGCGGTCGTCAGCAAGGTCATGTCACTCACTTTCGCCAGCTCTCCAGGAGACGTGCCTGCAGGCCGAACATCTCGGCCTCCTCCTCCGGCTCGGCGTGGTCGTAGCCGAGCAGGTGCAGGGTGCCGTGCACGGTGAGCAGCGCCAGCTCGTCGATCGTGGCGTGTCCGGCGGTGGCGGCCTGTTTCGCCGCCACCTCCGGGCACAGCACGATGTCGCCGAGCAGCGCGGGCTCGCCGCCGCCCTCACCGGGGCCGTGGTCGACGCTGCCCTCGTCCATCGGGAAGGCGAGCACGTCGGTCGGGCCGTCGCCGTCCATCCAGCGGTGGTTGAGCTCGGTCATGTACTCGACGTCGACGAGCAGGATCGACAGCTCGGCGAGCGGGTTGACCCCCATCTCGTCGAGTGCGTGCCGGGCCACCGCGAGAATGGTGTCGGAGTTGACGTCGACGCCGGACTCGTTGGCGATCTCGATGGACAACAACTGCTCCTGTTGGAAGGGGGCTTACCTGCGTCGCCCGCGGTCCGGGACGGCGCGCACCGGCGGCTGTTGCTGCGCCTCCTGCGCCTCGTCCCACTTGGCATAGGCGTCGACGATCTCACTCACCAGCCTGTGCCGCACCACGTCGGCGCTGCCAAGCTGGGCGAAGTGCACGTCTTCGACGTCACCGAGGATCTCACGGACCACCCTGAGGCCGCTGCGGGTGCCCCCGGGAAGGTCGATCTGCGTCACGTCGCCGGTGACGACGATCCGCGAACCGAAGCCGAGCCGGGTCAGGAACATCTTCATCTGCTCGGGCGTGGTGTTCTGCGCCTCGTCCAGGATGATGAAGGCGTCGTTCAACGTGCGGCCCCGCATGTAGGCCAGCGGCGCGACCTCGATCGTCCCGGCGGCCATGAGTTTCGGGATGGACTCCGGGTCGAGCATGTCGTGCAGCGCGTCGTAGAGCGGACGCAGGTACGGGTCGATCTTGTCGTAGAGCGTGCCGGGCAGGAAGCCCAGCCGCTCGCCGGCCTCGACCGCCGGCCGGGTCAGGATGATCCGGTTGACCTGCTTGGCCTGCAGCGCCTGGACCGCCTTCGCCATGGCGAGATAGGTCTTGCCGGTGCCGGCCGGGCCGATGCCGAACACGATCGTGTGCTGGTCGATCGAGTCGACATACCGCTTCTGGCCGAGGGTCTTGGGCCGGATGGTGCGGCCGCGACGGGAGAGGATGTTGAGGGTCAGCACGTCGGCGGGGCGCTCGGCGGTGTTCTGCTGGAGCATGCCGACGGTGCGCCGGACGTTGTCCGGGGTGAGGGTCTCGCCCTTGCGCACCAGCTCGATGAGTTCGCTGAAGATGCGCTCGGCCAGGGCGTTGTCCGCGGCCGTGCCGGTGATGGTGATCTCGTTGCCCCGCACGTGCACGTCGCTGTTGACGGCCCGCTCGACGAGCTTGAGGATCTCGTCTCCCGCGCCGAGCAACCTGACCATCGTGTGCGGGTCGGGGACCGTGATCTTGCTGATGGCCCGCACGGGCGGCTCCGACGACACTGCCGGTGCGGGGGTCGGGGTCTCGGTCATACGTCGGCCACGTGGGGCCTCAAGCACCTGCTTCCGGGCTCGCTCCTGCTGGCTTCATGTCCAGGCTCTTCATGGTATCGGCTGACCGCCCCTCCGGCCGTTCCCATTTCTTGCCGATGTCCGGTTCATTCCCGATGCAGCCAATATCCGCATCACCCGGTTCGGGGTCGCCCGATCATGCCGTTCGCGCCGAAAGTCCGGACACGCCCACTCGCACGGTGGTACTGAGGCAGGTGAACACATCGACGGGAGGCCCACACGCATGGTCGAGCGCAGCGGATACGTGGACGGTGAGCCCTGCTGGGCCGACCTGGTGGCACCCGATCTCGCCGCCGCGCAGCGGTTCTACTCGACGCTGTTCGGCTGGACGTTCCTGGACACCGGCGCCGACTTCGGGCACTACGTCATGTGCCTCAAGGACGGCAAGGTCGTCGCCGGGATGAGCCCGCCGATGCCGGGCGCCGAGCAGACCCCCGCCGCCTGGAGCCTGTACCTGATGTCACACGACCTGGAGGACACCGCCAGGCGCGTCGACGCCGGCGGCGGCAAGGTCATCGTCGCGCCGATGGACATCCCCAGCAACGGCCGGATGCTCTTCGCCCTCGACCCGTCCGGCGCCGCGTTCGGCGCGTGGGAGCCCGGCCAGCACACCGGCTCGCAGCTGTTCGACGAGGACGGCGCGCTGTGCTGGGCCGAGGTCAACACCCGCGAACCGGACGCCGTCGACACCTTCTACCAGGGCCTGTTCGGATACCGGCAGACCAGGGTCGAGGCCGACGAGCAGTTCGACTACACGGCGTGGAGCCTCGGCAACGCCGACCCCGTCGCCGGGCGGCTCACCATGACCGAGGCGTGGGAGGGCATCCCGCCGCACTGGATGGTCTACTTCGCCGCCGAGGACACCGACCGCGCCGCCGACCGGGTCCGGTCGGCGGGCGGCCAGGTCCAGCACGGGCCGTTCGACTCCCCGCACGGCCGCATCGCGGTCGTCGTGGACCCCAACGGCGCCGTCTTCACCATGATCTCGCGTTAGAACCGGAACCGGTCAAAGGTCTCCTGGCCCCTGGTGAACCGGTACGTCGCCCAGTGCAACCGCTCCACGGTGCCGTCCGCGGCGCGGGTCAGCCGCAACAGCTCGCCCGTCTCCCGGCCGGACACGGTGCGGAACACGTCCGGCTGGCCGTCGACCGGCGCGAACACTGCCGGCGGGCGGTTGGCCGGCTGATCCACCGACCGGGCCTGCAGCGCGCCGCCGTGCCAGCTGAAGACGTACTCGAAGCCCTCACCCCACCAGCGGCCGAGCACCGAGCGGTACCGCTGCGGCGGTGCCGGCGCGGGCGTCCACGGCGCGATGTCGGCCGGGTCGGCGTCGACCGCCGCGGCGAGCAGCTGGTGCGCCAGGTCGATGACCTCCCCGGCGGTGCCGGACGACCCGAGCGCGGCCGCGCCGAACGCGCCGGGGGTGCCGGTGCCGCCGACCCGCCCGTAGGCGCCGGCCAGGAAGCCCGGCATCGCGCCGTCGTGGCCGACGTGCACGATCCGCTCGGCGCCCGGCTGCGGCTGCAGGATCAGCCCGAGACCGAGACCCCGCGCCCACAGCACGTCCTCGGTCACCGCCTGCGGAGCCCGCATCTCCTCGACCGTCGCCGCCGCGAGGACCGTTTCGGCGGCGTCGACCGATTTCGGGTCGGCCAGGAACGCGGCCCACTTCGCCAGGTCCGCGGCGGTGCTCCACAGCTGGGCGGCCGGCCCGACCGCGCCGAAGTCGTCGGGCGGCTCCGGGTGCGCGTAGTCGGACCAGGCGTCGACCTGATACCCGACGACGGGCCGGCTCGGCGTGACGACGGTGTCGTCCAGCCCGAGCGGGTCGAGGATCCGCTCGCGCAGCACCTCCTCCCAGGTCCCGCCGCGCAGCGTCCCGGCGAGGTGGCCGAGCAGCGCGATCGCCAGGTTGGAGTAGTGGAACCGCCGCCCGGCCGGCAGCACCCGCTCGGCCCGGTCGAGCTGGTCGAGCAGGGTGTCGACGTCGGGCGCCTGCATCGTGTCCCAGACGTCGCCGAACGGCTCCCGCTGCAGGCCCGACAGGTGCGACAGCATCCGGCCGACGGTCAGGTCGCCGTGCGCCTTCACCGGCAGGTGCCGCGAGATCGGGTCGTCGAGCTCCAGGAGACCCTCGTCGCGGCACTGCATCACCAGGACCGCGGTGAACGTCTTGGTGACCGACCCGATCCGCAGCTGGCTGCGCGCGTCGACGTCGGCGCCGACGGTGAACGTCCACAACGGCCGGTCGGCGCGGTGGATGGCCACGCTCAGCGCCGGGACGCGCGCGTCGGCCTGGACCTGGCGGGCCAGCCGCTCGTACCGCTCCAGCGCCGTCATGCCGACAGCATCGGGCCGAGCGGGCGGCCGCCGACGACGTGCCCGTGCACGTGGAAGACCTCCTGGCCGCCGAACCGGCCCGTGTTGAAGATGACCCGGTACCCGTCACCGGTCAGGCCCTCCTGCCCGGCGACCGCGCCGCACGCGGCGAGCACCTTCCCCGCGAGGGCCGGGTCGGCGGCGGCGAGCGCGGCCACGTCGTTGTGATGGGCCTTCGGGATCACCAGCACGTGCACCGGCGCCTTCGGCCCGATGTCGCGGAACGCCAGAGTGTCGTCGGTCTCGTGGACCACCGTCGCCGGGATCTCCCCCGCGACGATGCGGCAGAACAGGCAGTCATCAGTCACAGTCGCATCGTATTCGGCTTGTAGGGTGCTGCCATGTCTGGACGCAAGGTGTTGGTGACAGGGGCCTCCCGCGGCATCGGCGAGGCGGTCGCGCGGGCGTTCGCCGATCGGGGTGACGTCGTGGCGGTGCACCACCGCGACTCCGCGGAACTGGCGGAGAAGGTGCGGGCGAGCCTGCCCGGCGAGGGGCACGTGATCGTCTCCGGCGACCTGACGGACCCCGCCGCGGTGCGGGCGTTCGTCGACGGCGCCGCGCTCTCCCTCGGCGGCCTCGACGTCGTCGTCAACAACGCGGCGGTCGCGGTCGAGCACCCGATCCTCACCGACGACTACGCGTCCTGGCAGGCGGCCTGGCAGCACACCCTGTCGGCCAACCTGACCGGCCCGGCCAACGTCTGCTGGTGCGCGGCCCGGCACCTCGGCGAGGGCGGCAGGATCGTCAACGTGTCCTCCCGCGGCGCGTACCGCGGCGAACCCCTCTACCCGGCCTACGGCGCGGCCAAGGCGGGCCTGAACTCGCTGACCCAGTCCCTGGCCCTCGCGCTCGCACCGAGCGGGATCGCCGTCAACGCGGTCGCCCCGGGGTTCGTCGCCACCGACATGGGCAACGCGATCATGGACGCCGGGGACGGCGCCGCGATCCGGGCGCAGAGCCCGTTCAACCGGGTCGCGCGGCCTGAGGAGGTCGCGGAGGCGGTGCTGTTCCTGGCCGGTTCGGAGTGGTCGTCGGGTGCCGTGCTCGATCTGAACGGTGCGTCGTATTTCCGGTGACCGGCCGTGGTTGCGGTTCGCGGGTGGTGGTCGTCCAGACCTTCAAATATTCAGCTACACGGCGCGGGGATGGTCGACTTTGACCACCCAGGGGTACACGAAGTCGACCGGATCATGGGGAGCGTGCGGAGGGGTCACCAGCCGCGGAGCGTCACCAACGGCCGAGGCGGACCGACAAAGCGGCCAGCGCGGCAGCACCGGCGGTCGACGTGCGCAGGATCTCGCGGCCCAGCCGGACCGGCACCGCGTCCGGGAACGCGGCCAGCTCCTCCGGCGCGATCCCGCCCTCCGGCCCGACGACGAGGGTGATGTCGCCGGCGAGCGGGACGGTCGACAGGGGTGCCGACGCCTCCTCGTGCAGCAGCAGCACCGTGCCGGTCAGGGTGAGCTGCTTCGTGGTCCGCGCGTCGGTGACCTCGGGCAACCAGGCCCGGCGGGACTGCTTGACCGCCTCGCGGACCGTGGCGCGCCACTTCTCGACCGGCTTGGCGTCCTTCCACCGGGCGATGCTGCGGGCCGCCTGCCACGGCACGATCCGGTCGACGCCGAGCTCGGTCATCAGCTGCACCGCCAGCTCCGCCCGCTCCCCCTTCGCGATCCCCTGCACCACGGTGATCTGCGGGTCGTGTGCCGGGACGAAGGTCGAAGCGGACAGGTCAAGATCCAGGGCGCCCTTGTGCGCCGAGACGACGACCGCTTGCAGCAGGCCGCCGCGCCCGTCGGACAGCAGCAGCGACTCCCCCACGGAGAGCCGCTGCACATTGGCCGCGTGATGGCCCTCGGGCCCGTCCAGCCGCCACCGGGAATCCGGCGGCGGCAGGGAAGGAACCAGAAAAAGCGGGAGGCTCACGCGCTCCGGACCCTCACGCGGTCACACCAAACCCGAACACACACACGTGAGTGCCCTCCGCTGCGCTCCAGGCCCTCACGCTGTCACACCAAAAACCCGAACACACACGTGAGTGCCCTCCGCTGCGCTCCAGACCCTCACGCTGTCACACCAAAAACCCGAACACACACGTGAGTGCCCTCCGCTGCGCTCCAGGCCCTCACGCGTGACCATTGAACGCGTCGCGCACCCGGGAGAAGAAGCCGCCCTGCTTGGACAGCTCAGCGACCTCCTCGCCGCGGGTGCGGGCGAAGTCGCGCAGCAGCTTCTCCTGCTCCGGCTCGAGCCGGGTCGGGGTCCGCACGTCGAGGTGGACGTGCAGGTCGCCGCGGCCGGCGCCGCGCAGGTGCGGGACGCCCTTGCCGCGGATGCGCAGGGTCTGGTTGGGCTGGGTGCCGGCCTTGACGTCGACCGTCTCCTCGCCGTCGAGGGTCTTGATCGTGAGCCGGGTGCCGAGCGCCGCCGCCGTCATCGGGACGGTGACCCGGCAGTGCAGGTCGTCGTCCTTGCGCGAATAGACGTCGTGCGGGCGCTCGTGGATCTCGACATACAGGTCGCCGGGAGGGCCGCCGCCGGGGCCGACCTCGCCCTGCTGGGCCAGGCGGATGCGCATGCCGTCCTCGACCCCGGACGGGATCTTCACGGTCAGCGTGCGGCGGGTGCGGACCCGGCCGTCGCCGCCGCAGGTCGCGCACGGGTGCGGGATGACGGTGCCGAAGCCCTGGCAGGCCGAGCAGGGCCGGGCCGAGACGACCTGGCCGAGGAACGTGCGCTGCACCGACTGGACCTCGCCGCGACCGCCGCAGATCTCGCAGGTCGTCGGGTGGGTGTTGGGCGCGGTGCCGGCGCCGGTGCAGGTGGCGCACACGACCGCGGTGTCGACCGTGATCGGCGCCTCGACGCCGAACGCGGTCTCGTGCAGGTCGAGGTCGAGGCGGAGGATCGCGTCGGCGCCGGGCCGGATCCGCGGGCGCGGCCCGCGGCTGGCGGTCGTGCCGAAGAACGCGTCCATGATGTCCTGGAAACCGACGAACGCGCCGCCCTGCGGGCCGCCACCGCCGCCACCGGGCGCCAGAGGGTCGCCGCCGAGGTCGACCATCTCCCGCTTGCGCGGGTCGGACAGCACCTCGTAGGCCGCGTTGATCTCCTTGAACTTTTCCTGTGCCACGGGATCGGGATTGACGTCCGGGTGGAACTCGCGCGCCAACCGCCGGTAGGCGCGCTTGATCTCATCGGCCGTGGAGTCCCGCTTGACACCGAGAGTCCCGTAGTAGTCCTTCGCCACTGAGTCCTATGCCCCTGACTCGTCCATGAGGTTCAACTTTGTCCCAGCAGATCGCCGACGTAGCGTGCCACGGCACGCACCGTGGCGATGTTGCCGGGGTAGTCCATCCGGGTCGGCCCCAGCACACCCATGCCGCCCACCACGATCGAGCCCGGCCCGTAGCCGGTCGCCACGATCGAGGCGCTGCGCAGGTCTTCGATCTCGTTCTCGTCGCCGATGCGGACCCGGGTCATGCTCGGCTCGACCTCACCGAAGAGCTTGAGCAGGATCACTTCCTCCTCGAGCGCCTCGAGGATGGGGCGCAGCGAGCCCTGGAAGTCCAGCAGGCCGCCACGGGCGAGGTTGGCGGTGCCGGCGAGCGCGATCCGCTCCTCGGCGCGCTCCACCAGCGTCTCCAGCAGCACCGTCGACAGGGCGGTCATCGGCGGGCGCAGGCTCGGCACCGATTCCTCGACCAGGGCGAGAACCAATGGCGGGGTGTCCACGAGGCGCTTGCCGACGAGCTTCTCGTTGATCCGCTGGCGCAGCTCGGTGACGTCGTCGGCGAGGATCGGGCCGGGCAGGTCGACGAGCCGCTGCTCGACCCGGCCGGTCTCGGCGATCATGACCACCATCAGCCGGGTGGTGGAGATCGGCACCAGCTCGAAGTGCCGGACGCTGGCGCGGGACAGGCTCGGATACTGCACGACGGCGACCTGCCGGGTGAGCTGCGCGAGCAGCCGGACGGTGCGGTGCACGACGTCGTCGAGGTCGATCGCGCCGATCAGGAACCGCTCGATGGCCCGGCGCTCCGCGGGGCTCAGCGGCTTGACCCGGGACAGCTTGTCGACGAAGAGGCGGTAGCCGGCGTCGGTGGGCACCCGGCCGGCACTGGTGTGCGGCTGCCGGATGTAGCCCTCCTCCTCGAGGACGGCCATGTCGTTGCGGACGGTCGCCGGGGAGACCCGCAGGTTGTGCCGCTCGACGAGGGCCTTGCTGCCGACGGGCTCCTGGGTGGCGACATAGTCCTCGACGATGGCGCGCAGGACCTCGAGCTTGCGCTCGTCGAGAGCCATACGCACCCCCTCAATAGAACTGGCACTCCCACTTCGCGAGTGCCAGTCTACGTCGCCCCCGCCGCCCACGGAATGATCGTCATGTGTGCGAACCGCCGCTATTGGGCTGGTCTGCGTAAAGTTTGTCCAAAAGAAGTCATGCCGCGTCGCTGGCGATAGTTGATCGGTACCCCTACCGTGGCCCCCATGAGTGAACCACCTCGCCCCGGGGAGTACGGCGTTCCGCACGACCCCAACAACCCCTATTCGACGCCGGGCGGGGCACAGTATCCGCCCACCAGCGGTGGCGGATACCCGCCGCCCACCAGCGGTGGCGGCTACCAGGACCCGAACGCCTACCAGCAGGGCTACCAGCAGCCCGGTGGCTACCAGCAACCGGGTGGCTACCAGCAGCCCGGCGGCTACCAGCAGCCGGGTGGCTACCCCGGTGCCGGCCCGGTCGGCTACGCCAACAGCGACGAGAAGACCTGGGCCCTGATCGCCCACTTCGGTGGCATCTTCATCGGCTTCATCGCCCCGCTCATCGCGCTGCTCGCCAAGGGCAACGAGTCGCCCACGGTCAAGGCGCACGCCAATGAGGCGCTGAACTTCCACATCACGTGGGGCATCATCCTGTTCGTGGGTGCCCTGCTCTCGGTGTGCACGTTCGGCCTCACGCTCATCGTGCCGTGGATCATCATCATCGTGTTCGCGATCATCGCCGGCATGAAGGCCAACGGCGGCGAGCTCTACCGCTACCCGATGACCTACCGCTTCATCAAGTAACAACCCCCGCTGAAGGGACGGACCACCGAGGTCCGTCCCTTTTTCATGGGGTCAGGTCCCGGGCGACCGCGTCGGCCAGCAGCCGCCCGCGCAGGGTCAGCACGGCCCGGCCGGCGTCGAACGCGGCACCGTCGAGCAGGCCGTCGGCCAGGCAACGACGCGCGCCGTCCAGCCCCGCCGGGTCGAGCACGGACAGCGGCAGCCCGTCGGACAGCCGGATCCGCAGCAGCACGTCCTCGAAGTGCCGCTCGGCCGCCGTGAGCACCTCACGGGCGTGGCCCGGCGAGGCACCCTCGGCCAGGCGCGCGGCGTAGGTGTGCGGGTGCTTCACGTTCCACCAGCGCACCCCCCGCACATGGCTGTGCGCGCCGGGGCCGAGACCCCACCAGTCGCCGCCGCGCCAGTACAGCTCGTTGTGCCGGCAGGGCGAGTCACGGGACCAGTTCGACACCTCGTACCAGGTCATGCCGGCCTCGGTGAGGGCCTGTTCGGCCGCCAGGTAACGGTCGGCGGCGACGTCGTCGTCGGGAAACGGCAGCTCACCACGGCGCATGCGGGCCGCGAGCCGCGTCCCGTCCTCGACGATCAGGGCGTAGGCGCTGACGTGGTCCACCCCGGAATCGATCACCATGCGCAACGAGTCGGCGAAATCCGAGGGGCGTTCGCCGGGCGTACCGTAGATCAGATCGAGATTCACGCGCTCGAAGCCGGCGGCGTGCGCCTCGGCGACCGCGGCCGCGGGCCGGCCCGGCGTGTGGCGGCGGTCGAGCACCGCCAGGACCCCGGGCGCGGCGGACTGCATGCCGAGCGAGATCCGGTTGAACCCGGCGGCGCGCAGCCCGCGCAGGCCGGCCGCGTCGACCGACTCCGGGTTGGCCTCGGTGGTCACCTCGGCGTCGCCGGCCAGACCCCAGGTGCGGTCGATGCCGTCCAGGATGCGGCCCAGCTCCGACGGCGGCAGCAGCGTCGGCGTGCCGCCGCCGAAGAAGACCGTGTCGACCCGGGGCGGCCGGACCACCTTCGCCGCGAGGGCCAGCTCGTCGAGGACCTGCTCCGCGTAGCCGGCGCTGAGCACGCCCTCGTCGGCGGTGTACGTGTTGAAGTCGCAGTAGCCGCACCGGGTGGCGCAGAACGGGACGTGGACGTAGACCCCGAACCCGGCCTCCCCCGCCGCGTCCGCGACCCCGTCGGGCAGCGCGCCGTCGCGCGGGATCGGCTCGCCTTCTGGCAGTGTTCCGGGCATTTCACTAGTGTGCCCGCATGCCACTCGTACGGTCACAGACGGCGCACGGCGTGGCGACGGTCACGCTCGACAGCCCGTCGAACCGCAACGCGCTGTCGACGGCCCTGATCGAGGAGCTCCTCGCGGCCCTGGCCGCCGCCGCCGAGGACGACGCGGTGCGGGTCGTGGTGCTCACCCACACCGGCCCCGTCTTCTGCTCCGGGGCCGACCTGAAGGAGACCGCGGCCGCGTTCGGGTCCGGCCGGCCGCCGATCAACCGGCTCGGCGAGGTCCTCACCGCGATCTGGGAGGGGCCGAAGCCCGTCGTCGCGCGGCTGACCGGGCCGGCCCGGGCGGGTGGCCTGGGCCTCATCGCCGCCGCTGACCTCGCGGTGTGCTCGCTCGACGCGACGTTCGCGTTCTCCGAGGTGCGCATCGGCGTGATCCCGGCCGTGATCTCCACCACGGTGCTGCCACGCCTGTCCCCGCGCGCCGCCGGCGAGCTGTTCCTGACCGGCGCCACCTTCGACGGTGCCCGGGCCCGCGACATCGGCCTGGTCACGGCCGCCGTCCCGGCCGGCGAGGTCGACGAGGCGGTCGCTTCGTTCGTCGCGGCGTTGGTGCGGGGTGCGCCGGGCGCGCTGCGTGGCACCAAGGCGCTGTTGCGGCGACAGAAAGCCGACACGTTCCGTGACGAGGTCGCGGCCATGACAACGCTCTCGGTGGAGTATTTCGGTTCAGCGGAGGGAATCGAGGGAATTACGGCATTCAGGGACAAAAGACCACCAAACTGGATCCCTGACGGCCTCAGCTGAACGGTCCGACTCGCCCTGACCCCGCGTGCAACCCGGGAATCATGTGGCGGGCGGGACGTACGCTGGTCGAGTTCTCAGAACGAGGAGGTGACGATGCGTACACGACATGTGCTGGCGGGGTTGGCGGTGTTCGCCGTCGTCGCGTCCATCGGTGTCTACGTGCTCGTGCAGCGGATCAGCGACCACCTGCCGCAGCTGCTGCCGCCGGGCCACGCCTGCGTCATCAACACCGGCAACGCCTCGGTCACCGCGGGCACCTCCTCGGGCACGGACACCTCGGTCCCCCTCGACGCGGAGCAGGTCGCCAACGCCGCGACCATCACCGCCGTCGGCCTGCGCCGGGGGGTGTCACAGCGGGGGCTGGTCGTCGCCCTCGCCACCGCCTGGCAGGAGTCGAAGCTGGAGAACCTCAGCGGCGGTGACCGCGACTCGATCGGCCTGTTCCAGCAGCGGCCCAGCCAGGGCTGGGGCAAGCCCGAGCAGATCGCCGACCCCCGTTTCGCCGCGAACGCCTTCTACACCGCCCTGCTGAAGGTCAAGGGCTGGGAGAAGATGCGGGTCACCGACGCCGCGCAGGAGGTCCAGCGCAGCGCTCACCCCGAGGCCTACGAGAAGTGGGTCGACGAGTCGGAGATCATGGCCCGCGCGCTGAGCGGCGACGCCACCAGCGCGGTCGCCTGCACCGTCACCGAGTCCACCAGCCACGGCGTCGAGGCCGCGAAGACCCTCACCGCCGGCGTCAAACTCGACTGGGGCAACAACGTCAGCACCGCCGACGTCGCCGACCTCGTCGGCGTCGCGCTCAAGGTCCGCGAGCAGAAGACCGGCTGGCAGTACGCGCACTGGCTGGTCGCGCACGCCCAGGACCACGGCGTCAAGCGGGTCGCCTTCAACGACATGGAGTGGACCGCGAAGAGCGGCGGCTGGACCCGGGTCACGCAGCGTGGTGGCACCGCAGCCGGACAGGTCGTCGCCGAGGTCTACTGACAGACCTTGACGTCGCGCACGACGCGCAGGTTGTCGGCCGTTCGGGCGGCTTTGCGCACTGTCCGGAGGCCAACTCCGGAGTCGGCCCCATGTGCACCTCGCGTTACCATCGGTCGTTCCCTGGTTGACGAAAGTAAGGGGAGGACATGACGTCCGCTGCACCCGACTACGGCGGTCTGACCGGCTATGAGCCGATCAGCGAGGCCGACCGCAAGGAATTCCTGGATCAGGGCTTCCTGCTGGTCCGCAACGTTCTGAAGGAAGACCACCGCGCGCAGCTCGAAGCGGCCATGGACCGGGTCTACGCCGAGGAGCAGGCAGCCGGCTCCAGCAGCATGAAGAAGGACGGGACGCTGCACCTGCTGGGCTTCCTGAACCGCGACGAGCTCTTCGGGCACCTGCTGACCCAGCCGACGCTCTTCCCGTACATGTGGGGCCTGGCCGGCTGGAACATCTACACGCACCACAACCACCTCGACATCACCCCGCCCGCGGCGATGACCGAGGCCCCCTCGTGGGGCTGGCACCAGGACGGCTACCGGCAGAACTCCGACCCGGAGACCATGGACCCCAACCTGCCGCGGCCGATGTTCTCGCTGAAGATCGGCTATGTCATCTCCGACCTGTCGGAGACCGGCCGGGGCGCCACCAAGGTCATCCCGGGCAGCCACCTGTGGAACTCGCTGCCCCGCCCCGCGGACACCACGATCGAGAACCCCGACCCCGAGGGCACCGTCGAGATCACGGCCAACCCGGGCGACTGCTTCATCTTCGACCGGCGCCTCTGGCACTCCCGGTCGCCGAACTACTCGGACGTCACCCGCAAGATGCTCTTCGTCGGGTACACGTACCGATGGATCCGCAACCTCGACGACATGCCGATCGACTACGACGGCGAGTGGTGGGCCAACCGCACCCCCGTCCAGCGCCAGCTGCTGGGCGAGGCCACGCACACGGCCAACTACTGGGGCATCAACTGGAACGGCTACATCGACGAGGAGATCCCGCTGCGCAAGGAGCTCAAGACGCGCGGCCTGCTCGACCGTTCCGTCCCCTGGCTCCGCTAGTCCCGCGCCGTTTTTCCGCACCGTTTTTCCCGCACCGTCTTTTCCGCCGAAGCGGCCGTGCACCTCACTTCCGAGGCGCACGGCCGCTTCGGCGTTCCCGCTCAACAGCCCGATCGAAGGCGACGCCATGCGCGGGGAACAGCAAAGGCCCCCAGTCCGGGGAGGCTGGGGGCCATTCGCTGGATGGGGTGTTACAGGGTGCTGCGGCGACCGCGACCGGACACACCGACCACCAGGGCCACGCCGACGGCGGCGACCAGCACCTGGATCAGCAGCTCGCCCCAGTCGACGCCGGGGGTGTCGGTGGAGACGCCGATGGCGTTCGCGATGACGGTGCCGAGCAGGGCGGCGACCACGCCGATCACCATGGTCAGCCAGATCGGGATGTTCTGGCGGCCGGGGACGACCAGCCGCCCGAGCGCGCCGACGATCAGGCCGACGATCAGTGCCGTGATGATTCCGGTGACAGTCACGGTGTCCTCCTTCAGAGCCTCAACCAGGGGGTTTTGCAGTTGCGGTTGTGCTCTTATTGCCCGTGCCGTCAGGGGACCAAACGCCCAGACGATTGACGAACCTCACGTATCGCCGACTCCATGGTGGAGAACGCGAGAGGCGGCGGATCGGACAACGGCACCCAGGCGTGTTCGGTGCCCTCGGCCGGGTCCAGGGTGATGCCGGTGGTGCCGGGGGCCAGCCGAGCCAGCCAGAAGCAGTCCAGGACGGGCAGCGGCTCGTCCTGGAACTCGTACGTGCCGATCCACGAGCCGACGAAGGCACCGAGGTCGATCTCGACGCCCAGCTCCTCGCGGGCCTCGCGGACGGCGGCGTCGGACGGGTGCTCCCAGCCGTCGCAGAAGCCGCCCGGCAGGTCCCACCAGCCCTGCTGGGGCGGCCGGGCGCGGCGGATCACCAGGAAGCGCCCGGCGTCGTCGAAAATGATGGCGGTGCCGGTCGGGCGGGGGTTGACGAAGACGGCGTAGCCGCAGGCGGCGCACTCCACCGGCGGAGCGTCCGTGGACGCCCCGCAGCGTGGGCAGTGCCTCACTTCTTCGACTTGTCCCCCGCGGGGGCGTCGGACGTCGACAGCGCGGCGATGAACGCCTCCTGGGGCACCTCGACGCGGCCGACCATCTTCATCCGCTTCTTGCCTTCCTTCTGCTTCTCCAGCAGCTTGCGCTTCCGGCTGATGTCACCGCCGTAGCACTTGGCGAGGACGTCCTTGCGGATGGCGCGGATCGTCTCGCGGGCGATGATCCGGCTGCCGATGGCGGCCTGGATCGGCACCTCGAACTGCTGGCGCGGGATCAGCTTCTGCAGCTTGCCCGCGATCGTGACGCCGTAGTTGTACGCCTTGTCCTTGTGCACGATGGAGCTGAAGGCGTCCACCGGCTCACCGTGCAGCAGGATGTCGACCTTCACCAGGTCGGAGGCCTGCTCACCGCTGGGCTCGTAGTCGAGGCTGGCGTAGCCCTTGGTGCGGCTCTTCAGCTGGTCGAAGAAGTCGTAGATGATCTCGCCGAGCGGCAGCGTGTAGCGCAGCTCGACCCGGTCGGCGGACAGGTAGTCCATGCCGAGCAGGACGCCGCGGCGGCCCTGGCACAGCTCCATGACCGCACCGACGAAGTCGTTGGGGGTCAGCACCGTCGCCCGGACCGTCGGCTCGAAGATCTCCCCGGTCTTGCCGTCCGGGAACTCGCTGGGGTTGGTGACCGCGACCTCGGTGCCGTCGGTGGTGATCACCCGGTAGACCACGTTGGGCGCGGTGGAGATCAGGTCGAGGTTGAACTCGCGCTCGAGCCGCTCCTGGATGATCTCCAGGTGGAGCAGGCCGAGGAAGCCGCAACGGAAGCCGAAGCCCAGCGCCAGGCTCGTCTCCGGCTCGTACACCAGGGCGGCGTCGTTGAGCTTGAGCTTGTCCAGGGCGTCGCGGAGCAGCGGGTAGTCCGAGCCGTCGATCGGGTAGAGCCCCGAATAGACCATCGGCTTCGGGTCCTTGTAGCCGCCGAGCGCCTCGGTGGCCGGCCTGGCGTTGATGGTGACCGTGTCACCGACCCTGGACTGGCGCACGTCCTTCACGCCGGTGATGAGGTAGCCCACCTCGCCGGCGCCCAGGCCGTCGCTCTTGATCGGCTCGGGCGAGATGACGCCGATCTCGAGGAGCTCGTGGACGGCGCCGGTCGACATCATCTTGATCCGGTCGCGGGCGCCGAGCCGGCCGTCGACGACGCGGACGTAGGTGACCACGCCGCGGTACACGTCGTAGACCGAGTCGAAGATCATCGCGCGGGCGGCGCCGTCGTTGCCCGGCTGGGGCGTGGGCAGCTGCCGCACGATCTCGTCGAGCAGGTGCGACACCCCGGCACCGGTCTTGCCGGACACCCGGAGGCAGTCGTCGGGGTCACAGCCGATGAGGTGGGCGAGCTCCTCGGCGTACTTCTCGGGCTGCGCGGCCGGCAGGTCGATCTTGTTGAGCACCGGGATGATCGTCATGTCGTTCTCGAGCGCGAGATACAGGTTCGCGAGGGTCTGCGCCTCGATGCCCTGGGCCGCGTCGACCAGCAGCACCGCGCCCTCACAGGCGGCCAGGCTGCGGGAGACCTCATAGGTGAAGTCCACGTGGCCCGGGGTGTCGATCATGTTGAGCACGAACTGCTCGCCGGTCAGGTCGCCCTCGCGGACCACCCACGGCATGCGCACGGCCTGGCTCTTGATGGTGATGCCGCGCTCGCGCTCGATGTCCATGCGGTCGAGATACTGCGCCCGCATCTGCCGCGCGTCGACCACCTCGGTCAGCTGCAGCATCCTGTCGGCCAGCGTCGACTTGCCGTGGTCGATGTGCGCGATGATGCAGAAGTTGCGGATCCGGTCCGGCACGGTCGCACCGGGACGGTTCACGCCGGGGTCGTTCGTCGGTGGCACAGGCGTCCGTTCTCCATGATGGTGGGGATCAGACCCCTATCGTCCCATGCCCGGAGATCTGTTCGAAGCGCCGCTGGTTCGGTGCCCCGCCGTTACCCGACTTGTCCGGATTAGGCGGGGCAGCAGCAAGCACCGTCAGAGCAGGGCACCCTCGTCGTGCAGCCAGTCGACGAAGCCCATCGCGACGACGGCCGCGCAGTCGACGAGCTCGGCGATGAGCTCGGGGTGGGCGCCGGAGAGCAGCGGCACCTGCATCTCGGCGTAGATCGGGAGCTGGCCACGGTCCGTGGGGTCGCCGACATAGGCCTTGTAGAAGCGGCGCGTGTGGTTCCACTCGTTGACCACCCGATACGAGCGGTCGGCCCAGTCCGGTGGCACCGTGGCGTGTGGCCGGGCGCGGACGACGAGGATCTCGTCCGACGGCCCCTCGAGGGCGAACAGCACCGCGTGGCGCTCCCAGAGCGCGAGAAGGCTGCCATCCCCATCGGTCAGGTATCGAATCTCAAGCTGCTCGAGGGCCTCCGCGACCCGCAGCAACGTCACCGGTGCGATCACGCCCGCACCCACGTCCGGGGGTCCGTCGCACACCGCGTCGGTCACCGGAGTCGGCTCCTCCCGTGCCAGTTGCGCGACGGTCGTGTCGGTCTGCGACCCGTCCGTCTGCTCGGCACGCCATGGCCACTTTGGCATCGTCCCGCGCTCCCTAGCTCCCCCGTGGCCTCCACCCGCAATAGCAGTCCGTCGCCGAGTGATTTCGCTCGGCGGTGGACCCGAAAGAGGACGGTACCCGTTCGGACGAGTTTCAGCAGCCCCCAATTTCACCCTCGCCCCACCCGTTCGGGTGAGGGTCTTACCACCGTCTATCCGATGAGCAGAGTCTTGGCAGCACGATGCCAGGCAGAGCCATATGCGCAGGCCAGGGCCGTCCATGGACCCGATTTCCGAACATCGACAAAGTCTCGTGCAGCTGCACGGTCGCTCATCGTGAACCCCATTCGCACGGCCGCCTGCACGAGCCGCTGCGGTATTTCGACGCGCTCTCCGGTGGCGGTCGTCACGACGATCGGCACGTGATCCAGAAGCGCGTCGCGGAGCACCCTCGAACCGACCGCCCGGCCCCCCACCCCCTCCGCCGCGGCGGTCCGCAACGTGTCCGCGGCGGCCTCCCCGACGCGCCGGATGTCGGCCGCCGGGATCCGCTCCACGACGGCTCCCGGGTCACCCGGGATGGACCAGCGCCACTCACTGTCCCGAAGCGTGGGAAGATCTCCATCGAGGGCCGTCAGGAGCTCACGGGCCAGGACGGTGTGATCGCCGTCGACGTGTCCGGGCACGGCCCGACTCACCAGGACGCCCCACGGCAGGTGTGACCAGAGGGTGACGCGATCGTCACCCGCCGATCGCAGCCGGACCACCGCGCCGGCGTCCAGGCGGACCGCCCGGGCCAGGAACGCCCGGGCGTCCGTGGCCCCGAGGCCGTTCAGCCAAGCCACGGGGACAGGAACTCGCGCTCGACGTCCTTGACCCGGCGGGGCCGGCCGGCGGCCAGATCGAAGGGCACGCAGACGGTCCGCGCGCGGGATGCGACCGCGTCACCGTCGAAGAGCTCGTAGGCGACGGTCAATCGACTCGCCTTGATCTCCTCCAGCCACAGCTCGATGCGCACCGGGTCGCCGTAGTCGATGGGACGCAGGTAGTCGATCTCATGGCGTGAGATGACGATGCCGTCCTCGAACGTCTGCAACCCGGCCGCCTTCGCCGCGGTGAACATCAATGCAACGCGCGCCTCTTCGTAGAGGGTGAGGAAGCGCGCGTTGTTGACGTGCCCGTACGCGTCCAGGTCGGACCAGCGCAGGGCGCAGTGATAGACGAAGCGGGCCACTTCAGTCGCGGGTGAGCTTGCGGTAGGTGACGCTGTGCGGACGCGCCGCCTCCTGGCCCAACCGGTCGACCTTGTTCTTCTCGTAGGCCTCGAAGTTGCCCTCGAACCAGAACCACTTGGCCGGGTCCTTCTCGTCGCCCTCCCAGGCGAGGATGTGGGTCGCGACCCGGTCCAGGAACATCCGGTCGTGGGAGATGACCACGGCGCAGCCGGGGAACTCCAGCAACGCGTTCTCCAGCGACGACAGCGTCTCGACGTCCAGGTCGTTGGTCGGCTCGTCGAGCAGCAGCACGTTGCCGCCGATCTTCAGCGTCAGCGCCAGGTTGAGCCGGTTGCGCTCGCCGCCGGACAGGACCTTCGTCGGCTTCTGCTGGTCGGGGCCCTTGAAGCCGAACGCCGCGACATACGCCCGGGACGGCATCTCGACCTTGCCCACCATGAGGTGGTCCAGGCCGTCGGAGACGACCTCCCAGACCGTCTTGTCACCGTCGAGGCCGGAGCGGCTCTGGTCGACGTAGGACAGCTTGACCGTCTCGCCGACGCGGACCTGACCGGCGTCGGGCTGCTCCAGCCCGACGATGGTCTTGAACAGCGTGGTCTTGCCCACGCCGTTGGGACCGATGATGCCGACGATGCCGTTGCGCGGCAGCGAGAACGACAGGTTCTCGATCAGCACGCCCCGCTCGTCGAAGCCCTTCAGCAGGTCCTTCGACTCGATGACCAGGTTGCCCAGGCGCGGGCCCGGCGGGATCTGGATCTCCTCGAAGTCCAGCTTGCGGGTCTTCTCGGCCTCGTTGGCCATCTCCTCGTAGCGCTCGAGGCGGGCCTTGGACTTGGTCTGCCGGGCCTTGGCGTTGGAGCGGACCCACTCCAGCTCCTCGGTGAGGCGCTTCTGCAGCTTCTGGTCCTTGCGGCCGGCGACCGCCAGCCGCTGGGCCTTCTTCTCCAGGTAGGTGGAGTAGTTGCCCTGGTAGCCGTGGACCTGGCCGCGGTCGACCTCGGCGATCCACTGGGCGACGTGGTCCAGGAAGTACCGGTCGTGGGTGACGGCGAGCACGGCGCCGGCGTACTTCTGCAGGTGCTGCTCCAGCCAGTTGACGCTCTCCGCGTCGAGGTGGTTGGTGGGCTCGTCGAGCAGCAGCAGGTCGGGCGCCTCGAGCAGCAGCTTGCACAGCGCGACGCGGCGGCGCTCACCACCGGAGAGGGTGGTGACGTCGGCGTCCGGCGGCGGGCAGCGCAGCGCGTCCATGGCCAGGGCGAGGGCGGAGTCGATGTCCCACGCGTCGGCGTGGTCGAGCTCCTCCTGGAGCTTGCCCATCTCCTCCATCAGCGCGTCGGAGTAGTCGGTCGCCATGAGCTCGGCGATCTCGTTGAACCGGGCGAGCTTCGCCTTGGTGTCCGCGACGGCCTCCTCGATGTTGCCGAGGACGGTCTTGGACTCGTTGAGCGGCGGCTCCTGCAGCAGCATGCCGACGGTGTAGCCGGGCATGAGCCGGGCCTCGCCGTTGCTCGGCTTGTCGAGCCCGGCCATGATCTTGAGCAGGCTCGACTTGCCGGCGCCGTTCGGGCCGACCACACCGATCTTCGCGCCGGGCAGGAACGACAGCGTGACGTTGTCGAGCACGACCTTGTCGCCGTGCGCCTTGCGCGCCTTCTCGAGCACGTAGATGTACTGAGCCACGGTGCGCCCCTACCTCCGGTAAGTCTGTGTTCGCGTCGGGTCAATCTTTCCAGGCCCCGGTGCCGGTCCCCAAATCGGGCGTCACTTCTTGGGCAGGGACTCCCGCACGTCCTCGGCGTAGTTCTGGCCACCGGAGACCGCGAACTTGTCCCTGGCGACGGTGATGGTGGAGTTGTTGATGGTGGCGATGAATATCTCGTTGCCGTCCTTGAGGGACGAGGTGACGGTGCTCAGCAGCAGCCCGTTGACCCCGTCCTCCGGCGTCTCACCGGCGCCGTTGTTGTAGAAGCTCTTCTTCTTGTCGTGCCCCTGATACCACAGCCCCTGGCCGTCGGCCTCCAGGCAGATCCAGGCCTCACGGTTGTCGGTGCGGACGAAGAGCTTCAGCGTCAACGGCAGCGCGGCCTTGGGGTCGCGCTTCTTGGCGGCGTCGCCGATGAACTGCGGGCACGGCGTGGCGGCGGCCGAGGCCGCAGCCGTCGGAGCACCCTGCGTTGTGACGGCCGTCGATGGTCCTGGAGACTGTGCGTTACCGGCGCCCGACGTTGTGTCGCCGTCGCTCCGACGACCCAGCACGAACCCGAACAAAGCCCCGATAACGGTCAGGATCAGCAACGCGAGCAGGACGACCGTGAAGGTCCTGCCCCGTTCGGGTTCGCCGTAGGCATCGTGCGAGGACATGCCCAGCAGGATCGCACCTGTGAGCCAGCACGCTGCATGCTGCCGGGCCCCTTCGGGGATCAGTAGGCTGAAAGTACGAGGGTGGATCACCCAGGGGGAGGACACGACACGTGGCTGGAAACAGTGCATTCGTGGTGGTCGCCAATCGGCTGCCGGTCGACAAGGTCGTCGGGCCGGACGGCGAGGTCAGCTTCCGCAGGAGCCCAGGAGGCCTGGTCACCGCGCTCGAGCCGGTGCTCCAGCAGCGCAACGGGACGTGGGTGGGCTGGTCGGGCGGCACCGGGGACTCGCAGCTTCCGGAGGAGACGTTCGAGGCCGGCGGGGTGAAGCTGCACCCGGTCGCGCTCAGCGCGGGTGAGGTCGAGCGGTATTACGAGGGCTTCTCCAACTCCAGCCTGTGGCCGCTGTACCACGACGCGGTCGAGACACCGATCTTCAAACGACGATGGTGGGAGTCGTACCGGCTGGTCAACGAGCGGTTCACCAAGGCCGTCGCCGACGACGCGGCACCCGGCGCCACCGTATGGATCCAGGACTACCAGCTGCAGCTCGTGCCGGCCCTGCTGCGCGAGACCCGACCCGATCTCAAGATCGGGTTTTTTCTGCACATTCCATTCCCCCCGGTCGAACTCTTCATGCAACTACCCCGCCGGGCGGAACTTCTCAAGGGTCTGCTCGGTGCCGATCTGGTTGGTTTCCAACGGCCACTCGGCGCACAGAACTTCGTCCAACTGTCCCGACATCTGCTGGGCACCCGCGTGCGGCGCGGCGTCGTGGAGTGGGAGGGCCGCACGGTGCGGGCCGAGGCGTTCCCGATCTCCATCGACGTCGAGGAGATGGAGCGGCTCGCCGGCTCGCCGGAAGTGCAGGCCAGGGCCAAGGCGATCCGGACGGAGTTGGGTGAGCCGAAGACCATCATCCTCGGGGTGGACCGACTGGACTACACCAAGGGGATCGAGCGGCGGCTGAAGGCTTTTCGCGAATTGTTGTCGGATGGGCGACTCACGGCACCGGAGACGGTGATGGTACAAGTGGCTACGCCGAGTCGGGAGCGGGTGGAGCACTACCAGACGCTGCGGGTGAACGTTGAACGTGAGGTCGGGCGGATCAATGGGGAGTACGGACGAGTTGGCCAACCGGCCGTGCACTATCTCCATCAGTCGTACAGTCGGGCTGAGTTGGCCGCGCTGTACGTCGCGGCCGACGTCATGATGGTGACTCCGCTGAGGGACGGCATGAATCTGGTTGCCAAGGAATACGTCGGTGCTCGCGCCGACGGCGGCGGCGCCCTCGTGCTGTCGGAATTCGCCGGCGCGGCGGCCGAGCTGCGTCAGGCGTTCCTGTGCAATCCGCACGACCTCGACGGGGTGAAAGACGCCCTCATGCGCGCAATCCACGTAGACCCGGTCGAAGGGCGCAAACGGATGCATGCTATGCATTCCCACCTGCGCTCACACGATGTCCGCGCCTGGGCGGACGCGTTTCTGGACGCTCTCGGCGCAGCATCTTGACCTCCACACGCCCGCCCTTGCACCGCCGTGTGCACGTCAATCGCTTCATCGACCTCCATCGCTCCCACGAACAGGCCGGACATGAACCAACACTCGGCGACAGGCACCGTCCTCTCGCTCGACCCGGACCTCCGCGCGGCGGTGCTGCGCGTCGCCCGCGTGCCGAACCTCCTGGTGGCATGTGACTACGACGGCACCCTCGCGCCCATCGTCGCCGACCCAACGAAGGCGACACCCAGCCCAGAATCCGTAGCGGCCGTCCGCGCGTTGTCCTCGTTGCCGCAGACGACCGTCGGCGTGATCTCAGGTCGCGCGCTGCGCGACCTGGCCGCCCTGTCCCGCCTCCCCGCCGAGGTGCGACTGGTCGGCAGCCACGGCTCCGAGTTCGACGTCGGCTATGTCGACGAGTTGCCACCGGAGCGCCAGCAGCGACGTGCGGAGCTGCACGCGGCGCTCAACGCGATCTGCCGCGACCAGCCGGGGGTCCGCCTCGAGGCGAAGCCGGCCAGCGTCGCGGTGCACACCCGCGCCGCCCCCCGCGACGTCGCCGGGCGGGTCTTCGACGCGGTCCGCAGCGGTGCGGCCCTGTGGCCCGACATCGAGGTGACCACCGGCAAGGAGGTCATCGAGCTGTCGGTGGTGCCGACCGACAAGGGCCTCGCCGTCGACGCGCTGCGGATGCAGGTCTCGGCGAGCGCCATCGTGTACCTCGGCGACGACGCGACCGACGAGAAGGCCTTCGCCCACCTGCACGGGCCCGACCTCGGCATCAAGGTCGGTGCCGGCGAGACCCAGGCCCGCTTCAGCATCACCGACGCCGAGGTGGCCGTCGGCGTGCTGGAGCTGCTGCTGCACACCCGGCGGCGCTGGCTGTTCGGCGAGCAGGCAGTGCCGATCGAGCGGCACTCGATGCTGTCCAACACGCACACCGTCGCCCTGCTGACGCCGGCCGCCAGGGTCACCTGGCTGTGCCACCCGAAGCCGGACTCCGGCGCGGTCTTCGCCGACCTGCTCGGCGACACCGCGGCGGGCCACTTCACGGTCCAGCCGGAGCGCGGTGGCATCCCGCTCGGCCAGCGGTACCGGCCGGGCACGATGACCGTGGAGACCCGCTGGTCGGGGCTGACGGTCACCGACTGGCTGGACCACCACCCGACCGGCAACTCGCTCATCCGGGTGCTGTCGGGCAGCTCCCGGGCCCGGATCGACTTCGTGCCGCGCCCGGACTTCGGCCAGGTGCACATCCGGCTGCAGCCGATCGGCGACGAGGGCCTGCTGGTGCTCGGCTCCAACGAGCCGATGGTGCTCTACTCCCCCGGCATCGAGTGGGAGATCAGCTCCGACGGGCACAGCGACCTGGCGCGGGCGACGGTCGACCTCGGCGCCACCGGCGGCAGCGCCATGCTGGAGCTGCGCCTGGGCACCGACTCGATCGAGGCGCCGCAGGAGCGCTTCGACGAGCGGCAGATCACCGCGGAGGCCGCGTGGCGGGACTGGTCCGACGCGCTGAAGCTGCCGTCGGTCGCCCGTGACCTGGTCAAGCGCAGCGCGCTCACGCTGCGCGGGCTGTGGCACAAGCCGACCGGGGCGATCCTGGCCGCGGCGACGTCCTCACTGCCGGAGGAGGTCGGCGGGTCCCGCAACTGGGACTACCGGTACTGCTGGCTGCGCGACGCGTCGCTGACCGCCAAGGCCCTCGTCGACCTCGGCTCCACCGAGGAGGCCGAGTCGCTGTTGCGGTGGACGCTGAAGGTCGCCGACAACACCGACGGGCACCCGGAGCGGCTCCACCCGCTGTACAACCTCGACGGCACCGAGCTCGGCCCGGAGGCGGTCATCGAGGCGCTGCCCGGCTACGCGGGCTCCCGCCCGGTGCGGGTCGGCAACGCCGCCAACGGCCAGGTGCAGCTCGACGTGTTCGGCCCGGTCGCCGACCTGGTGACCACCCTCGCCGAGCTCCGCCCGCCGGAGGCCGGCGACTTCGCGCTCATGGAGGCGATGGTCGAGGCGGTCGAGCGGCGCTGGCACGAGCCCGACCACGGCATCTGGGAGGCGCGCCGGCGACCCCGGCACTACGTCTACTCGAAGGTCATGTGCTGGATGACCGTCGACCGGGGCATCCAGCTCTTCGAGCGGGCCGGCCGGGCGGTGCCGGAGGCGTGGCGGGCGCTGCGCACCACCATCGCCGAGAACGTGCTCGACAAGGGCTGGGACGAGAAGCTCGGCGCCTACACCGTGGCCTACGGCTACGACGAGATGGACGCGTCGGTGCTGTGGATCGGGCTGTCCGGTCTGCTCTCCGACGACGACCCGCGCTTCCTGGCCACGGTGCTGGCCGTCGAGGCCGACCTGCGCGAGGGCCCGACGGTGTACCGGTACCGCTGGGACGACGGCCTGCCCGGCGTCGAGGGCGGCTTCCACCTCTGCACCACGTGGATGATCGAGGCGTACCTGCGCACCGGCCGCCGGGCCGACGCGGAGGAGCTCTTCGCCCAGTTCATCGAGTGCGCCGGCCCGACGGGCCTGCTGCCGGAGGAGTACGACCCGCTGACCGAGCGCGCCCTGGGCAACCACCCGCAGGCGTACTCGCACCTGGGTCTGATCCGCTGCGCGCTGGAGCTCGACCGCTCGTAACGTCCCGTGATCCGGAAGACCTTGTGTACCCCTGGGTGCACAGGTCTTCCGGATCATGAGCAAAACGGCTATGTCAGGGCGTCGACGACCGGGCCCACGACGATGACCGCGGGCGGGCGCAGCGCCGCCTCCTTCACCGCGTCCGCGACCGTGGACAGCTGCGCGCGCACCACCCGCTGGCCGCGGGTCGTGCCCTCCTGGATCACCGCGACCGGGGTGTCCGGCGCCCGGCCGTGCTCCTGCAGGACCGAGGCGATCGCCGGGAGGTTCTTCAGGCCCATCAGGATGCTCAGGGTGCCCCGCAGCCGGGCGAGGGCGGCCCAGTCGACCAGCGACTCGGGGTGGGTCGGCGCGAGGTGCCCGGAGACGACGGTGAACTCGTGCGCCAGCCCCCGGTGGGTGATCGGGATGCCGGCCGCGGCGGGCACCGCGATCGAGCTGCTGATGCCGGGCACGACGCTCACCGGCACCCCGGCTGCCACACAGGCCAGCAGTTCCTCGCCGCCACGTCCGAAGACGTACGGGTCGCCGCCCTTGAGCCGGACCACGAACTTCCCCTGCCGGGCCCGGTCGACGAGGACCCGGTTGATCTCCTCCTGCGCGGCCGACGGGCCGTAGGGGATCTTCGAGGCGTCGAACAGCTCGACCTCGGGCCGCAACTCGTCCAGCAGGAGCCCGGCGGCGAGCCGGTCGATGACGACCACGTCGGCGGCGGCCAGGAGCCGGCGCCCCCGGACCGTCAGCAGCTCCGGGTCGCCGGGGCCGGAGCCGACCAGCGCGACCCGGCCGGGTGCGGCCTCGGGCGGGGTGGCGGCCACGATCGCGCCGGCGGCGAGCTGCTCGCCGATCGCGTCACGGACGGCGACGGAACGGGCCGGGTCGCCCCCGCCGAGCACGGCGACGGTCACCGGCCCCTGCCGGGTCACCGCCGGGGTCCAGGCGGTGGCGGCGTGGCGGTCGTCGGCACGGACGCAGAAGACCCGGCGGGCCGCCGCGAGGTCGCTGATCGTGGCCGCCGCGTCGGGGTCGCTGACCGCCACGTGGACCAGCCACGCGTCGTCGATGTCGGACGGCTCGAAGCGCCGGGCGCGCCAGGTGACCCGGCCGGCGTCGACGTGCGCCCGCAGTGCCGGGGTGATGTGGGGTGACACCAGCACGACGTCCGCGGCGGCGTCGAGCAGCGCGGGAACGCGCCTGGTGGCCACGGCACCGCCGCCGACCACCAGGACACGCAAACCGTTGAGCACCAGACCGAGGGGGTATGGGTTCACTTGTGGGCAACTCCAGCTGAGTCGAAAGTGGCTACCTCGTGCAACACGCGGACAGCACTGGCCACGATCGGCAGCGCCAGGACGGCGCCGGTGCCCTCGCCCAGGCGCAGGCCCAGGTCGACGAGCGGTTCCAGCTCAAGATAGCTGAGCGCCACGCTGGCGCCGGGTTCGGCCGACCGGTGCCCGGCGACCATCGCCGCGGTGCTGGCCGGGGCGAGCGCGGCGGCGGCGAGGGCCGCCGACGCGGCGATGACCCCGTCGATGATCACGGGAACGCGCAGCGCCGCGCCGCGCAGGATGTAGCCGACGAGGGCGGCGTGCTCCAGGCCACCGACGGCGGCGAGGACGTCGACCGGGTCCTCGGCGTGCAGCGCGACGACCGCGGACGTGACGACCGCCACCTTCCGGGCGTGGGTCTCGCTGTCGATGCCGGTGCCGAGGCCGGTCACCGCGGCCGGGTCGGCGTGCGTGAACGCGGCGATCAGCGCCGCCGACGGGGTGGTGTTGGCGATGCCCATGTCGCCGGTCAGCAGCACCTTCGCGCCCTCGTCGACGAGCTTCTGGGCGATCTCGATGCCGACCTCGACGGCCTGCAGCGCCTCCTCGCGGGTCATCGCCGGCTCGACGCTGAGGTCACGGGTGCCGGCCCGGACCTTGCGCAGCTCCAGCCCCTTGGCCGGGTCGAGGGTGGTCTTCACGCCGACGTCGACGACGGTGACGGTCGCGCCGCACTGCCGGGCGAACGCGTTGACGACCGCCCCGCCGGCCAGGAAGTTGGCGACCATCTGCCCCGTGACCTCCTGCGGCCACGGCGTCACCCCTTGCGCGTGCACCCCGTGGTCGCCGGCGAAGATCGCCAGCGCGGCGGGCTCCGGGATGGGCGGCGGGCACGCGCCGGCCAGCCCCGCGAGGCGCACCGCGAGCATCTCCAGCGCACCGAGCGAGCCCGGTGGCTTCGTCAGCCTGGCCTGCAGCGCCCTGGCCGCCGCGATCGCCTCGTCGTCGAGCGGCCGGATCGCCGCGAGTGTCTCCGTAAGCATGCTCACCCTCCCAGTACCTTCGACAACACCGCGACGAACGCGTCACTCGTGGCAGTGTCCCGCACCGCAATACGTAACCAGTCCTGGCCCAGTCCCGGGAACGTTTCGCCACGTCGCACCGCGAAGCCGTGGGCCCGCAGCGCCTCCCGGACCCGCGTGCCATCGGCGACCCTGATCAGCACGAACGAGCTGCGGGGCACACCGGCGACCGCCACGCCTTCCCGGCGCAGCGCGGCGACGAGGTGGTCCCGGTCGGCGGTGAGCCGCTCCGCGATGGCCCGCTCGGTCTGCACGGCGCGCGGCGACGCGCACGCGAGGGCGGCGGCCAGGGCGGGCGTCGAGACGCTCCACAGGGGTGCGTGGCGGGCCAGTTCGGCGATCAGGTCGCGGGGGCCCAGGACGTAGCCGATGCGCAGCCCGGCGAGGCCCCAGGTCTTCGTCAGGCTCCGGATGACGACGACGTCGCGGTTGCCGGTGAGCGTTTCGGGCTCCCCGGGGACGGTGTCCGCGAACGCTTCGTCGACGACGACCGTCCGCCCTGCCCTGACCCAGCTCGCGATTTGCGCTGATTTATGCAGACATGACGTTGGATTGGTGGGATTTCCGACGATGACGAGATCCGCCGATTCCGGCGGATTTTTCAGTGTAAATCCGTCCTCGGCGTCGAGGATCAGCCGGTCCACCGCGTGGCCCGCGGTCAGCAGCGCGCTCTCCGGCTCGGTGAACTGCGGATGCACCACCACCGCGTGCGCGGGCCGCAGCGCCTGCGCCAGCAGCGTGAACGCCTGTGCGGCCCCCGCGGTCAGCAGCACCTCGTCAGCCGGCCGCCCGTGCCGCGCCGCGATCGCCGCCGTCGCCTCCACCGGATCCGGATACCGCGCGAGGTGCGCCAGCGACGCCGCGATCGGGCCCGTGAGCCACGACGGCGGCGTCTCCTGTCGCACGTTGACCGCCAGGTCGACCAGACCCGGCGCGACCTCGGCATCACCATGGAACCGCAGCATCAGGCGATCGTCGCGTACAGCGAGGCGATTTGTCCTAGCTTGGAGATGTGATCGCGCGCACGCTCCGGGTGGCCGGCGGATTCGTGGCCCTCGTCCGGACCGGGCTCATCGTCGGGCTCGTGATCGCCGCGCTCATCTATCCGATGGTCGCCCTCACCGGCGCCGGCGTGAAGCGCGGCACCGACGCCCTCGCCACCCCGGTCGGCGCGCTGCGCTCCTCGCTGCCCGCGCAGACCAGCCACGTCTACGCCGCCGACGGCACGACGTTGCTCGCGCAGTTCTACGAGGAGTACCGCACGTACACCACCCTCAAGACGATCTCGCCCAACATCCAGAAGGCCATCGTCGCCGCCGAGGACGCCCGCTTCTGGGAGCACCACGGCGTCGACTTCAAGGGCGTCGCCCGCGCGTTCGTCGCCAACCAGAAGGCCGGCGCCGTCTCGCAGGGCGCCTCGACGCTCACCATGCAGTACGTGCGCAACGTCCTGCGCGACAGCGCCGACACCCCGGCCGAGGTCTCCGAGGCGACGGAGCAGACCGGCGCCCGCAAACTGCGTGAGATGAAGCTCGCGATCGAGCTCGAAAAGCACATGAGCAAGACCGAGATCCTGGAGCGGTACCTCAACGTCGCCTACTTCGGGCACCGCGCCTACGGCGTCCTCGCCGCCGCCGAGGTGTACTTCTCGAAGCGCCCCGCCGACCTCACCGTCCCCGAGGCGGCCCTGCTGGCCGGCCTGGTCCAGGCGCCGTCCTCGTACGACCCCGCCGCCGGTGCCTCGGCCGCCACCGTCCGCCGTGACTACGTCATAGACAGGATGGCCGACCTCGGCTACCTCGACGCCGCGGCGGCCTCGGCCGCGCGGGCCACCCCGATCGCGCTGAAACTCAGCGAACCGCCGAACGACTGCCTCGCCACCCAGCCCGGCTGGGGCTTCTTCTGCGCGATGTTCCGGTCCTGGTGGAGCAACCAGCCCGGGCTCGGCGCCACCTCCGACGAGCGCCTGGACAAGCTGCGCCGCGGCGGCTACACCGTGGTCACCTCGCTCGACCCGCGCATCCAGGCCGTCGCGCAGGCGCAGGTGCTGAAGCGGGAGAAGACCCGCAGCGCGTACGCCCTGGGCCAGGTCGCCGTCGAACCCGGCACCGGCCTCATCCGCGCCATGGCCGTGAACCGCACCTACTCCCTCGACCGCGCCAGCAACGGCCCGCACTCCGACCCCCGCCAGCGCAAACGCCTCCGCGGCAACTACCCCAACACGGTCAACCCGCTGCTGGGCGGCGGCGACATGGCCGGCTACCAGGCCGGCTCCACCTTCAAGATGTTCACGCTGCTCGCCGCCCTCGAACAGGGCATGCCCCTGTCGACCGCGATCGACTCCCCGAAGACCTTCGTGTCGAAGTACAAGACCGGCCGCGACAGCCCGGCCCGCTGCGGCGTCGACAGCTGGTGCCCCTCCAACGCCTCCAACTCCATGACCGGCCGCCAGACCATGTGGTCCGGCTTCGGCAAGTCCGTCAACACCTTCTTCGTCCAGCTCGAACAGCGCGTCGGCGCCGAGTCCGCGGTCCGCATGGCGGAGCGCCTGGGCCTGCACTGGCGCACCGGCATCGACCGGCTGCAGGCCTCCCCGGCGAAGGCGAAGACGTGGGGCGCCTTCACCCTGGGCGTGGCCGACACCACCCCCCTGGAGATGGCGGGCGCCTTCGCCACCGTCGCCGCCGACGGCATCCACTGCGAACCCATCCCCGTCACCTCGATCAGACAGGTCGACGGCACCGAGGCAACGGATGCGGCAGGTGTGCCGGTAGCCGCCCCGCGCTGCGCCCGCGTCCTCTCCCCCGACGTGGCCCGGGGCGCGGTCGACGCGGCCCGATGCGTCACCGGCTTCAAGGCCGCCACCGGCGACTGCGGCGGCTGGGGCACCGCGTCGAAGGTGTACCCCACCGTCCGCCGCCCCGTCGCCGGAAAGTCCGGGACGACCGACGACAACCGGGCCGCCTGGTTCGTCGGCATGACGCCCGGCCTGACGATCGCCGGTTTCATCGCCGACCCCGACAACCCGCTGCACCGGGTCGGCTCGGCCAACGCCGGCAAACCCCGCGAGACGGTCGCCGAGACCCTCCGCGACGCTCTGACCGGCACCGCCGTGCGCCAGTTCACCCCACCGAGCACGACGATCGCCTACGGCGCGAACGCGAAGCCTCGAGCCTTCAAACCCCGCCGCTGACCCCGACACCCTCACCACCGGGCCACGGCCAGATCGGCCGAACTCGTCCCGCAGCCGGTCCTCCGGCCGAAGGATCCCCCGGTCAGAGGCCCGGGGATCCTCCGGGTTGCGGCAGGATCGCCCGGCGCACGTGGCACTTGTGCAGGCCGGCTTCACGTCGGCGGCGAAGCTCCGGTGCGGCCCGTGACCTCGACCTGCGGGGCAGGTGCGGTCAGCGGATATCGGCGGGGACCAGCGACCAGCTCTCCAGGTCGACCCGGCCACTGTGCAGGGACCCGGCGTTGCGCATCAGGCCCTCATACGTGAACCCGGCCTTCTCCGCCACCCGCCGGGACGCCACGTTGCCGGGTGCGACCCGCAGCTCGATCCGCTGGAACCGGTGCTCCAGCAGCAGCGACAGCGCCAGGACGTCGACCGCCTCGGGGGCGACACCGTAGCCGCGGGCGTCGGCGGCCACCGCGTATGCGATCTCCGTCGACCGGTTCAGCCAGTCGGTGTTCTTCGTCCAGAGGCAGCCGACGAGCCGCTCGTCCTCGCGTCGCACGATGCCGTAGTGGTCGCCGGCGCCGCTGTCGCGGCGCTCCACGGCCAGCTCCGTGCACCACGAATAGCCGTCGAACTCGCTGTTGTCGTCCTGCGCGATCGGCAGCCACCGCCGCACGAGACGGTCCGCGAAGATCTCACCGACCCGCTTGTCGTCGTCGGCGCACAACGGCCGCACCGACAACCTGGGCGTCTGGACCGACAGCGACGGGAAGCGGCGCAACGCCACCGACCAGGTCGACACTAGGCGGCCTCCGTCGCCCCGCCGGCGGGCGGCCCCGACGTCGGCGGCCCGTCCCCGGCGTCCCCGGCACGCCCCGCCTCACCGGTCGCGCCCTCCCCGGACCTCGAATGCCCGGGCCTCGGCTCCCCGGACGCAGCGGCCCGCGCCGGCCCGCCGGTCATGCCGCCACGCGCCGCGGTGCCGGAGTCCGGCGGTGCCGAGACGGGGCTGTGGTCGGCGGCGCCGAGCGGGTCGTGCCCCTGGGCCGGAAGCTGCAGGTACGCGGTCGGCGCCTCATCGGACGCGACCAGGTCGGACCCGGCGGCGGGAATCACCGTCATCCCGGCCGGCGCCGCCGACACGGGCGCCGCGACGGTCGGCATCGGGGCGGACGAGACCGGCACCGCGGACGATGTCGCCGGCGCGCTCGACCACTGGTGCCCGCTCTGCCCGCTCAGCGGCGGCGTCGACACCGGCACGGCGGACGATGTCGCCGACGGCGCCGCGGAGCCCTCCGCAGGCCGGTACCCCGAGGCACCGGTCCCTGACCCGGGATCGGCCCCGCCGGTGGACCCACCGACGGCCTCGGAGCCAATCACGGCGGCTCCGGACACGGGAGAGGCGGCACTGCCGGAGCTCGCGGCACTGGCCCGGCCGCTCAGCGGTCGCGTGGCGGTGGGCGGCGAGGTCGTGGACTGGGTGGACACGGGCGGAGCGGAGACGGTCGTCGGCACAACCCCAGACGATGGCAGTCCGGAGGCCGGCGCGGGCGGGTTCGGGGTGGAAGGCACCCTAACGCTCGCCTCAACAGCCGCGGTGGACGGCCCAACCCCGGGCGCCACCGCAGTGCCCGAACCCGTCGGCTGGGTGCCGGAGCTCGCTGCGTGGCTGGCGGACGCCAGTGCGACACCGGCCCGACTGGTGGGGCCGAACGGGCTCGACGCGATCCCGTCGAGCTCGTCGTCGCCGCCGGCACCGGTCGTCGAGCCCGCCGCAGCGCCGGACGACACGCCGGGCTGAGCGCCGGAGACGCCAGACGAGACGCCAGACGAGACGCCGGACGGGGCGCCGGTCGTGGAGCCCGCCGCAGCGCCGGAGACGCCGGACGAGACGCCGGACGAGGCGCCGGTCGTGGAGCCCGCCGGAGCGCCGGACGACACGCCGGACGACACGCCGGACTGAGCGCCGGAGACGCCAGACGGGGCGCCGGTGACGCCGGACGCGGCACCGGACCAGACGCCGGACTGAGCGCCGGTGACGCCGGACGAGGTTGCGGGTGATGGTGCGCCCGAGGTCGCCGTCGTCTGCATGACCGCGGTCGGCGCCTCCTCGCTTCCCGACCCGGTTACGGCCGGATGATCCGTCCAGGCCCCCGCGGCCGCCTCCGCCGGCGTGCCGGCGAGTGACCGTGTCGGTGCCAGCGGGCGACCGGCGGGCGCCGGTGCGGCCGGCGGGCGGGGTCCGGCTGGTGCGTGCGCAGGGGCGCCGGCGGCCGGGCCGGGCGCCGCGTACGCCGACGGAGCCGAGACCGAACCGGCAGGACCGGCCGAAGCCCCGGACGACGAGTAGGTGGACGACACCGGCGCCGGCGTCGAGTAGCTGGATGGGGCCGGCGCCGGGGACGAGTAGCTGGACGGGGCCGGCGCCGGGGACGAGTAGCTGGACGGGCCCGGTGCGGGCGACGAATAGCTGGACGGCGCCGACACCGGCGCCGGGGACGAGTATGTGGACGGGGCCGAGACCGGCGTCACAGCGCCTGGGCCCACGACCGGGGCCGGCGGCGAATAGGTCGTCGGCGCCGAAGCGACGAACCCGCCGGGCGCCGAGACCGGACCGGGAACCGACACCGGGCTGGCAGCCGGAACGCCGCCAGGCGCAACGAAAGCAGCCTGGACGCCGCCAGGCGCGGCAAAAGCGACCGGGGCCGAGACCGAGCCGGAAGCAGCCGGAGCCGAAACTGGGGCCAAGCCGGAAGCCGAGCCGGAAGCAGCCGGAGCCGCGCCGGAAGCAGCCGGAGCCGGACCGGAAGCAGCCGAAGCCGAGACCTGAGCCGGACCGGAAGCAGCCGGAGCCGAGACCGGAGCCGGGCCGGAAGTGGCGGGGTCGATCGGCCCGCGTGCCGGGTCGGGCACGGTCGGGCCGGGCACGCCGGTCTTCGACAGGTTGGCGGCGGCGGGAACGCCGGCCGCGGTGGTCGGGGCCGCGGCCGGGAACTGCAGCGTCGAGCCGCTGTCCGATGGGGCCTGGGCGGCCGGGACGACGGACGGGCGGCCGTAGGGGTGGGCGCTGGGCGTCGTCCACTGGCCCTGGGCAGGGGCGACAGCGGCGCCGGTGGCGGCCACGAAGCGGGACGCGATGGACGGCGTGCCGGCCCAGTGCAGGCCGAGATAGGAGGCGTGGACGCCGCGGTGCACGAAGCCCTCCGCCGGGCCGCCGGCCCAGGTCCAGGCAGCCTGCAGGCCGGCCCGGGGGCTGATCGTGGTGCGGTGCATCTTGTGCCCGACGACCTGGGCGCCGACGGGCAGCAGGACGGACGAGCTGCGGGCGGTGGCCTCGCGGTAGCCGAGGACGACGAGGTCAGTCTCGCGGGCGGAGGCGTCCACGACGCCGCACATGGGGCGGCCGTTGAAGTCGCGGCAGAGCCAGACGAGGCCGGTGCCCTCGGCGGCGATCGGTTTGCCGGCGGCGGCGTGCGCGGCGACGGCGGCGCGGAGGCGGCTGTTGAAGCCCAGCTCCTCCGCATAGGACTCGGGCAGGGCGCCGCCGACGACCAGGGCGTCGGCGCCGTCGGGGAGGAACTCGTCGCGCAGCGGGTCGAAGGGGACGACCTCGGCGCCGGCGGCGGTGAGCAGCTCGGCGGTCTCCGGATAGGAGAAGGCGACGCCGATGATGGGGCGGCGGCCGATGCGGGCCACGGCCGGCTCGGCGGTGCGCGCGGCGGCGACCTCCTCGGCGGCGCTCCACGGGTCGGAGGTGAGCCTGGGCGCGGAGCGGGCCAGGGCCATGGTCCGGTCGATGTCGACGGCGCCGGCGATGACCTCGCCGAGGCGGCGGACGGCGCGGACCGCGTCGAGGTTGTGGTGCACGACGGGGGCTACGCCGTGGTGCCGGGACGGCAGTGGCGCGCCGGCGTCGCCGATGTCGGTGAGGGCGTGGCGGCGCAGGGCGCCGAGCACGGGCACGCCGATGTCGTCGAGGGCCTCGCGGAGCAGCTGCTCGTGCCGGGAGGAGGCGACCCGGTTGAGGATGACGCCGCCGAGCCAGAGCAGCTCGTCATAGGCGCGGAAGCCGTGCACGAGCGCGGCGACGGACTGCCCCATGGCGCCGACGTCCACGACGAGGACCACCGGCGCGCGCAGCAGGCCCGAGATCTGGGCGGTCGACTCGCTGTCGGTGCGGCCGGCGAGCCCGTCGAACAGGCCCATCGTGCCCTCGACCACGGCGATGTCCAGCGAGCCGGCGCCGTGGGCGAACAGCGGGCCGATCCGCTTGGCGCCGATCATGCGCGGGTCGAGGTTGCGGCCCGGGCGGCCGGCGGCCAGGCCCAGGTAGGCGGCGTCGACGTGGTCGGGGCCGATCTTGAATCCGGCGGCCCGGTAACCCCGGGCCGACAGCGCGGACAACAGACCTACGGAGACGGCAGTCTTGCCGTGACCGGAGGATGGCGCGCTGATCACCAGCCTCGGGATCGTGCTCATGATGCTCCTCTGGCGCTGGGGCAAACGTGTGTCCCGGACGATACCGGGTGGGCGCCACAGCGACTGTCCGGAACGCACCGGATACCGTGCTTGGTTGTGTACCGGTTTCTCGCGTCGCCTCGGTGGCTCGGCTACGCCGCGCTGACCGTCGCCGCGGCGACGGTGATGGTGCTTCTGGGCTTCTGGCAGCTGGACCGCTATCACCAACGAGCGTCGATCAACGCCCGGATCACGGCGGGGACGTCGGCCACCCCGGTGCCGCTGACCGGCGTGGTGCCGCACCCCGGCGGCGCGCCCGGCACGGTCGGCGTGGCGCCCGGCGGTCACACGGAGTGGTTGCGGGTGCAGGTCGTCGGCCGCTTCGACGCCTCCCGCGAGATTCTCGTGCGGGGGCGGACGGTGGAGGGCCGGGTCGGCTTCGAGGTGCTGACCCCGCTGGTCCTCGCCGACGGCACCGCGGTGCTGGTCGACCGGGGCTGGGTGGCGCCGGCCGAGGGCGGCGCGCTCGCGATGCCCACGGTGCCGGCCGCGCCGGACGGCGAGCAGACCGTGCTCGGGCGGCTGCGGCCGGCGGAGAGCCGCGGCGGCCTGCCGAAGGAGGTCAACGGCCGCCTGGAGATCCGCCGGATCACACCGTCGGCGATCGCGCCAGTGATGCCCTACGCCATCTACGACGCCTACGTCAGCATCGACCAGCCGGCGCCGGGCCTGACGGCGGTCAAGCCGGAGAAGCAGAACGCCCTGCAGAACGCCGGCTACGTGCTGCAGTGGTGGCTGCTCGCCGCGCTGACCCTCTACGGCTTCGGCTACCTGGCCCGCCGCGAGGCACGGGGCCCGGAGCCGGAGGACCTGCTGGACGAGCTTCACGACGCCCCCGCCTGAGGCGACGCACCCGCCTGAGGCGACGCACCCGCCGCGGGCGGCGTGTGGATGGCCCGGACGGCGTCGATCGTGTCGGCCTCGTCGGCGCGCTTGTCCTCCCGGTAGCGCAGGACGCGGGCGAAGCGCAGCGCGACGCCGCCGGGATAGCGCGGTGAGGTCTGCACCCCGTCGAACGCGATCTCGACGACCAGCTCGGGCCGGACCTTGACGACCCACTCCGACTCCTCGACGGCGAGGCCCCGCAGCCGCTCGGTCTGCCAGCGCAACATCTCGTCGGTCATGCCCTTGAACGTCTTGCCGAGCATCACGAAACCGCCGGTCAGCGGGTCGCGGGCGCCGAGGTGCAGGTTGGACAGCAGGCCCTTGCGCCGGCCGTGCCCCCACTCGACGGCGAGGACGACCAGGTCGAGCGTGTGGCGGGGCTTGACCTTGACCCAGGCGGCGCCGCGCCGGCCGACGTCATAGGGGGCGGCAGCGGACTTGACCACGAGACCCTCGTGCCCGGCGGCGACCGCGGCCGCGAACACCCGCTCGGCGTCCTGCGCCGTGTCGAGCATGACGCGCTCGACCCGCAGCGGTGCCGGCACGACCCGTTCGAGGGCCGCCCACCGCACCGACGCCGGCTCGTCGAGCAGGTCGACGCCGTCGAGGTGCAGGATGTCGAAGAAGAACGGCTGGAGCACGGCGGTGCCGTCGCGGCGCGCGGCCCGGCTCGACGTCTCCTGGAACGGCACGGCCCGGCCGGTGTCGTCGACGCCGACGGCCTCGCCGTCGAGCACCACGGAGGACACGGCGAGGCCACGGACCGCCTCCACGACCATCGGCACGCGGGCGGTGAGGTCGTCGAGGCTGCGGCTGAACACGGCGATCTGCTCGCCGGCGCGGTGCACCTGGATCCGCACCCCGTCGATCTTGGTGTCGGCGGCGGCCGGGACGCCGGTGTCGGCCAGGGCGTCGGTCGCGGTCGCTGCGCTCTGCGCGAGCATCGGGGCGAGGGGGCGCCCGACGGTCAGCCGGTAGGCGTCCAGGGCTTCGGCGCCGGCGGTCAGCGCGTCGACGGCGACGATCTTCAGGTCGCCGGCCAGCAGCAGCGCCCGGCGGATGGCCGCGATGGGGACGCCGGAGGCGCGGGCGACGGCGTCGACCAGGAGGCCGGCCTGCGCGCCCTGCCGCAGCTCGCCGCTGAGCAGGCCGATGAGGAAGTGGCGCTCGGCCTCGGTGGCGGCGCCGAAGAGGGCGGCGACCCGATCCCGCCGGGCGGCCTGCGAGCCCTTGCCGGCCAGCTGCGCCATCGCCGCGAAGGCCTCGTCGACATCGGTCACCGACAGCGAGGCGGTCTCGGCGGGCGGTGGGAGCTCCCGCAGTGCCGCATAGCCGACGCCGGTCTGGCGCTGGCGCAGCTCACCGGACAGATAGGAGGCGCCGGGCGAAACCTCGGCGGGGTCCAGCTTCCGCAGCGCCTCGGCGAGTAGGTCGATCTTGGCGTTGCGCCCCGAGGTCCGCGCGACAGCGGCGGAGACGGAGGCCAGCTCGACGAATCTCATACCCCGGATTCTCACCCAGGGGTACGACAGAAACCCTCAGGCGGCGTACGCCAGCCGCACGACCCCCAGCACCCAACCCATCCGGTTGACCGCGGTGTCGGGGTGCTCACCGAACTCGTGGGCCACCAGCGCGGCGCATCCCCGCGGCCCGTGCCGCCGGACACTGCGCATCACGGCCGTGCGGATGTGCTCGGGGCTCATCGGATCGGAGGACTGCACGTCGGACACGAACAGCGCTTCGGCCCGGACGTGTTCCAGAAGCTGCGGCGTCATCTTGTACCCCCTTCGGCTTCCTCCAATCAGACGCTCCCGGAGGTGTACCGCCGTGTCCACCAGGTTGCGGACAGGGTGACAACACACAGCCGACAGATCACATGAACAGCGAGCCCGCCGGGACCGGCCGGGAGTACAGGTATCCCTGCGCGTACTGGCACCCCAACGATCGAAGGGCGGTCGCCTGCGCGGCCGTCTCGACCCCCTCGGCCACCGTGTGCAGCGACAACCCCTCCGCCAGCTGCAGGATGACGCGCATCAGGGTGGAGTCGACGCCTGACGCGGTGAACGTCCGGTCGATCTTGAGAATGTCGACCGGGAGGTGTACGAGATATGCCAGCGACGAGTAGCCCGTGCCGAAGTCGTCCACGGCGATGCGCACCCCCCGCTCCCGCAGCCGGCCGAGGCGTGCGGTGCGCTCGGCGTCGTCGACCAGGACGGACTCGGTGAGCTCGAGGACCAGCGCGGCGGGTGGCAGGCCGGTCTCGTCGAGGACGGCGAGGACCCGCTCGACGAAGTCCTGCTCGCGCAGCTGGTGCCCGGAGACGTTGACGGTGACGGCGACGCCGTCGCGCTCGTGCCACGCGCGCGCGTCGGTGCAGGCCTGCCGCAGCACCCACCAGCCGAGCGGCACGATCAGCCCGGTGGCCTCGGCGACCGGGATGAACGCCAGCGGCGGCACCCCGGCCGCCGGCCAGCGCAGCAGCGCCTCGACCGCGGTGATCCGGCCGTCGGCGAGGCGCACGACCGGCTGGTAGTGCAGCTCGAACTCGTCCTCGGCGAGGGCCCGGCGCAGACCGGCGGCCAGCTCGCGGTGGCGGGCCGCGGCGGCGCGCAGGTCCGGGTCGAACCGGACGATCCTGTCCTTGCCGGCGTGTTTCGCCGCGTCGAGGGCGAGGTCCGCGTCGCGCAGCACGTCGGTGGAGCTGCGCTGGTCGCCGATCGCGACGAGCCCGGCGCTGCCGGTGAGGTGCACCTGCCGCCCGGCGACGGGGTACGAGGGCCGCAACTGCGCGAGGGCGTCCTCAACCGCGTGGTCGGCGCCGCGCCAGACGACCGCGAACTCGTCGTCGCCGAGCCGGGCGAGGACGTCGGCGTCCGGCAGCGCCGCCCGCAGCCGCCGCGACACCTGCACCAGCAGTTCGTCGCCGGCGGCGTGGCCGAGCGTGTCGTTGACGTCCTTGAAGCCGTCGAGGTCGAGCAGCGCGACCGTCACGCCGGGGGTGACGCCGGTGAGCACCTGGTCGAGCCGCTCGGTGAGCTGCCGCCGGTTCGCCAGCCCGGTCACCGGATCCCGGCCGGCCCGCTGCCGCAGCTCCCGTTCGAGGCCCTTGCTGCGCGCCGAGGAGCTGGCGAGGGAGCGCTTGAGCCGGTCGGACCGGTGCCGCACCAGGAGCACGGCCACGCCGGCGGCACCGAGGGCGACGAGCATCGCGAAGCCGGACAGCGCCTGATGCAGCATCGCCGGCACCGCCACCGAGAACGCCACCAGAAAGACGCCGGCGACGGCGAGCGGCACGAAGGGCCGGCCCGCCATCGGAACAGGGCGGGGATGCGGACTCGGCTTGCGCTGCACGGTCAAATGCTAGCTATCACATATCCGATTTTTCGGCAGCTAACGGACAACACGCACACACGCAAAGGGCGGGCCCCCACCGGAGGAGGCCCGCCCTGGTTTGCGAAGTGCCTGCGAGGTGGTCAGCCGCGCCAGTCGAAGCCCGCCTCGACCACGATCTTGTCCGCGGTGGCGGCGATCCGGTCGGCGTACTTGTTGGTGTGGTGGCCACAGAACGACAGGTCGCCGGAGGCGCCGAACGTCACTCGAGCCTTGGCGGCGGCACCGCAGCTGTCGCAGCGCTCCCCCGTCAGCTCGGGGACGACGTGAACGGCCGGGCGCGAGATCAGCATCGGGGTCATCGCAGTCTCCTCGAGTCGAAGCGGTCAGCTGCTGAATGAAATATGGCTTTTACCGGTGTTGCGCCTTACCCACCTAACAATACGTTCGCCTGATTTGAGCGACTAGTTCGTAAGCGTTGGCATTTGGTCACTGGCAGGTTGCCGACTCTGGCCGTTCGTCCGATGCATCACTGGTGGACGTCACATACCCCCGCGGCAACTTCTCGACACCACCCGCCCGGCCAGCTGCCCATGAGCGCGGTACACGCCTGGCAAGTCCACTGTGGACAGAACGGCCGGAGGGCGGGCACCCGAACGGCAACGCACGGCGAACCAGGGGTGTAACCCGGGTTGCCGAATCTTGTGGAGGTCCGGATGACAACCCCGGACGGCACCACCGCTGCACAGGATTCGCCATCCACGGAAGGGCCCACATAGATGATTCGCCGCCACACCCGCACATTGATGCCGCTCGCCGCCCTTGCCATTGGTGCCGCCGCCGGCACCGTGACCTTCTCCGGCACCGCCGGCGCCGAGACCACCGACATCGTCCGCACCGGTGCGAGTGAGGACGGCTACAGCTCCAGCAGCCGCCCGACGTACACCTTCGGCACGTCGGACACCCTGGTGGCGGGCCGCTCCGGCAGCGACACGATGGTCACCTACCTGAAGTTCACGGTCCCGTCCCCCGGCACCGGCGTGACCGTCAAGAGCGCCCAGGTCGTCCTGACCCGCGAGAGCAAGACCCTGCCGAACGCGCTGACGATCAGCAAGGTCGCCGACACGGCGTGGACCGAGAAGGCCCTCTCGGCGAAGAACGACCCGGCGGTCGGCGCGGCCGTCAGCACCGCCAAGCCGAAGAGCGACGCGGCCGCGGTCTCCTTCGACGTCAGCTCGATCGTCAAGGGCGCCGGCACCTACACGTTCGCCGTGACCTCCCGGGTCGCGAACAGCCCGGCCCGCTTCAGGTCGGCCGAGGCCACCACCGGCCAGCCCGCCCTGACCCTCACCGTGACCCGCCCGGCCGCCACCAAACCGCCGGCGACAAAGCCCCCGACGACGACACCGCCGGCCACGAAGCCCCCGACGACGACACCGCCCGCGACGAAGCCGACGACCACACCCCCGGCGACGAAGCCGCCGACGACCACACCGCCCGCGACGAAGCCGGTCGAGGCGACGCCCACCCCGACCACCCCGGCCGAGTGCAAGGTCGACGCGAAGCTCGTGCCGTCCTGCGGCGTGCTGTGGGGCGCCGCCGCCGGCGGTTTCTCCGACGTGCCCCGCGACGAGGCGCTGAAGACCTTCGAGCAGAAGACCGGCCGGACGTCGACGATCTACCACACGTACCACAAGGGTGACGAGCTCTTCCCGACCAAGGACGAGATCGCCATGAGCAGCGACCCGGCCAGCCCCCGCACCCTGATGCTGAACTGGAAGGTCGGCTACGGCACGAAGTGGGCCAACGTCGCCAACGGCGACCAGGACGCGCGCATCGACCGGCTCTCCACGTACATCAAGACCAACTACGGCACCAAGAAGTTCTTCATGGTCCTGCACCACGAGCCGGAGAACGACGTCAACGCCACCGCCGGCTCCGGCATGACCGCCAAGGACTACGCCGCGATGTTCCGCCACACCGCGCTGCGCATGAAGGCCAACGGGGTCACCAACGCCGTCTTCGTCGTCGCCTACATGAACTACGAGAAGTGGAACAACACGTCCTGGTGGGGCGACCTGTACCCCGGCGACGACGTCGTGGACTGGGTCGGCGTGGACACGTACAACAACGCGCAGCCGGGCGGCTTCCACTACGGCGACTTCAACTACCTGATGAACCGCACCAACGACAAGGCGAAGTTCCCCGGCTGGTACACCTGGGCCACCACCAAGCACCCCGGCAAGCCGATCATGGTCGCCGAGTGGGGCGTCTACGACTCGTCGGCGACGGTCGTGGGCAAGAACAAGGCCGACGTGTACGCCACCGTCCTGCCGCAGCTGGCGAAGATGCCGCAGATCAAGGGCCTGGTCTACTTCGAGACCGCGAAGGACCAGAACGGCCACGACATCCGCATGGACGACACCCCGGAGGCCCTCGCCGGCTTCAAGAAGATCGCCGCCGACCCGCGCTTCAACGTGAAGCTCTGATTCCCCACCGCACGGAAAAGCCCGCCCGGACGTCGTCCGGGCGGGCTTTTCCGCTGTGCGGGCCCGCCGACCGGAGGTGAGCTCCGACCGGTCGGCGTCGGCCGGTTGTCGGGGAAGGAGAGGCCGTCGGGGGCGTGGACCGGCCGGCGGGGCGTCGCGGCCGGAAGCCCCGGAACGCACGCAACTTCCCTGCACCTGCACGGGTCCCGGGGGCACCACCGGCGGCCCGCAATCTTATTTCTGCAAGGCAATGCCGGAAAACATGAAAGCAAGGGATGTAGACATATGCTGAACCGCCGCGTTCTCACCGTTCTGGCCATGACCGCCGCCGCTGCCGGCGCCTTCTCCTTCGCCTCCACCGCTTCGGCCGCCCCCGCACTGGGCACCGTCCGCGGCGCCGGCGAGGACGGGGCGCTCAAGGACCGCTACATCGTGGTCCTGAAGGACGGCTCGACGACGACGTCCGACGCCCTCGCGGGCAAGGTCGGCGGCACGGTGAGCACCCGGTTCGACAGCACGGTCAAGGGCTTCTCCGGTTCGATGAGCTCGACCGCCGCGCGCCGCCTCGCCGCCGACCCGGCCGTCAAGTACGTCGAGCAGGACCGCATCGTCCAGATCGAGGCCACCACGCAGACCAGCGCGACCTGGGGCCTGGACCGCATCGACCAGCAGGCGCTGCCGCTGAACGGCTCCTACACCTACGGGCCGGCCAGCAACGTCACGGCGTACATCATCGACACCGGCCTGCGGGCGACCCACTCGGAGTTCGGCGGGCGGGCCCGGTCCGGCTACGACTTCGTCGACAAGGACGCGGACTCGACCGACTGCCAGGGCCACGGCACGCACGTCGCCGGCACCATCGGTGGCGCCACCTACGGCGTGGCCAAGGACGTCAAGCTGGTCGGCGTCCGGGTGCTGGACTGCCAGGGCAGCGGCTCCTACTCGCAGATCATCGCCGGTGTCGACTGGGTGACGAAGAACGCCGTCAAGCCCGCCGTGGCGAACATGAGCCTGGGCGGCTCGGCCGGCTCCACCCTCGACGACGCGGTCAAGCGGTCGATCGCGTCCGGGGTCACCTACGCGGTCGCCGGCGGCAACGACTCCGCCAACGCCTGCACCAAGTCCCCGGCCCGCCTGCCCGAGGCGATCACCGTCGGCGCGACGGACAGCAAGGACGCCCGTGCCAGCTTCTCCAACTTCGGCTCCTGCCTGGACATCTTCGCCCCCGGCGTGAACATCCTGTCCAGCGCGAACAGCAGCAACACCGGCACGCAGAAGATGAGCGGCACCTCGATGGCCACCCCGCACGTGGCCGGCGCGGCCGCGCTCTACCTGGCCGGTCACCCGACGGCCACCCCGGCGCAGGTCCGTGACGCGCTGGTCAACGCCGCCGTCAGCAACGTCGTGACGGGCGCCGGCAGCGGCTCGCCGAACAAGCTGCTCAACACCGCCGGCCTGATCGCCGCCCCGGCGCCGACCACCCCGACCACCCCGACCACGCCGACGACCCCGACCACCCCGGTCACCAACCCGACCACGCCCGCCCCGACCACGCCGGCCGCCTGCGCCCCGGGCACCAACGGCGCCGACATGTTCATCGCCGACCGCGCCGCCGTCTCCAGCAAGGTCACCATCGCCAACTGCGCCGGCACGGGTGCCAAGGCCGCGACCGTCAAGGTCGCCGTGCGCCACGCCGACCGCGGCGACCTGCGCATCGACCTGGTCGCCCCGGACGGCACCACGTACAAGCTGAAGAGCTCGATCTCCGGTGACGACGTCGCCAACCTCAACGCCACCTACGTCGTCGACCTGTCCAGCGAGACCCGCAACGGCGTGTGGACCCTGAAGGTCACCGACATCTTCGCCGGCGACACGGGCACGCTCGACACCTGGACCCTGACCGTCTGAACCCATCTCCCCCGGTGACTGATGGCCCCCGCGATCTCGCGGGGGCCATCGGCGTTGCAGAAACCGCGAATCGGTCTCAACTAGGGCGTACCCGTCGGTACCGTGTTGGTCATCCGAGAGCTAGGGGGGACCACCATGAGCACCGCGCGAGAGTCCATCGAGGTGGCCGTCCCGGCCGGGGTCGCGTACGAGCAGCTCACCCACTTCGAGAACTACCCCCAGTTCATGTCCGGCGTGATGAGCATGGCGCCGATCGACGCCTCGACCGCGCACATGGTGCTGGACATCGGCGGCAACCGGGCCGAGTTCGACGCCCGGATCACCGAGACCCGCCCCGGCGAGTTCCTGTGCTGGGAGGCCCTCGACGGCCCGCAGGTCAGCGAGGCGCTGCGGCTGGAGCCGATGGCGGACGGGATGACCAGGGTCATCGCGGAGCTGCAGATCGACGCCCGGGAGCTGATGCCGACCGAGCAGCACGCCGTCGAGGTGCTCAACCGGCGGCTCAAGGCCGACCTGAAGGGCTTCAAGCGGTTCTGCGAGGAGGCCGCGACGAAGACGACCGTCAACCGGCCGGTGACCGCGACGCCGGCGACGATCGCGCGGGGCATCGCCTCGGCCTCCGGCCTCACCCACGCCACCAACGAGCGGCCGCCGCAGGGCCCGCCGGCCGCCGGCAACCTCGGACCGATGCAGCACGCGCTGAACCGGGACGCGGCCCGCACCAAGCAGACGCGGTTCTGAGTCTCACGAACGGGGGCGCCGGCCGATGGCCGGCGCCCTTTTCGATCGCCCGACATTACGGCTAAATGCCACATATCATGAAATCTCAACCCCGAGGGGAGCGAGGACCCATGACCGCGATCCTGGTCGCCGACGACGACATGGACATCAGGGACCTCGTCGCGTTCAAGCTCGAACAGGCCGGCTACGACGTCGTCGCCGTCGACAACGGGCTCGCCGCGCTCACCGAGGCGACCCAGAACCCGCCGGACCTCGTGGTGCTGGACGTCATGATGCCCGGCATGTCCGGCATCGACGTGTGCCGCCAGCTCCGGCAGGACGCCGGGACCAAGGCGCTGCCGATCATCCTGCTCACCGCGCGCGCCCAGGAGGGCGACGTCGAGGTCGGCTTCGGCGCCGGCGCCGACGACTACATCGTCAAACCCTTCAGCCCCCGGGAGCTGGTGAGCCGCGTCGAGGCCGTGCTGGCGCGGATGCGGACGTGACGCTGGCCGGCGCCGCCATCGTGGCGCTGGCGGTCCTGCTCGTCGCGGCCCTCGTCTTCGGCGGCCTCATCGTCGGCGGCCGGACCGTGCGCCGCGCCCGCGAGGCCCGTCGCGCCAAGCTCGCCAAGCCGGCCCGCCAGCTGCTGCTCGCGATCGCCGCCGGCGACGACGACCCCGACCAGGTCGAGGCCCTCGTCCGGCTCTCCGACGAGGTCTGGCAGGCGGTGGAGCCCAACGCGATCGCCCTGCTCGGCAAGGTCCGCGGCGAGGCGCACACCACGCTCGTCGACGTGTTCGAGCGCCGCGGCGCCGCCTGGCGCGCCCGCAGCCGGCTGCGCCGCCGGGATCCGGTCGCCCGCGCGCAGGCCGCCGAGGTCCTGGGCAACCTCGGCCGCAAGGACGCCCTCCTGCCGCTGTGCGACCTGCTCGGCGACCCCGACCCCGACGTCCGGGTGGTCGCCGCCCGCTCGCTCGGCCGCATCGGCGACTCCGGCGCGACCCAGCCGTTGCTCGCCACCCTCGCCAGCCGGCGCATGGTCCCGCAGCAGGTCGTCGCGACCGCGCTGACCAGGCTCGGCCCGGCCGCACAGGGAGCGCTGCTGGCCAGCCTCGACGATCCACGGGCGCCGATCCGGGCCACCGCCGCGGAGGTGCTGGGTCTCATCGGTGCGGCGGGCGCCACGGTACGGGTGGAGAGCGCGCTGCGCGCCGACCCGTCCATCGACGTGCGGATCAGCGCCGCCCGGACGCTCGGCCGGCTGGGCACCCGCACCGCCCTCGCGCCGCTGCTCGACTCGCTCGAACCGGACCGGCCGGTGGTGCTGCGCGCGGAGGCCGCCAAGGCGCTCGGGGAGCTCGGCGCCGTCACCGCCGCGTCGGCGCTGACCGTGCTGCTGTCCGACATCGAATACGTGGTGGCCCACAACGCGGCCCGCTCGCTGCTGCGGCTCGGCGGCGCCGGCCGGGCCGCCCTCACGGCGGCGGAGCACCGCGCCGAGCTCGAGCCGGACGACCAGCGGGTCCTGCTCGGCGCGGCACACGCCCGCGAGGCCCTGGCGGCCGCCGAGCTCGAAGACCTGCGGCAACTCGCGCGATGATCGCCGACTGGGTCCGGCAGGTGCTGGCCGTCACGGACGTGGTGATCCTGACGTACTTCCTGCTCATCAACTCCAGTTACCTGGTGCTGATCGTGCTCGCCTCGGCCGAGTTCGTGCACCACATGCGGCGGGTGCCGTTCGCCGGCCACGAGGAGACCTACCGCAGCCCGCTGACCCAGCCGGTGTCGGTGCTGGTGCCGGCGCACAACGAGTCGGCCGGGATCGTGCAGTCGGTCCAGGCGATGCTGGCGCTGCGGTATCCCGTGTTCGAGGTCATCGTCATCGACGACGGGTCCACCGACGACACCTTCGAGCGGCTGCGACAGGAGTTCGGGCTGGTCGAGGTGCCCCGGGTGGTGCCGGACGCGACGCCCACCCGCGGCAAGATCCAGTCGGTGCACGTCCCGCGGGAGCGCCCCGATCCGCTCGTCGTGGTCCGCAAGCACAACGGCGGGAAGACCGACGCCGTCAACACCGGCATCAACGTGGCCCAGTACCCCCTCGTCTGCATGGTCGACGCGGACTCGGTGCTCGACCCGCAGGCGCTGCTGTCGGTGGCGAAACCGTTCACCGACGACCCGGTCCGCACCGTCGCGTCCGGCGGGGTCATCCGGGTCGCGAACGGCTGCACCGTCGTCGCCGGCCGGATCGTCGACGTCCGGATGCCCCGCAACTGGCTGGTCAGGGTGCAGGTGGTCGAGTACCTGCGGGCGTTCCTGCTCGGCCGGACCGGCTGGTCGCGCATCGGCGGGCTGCTCATCATCTCCGGCGCGTTCGGCATCTTCCGCCGGGACCTGCTCGTGGAGGTCGGCGGCCTCGACCACGACTGCATCGGCGAGGACGCCGAGCTCGTCGTCCGGCTGCACCGGCACCTGCGCCGGCAGCGCCGCGACTACCGGATCGTGTTCGTCGCCGAGCCGGTGTCCTGGAGCGAGGCGCCGAGCTCGCTCAAGGTGCTCGGCAAGCAGCGCCGCCGCTGGCACCGGGGCATCACCGAGATCCTCAGCAAGCACCGGGGCATGATCCTCAACCCGAGGTACGGGCGGATCGGGATGCTCGCGATGCCCTACTACGTGCTGTTCGAGCTGCTCGCGCCGATCATCGAACTGGCCGGGGTGGTCCTGGTCCCCCTCGGCCTGTACGTCGGCGCGATCAACGCCCGGTTCGCGCTGGTGTTCGTCGCCGTCGCGTACGGCTACGCGCTGCTGCTCAACCTCATCGCGCTGACGGTGGAGGAGTACTCGTTCCATCGGTACCACCGCTGGACGGACCTGATCGCCTCGGTCCTGGCCTCGGTGCTGGAGAACTTCGGCTACCGGCAGCTGACCGCGTTCTGGCGGACGATGGGCATGTGGGCCGCGATCCGCGGCGGCAAGCACGAGTGGGGCCAGATGACCCGCACCGGATTCCAGACCGTGCTGACCCCGGCGGCCCCGGCCGCCCAGGCGGTCCCGGACAGGGCTCAGGACAAGGCGCAGGAGACGGCGGAGGAGCCCGTCACAGCCAGACAGGACGCTCGCGCGGAATCCTGATCGTGAACGTGGTGCCGGCGCCGACGACACTGTCCACGGCGACCTCCCCGCCGTGGCCCTCCACGATCGTCTTCGTGATCGCCAGGCCCAGTCCGGCGCCCTGCACGGCCTCGCGGATCGCGAACGTACCGCGGAAGAAGCGGGTGAACAGCTGCCCCTGCTCGGCCGGGTCGATGCCGACCCCGGTGTCGCGGACCGTGATCAGCACGTGGTCGCCGTCCAGCCTCGCGACCATCTCGATGAGCCCGCCGTCCGGGGTGAAGTTGATCCCGTTGACCAGCAGGTTGACCAGGGCGCGCTGGAGCTGCTCGGGGTCGGCGTCGATGGCGCCGAGGCGCGGCGCGACGTTGAGCTCCAGGCGGTGGTCGCGGCGCCTGGCCCGTGGCCCGACGGCGGCGTGCGCCGCGACGAGCACCTCGGTCAGGTCGGTCGGCACGAGGTCCAGGTCGAAGACCCCGGCCTCCACCTTGGAGATGGTGAGCAGGTCCTCGATGAGCGCCCGCAGCCGGTCGGAGTTGCGGCCGATGACCTGCAACATCCTGGCCTGCGCGGGGTTGAGCTCGCCGGCGTCGCCGGAGGTGAGCACCTCGAGGTGGCCGATGACGTTGGTCAGCGGCGTGCGGAACTCGTGCGACACGGTCGCCACGAAGTCGCTCTTGGCCACGTCGAGCTCGCGCAGCCGGGAGACCGCCTCACGCTCGTGCTCGTAGGCGGCGCGCAGCGCGTCCTCGGTGCGCTTGCGGTCCGTGATGTCGTGCACGAACGCGTTGAAGCTCCAGCCCTGCATGGCGTCCTGCACCGCCCAGATGGCGAGCTCGATCGGGAACTCGTAGCCGTTGGCGTGCCACGCCTCGATCTCGATCCGGTTGTCCAGGACGTGCTTCTCGCCCGTGGTCAGGAACCGCCCGACGCCGAGGTGGTGGGCCTCGCGATACCGTGGCGGCACGATCGTGTCGGCCAGCCGGCGCCCGATCGCCTCCTCCTTCGACAGGCCGAAGACCTTCTCGGCGGCGGCGTTCCAGCTGGTGATCATCCCGCCCTCGTCCATCGCGACGAACGCCTCGACGCAGCTGTCGAGGATGCGTTCGAGCCGCTCCGCGCCGAAGCGCAGCGCCTGGGTCGCGGCCATCCGGTCGGCGACCCGGCCGAGCTGGATGCCGACGGCGGCCATGATCTCCAGCAGCCGCGGGTCCGGCTCGGCCGGCTCATGGGTGAAGAACTCCAGCACCGCCGAGACGACACCGCGGGCGGTGATCGGGAAGGCGACGGCGGCGCCGACCCCGTCGATCGCGCCGGGGATCCGGGACCGGATGAAGTTCGCGTCCCTGGCGACGTCCGGGCTCCAGACGGGCCGGCCGCTGCGGGCCGCCTGGCCGACGATGCCGCCGCCGTAGGTGAAGCGGAACCCCTCGCTCGCCGCCCGCAGACCGGCGAAGGAGCCGGGGACGTCCTCGAACCAGATGTCGGTCGACACGAAGACCCTGCGGTCACGCTCGTCCGGCAGGCACAGGTGGCCGGCGTTCCAGCCGGTGGCGGCGCAGACCGCCTGGATCACGGGCAGTCCGGCGTCGGCGATGTGGTCGGCCTCGTTCGCGATCCGGGTCGCCTCCTGTAACAGGGAGACGAGGACGAGTTCGCGATCCTTCGACACATCTTCGATCCTAAAGTCGGACCCGCCGCGATCAGCCCGTTTCGGGCGGATCACGGCGGGTGCATGACTCCGGCAGGACGGTTTCAGGCCGTGGCGGGCGAGCGGTGCAGCGCCGCGGCGATCTCACGGACGTAGCGGTAGTAGCCGACCTCGCTCGCGCGGACGCCGTCGCTCACCGCGACCAGCCGCACGCCGCCCTCGACGCACGCCTGGACGAAACGCAGCCCGGGCAGCCGGTGCCGCTCGCTGACCTCGACGACGGTGCCGTTGGCCCGGCACGCCTCGACCAGCTCCACGAGCGCCGAGTCCGGCACCGCGGCCTCGTCGATCCCGGCCCGCGCCAGGAAGTCCAGGGGGCGGGCGAGGCGGGTCGGCGCGTAACGGGAGACCCGCTCCACGGCGAGCCCGGTCACGGTGACGACCTGGTCGATCACGTCCAGGGCGCGCATGGTGCCGTTGTCGATGAGGCCCCGCACGGCGTCGGGGCTGAGCAGCCCGGCGGGCAGCGGCAGGCGGTTGAGGCCGACGGAGATGACCTCCAGGCCGTTGAGGTCGGACGGGAACGCCAGCCAGCCGTCGATGCCGATCGCCTCGACCTCGACGCCGCGGCGCAGGACCAGGTCGGTGCGCTGCTGGGCGCGCTGGATGGAGGACAGGTACGGCGACAGCCAGCTCGTGTCGGGTCCCACGCGGTCGGCGAACGTCACCTCGGTCAGTCCGGCCTGCTCGGCGCTGGCCACGAGGACGCTGACGCTGTCCCGGCCGGAGGAGAAGGCGGTGTGGACGTGGCCGTCGGCGGCAAGGTCGATCATGTGGGCTCTCTTCCCTGGGGCTGGCTGCTCTTTCCATGTATCAGGTTGCCGGGCCCGGGTCCCCCGCCCCGGTCCCGGCCAGTTGCGCTTGGGTTGACGTCACTCGCCGGCCCGGTCCAGCACCGGGCGGCGGTACCGGTACCCGAAACCGCGCACCGACTCGATCGGCGAGGCGTCCGGGTCGGTCCAGCCGAGCTTGCGCCGCAGCCGCAGCACCGCGAACTTGACCCGCTCCGGGCCGATCCCCGTCGGGTCGTCCCAGGCCTGGGCGAGCAGCTGGTTGGGCGACAGCACCGCGCCGGCGTGCCGGACGAGCACGTTGAGCAGCCGGAACTCCGTCGGCGTGAGCCGCACCTCCTCGCCGGCCACAAACGTGCGGCGGGCGGCCGGGTCGATGCGCAGGACGCCGTCGTCGTACACCTCGTCGGCCCACGACGCGGGTCCGGCGCTGCGCCGCAGCAGCGCCTCCACCCTGGCCACGAGCTCGGCGTTGGTGAACGGCTTGGTGAGGTAGTCGTCGGCGCCGCCGCGTAACCCTCGCACCTTGTCCGACTCCTGCCCGTGCGCGGTCAGCAGCAGCACCGGGACGTCGCTGACGTCCCGTAGCCGCTCAAGGACCTGCCATCCGTCCATGCCGGGCAGGCCGATGTCGAGGATGACGAGCTCCGGACGCTCCGTGTAGGCGTCCCGGAGCCCGGTCCTGCCGTCCTTGGCATGTGCGACCTGGTGTCCGGCCCGCGTCAGCAAAAGGCGCAGAGCCATGGCGATATCCGGATCGTCCTCGACGACGAGAAGTCGGCTCACGATCATCCCCCATTTCGTGCTGGTCGCGAAGGCAACGACAGCGTGACCGTCGTGCCGACCCCTTCGGTGCTGGCGACGCTGATGCCGCCGCCGTGCAGTTCGACGATGGCCCGGCTCACCACGAGCCCGAGCCCGGTGCCGGGCATGACCTGCCGCCCGACTGCCGCGGCGACGTTGGAGCCGCGGAAGAATGCGCTGAAGAGCCTGGGCAGGTCGGCCGCGGGTATGCCGACCCCGGAGTCCGCCACGGCGATCGTCCATCCGTCGCCGGCGGGCCCGGCCCGCACGGTGACCTGGCCGCCGCTGGGCGTGAACTTGACCGCGTTGCTCACCAGGTTGTCCACGACCTGGTGCACCCGGGTGTCGTCGCAGACCAGCTCGGGACCGTCGGCGCAGTCGAGCACCAGGTCGAGGCCGGCGGCGAGGGCCGCCGGGGTCCGCTCGGCGACGGCGACCGCGAGCAGCTCGGGCAGGCGGGTCGGCACCGGTTTGAGCTGCAGCGTGCGGGCCTCGAGCCGGGACAGCAGCAGCAGGTCCTCGATCAGGCGCAGCAGCCGGTTGGCGTTGCGGTCGATCACGTCGAGGTAGGTGCGCTGGTCCTCGGACAGGTCGCCGGCGGCGGCATCGCCGAGCAGGTGCGCGAACGCGACGACCGAGGACAGCGGGCCGCGCAGCTCGTGCGAGACGGTGGCGACGAACTCGTTGTTCAGCGCGGTCGCCTCGATCAGCGCCCGGTTGCGCTCCTCCAGGCCCCGGCTGCGTTCTTCCAGCCCACGGCGCACCGCGACCCTGGCCGTGACGTCGCGGATGTGCACCAGCGTGCCGGAGTCCGACTCGCCGGGGCCGGCCACCGGGACCAGGTCGAGCTCCAGGACCCGGCCGTCGTCGAACGGGATCTCCTCGCCGACGATCGCGCTGCGCAGCCGGAACGCCTCACGCAGCCGCTCGACGCGGGTGGAGTCGGCGCCGAGCCGCTCGATCGCGCGGCCGATGACCGCGGCCCAGTCCAGCGGGTCGTCATCGTGTTCCCCCGTGGAGCCGGCCAGGCCGGTGTCCAGGAGCCGGTGTGCCGCGAGGTTGGCCAGGCCGACCCGGCCCCGCTCGTCGAGCAGCAGCAGCCCGTCGCCCATCGTCTCGACGAGCCGGGCGAGGCGTTGCTGCTCGACGCGCGCGGTCCGCTCGGTCTCGCGCTGGCGGGTCACGTCGATGCCGAAGAAGACGACCGCGCCGACCTGGGCGTCGTCGACGAAGCTGCGGGCGACGACCTCCACGGTGCGCCACCGCCCGGCCGCGGTGCACAGCCGCAGGTCGACGGTGCCGGCCGGGTGTCGCCCGGTGCAGCAGGTGAGGAACATGGCGACGGCCGCGGGCCGGTCGTCGGGGTGGACCAGGTCGATCAGGCGATAGTCGGGGGGTCTGTGCCGGTCGTACCCGAGCACGGTGTCGAACGAGTCGGACAGCGCGCTCCAGCCACGGGCCGGATCGACGGTCAGGATCATCGCCCGCGCACCGGTGGTGATCGCCCACGCGAGCGGCGAGCCGAGCATCGGCGGCGGCGGCACCGCCCGGCAGGGCTGGACGAGGGCCCGGTCGGCGGCGGCGGCGATCTCGGCGGCGGCGGCGCGCAGCTCCGTGCGGGCCGGCGCGGCGCTGAACTCGACGCGCAGCTCCTGGCCCCACTGCGCGGGGCCCACCGGGAGCCGTTCGAGGAGGTCGAGCTCGCCGACGACGGGCGTCAACGCGGAGACGATCTCGGCGGAGCGGACCCCGGAGAAGCCCCGGAACTGCGCGACGAGGCGCTGCGCGTCCACCACGGTGGTCGCGTTCGCGGCACGAACCACCAGGTCGACCACGGCACCCTCGATCAGGCCCGTGTCAACCAGACGGTCGGTCTCTCCACGCAAAGCTCTCCTCGGCCGGCAGCCATTCGCGACATCCGTCGCTTACTGTCGGTACACACATATCCTACGCAATGTAATGACATGTCCTGTAACGTTTCCGGAGGACCGAGGGGGTGCTCATCACTGACGACACCGCCACCGAAACCACCGCATCAGCCGACGCGGTAGGGACCGCTCTTGCCGACGCGGCAGGGACCGCCGCTGGCGGGCGGGGCATGACCGAGCTGCGGACCGAGTTCATCCGGGTGGCCGCGCACGAGCTGCGGACCCCGTTGACGTCGATCATCACGTTCGCGAACATGCTCGACGCCCCGGACGACGTCCTCACGCTCGACCCGGGCGACCGGCACGCCGCGCTGACCGCGATCCGACGCAACGCCGAACGCATGCAGCTCACCGTCGCCGACCTCATGCTGCTGGCCGAGCTGGAGGCCGCCGAGGCCCCGCTCGACGCGGTGCGGGTCGACCTGCGCCCGCTGCTCAACGAGGTCACCGGCGGGCTGGCCGTGGCGCTGCACGTGCCGGACGCCGCCTACCTCTTCGGCGACGAGCCGCTGCTGCGGCAGCTGCTGCGCACCGCCGTCGACGTCGCGGGCATGGTGAACGACGCGGACCGCCCGATCACCGTGACGGCCTCCCGGGATGCCGGGGTCTGGACGGTGCGGGTGATCGCCACCGTGGCCGGCCCGCTGAGCGCCGAACGCCTGCTGTCGCTGCGGATCCCGCACCCGGACCACCCCGGCGAGCACCGCACCGGCGCGCTCGCCCTGATGCTGGGCCGGGAGATCGCCGCCCGGCACGGCGGCGGCATGCTCACGTCGGTGGAGCAGCGCGGCGTCACCGTGAGCATCACGCTGCCGCATTCCTGACGCGAACTGTCAGGATCATGCGGCAGGCTGTGGCGCATGGGAACCAAGGCCGTCGCGCCGTTCAGTATCGAAGGCTGGGAAGAGGACGTGTACGACGAGCGCCCCGGCGCCCGCCTGTCCCGCACCAGGATCACCAAGACGTTCACCGGTGACTTCATCGGCACCAGCGAGGCCGAGACCCTGATGTGCGGCGCCGCGGTCGAGGGGTCCGCGGCGTACGTGGGCTTCGAGCGGTTCCTCGGCAGCCTGCACGGCCGGGCCGGCACCTTCGTGCTGCACCACACCGCGACCGGCTCCGGCGGGCAGCGCGGCGGCTCCTGGACGATCGTGCCCGACACCGGCACCGACGAGCTCACCGGCATCAGCGGCGCCGGCGAGATCGTGATCGCCGAGGACGGCGCACACACCCTGGTGCTGGCGTACGAACTGGGCTGACCAGCAACTTTCGGCGCCTATCGTCGGCACCATGACCAGTACGACGACGCGCGCCTACCCGGTCCCGATCGACGAGCAGGACCGGCTGCGGTCCCTCGCGGACTTCGGCATCATCGGGGCTCCCCCGCTGCCGGACCTGCCGTCGGTCGTCGAGCTCGCCGCCTACATCTGCGGTGTGCCGAACGCGGTCGTCAACATCATCTCCGCGGACCAGCAGCACCAGATGGCCGCGTACGGCTTCGAGGCCGGGGTCTGCGCCCGCGAGGACTCGATGTGCGCGATCAGCATCGTCGAGCCGGAGACCGTCGTCGTGCCCGACGCGACCCTCGACGCCCGCTTCGCCCGCAACCCGTTCGTCACCGGCGAGATCGACGACGTGCGCTTCTACGCCTCCGCACACCTGCGCGACCGGGACGGCCACGTGCTGGGCTCGCTGTGCGTCTTCGACCAGCAACCGCACCACCTCACCCCGCAGCAGCGCGAAGGCCTCGACAAGCTGGCCCGCATGGTCATGGACGTGATGGACCTGCACCGGCACGGCCAGCTGCTGGAGAGCGCCCTCGACAAGGTCCAGCGCACCACCCGCGAGCTGCAGCGCTCCAACGCCTCGCTGCAGCACTTCGCCGGCCAGGTCAGCCACGACCTGAAGAACCCACTCACCGGCGTCCTGGGCTTCGTGGCCCTGCTCGCCGACACCGACGCGGTCATGGCCGACCCCACCGCGAAGCGCTGCATCGACCGGGCCCTGTCCTCCGCGACCCGCATGTGGCGCATGATCGAGGACGTCCTGTCGCACGCGTCGCTCGGTGGACGCCCGTCCTTCGCCCCGGTCGACCTCGGCGCCGTCGTCCACCAGGTCGTCGACGACGTCAGCGCGGCGATCTCGGCCGCCCAGGCGACAGTGGACGTCGGTCCCCTGCCCATGGCGTACGGCGACGCCACCCAGCTCCGCGTCCTCGTCCAGAACATGGTCAGCAACTCGCTGAAGTTCCGCGACCGCGGCCGCGACTGCCACATCGCGATCACGGGCACGGAGACCCCCGACGGCTGGACCATCGCCATCGCCGACAACGGCGTCGGCATCCCCGCCGAGGACCGCCCCCGCGTCCTGGAGATGTTCACCCGGCTGCGCACCGACGTCGAGGGCTCCGGCATCGGCCTGGCCACCTGCCAGCGCATCGTGGAGGCCCACGAGGCCACCCTCGTCATCGACGAGACCCCCGGCGGCGGCACCACGATGCGCATCACCCTGCCCCGCCCCTGACCTGGTTCCTTCGGGGAAACCACCCGAACGGTGGACGGTGTCCACCGGTGTCCGATTGTCCTGCGGTGCAGCACGGTTGCGGACGAGCGCAGGTCAATTGCAGCCTCTGGCGACTCCACGGTGCCGGCTGCGACGCTTACCTGGCAATGATCCACGCCGTAAACGTGCAGGCCACGGCACACCTTCCTGAGGAGCCCAGATGACGATCCGACTGGTCGCCGTCGATGAACACGTCCTTCTCCGACTCGGTCTCAACCGTGTCGTGGCGACCGTCCCGGACATCACTCTGGTCGGCGAGGCCGGCAGCGCCGCCGAGGCGGAACGCGTCGTCGCCGAGACCCGCGCCAACGTCGTGACCATCGACGCCTCCCTCGCCGACAGCGACGGCATCGGCCTCGCCCGCCGGCTCCGGGCCTCCAGCCCCGACCTCGGCGTCGTCCTGCTCAGCGCGGTCAGCGACGACAACCTCCTCTACCGCGCCCTCGACGCCGGCCTGTCCGCCTACGTCACCAAGGCCGCCCCGATCCCCTCCGTGCTCGCCGCCATCCGCCACGCGGCGGTCGCCCCGCACTCCTTCACCGCGCCGGGCCTGTCCTCCGCCCTGTCCCGCCGCCGCGGCCAGACCGGCCTGCTCAGCCAGCGCGAGCAGGAGGTGCTGTCCCTCATGCGCGACGGCCTGAGCCTGCCGACGATCGCCCAGCGCCTCGCCGTCTCCGAAGCCACGGTCAAGACGTACGTGTCCCGGCTCTACAGCAAGCTCCGGGTCAACAACCGCTCCCAGGCCCTCATGGCCGCCGTCAACCAGGGCCTCCTGGTCTCGGTGGACGCCGCCTGACCCTCTTCCCCCTGTTTGACAGAACGCGGACCGGCGCCCCCTTGCCGGTCCGCGTTCTGCTGTGCCCTGGCAATGCGACGGTGCAGCCCGGTCCGGACCGTGCCGTAGGGTGTGGAACATGTTCGCACTGGTCGTCCGGTTCGACCTGAAGGACGCACGCAGCGCGGAAGCGTTCGACGAGCTCGTGGCAACCACCGGCGCGGGCATCAGGACAAGCGAGCCCGGCACGCTCGTCTACGCGACGCACGTCGTCCACGACGAGCCGTTGGCGCGGGTGTTCTACGAGCTGTATCGCGATCGCGAGGCGTTCGAGGAGCACGAGCGGCAGCCGCACGTTCAGCACTTCCTGGCCCAGCGCGATCGCTACGTCGCCTCGACGCGCGTTGAGTTTCTGACGCCCGGCCCCAGCAAGGGAATCGGGTGACGGCAGCCGAGCGGGGCGCCCTGACTCCGACGGCGGCGCGTCCTCAGGTCCACACCGCCCTCCCCTGTGCATACCATCGACGGGTGGAGTCAGAGTCTCCGGACGCACAGTCGCCTGTGTCTCGCTCGAATGGCGTTCGTCGCCGATGCCCGGAATGCCGTGGTGCTGCGCGGCTCCCAGGCATGACGAAGACCACCGGCATGGGTAAGGGAATGGGAAGCGCTTACGGACCCTGTCCCACGTGCGACGGGTTTGGCTACCTGGCTGAGGATGAGGGGTGAGTACCTCACGGCGGGCCGTGGGTCGACTGCGGACAGCGCGCGGCCGGAAGCGGTTGACCTGCCGGTACGGCTCGCATCGCTGCTCATCACTTCCTGGCGTTGCGAGCCTCGTTCTGTACCCGCCGCGTACCTGTCGATCTTGACTGCCACGCAGCGCACACGGTTTGGAACGGAGAGGTCGGCGGTGAGGGGCTCGTCACTGACGTGCGCAGTAGCTCGAGCATCGGGGTATTCGTCACGCGCCCTCGGTGAGGAATCCGCAGTTCGAGCGCATGATCCTCTTTTCGGGCAAGACGTTGGTTGGCGCTACAGAATCGAACACTGTCCTGCTGGCACGGCAACTCCTGCACAAGCGGAAGGATCCCCGGGCCCAGGACACCGGGGATCCTTCCGCTTGTGCAGAAACTGGCTACGACCTGAGGCCGAGGTTGCTGTGGAGGAATACTCCGGCCTCGAGGTCGGTGCGGCCGGCCTTCTGAGCGGTCAGCGCTACCAGCTCGGCGCGCAGTTCCGTGGCCGGTTCGCCGAGGACGATCGCGCTGAGGACGAGTTCGAGCATCACCCGTTCCCAGTCGTCGGAGGTGCTTCGGTGCCGCGAAGGATCCGACTCCACGACCCCCGCCGCGATGCGCCACCCGCCGGTGACCGGCTCGAACGACGCCTCGTACACGCCTCTACCGGTCCAGCTGCGGTGCGCGAACACGACCCGGTCCTCGACGAACACGTTCCACTTCTCGTCCATGTCCCGCGACCGGTAGCCCAGCCCGATGCGCTCCCACTGCTCGCCGGACCATGTTCGTGCCGGCAGCGCGACCATGGGCCGCGGCGCCATGATCGGTAGCACCCGACGCAACGACGACCGGGTCACCGGTGAGGCATCGACCATCGGCAGATCGTACCGGCGCGGCTACGGGTCGACGATGTCGCCGGCGGCACGGATCGCGGCGAGGAAGCGGTCGAAGACCGGCCAGGGGATGGTCCAGTCGCCGTGCATCGTCAGGGTCACGCGGTCGGACGGGGCAGGCACGAACGGGCCGCCGTCCGGCTGGGTGTCCGGGATCTGGACGTCGATGTAGTGGTTGGCGGTGGAGTCCGGGACGACCTCGTGCAGCTCATAGCACCACGAGCCGTTGTCGGCGAAATGGAACTGGTTCACCTCGTAGCGCCGGCCGTCGTGCTCCCAGGCGTTGAGCGTCAGCGGGAGGGCGGTGTCGGCGGCGGTGAGCACCGGCTCCGCCACCAGGTCGCCGGCGGCCCGGACCAGGTCGACGAACTCGGTGAGGACGGGCCACGGCACCTGGCCACCGCCGGCGCGCACGAAGGCGTGCCGGGCCGGCATCGGCGTGAACGGGCCGTCGTCCGGAGCCGCGTCGGGGATCACGATCGAGAGGCACGGGCCGGTGCCGGGGGCGCCGGTCAGGCCGGTCAGCTCGTGCTCCCAGGCGTTGTCCGGGCTGCTGTGCAGCGAGGCGAACTCATACAGCTTGCCGCCGTGGCGCTGGACCTCCATCGGCTCATGATCGCAGGGGCTACCAGGTGGAGATGTCGCCGCCGAGCAGGGTGACGGCGGCGACGGAGGTGATGCCGACCAGGACGGCGGCGAGGCCCACGTCCAGGGTGGCGGCGCCGCGGTCGTCGCGCACGAGACGGGCGTGCAGCTTGGCGATCAGGTTCGTCATCCTCAACTCCTCCTGGGTGGCTTTCGGTACGCCAATCATGACCGAACGTAATCGCCCGGCGCTGTCCGATGAGGGTGCGGTGAGGGGAGGATGATCGCCCGACATGGGGTTGCCAGGCAGGTGTCGGCGGGCGGCAGAAGGGCATCCAGCGAGCCATGTCGGCACCTTGTTTGCGGAAAGTCACCCCTTCAGGGTGGCGTGCGGACCAGAATGATTCTGTGCCAAAGATCGACAGTGGTCTGGCAAAGCTGCTCGCGCTGGTCCTCGTGGCCGGTTCATTGACGGCCCCCTCGGCGACGATGAACGTGTCACGCTCCGCGGTCGCGCGTGGCTGGTTGCCGGTCATACCGGGTCCACCGGTCGGCGAGCCCGCGGGCGCCGCCGACACCGGCGGGCGGTGCGCGGACCCCGCGGGGACCTGGCTCGGCATGCGGTGGCGCAACGAGCTGCGATGGCGGATCAACGAGCAGACGATCCCCGCGTACCTCGGCGACCGCGCAACGGTCGTCGCCTCGCTGCGCAGCGCCGCCACCACGGTGGACACCGGGCGCAACGACTGCGGCCTGCCGGCGAACCTCGGCATTCAGGAGTCGTACGCCGGCCGCACCGACCATAAGGCCGGCGTGACCGCTGCCGGTGGTTGCGGCGAGCGGGACGGGCACAACGCGGTCTCCTTCGGCAGGCTGGAGCAGGGACTGCTCGCCGTCACCTGCATCTGGTGGTTCGGCGGCAAGGAGAACGGCCGCAGCGTCGAGACGGACGTCCTCATCGACGACACCGAGGGCCTGTTCTTCACCACCACGCCGGCGGACTGCTCGTCGCGGTGGGATCTGGAAGGCACCGTCACGCACGAGTTCGGGCACGCGTTCGGGCTGGGGCACGTGGCGTTCGCCGAGCACGGCGCCCTGACGATGACCGACGGGCTTCCGGACTGCTCCACCGCGTACCGCGGGCTCGGCCTCGGCGACTACCTGACGTTGAAGCAGCAGTACGGCACGAACTGACCAGGGCCGCGGCAACGCGTCGGCAACCCGGCGCGTACCCGGTCGCGCTACCTGAACTGGCGATCTTTGAGGGGACCACCCACCCCTCATGGGAGATCAGTTCATGTTGCGAAATCTCAAGCAGTTCGTCCTCGTCCCTGCCATGACGCTCGCCGCCACCGCCACGACGCTCGTCGTGGCAGCGGCCCCGGCCGACGCCGCCGTCATCTCCGTCCGTGTCAACGGCACCCTCGCCGCCCGCAACGGTGCCGCCAACTGGTTCACCCAGACCCGCACGATCAAGAACAAGCAGAAGGTCACGGTCACCTGCAAGGTCAGCGGCCAGTACCTGCGCGGCAACGTCCGCCGCACCGCCCAGTGGGACCGCACCGCGATCGGTGACTTCATCTCCCACGCGTACGTGTCCGGCAACCCCAAGCTGCCGACCTGCGTCATCGCCCCGCCGGCCCCGGCGCCCACGCAGGCTCCGGCCGTGGTCGCGGCGCCCGTCTCAGCGGTCCCCGCGGGCCCGACCGGCACGATGACGAACGAGCAGTTCCTGGCCGCGTCGATCCCCGCCGCCCAGCAGAGCCAGCGCGACACCCGGGTGCCGACCTCGGTCACCCTCGCCCAGGCCATCCTCGAGTCCGGCTGGGGCCGCAGCTCACTGTCCGCGAACGACCGCAACTTCTTCGGCATGAAGTGCTTCAACAACTCGCCGGGCTCCTACGCGGCCGGCTGCCACGCGTACAGCACCCAGGAGTGCACCGCCGCGGGCGTCTGCAGCACCACGGTCGCCACCTTCCGCACCTACGCCACGTCGGCGGCGTCCTTCACCGACCACGGCATGGCGCTGAAGAACCTGAGCCGGTACGCGGCCGCCTTCAACTACACGACCGACCCGAACCAGTTCATCGCCGAGGTCCACAAGGGCGGCTACGCCACCGACCCGCTGTACACCACGAAGCTGGTCAACCTGATGACCAAGTACAACCTCTACCAGTACGACCTGGCCCTCTAAGCCCTCTGACCAGGCATGGAACGATCCGGCGATCTCGCCGGTACAGAATTGGGTACGGCACTCACGGCGGCGGTCATGCCCGGTTCACCCCGGGCGTGGCCGCCGCCGGCTGTGTTCCGAGTGCATGGTCAACCAGCGAACGGGTGCGGTCCACCGCTTTCCGGCCACCGTGGACGTACTCGTGGTAGCCCTTGTTTTCCGGGAGCGGTTGTTGGTGGGCAGACCGGTCCAACCGAAGAGTCCGCACATGGTGACGCTTCCGGCTAGACGACCATCAGCTACCGACAGGCAGTGATGGCTCCGGGGCCCGATGGACCTGCAGGACTGCGGGTTGGGTTGTCTTCCCGTCATGGAGGTCGCGCCAGTGGTCTGGAACGTCTATCGGTCGACAGTGACCCGCTACACCAAGCAGGAGGCCGGTATTGCCTACTTGGCGGTCGCCTTGTTCGCCGACTCCACCGAAGGCAGACGGTACATCGAGTTCCAGCTTGCCGATGAGGAGGATCGCGACTGGGGCTACTGCATCGTTGACGGCCCACCGACCAGGTTCCAGCCCGGCGACGATGTCGATGCGCTGGTGACGATGATGGCCAGTCACGCAACCCTGTATGGCGGTCTGCTCTCCGTCAGCTTCGACGGCATGGATCTTGTGCTTACGTTCAATGACGAGGCCCAACGTCTATTTGAGTGGCCCCGAGAACTGACGCTGCGTCTCGACATCGCAGCGGACGAACTCAACGCGTTGCGTGAAGGCCTTCACGAGGTGCTCGCCGTCGGTCCAGGCGGCAACGTACCCACGATCACGATCTAACGCCGGGTTGTGTCACCCACCTCCTGATAACGATCTGTCACGCAGGTCCCGAGACCGGACAAGCAGAGGACAGAGATCGTGTGAGAACTTTCTGTACGGGATCAAGGCGCCGCTGACGCGGCGCACCGTGGCGCCACGGGGTCGCTCCGCGACCTGCGCTTACGCCTTCGGCGACGCGCAGGCAAGCCCCGGCGCCCGCACCGGAATCAGCGACGCAGGATTAACCGACAGACACAGCGAAGCCCCGGCCGCCGGCGAAGCCGAGGACTAGGGCGTGAAGGTCGGCTGGTGGAGCAACTGAAGGTTTGAGCGGAACTTGCGGTGCGGCAACACCCTCCCCGCCGCCGTTTTCTCTTGCGTGATTGCCGACCTCGTCAAGGTCGTTCGTCCAGCGAGGCGCTCCACCTTGACGAGGTCGGCAATCACGAGAACCTGGCACCGGTGAGGGCGCCACCGCTGTGAGTGGTCACCGCGAGCAAACCACCGCGCCGTGTCCGCACGACGCCCATCGGAGCCACTGGAGACAGATCTGGTCAAGGCCAACGGATCGCCTACACGTCTCTGTCAGGAGAGACATGTTTGCCGCGTCACGTGCAGTGTCGCCAGAAGTCGTTCCATGCGTGGATGCCATCGAACCCAGACAGCTGGATCCAGCCGCCAAGCCCTTGGTGGAGTCGCCACGACGAGAAGTTCGCGATCGGCTGGCCGTTGACGGTCGCGTAGTAATAGGTGGTCTGGTCGCCGACCGGTCGCGACAGGGGCAAAGTAGTACCACTGACCGTTGCAGGCTCGGTGATGAACTCGGCCGTGGTGCCGTCGTAGAATGACGATGCAAGATAGTTTTGTATGGTCGTCACCACGATGGCGTGGCTGACGCCGTCGGTCAGGTCCGCGACCCACATGCTGGCCTCGCCGCCGCTGTATGTCACGTACGACTGCACCTGGTGGTTGGCGGGTACGGTCACGTCGGTCCATCGGACCTCGTGGGTATCGTACTTCGGATTGATCATCTCCCAGAACATCTGGCTGCTGTTGAGGTCCAGTCCACTGTTGTCCACGCCGGACTGGATCAGTCGATTTTGGTTAAACCCGCCGAGGCCCGACCAAATTCCGTAACTCGTTCCGTAAAGGCCGCAGTAGCTGGAGAAGGACGGCTGGTACCAACGCCCCTCTGCGGTGGTGAACGTCGATATGGTGGCGCTTCCGTTGACCGCCATGCCACCGGCCCAGTTGGAAGTTTGTTCCGTGTGAGTGACGGTGGCCTGCACGTCCGTCCCGCACATTTCCGGCCGGCCAGCCCGCTTCCAGCCTGCCATGGTCTTTTCCCAGGCGGCGCGGCCCTGCGCATCGACCGGTCGCGGCGGGAAACCGTATGCCCCCAGCTCTGCATCGGTGGCCCGCAGCGGCGACCATCCTTCCGGCGGCGCGATCTCCCGGATGTCGTCCCCGGTTCCGGTTGTGTAGGTATATTCGGTTGCGTGCCCAGCGAGTGCCCGGTTTGCGACCACGTTGCCGGCGACATCGATGGCAGAAGTCTGGACGACTGTGAACGGCCGGGTGCACGCCGCAGTGTTACTGGCCGCAGATGGGTTGCCCGCCACGGCGTGGCTGTAAGCCGGCTCATCGACCAATACGGTGCCAGACAGCGTCACCAGCAGAGTGATGCCGCCCAGCGCAGCTGTTTTCCACACGCGCAAGCCAACCCCCGTCGATTACATTCGGCAATGCACATAAGGCAATGAAGAACTTACCGTCCGAGTCCATTGACAGCAACTAGTGTCCTGCGTCAGAAATCCGTCGGCAAAATCGTGCAAGTGACTCGAGGATCTCGTCGGCGGTCTTGGTCCAGATGAACGGTCGCGGATTGCTGTTCCAGTCGGCGATCCACGACCGGATGTCCGCCTCAAGCGACTGGACGCTCTTGTGAGTGCCTCGGCGGATCTTCTGCTCGGTGAGGAACCCGAACCATCGTTCGACCTGGTTGATCCAGGATGAGCCGGTCGGGGTGAAGTGCATGTGGAAGCGGGGATGCCGGGCGAGCCAGGCACGGATCTGCGGGGTCTTGTGCGTGCCGTAGTTGTCGCAGACCAGATGCACGTCCAGGTCGGCGGGCACGGTCTTGTTGATGGTGATCAGGAACTTCTTGAACTCTGCGGCGCGGTGCTGGCGGTGCAGTTCGCGGATCACGGTGCCGTCGGCGATGTTGAACGTAGCGAACAGGCTGGTGATGCCGTTGCGGTGGTAGTCGTGGGTGCGCCGCTCAGGCATGCCCGGCATCATCGGCAGGACCGGCTGCGACCGTTCCAGGGCCTGGATCTGGGACTTCTCATCGACACACAGCACGACCGCCCGCTCCGGCGGGTTGTGGTACAGGCCCACAACGTCCACGACCTTCTCGATGAACTGCGGATCGGTGGACAGCTTGAACGTGTCCGCCAGATGCGGCTTCAACCCGAAGTCCCGCCAGATCCTGCCGATCGTGGACTTCGACATCCCGGACCGCGCCGCCATCGACTTGCGCGACCAGTGCGTGGCGTTCCGCGGCGTCTGTTCGAGGGTGGTGACCACGACCTGCTCGATGCGATCCAAACCGATCGACGGGGGCCGGCCCGGCCGCTGCTCATCGATCAACCCGTCCAGGCGGACAGCCACGAACCGCCGGCGCCATTTGCCGACCGTGTCCGGATGCACGCCCAGACTCGTTGCCACATCCGCGTTCGAGGCGCCCTCGGCGCACGCCAGGATGATCCGCGCCCGTACCGCAAGGACCTGTGCCGTCTTCGCCCGCCGCGACCAGCGAACCAGCACTGCCCGCTCCTCATCGGTCAACACCAGCGGGGCGGTGGGACGCCCGGTCCTCGGCATCCCGCCATGCTACTCCCACTTAACCGACGGATTTCTGACGCAGGACACTAGTGCTCTGACCGGGAACGTTGGCCGGGTTGGGCGACATACCGGTCAGCGTTCGCGGATTCGCTGTGAACCGGGTCCAGGCTGTGCGGATGGCAGATCCTGTTCGGGCCCGCCAGCTCAGCGACGACGAGGGCCGGTATACCCGCCGCGCAGTGTCCGTACGTCCGCAGTCGGAGGGCGTGACACGTACGTGTCAAGCAGCAGGAAGATCAGTAAGCGTGTCCATAAATCGTGAAATGTCACTGCCGTATTGGTTTAGGCGCAGGCAACCATGCAGATCAGGTTTACCACGTCCAGTTGAGGCCGAGCAGTCCGCGGATCGTGTTGCCCAGGTCGTTGACGCCGTCGTTGGCGAGTTCTACCGCCATGCCGTCCGGCATTTCCAGTTGGTTGCTGCGGCAGCCGGAGAGCGTGAGTCGAAGTCGAGCGGTGACGATCCCGGTGGGTCCGGTGAAGGTCACCTCCATCGTGCCGCCGAGGTCGGCCGGACAATTACCGATCCCCTCCCGAACCGCAGCCATTGGCAGGCGATTGACCAGCGCCACCACCTGGTCTACCTGTGCACGATCCGTGACCGTCACCGGGCCGAAGGTGCGGGCTGGTATAGATGAGTTAGCAAGACCGGGGCTCTTCGTGTGCAGGACGACCGTGATTGTCGTGGTGCCACTCGGGACCAGGGCGGTCGCCGGCCGGGTCGGCAACCAGGTTGCCTCGGCGTCCACGCGGACGAGCATTGGTTGCTGCGTCGTGTCGACCTGCACGGTGAGCTGCCGTCCGACCAGCACCGCGGGCTGATCGGGCCAGCTGTACATTCGGAGGAACGATCCTGGCCCGGAGCTCGATCCGGCGGCGGTGGCCCCGGCCGGCAGGTAGCCGTCCAGACTCGCCTGCAGCGTCGCGGGGGCCGTCTGCACGGTCCACCAGCGAGTCACCACGCTCGTGTGCGGACGGTCTCCGGCAGGAGCCATACGCCCAGCCATCTCCTGAGACCCGGGCGGTGGCGCGCTCTGACGCACGGCCGGGCCCGGCACCACGAACGCGTCGGCTCGCTGGGCGGCGTCAGCGTCCGCAGCGGCCCAGGTTGCCGTCGTGCCAGACGTCTCGGTCACACGGGGTGCGACGGTGGCCGGCGTATCGCGTGCCGCAACGCCGATGCCACCGGCGAGTACGAGCACAACCAACCCGCACAGCACACTTGCGCGGCGGGCGCGCCGTCGTGCGACATCGGCCTGGACGCGGTCGAACAGGCTCGGGCTGGCGGGCGGCTCCGGCGCAAGATCGTCCAGCGCGGCGTGCAGGTTCGTGGTGACCTCAGCAGGATTCATCGTGTACCCCCGGAAATCGCAGCGGGCGCGAGCTCGACCCGCAGTTTGGCCAGTGCCTTGGCCGACTGGCTCTTGACCGTGCCGACCGAACAACCCATCGCGGCGGCGACCTGCGCCTCAGACAGGTCGTTGAAGTAGCGCAGTACGACGACCGCACGCTGGCGGCGACCGAGCGCCGACAACGCGCGGGCGACGGCGTCGCGCAAGTCCACCGACGCGAACTCATCCGCGCCGGTGGGCAAGTCGGGCAACTCGCCAGTCGCGTACTCTCCGCGCCAACGCCGCCGACGCGCGCTCAAGTAGACGTTGACCAGCACGCGGCGCACATACGCATCGGGATCACCAGCCTCGACGACCCGAATCCACCGCGGCCACACACGCACCAGCGTGGCCTGCACCAGATCCTCGGCCGCGTGCCAGTCGCCGGTCATCAACCACGCAGCCCGCAGAAGGCCGCGTTGCCGCGCCGCGACATAGTCACGAAACCCGTCCGGCTCAGCCATAGCCCATCCCCCAACCTCGCATCTGCTGAATACACCACTCGGCCAGCAGCGATGGTTGCCCGACATGAACTGCTCATCTCCGGGGCCCGCTCTGCATCACGCGGCCCAGCCGACAGCAACGACGACAGCAACCGGCCCGCACAACGACCTTCGAATATGAGTGCCGTACGTGAGACCAGGACTGCCGAGCGCCCGATCTGACGCGCGATCGCGCCTCTCAATCTGCAGGTCTGCCATGCGGCTGGGTACAGCAGCAAAGTACAGCAGCCGACCGCACCAAGCCGGACCTCAGCGAAGCCAAAACCGTTGTGTAGCAACGAATCCAGCTTCACCAAGCCGTACTTCCGCGACTCCCTCGGTCAGGGGTTACCAAGATCGACCCGTACAGCACCGTGCCGAGCGCCGTCCGCAGCGCCACGACACCTTGGGCTGGAGGGGTTCACCGGAGCAGGCTGTATGTACCGTCAGGATTTTGGCAGAAGTATGCCGTGTAGCCGCCCGGGTTTCCCTTGCGATGCTTCGGCAGGAACGCGCCGTAGGTATGGTCGGCCCAGCCGGGGCAGGCTCGGCGAACGTCATGAGAAACGATGAAAGCCGTACCGGCAGCTCAGACGCCTTGTAGCGGACGTTCGCGCAGGCAGCCGGCCCGGCGCAGGAAGTACAACCTGTACCAGTACGACCTGGCCCTGTAAGTCTCGCTGCATGCCGGCTGCCCCATTCGAGCGCGAACCGCGATGACCGGTTGACGGCCGCTCTCGGTCAGTCTCGGTTCGAGTATCACAGCGCGGCCTGGACGATCGGTTTCCAGTGGGCGGCGAACGATTCGGCGAAGCGTTCGTGATCCGAGGTGCGTTGCACGTTGCCGACCTTCCGGGCCCGGTGCTGGAGCACGTGATGGCCGAGCTCGTGCAGCAGGACGTCGAACCGCATGAAGTCCCGCGACGCCGAAGCCGTCCGTTGCTCGTAGAGGAAGATCTCGCCCGGTGCTCTGGTGCGGCCGTAGACGACCAGTCCAGGGTGGAAGTCCTCGGTCTGGCGCAGTTCGACGGCGCGTAGCCCGTACCACGCCCAAGGCCCGACAGCATCCAGCACCTCGCGAACGTCCCGCCCGCTGGCCGGGTGGGTGAAGCCGGGGCGCGGTGCGTGCACGTGGATCCGCACCCGGTCGAGCCCGGGGGCGCGGCGCAGCGCCTGGCGGGGCCGGGGATCGGTGCGCAGGCTTCGGCTCACCTCGTCATGGTCGGCGGCCGCGCCGGGGCCGGCAACCGGGTTCAGGTGCGGACCGGGACCGGGGCGTCCTGGTGGAGCGGGAGCAGGCAGGTGACGACGGTGCCGGGCCCGAGGGCGGGGCGGGCCCAGATGCGGCCGCCGTGGCGTTCCACGATGGACTTGGTAATGGCGAGGCCCAGGCCGGTGCCCTGGCTCTGGCGCTCGGCGGAGCGGCTCGAGCGGAAGAACTGGTCGAAGATCTGGTCGATCTCGTCCACGGGGATGCCCATGCCGGTGTCGGCGACGGTGAGGCGGATCTGGGTGCCGTCGAGGTCGGCGGTGAGGCTGGCGCTGCCGCCGGGGGCGGTGAACTTGAGGGCGTTGTCGAGCAGGTTGATGACGACGCGTTCGAGCTGGTCGTGGTCGCCGTGCACGACGAGCGGGAGGTCGGGCAGGTCGATGTCGAGGTGGACGTCGCGCTGGCCGCGGACGGCCTGGAGGGCTTCGAGGGCGCCGGAGACGACGGTGCGGATGTGGACGGGGCGGGCGTTGATTTTGACCTGGCCGGCCTCGATGCGGGAGAGCATGAGGAGGTCTTCGATGAGGGCGAGGAGCCGGCGGGCGTTGCGCTCGACCGCGGCGAGGAGGCGGGCCTGCGACGCGTGCAGGGTGCCGGCGTCGCCGTCGACGATGACCTCGACGTTGCCGAGGATGCTGGTGAGCGGGGTCCGCAGCTCGTGGGAGACGGTGGCGACGAGGTCGGCGCGGACCTTGTCGAGCTCGCGGAGGCGGTCGGCGGCGGCGCGTTCGCGGTCCAGGGCGTAGCGCATCGCCTCGACGGTGCGGCGTTCCCTGGTGACGTCGCGGGCGACGGAGAGGTATCCGGTGACCTCGCCGGACTCGCCGCGGATGACGCTGACGGTGAGGGCGACGGGCAGCGGGGTGCCGTCGTGCCGCACGTAGGTCCATTCGCGGGGTTCGGAGTCGCCGGCCTGGGCCGGGCCGAAGAGGGTGGCCAGGCCGGGCAGTTCGTCGGGCAGGTGGAAGCGGTCGAGGGTGGCGGTGCCGACGACGTCCCGGGCGCGGTGGCCGAGGAGGCGTTCGGCGCCGGCGTTGAAGACGGTGACGGTGCCGCGCCGGTCGGTGCCGATGATGCACTGTTCGGTGGCGGCGGCGAGGACGTCGGCGAAGAGGCGCTCGGTGTGGCGTTGCGCGGTGACGTCGAGGCCGGTGCCGATGACGTGGGTGAGGCGGCCCTGCTCGTCGGTGAGGGCGGTGTTGCTCCAGACGATGCGGTGGCGGGAGCCGTCGGCGGCGAGCCAGTCGTTCTCGAAGGTGTTCGGGAACGCGTCGGCGGTGAGGTGGGCGAAGGCGTCGTCGGCCCGGCCGGTGTCGTCGAGCGACAGCCCGGCGCTCCAGAAGGGCTGGCCGAGGACGTCCGCGGCGGTGAACCCGGTGACCTCTTCGCAGCGGCGGTTGAAGGCGGTGATCCGGCCGTCGGTGTCCAGCACCATGACGAGGAAGCCGGCGCTGTCCAGGATCGCGCGGTTGAAGTCGCGTTCGCGGCTGACCTCGCGGGTGCGGGCGGCCAGCTCGGCGGCGCTGGCACGGTTGCGGCGCACCCAGCTCTGCGCCGCGGAGGCCATGAGGGCGCCGAGGGCGAACACGAGCACCCCCCGGCGCCACTCGTGTTCGAGGACCTCCGGGCTGCGCAGCATCGGGGCGGCGAAGACCACCGCGAGCGCCACGACGCCGATCGCGGTGGCGGCGCGGCCGTGATACAGGGCGAGCCAGAAGACGGGCAGCAGCGCGAGGGCGCCGTAGCCGGCCGGGGCCTCGCCGCTCTCGGCGATGTTGAGCAGCGCCACGACGCCGAAGAAGCCCAGCGGTGGCATCGCCTCGTAGATGGCCGGCAGGCGCCGCCACGGCACGACGACGACGAGGCCGAGCAGCAGGACGAGCACGAGCAGGGCGCAGGCGAGCGCGACCGGGTCGACTCTGGGCGGGAAGAGCGCCATGCCGAAGGCGAGGACCGCCACGGAAAGGAACGGCGTGATGCGCCGCCAGCGGTCCGGGGCGCTCAGCGTCCGCAGGTCAGCGTCGCTGTAGAGCATGATGTCAAGTCTCGGGCGTAACGGACGGTAACGTCTGGCGATTCGGTCAGAAACGGAAACGGGCCACCAGGGCGTTCATGTCCTCGGCCATGCCGGCGAGCTGGCGGGCCGCGGTCAGCGAGGTGTCGGCCTCGGCGGTGTTGCGGTTGGCCACGTCGGCGATGTCGGCGATGGTGGCGGCGATCTCGCCGGTGCGGGTGGCCACGTCCGTGACGGTCCGGCTGCTCTCCTGGGTGGAGGCGGTCTGCTCCTCGACGGCGCTGGCGATGGTGACCTGGAAGTCGTTGATGCGGGCGATGATCGAGCCGATCTCGCTGATCGCCTCGATGGCCCGGTCGGTGTCGGCCTGGATCTGCTCGACGCGGCCGCTGATGTCGTCGGTGGCCCGGGCGGTCTCCTGGGCGAGCTCCTTGACCTCGCCGGCGACGACCGCGAAGCCCTTGCCCGCGTCGCCGGCGCGGGCGGCCTCGATGGTGGCGTTGAGGGCGAGCAGGTTGGTCTGTTCGGCGATCGAGGTGATCACCTTGACCACGTTGCCGATCTCGACGGAGGAGGCGCCCAGGCGGGACATCATCGTGTTGGTCTGGTCGGCCATGGCGACCGCGTCGCCGGCGACCCGCAGCGCGTCGTTGGCGTTGCGGGAGATCTCCGCGATCGAGCCGCCCATCTCCTCGCTCGCCGACGCCAGGGTGTCGACGTTCTGCGAGACCTCGCCGGCGGCGTGGTTGGCGGCGCCGGCCCGGTCGCTGGCGAGCGCGGCGGCGGAGACGATCCGCTGCGACGCGCCGGACAGTTCGTCGGCGGAGGCGGCGACGGTGCGCGCCGACGTGGACAGGGACTGCACGGTGCCGCGGACGCTGCCGATGGCCCGGTTGAGGTCGCGGGCCATCCGGCCGACCTCGTCGGTGGAGTCGACCTTCGAGGTGTGCGAGAGGTCGCCCTCGGCCATGCCGTTGAGCACGACCGACACGTCCCGCAGCGGCACGATGATGCCGCGCGTGACGAGCCAGCTGATCGCGGCGGTGAGCAGCAGGCCGATGAGGCCGGCGGTGGAGAGCATCACCACGGCCCGGTCGCGCTCGTCGCCCACGGACTTCGAGGCGGCCGCGGCGACCTGTTCGAGCGCGTCGCTGACGCCGGGCAGCTTCTCCTCCACCTCGGAGAAGGCGGTCTGGAAGGCGGCGTACGAGGCGGGAGCGCGGTCGCCGCCGATCGCGGCCGTGACGGTCTGCCCGGCGAGGTCGATGTAGTTCGCGATGGCCGGGGCGACGATCCGCGCGGCCGCCTGGACGGAGGCGTCCATGGCCGGCGCGGTGAAGGTGGTGACGACCCCGCCGAGGATCGCGCTGTGGTCGGCGAGGTCGGCCTTGACCTCGGCGGCCTCGGCGCTGACGTCGCCGCCGCGGGAGGCGGCCAGGAGCATGCGGAGCACGTCGCCGCGGATGGCGTCGTGCGCCATGTCCGCCTCGAGGGTCTGCCTGGTCAGCTGGCCGACCTGCTCCAGCTGGCGGGCCCGTTCCTCGCCGTCGGACAGCGCCCGGACTCCGACGAGGAGCAGCGCGACGACGGTGAGGAGGGAAACGATGAAGATCGCGCCGAGCTTGGCGACGATCGGCCGGTTTCGTACCCATCCGCGCAGTGCGGCCATGGACGTGCCCTTCTCGAGGCGTTACCCATCGGGCCTATCGGCATCGGCGGGGAAGTCCTGAGAAGTCGGGTTTAACCCGCTACTGCTGCTCGACGTCGGCGCGGAGCATGCGGCTCAGGGCCCGCACGGCGACGTCGCTGGGCGACGCGGCCTCACGGTTGACCTTCTGCAGCTCGCGGTAGACCTCTTCGCGGTGGACCTGGATGCTGCGCGGCGCCTTGATGCCCAACCGCACCACGTCGCCACGCACGTCGAGCACCGTGACGACGACGTCGTCACCGACCATCACGCTTTCTCCGGGACGTCGGGTCAGGACGAGCACAAGCCGCTCCTTCGCTGGGCGATACGCGAACAGTACCCGATATGCCGGTTCCGCCGATGGCGAAGACCCGATCAGGCGACGACGACGAGCTTCTGGCGCACCGACAGGCCACTGCGGCTCAGGACCAGCTGCACGGCGCGGCGGCTGCGCTGGTCGAGCACGATCGGCGCCATCAGGTTGACGGTGGCGTCCTCGACCCCGTCGCCGGCGGTGACGACGAGCAGGACCAGCAGGTCCTCGCCGTCGCTGACGCCGAGGGCGGCGAGCGCGTCGTCGTCGATCTCCGGCGCGTAGTCGGGGAAGAACTGCGCCGGCGGCACCACGAGGAACCGCAGGCCGGCCGAGTCGACCGAGGTCAGCGCGTACAGCATGCCGGTGTCCTCGAGGCGGACCAGCACGAACCGGCGGTCGTCCGGGAAGCCCGGCATCGGCGCTACGAAGTCGATCACCGGCAGCGTGGTGGTCTCTGGGTGTCCCACAGTCGCGACGCTCATGGATTCCTCACGTGTGTGCTTGCGGCGCGGCCTACCGCAGGAAGTCGACCAGCGACGGCTGGATCACCTTCGCGGTGGCGGCGAGCGCGGCCTGGTAGGCGGTCTGCTGCAGAGCGAGTTCGGTGATCGTCTTGGGCAGGTCGATGTCTTCGACGTCGGAGAGCTGCGCCCGCAGATCGAGCACCCTGTTCTGGGCTGTTTGTTGCATTTCGGACAGCTGATTCGATCTGGACCCTACCCCGGACAGGCCCGCCTGGATGCGTTTCTGCGCCGTGTCGACCCCGGCCAGGTCGGTCTGCAGCCCCGCGGGGTTGTTGCGCAGGTCGTCGGCGATCTGGCCGAGCAGCTTGAAGACGTTGCCGTTGCCGGCGCCGAAGACATCGTCGCCGCTGGTGTCGACCCGGACGGTGGCGTTGCCGCTGATCGTCCGGTTGATCTTCCCGTCATCGCCCTGGAAGTCGCCGTTCTTGTCGTAGGCGATGGCGCCGGGGGTGCTGCCACCGAAGACCGGCCGGTCGAGGAACGTGGTGTTCGACAGGTTGATCATCGAGTCGCGCAGGTTCTCGACCTCCAGGGCGATCGCCTCCCGCGCCTCCGCGCTGCCGGCCGCGCCGCTCGACAGCCCGGAGAGCACCAGCTCGCGGGCCTTGTTCATCTGCGTTGACGCGCTCTGCAGCGCGGTGTCGGCCATGTTCAGCCAGCCGATGCCGTCGTCGGCGTTGCGGGAGTACTGGTTGAGCGTCTCCATGTCCGCCCGGTGCTGCATCGCGATCACCGCGCCGCCGGGCGAGTCCGACGCCTTGGTGATGAGCTTGCCGCTGGAGAGCTGCTCCTGCAGCTGCTGGTTGCGTGAGAGGTTGACCTGCAGGTTCGCCAGCGTGTTGCTGGCCATGGACCGTTCCGTGACGCGGAAGCCGGGCATCCGTTCCCCCTCTACCGTTTCATGTTGATCAGCGTGTCCAACGTGGTGTCGACCACCGAGATGACCTTCGCCGCCGCCTCGTACGCCCGCTGGAACTGCAGCATGTTGGTCATCTCCTCATCCAGGCTGACGCCGGACTCGGCCTGCTCCGCCGAGGTCACGTCGTCGGAGATGACCTGCTGCGCGTCGGCGCGCCGGTTGATCGTCTGCGCCGCGATGCCGGTGTCCACCACGAAGTTGCGGTACCTGACGTCGGCGCCGTTCGGTTCCTTCGCCAGGTCCGCCATCGCGATCGCGTTGTCGCCCTGGAACGGGTTGACGGCCGTGCTGGAAGCGGCGACCTTGCTCGGGTCACTGATCGCCACGCCGATGGTCCGGGCGTCCGTGCCCGAGAAGAAGGCGCCGCCCTGCACCGGGGTGGGGACCGTGCTCGGCGGCACCACGGTGATGTCGAAGCCCTGGGCGTGCTGCGCGTTGACGGCCGAGACGAGCAGGCCGGCGACGTTGTCGAGGCCCTGCACCGCGTCCGGGATGGTCTTGGTGAGCGCCTCCAGCCGCGAGGCGATCTTGCCGTTGGTGATGGAGGCGACGGCGCCGCCGACGAACTGCACCTGTGGTGGTGCGGCGGCCCGCCCGTCGACGGTGGGCGAGCCGACCGCCTCCAACTGGCGCACCGTGTCACCCTGCACGATCACGGCGCCGGCGAGCAGGACGTCGGTGCTGCCGTCCGGTCTGGTCCGGGCGGTCGCGCCGGTCAGCTCCGACAACCGCAGCACCAGCTGGTCGCGCTTGTCGGACAGCTCGTTGGTCGGCATGCCCGCGACTCCGGCCAGGGAGATCCGGGCGTTGAGGTCGGCGATGCCCGCAGTGGTCTGGTTGACCACGTTGACGTCCGCGCCGAGCTGTTCACGGGTGGCGGTGTAGAGCTCGCCGAGGTTGGCGCGGGTGGTGCGCATCGTGCCGGCGACCGTGTTGGCGCGGGAGAGCAGCGCGGTGCGGGCGGATGTGTCGCCGGGGCGGTTGGCCACGTCGGACCAGGCGGACCAGTACTCCGACAGCTGCGCCTGCAGGCCGCTGTCGCTGGGCTCGCCGAGCGCCTGCTCGATGTTGGCGTAGACGGTCTTGTGCGCCTGCAGGTACTCGTTGAGTCCGTGCTCGGACCGGGTGCGGTTGGTCATGAACTCGTTGTGCAGCCGGGTGACGCCGGTGATCCTGACGCCGTCGCCGACACCGGTGGACAGCGAGTAACGGGCCGGTTCGGTCACGTTCTCGACCGGGGAGAGCTCCACCCGCTGCCGCGAGTAGCCCTCGGTGTTGACGTTGGCGACGTTCTGGCCGGTGATGTCCAGCGCCCGGCGCTGCGCGTAAAGGGCGGACAGCGCGCTGTTCAGGCCGGAGAAGGTGCTCATCTACATCGCCTCGTCAATCAGCCGGTTGCGGGGGGTCGAACCGACGGTCTGCCCCCGCCGCCCGTAGGTCTCGACGGATCCGGCGACGGCCAGCATCGTCTCGCGGGCGGCCCGCGCGCCGGTGGTGAGGATGTCGCGGTTGGCCTCGGCGAGCGCGCTGACCTCGGCGGTCAGCGTCAGGAACGCCATCCGGTGCTGGTTGAGCAGGTCTGACCACGGCGCCGGGGAGGCCTCGGCGAGCTGGGTGAGGCTCGGGTTCGGGCCGAGCCCGAGGGAGGCGCCGATCGCCTCGACCTCCGCCGCGCGGACGACCTCCGTGCGCCGGATCTCCTCCAGGACGACCTCGACCTCACGGGTGGCGTGCGCGAGCCAGCGGGTGCGTCCGCCCGCGAGGACGAGCTGCTCCTCCTCGAGCTTGAACAGCAGCAGCTCCAGCATCTCCCGCTCGCGCCACAGGATGCTCGCGAGGTCCGCCAGCCCCATGCGTGTGCCGCCCTTCACCACGTCATCGATCGCTTCACCCACATAGGTCGGCAGGTCGATACGAGGGTTGAGTACAACCTCCCCGCAACTTTGCGTCACCGCGACCTGCACCCGTGGCCACCGAGCCTGGTTCTCGACCAACTCCTGCCACGAAGAGGTTGCCGTGACCGTCAGCACCGAAGCCCAGACCTCGTTCAGCGCCGCCGAGCTCGACGCCGCCGTGCGCAGCCACCTGCCCCTGGTGGGGCACCTGGTGCGCGAGATGCTCGGCCGGCTGCCCGCGCACGTGTCCCGCGAGGACCTCGTCTCGGCCGGCATGGCGGCGCTCGCACACGCCGCGAAGGGCTTCGACCCCAGCCGCGGCATCCCCTTCGGCAGCTTCGCCACCACCCGCATCCGCGGCGCCCTCCTCGACGAGCTGCGCGGCCTGGACTGGGCCAGCCGATCCGTCCGCACCCGCGCCCGCAAGGTCGAAACCACCCAGCAGGAGCTCACCGCCACCCTCGGCCGCACCCCGACCCAGGCGGAGCTGGCCGCGGCGCTCGGCGTGGCACCCGAGGAGCTCAAGGCGATCGGCGAGGACGTGCAGCGCGCGGTCGTGCTGTCGCTGCAGGGGTTCACCGCCGGCACCGCCGAGGACCTCGTCCCCGAGCGCACCCCGGGCCCGGAGGACCTGATCCTGCACCGCGAGAAGATCGGCTACCTGCACCACGCGATCGGCGCGCTGCCGGAGCGGCTGCGGCACGTCGTCACCGCGTACTTCTTCCAGGAGCGGCCGATGACCGACATCGCCGCCGAGCTGGGCGTCACCGAGTCGCGGATCAGCCAGCTGCGCTCCGAGGCCCTCGTGCTGCTGCGCGACGGGCTCAACAACCACCTCGACCCGCAGCTGATGGTGGCCGCGCAGGAACGGGGCAACGGCTGCGTGGCCCGCCGGCGCGAGGCGTACTACAGCCAGATCGCGCGCCAGGGCGACCTCAGCGCGCGGCTGGCGCACACCACGGCGCTCGGGATGCCGACCACCGGGCCGGTGATCGGGCTGCCCGACGCGGCTTGAGGACAACAACCAGTTAGCAACCAAGCGCGACCAGTTGTGTACCCAAAGTGACAGAGGCTGGATCTTGCCGGGAGTTCTCCGGCCCACGAAGACCCACTCCTGCCACGAAGAGGTTGCCGTGACCACCACCGCCACCCACACGCTCCACAGCACCACCGCCCGCGAGCGCGAGGACCTCGTCCGCGCGCACCTGCCGCTCGTCGGGCATCTCGTCCGCGAGATGCTCAACCGCCTGCCGTCGCACGTGTCCCGTGAGGACCTCGTCTCGGCCGGCATGGCGGCGCTCGCACACGCCGCGAAGGGCTTCGACCCCAGCCGCGGCATCCCCTTCGGCAGCTTCGCCACCACCCGCATCCGCGGCGCCCTCCTCGACGAGCTGCGCGGCCTGGACTGGGCCAGCCGATCCGTCCGCACCCGCGCCCGCAAGGTCGAAACCACCCAGCAGGAGCTCACCGCCACCCTCGGCCGCACCCCGACCCAGGCGGAGCTGGCCGCGGCGCTCGGCGTGGCACCCGAGGAGCTCAAGGCGATCGGCGAGGACGTGCAGCGCGCGGTCGTGCTGTCGCTGCAGGGGTTCACCGCCGGCACCGCCGAGGACCTCGTCCCCGAGCGCACCCCGGGCCCGGAGGACCTGATCCTGCACCGCGAGAAGATCGGCTACCTGCACCACGCGATCGGCGCACTGCCGGAGCGGCTGCGACAGGTCATCACGGCGTACTTCTTCGACGAACGCCCGATGAACGACATCGCCCGGGAGCTGGGCGTGACGGAGAGCCGGATCAGCCAGCTGCGCTCCGAGGCCCTCGTGCTGCTGCGCGACGGGCTCAACAACCACCTCGACCCGCAGCTGATGGCCGCGCAGGAGCGAGCCGGCGGCTGCATCGCCCGCCGGCGCGAGGCGTACTACAACCAGATCGCGGATCAGGGCAACCTGACCACCAGGCTGGCGCACACCACGCCGCTGGGCATCCCGTTCCACGCCTGACCAGAGACCCGGTTCCCACGGAACCGGGTCTCTTCGCGTAGTAGTTGCGTTGCGGAAAATTTCTCCAGCAGATTCCTCATCCCTCGGGCCGGGACGCCGATGTCTTGAGCGAGCGGGCCAAGGACGGGCCGCTTAGCACGACCCGAATCAAGGAGGAATCACCATGGGTCTTCGTATCAACAACAACATCGCCGCCCAGAACGCCTACCGGAACCTGTCCGTGACCGACAGCCAGATGAGCAAGTCGCTGGAGAAGTTGTCGTCGGGTTTCCGGATCAACCGGGCGGCGGACGACGCGGCCGGCCTGTCGATCAGCGAGGGTCTCCGGTCCCAGATCGGTGGCCTGAAGGTCGCGGTGCGCAACGCGCAGGACGGCATCTCGGTCGTGCAGACCGCTGAAGGCGCGCTCACCGAGACGCACTCCATCCTGCAGCGCATGCGTGACCTGTCCGTGCAGGCGTCGTCGACCGGTTCGCAGGACACCGACGCGCGGACCGCGGCCCAGACCGAGTTCACCCAGCTGAACGCGGAACTGGACCGGATCGCCACCACGACCAGCTTCGGCGGGCAGAAGCTGCTCGACCCGGCGGGTTCGTACACCGGCACCTTCCAGGTCGGCGCCAACACCGCGACGGCCGACCAGATCGCGGTCAACCTCGGCACCGCCGCCTTCGGCAGCGTGACCGGCGTGACCGGGTTCGACTCCACCGGCCTCGGCGTCAACTCGCTCAGCCTGGTGACCGGCGCCTCGGCGGCCATCACCGCGATCGACACCGCGATCAAGGGCGTCTCGACCGCTCGGGCCACGCTCGGTGCGTACCAGAACCGCTTCGAGCACACGATCAACAACATCAACACCGCGGTGGAGAACCTGTCCGCGTCCGAGTCCCGGATCAGGGACACGGACATGGCCCAGGAGATGGTCTCCTTCACCCGCTCGCAGATCCTGACCCAGGCCGGCACCAGCATGCTGGCCCAGGCCAACCAGGCGCCGCAGAACGTCCTGTCCCTGCTGCGCTAGCCCGCACCGCACCGACACGCACCACCCTCCTCAGATGACACAGTGATGACGCAGCAGCGGCGCCTCCACCCACGGAGGCGCCGTCGCTGTTTCCGCCGGCCGATCTTCTCCCGGAATTTTGCGCAGAACCCTTATGCAGCAAGGCGAAGCGCCGATGAGAAGTACGTCCAGGCCACGGATGGCCCGGATTCGGACCCGATTCAAGGAGGAACTTCATGGGTCTTCGCATCAACAACAACATCGCTGCTCAGAACGCCTACCGTAACCTGTCGGTCACGGACGGCCAGATGAGCAAGTCGCTGGAGAAGCTGTCGTCGGGTTTCCGGATCAACCGGGCCGCCGACGACGCGGCAGGCCTCTCGATCAGCGAGGGTCTTCGGTCCCAGATCGGCGGCCTGAAGGTCGCGGTGCGCAACGCCCAGGACGGCATCTCGGTCGTGCAGACCGCTGAAGGTGCTCTCACCGAGACGCACTCCATCCTGCAGCGTATGCGTGACCTCTCCGTTCAGGCTTCGTCGACGGGTTCGCAGGACACCGATGCGCGCACGGCGGCGCAGACCGAGTTCACTCAGCTGAACGCTGAGCTGGACCGGATCGCCACCACCACGGCGTTCGGCGGGCAGAAGTTGCTCGACCCGGCCGCCTCCTACACCGGCACGTTCCAGGTCGGCGCGAACACCGCGTCCGCTGACCAGATCGCGGTCAACCTCGGCACCGCCGCCTTCGGTGGCGTCGCGGTCACCGGCTTCGACTCGACCGGCCTCGGCGTCAACGCGCTTGACCTCGTGGGCGGCGCGTCTGCGGCCATCGACGCGATCGACACAGCGATCAAGGGTGTCTCGACTGCTCGGGCCACGCTCGGTGCATACCAGAACCGGTTCGAGCACACCATCAACAACCTGAACACCGCCGTGGAGAACCTGTCCGCCTCGGAGTCGCGCATCCGGGACACGGACATGGCCTCCGAGATGGTGTCGTTCACCCGCTCACAGATCCTGACCCAGGCCGGCACCAGCATGCTGTCCCAGGCCAACCAGGCGCCGCAGAACGTCCTCTCGCTGCTGCGCTAAGGAGCTGGAGTTGATGACCTGACGAGGGCTTGACAGGGCACGGCACCCACCCAGGGCGCCGTGCCCTGCCAGTTGCCGACCGGTTCTTTCTCAACTCCCCGCGAGCTCGGCCGATCTGCTCCGTGAACAGGCCACGGACGGCCGGACCGAGCTCAAGGAGGAACTGACATGGGTCTACGGATCAACAACAACATCGCCGCTCAGAACTCCTACCGGAACCTGTCCGTGACGGACAACCAGATGAGCAAGTCGCTGGAGAAACTGTCGTCGGGTTTCCGGATCAACCGGGCCGCGGACGACGCGGCCGGCCTGTCGATCAGTGAGGGCCTGCGCTCGCAGATCGGTGGCCTGAAGGTCGCGGTGCGCAACGCGCAGGACGGCATCTCGGTCGTGCAGACCGCTGAAGGCGCGCTCACCGAGACGCACTCCATCCTGCAGCGCATGCGTGACCTGTCCGTGCAGGCGGCCTCGACGGGTTCGCAGGACTCGGACGCACGGACCGCCGCGCAGACCGAGTTCGTGCAGCTGAACCAGGAGCTGGACCGCATCGCCACCACGACGGCGTTCGGCGGGCAGCTCCTGCTCGACCCTTCGACGTCCTACACCGGCACGTTCCAGGTCGGCGCGAACACCGCGTCCGCCGACCAGATCACGGTCAGCCTCGGCACCGCGGCCTTCGGCGGCGTGACCGGCGTGACCGGTTTCGACTCGACCGGCCTCGGCGTCGCCGGGCTCGACCTGGTGACCGGCGCGTCCGCCGCGATCACCTCGATCGACTCGGCGATCAAGGGGGTCTCGACCGCCCGGGCCACGCTCGGTGCGTACCAGAACCGGTTCGAGCACACCATCAACAACCTCAATGTCGCAGTGGAGAACCTGTCCGCGTCCGAGTCCCGGATCAGGGACACGGACATGGCCCAGGAGATGGTCTCCTTCACCAGATCACAGATCCTGACCCAGGCCGGCACCAGCATGCTGGCCCAGGCCAACCAGGCGCCGCAGAACGTGTTGTCACTGCTGCGCTGACAACGCTCGTAGGGCGGGGAGGGGACCCAGGTTTCCTCCCCGCGCGCTTTGTCTCACGGAGGTTCCAGCATGGGTAGCGTCGACGGCCTCATCTCAGGGATGAGCACCTCCTCGGTCATCAGCGGGTTGATGCAGGTCGAGGCGGCGCCACAGAACGCCCTCAAGACCAAGATCACCACGCAGCAGAAGGTCGTCACCGCCTATCAGGGCATCAACGCCAAGATGAAGGGGCTGCTGGACGCCGCCAAGGTCCTCACCGACCCGACCGCCTGGAAGGGCGGCGTCGCCACGTCCAGCTCGGACGCCGCCACCGCCACGACCACCGCGTCGAGCGCCACGCAGAGCGGCTCGCTGACCTTCCGGGTGAACAAGCTGGCCGCGTCCCACTCCGTCGTCTTCGGCACCCCGGTCGACGCGACCACCGACACCATCATGAGCGACCCGTCGTTCGTGATCGACGTCAACGGCGTTCCCAAGACGGTCAACGTCGCCGACCCTTCGCTCAAGGGCGTCGTCGACGCGATCAACAAGACCCCCGACCTCGGGGTGAAGGCCACCGCCTTCCAGGTCTCCCCCGGCAAGTACACGATGCAGCTCACGTCGACCACGACCGGCGCACTGTCGAAGTTCGAGTTCCCGAACGGCAACACCTCGCCGTTCACCGCCCTGGGCAACGTCACCCCCGTCTCCGAGGGCGCCGACGCCGAGCTCGCCGTCGGCGACTCCGCGACCCCGCTGCTCGTGACGTCGTCCACGAACACGTTCAAGGACCTCATGGGCGGCCTGACCGTGACCGCGACGAAGAAGCAGCTGGAGACCGACCCGCCGGTGACGGTCACCGTCGCCAGTGACACCGAGGGCATCGCCGCCAAGGTCCAGGCGATGGTGGACGCGGCGAACACGGCCCTGTCGGAGATCGGCACCCAGACCAAGAACAAGAGCGGCGCGGTCGCCGGTGGCCCGCTCGCCGGCAACAGCATCATGTCGAGCGTCTCCAGCAGCGTGCTGAACACCGTCTCCGGCGGCACCTCCGCCGGCGGCAGCTTCAAGGAGATCGGCATCGAGCTGACCCGCAGCGGCACGCTGACGTTCGACAAGGCGAAGTTCATCGCGGCCCTCAACGCCGACCCGGAGAAGACGCAGGCGCTCTTCGCCGACACCGCGCAGACCGACGTCACCCTGAAGACCGGCCTCGCCGACAGGATGGCCGCCGTGGCGGACAAGTCGACGCAGACCAACACCGGCACGCTGTCCCGCCTGATCACCAGCGGCAACGACGCCATCACGGACCTCAACCACCGCGTCGACGACTGGGACGTCCGGCTGCAGGCCCGCCAGGCGACGCTGCAGAAACAGTTCGGCGCGATGGAGACCGCGCTGGGCAAGCTGAAGAACCAGGGCAGCTGGTTGTCAGGACAACTCGCCTCACTCGGCTAGGCCGAAACCCCCTCAGGCCCTGGAGAACGTATGACCACACAAGCGCTGCGCAACCGCTACGTCAGTGACAGCGTCGCGACCGCTCCCCCGTCCCGGCTGCTGGTGATGCTGTACGACCGGCTCGTGCTGGACCTGATGATCGCGGGTCAGTCGCTCGAGCAGGGCGACCGGCAGACGGCATCAGGGCGGATGCAGCACGCTCAGGAGATCATCATGGAGCTCCGGGCGACGCTGGACACCACCGCGTGGAGCGGTGGACCCGGCCTGGCCTCGCTGTACAGCTTCCTGATCACCGAACTCGTGCAGGCCAACGTGACCGGCGACCGGAGCAGGGTCGAGTCGGTGCAGAGCTTCGCCGAGCAGTTGCGCGACGCGTGGCGGGAGGCGGCGGCGCAGGTGATCGGGGCCGGGCCGTGACGTCCCCGCCCGACGGGTGGGACACCGCGTGGGTCGCCGCGCTGGAGGCGATGGAACTGGAGGCGGACGAGGTCGAGCAGCTGCTGCGGCACCGCGACGTGCTGGAGACCGCGCCCGTGACACCGGTGACGTTCACGCCGCCGGACGGTCTCGGGCCGCTGCCGCTCGCGCTCGCGGACCGGGCCCGCCGGCTCGTCCAGCGGCAACTGGACCTGTCGCGGGAGCTGACCATCGCGATGGCCGGCAACCGCCAGCAGGCGCGGCTGGTCGGCCGGCTGCACCGCGAGGCGGTCGACTCCGTGCCCGTGTTCCTAGACAACCGCAGCTGACAACCGCAGCTGACAACCGCACCTGAAAAGCACTCCTGTCGCGCCTGAAAATGCCGATGGTGTCGGCATGACCCACATCCCGGTGTCCGTGATCGTCGCCGCCGGGGGCACCCCCGATGACTTCCACGCCTGCCTGCAGTCGCTGCGGTCCACCCTCGGCCTGCGCGACGAGGTGGTGTGCGTCCTCCCCCCGGGCCGCCCCGAACTGCACGCCGAGCTGCGCGGCGAGGCGTGGCTGAAGGTGATCGAGCCGACCGCGGGATCGGGTGTCGCCGACCGCTGGGCCGCCGGCCTCGACGCCACCCGCCACCCGATCGTCGTGCTGATCGACGGCGACGTGATCGTGTCCGCGCACTGGCTCGACCCCGTCCTGGAGCCGTTCCACGACCCGTCCGTGGTCGCGACCGGTCCCAGCTGCCAGCACACCTACGGCCCGCAGCAGGCCCACCTCCCGGACCACGCGATGACCAGCGCGGCGGCGTTCAAGACCTACGCGCGGCAGTGGCGGCAGGATCACCGCGGCGAGTTCAGCGACGTGGACCGGCTCGGGCCGGTGTGCGTGGCGATCCGCCGGGACGCCCTCGCCATCGCCGGCGGCCCGACCGCGGACCTGCCCTGGGACGGGCTCGCCGCGCAGGGCCGGATCACCGTCGCGCACGCCGCGCTGGTGGCGCACGTGGCGTCACCGTCGTGCGGCCTGCGCGCCGACTTCCTGGACCCGCCGGACGCACCGCTGCTCAGCGCGTCGCTGATCGTCAAGGACGAGGCGGACGTCCTCGGCCGCTCCCTCGACGCGCTGCGCGACCTGGTCGACGAGATCGTGGTGTACGACACCGGATCGACCGACGACACCGTCGCGGTCGCCCGGGCCCACGGCGCGCGGGTGATCGAGGGGTTCTGGAACGAGCACTTCGGCGACGCCCGCAACCGCTCGCTGGAGCACTGCCGCGGCCGCTGGGCCCTCTGGATCGACGCGGACGAGATCTTCGCCGGCGACCCTCGGGTCGTGCGGGCGAGCATCGCGGCAAGCGACGCCAGGGCCTTCTTCGCCACCATCGACAACCAGGAGGGGCACGAGGGCGGCGCCGGCGCGAGCACGATCTACTACCCGCGGCTGTTCCGCCGGGCCCCGGTGCGGCTGTACGGCCGGCTGCACGAGCAGGTCGTCGACCGGATCACCGGCCAGGCCATGATCGGCCCGCAGCTGCCCGAGCTCGTCATCGACCACACCGGCTACACGTCGCTGCGCCGCACGGTGAAGGGCAAGACCGAACGCAACCTGCGCCTGGCCATCCTCGCCGCCGAGGACGTCAGCGGCATCACCGCCGTCGGCAATCTCGCCCGCGCCCAGATCGGCTCCGGCCACCTCGAGGAGGCGATCGAAACCTCCCGGCGCGGCCTCACCCAGGCGAAGGAGAACAGCCACCAGGTGCTGTTCCTCAAGATCCTCGCGGACGCGTACCTCGCCCTGAACCGCCTCGCCGAGGCCAACGAGACCATCGAGGAGCTGCGCCGGGTCGCCAGCACCGCGTTCACGGTCGACGAGCACGAGGTCAAGCTCCGCTTCGCCGAGGGCGACTACGAGCGCGCCCTGGAGATCGTCGCCCGCCTGCCGGAGTCGGGCATGAACGACCTGCTGTACGGGGTCGGCAGGGGCCGCTTCGCCGGGCTGCACATCGACGCGCTGAGCCGGCTGGACCGGCATCAGGAGGCTGCGGTGCAGCTGCGCACGTCGCTGCGCGAGGGGCGGGTCCCGGTGCCGGTGTCCCGGATGGCGCAGGTCCTCGGCGCCGCCGACGGCAGCCTGGCCGAGGTCGCCGAGCTGCTGCCCCGGGAAGGGCTGCGCGGGCTGCTGTTCGGCATCGCCGAGGCGCCACCGGAGGCCGCCGACGAGCTCCTCGAAGCGTTGTGGCGGCGGTACCCCGGGGAGCCGACCGTGCTGACCGTCGCCGCCCGGGTCGGCCGGCTGGTCCCGCTCATCCGTGCCATGGAATGGTCCGCCCGGCTGCGCCAGCACGGGTTCGCCGAGCGCTGCACGCTGCTGGCGCTGTCCGAGGACTCGCGGCGCACCCCGCGGGAGCGCACCCTGGCGGCGGCGATCGCCCTGGAGATGTTCCACGACGAGGCCGCGCTGCCGCTGCTGGGCGAGGCGCTGTCGGCGGTCCCCGACGAGCAGAGCGCGCCGGTGCTGGAGGAGATGCGCATCCTCGCGCCGCGGGTGTCGGACTCGATCGAGCTCGCCGACGCCTGAGCTGCGGGGTTTCACAGCGGGGCGGGTCCGTATGCCAGGGCGAGGGTCAGCACCGAGCGGGCGTTCTCGGCCTGGTCGTGGCTGAGCGCGACCCGGACCGCCGCTGGCAGCGCGACTCCCTCGGGCTCGCCGTAGACCACGACATCCGGAAGCGGCCGGCGCCCGGCCAGCTCCGCCAGCACGCCGGCGATCGCATCCCCGATCGCCGGCGTGACCTCGGGGACGCCCTGGACGACCAGGGCCAGCTCGACGCCGGGGACCGCGGTCGCCACCTCAAGGGCCCCCAGCAGCACGACGGCCGCCGACTCGATCAGGTCGGGGTCGAGGAGCACCAGGATGCGGCTGAGCGGGACGGTGTCACGGTCCACAACGACGAGATCGGCAGCCGGCCGGCACCGTTGAGAACAACGGTGCCGGCCGGCTGGCTGTCA
>NZ_BONQ01000055.1 GCF_016862795.1 Dactylosporangium siamense | reverse complement strand
GGATGACGACCAGAACGCGCTAACCGCAACCAAAAGGCCCACGAACGGCGATCGGGTCGCTGAGCACCTGAGCCGGCCGGGTCAGATCTGCCGGTCGTCACGATGGCGGCCCAGGGCGCGGCCGTACCGTTCGGCGATCCCCGGCATGAGACTTTCGCCGTCGGCCGGGCGGTCCAGGCCGAAGACGTAGCCGGGGAAGTCCAGCTCCCGCTGCGCGGCCCAGATCCCGTCGTGGTCCTCGGCGGGGAGGATACGAAGAGGATCGCCGACCGCTACCCAGCCGATCGGCACCATGGAGTCGGGTGGCAGCACCGTGCGCAGGTGGACGAGGCCGTTGATGCGGATCTCGCTGCGGGTGCCGATGTGGGCGCCGTTGAACACGCGGCTGCCGGTGGCCAGGAACACCTCGTCGTCCACCTGGCAGCCGGTCAGGCAGGAGGTGGGTCCGACCAGGACCTGGCGGCCCAGGCGCAGGGGGTCGCGGCGGGTGCCGCGCAGGACGGCGTTCTCCATGACGATGCTGTCCTCGCCGATCTCGACCGGGCCGCCCTCGGCGGTGAGCACGGCACCGAACAGGATCCGGCAGCCCGGCCCCACCCGGACATCTCCGCTGAGGGTCGCCGTCGGCGCGACGTAGGCGGTGGGGTCGATGGTCGGCGAACAGCCGTCGTGTTCAATCAGCATGGATTCGAGGATGCCGCACGCGGTCAGCGCAGGATGTCCACCGACGGCAGGTCGCGGTGGGCGGCGTGGACCTCGGCGATGCCGGCCAGGGCGTCGCGGCCCAGGGCGCGGTAGGCGCCGGTGAGCAGGTCGACGGCCGCGCGCCGGTACTGGTCCGCGTCCAGCCAGTGCAGCTCCCGGCCGAGCGTCAGCGCGAACGCGGGCTGCCCGGCGGCGAGCTCGGCCGTCGCCTCGGCGATCCAGGCGCGGGTGCGGGGCTCGTCGGTGCGGTACGCGTCGAGCCGCTCGCCGGCCTCGCCGGCCCTCGGGTCGCCGCTGTCCGGCGGGAGCACGGCGCCGATCGCCACCCCGCCCGGCGGTCGTTCGGCGGCCGCCCAGCGGGGTGGGCCGTCGGCCGCGCACGCCGCCTCGTCGGCCGGGGCGAACCAGTCCAGGGCCGCGCCGAGCGGGAACAGCATCCAGTACTTGTCCGGGCCCTCGTCGTCGCTGAGCGCGTCGTCCAGCACCCGGCGGATCTGGGCGAGGACCGTCGGCGCCTTCGAGGTCCAGGTCTCGGCGGAGTCCCGGGCGTAGTTGTACGCGACGAACGACGGCAGCTCGGCCGGGTCGTCGTACCAGAGGCCGTAATGCAGCCCGTCGGAGCCGCCGCCGAGGACCGTGACCAGTTCGGCCGGGTCGCGCCGGAACCGGCAGTGCAGCCGCTCGTCGAGGCCGTCGTGCCCGGTCCGGTCGAGCCCGCCGTCGTCGAAGTAGCCGGTGATGCCCCAGCTCGACAGCCCGAGCCACTGCAGCGCGCGGCGTTCGCGGTCGTCGAGGCTGTGCAGGAACGCCGCGAGGATGGCTACGTGCCGGGGCAGGCGCAGGCCGTACACCCGCGAAAATCGCTGCTCGACGGCCGGGAAGCGGTCCGTCATGGTGTCGAGGGCGCCGAGTCTGCGGGCCTCGTCGGCGTCCGTCGGGGCGAACATCCACTCCTCGAACCTGGCCTCGTCCAGGCCGAGGGTCTCGCTGAGTGGCGCGGCGAGCGCGGCCCGGGCGGCGCCGGGCACCTCGAGGCGGGCGAGGGCGGCGGTGAGCCGCTGCTCCGCGTCGTCGCCGAGGACGAGCGAGGCGGTCGGGCCGCTGTAGGTGCGCTGGTCGTAGAGCGACACCCGGACGACCTGGCCGAGACCGTTGACGGGCGCCGGCTCGGACAGCGTGCTCAGGGTGACGCGGTCGCCGTCGAACTTGCGGTAGCTGATGAGCCGGGCTGCTTCGCTGGTCACCCCGGGCACCTTAGTCAGTGGGGTGGCTGGATGCGTGGGCGGTGGGTCCGGTGGCGGTCCACCTGGTCGTGGCCCCAGCGCAGCAGGTCGGCCGCGGTCCGGTCCCAGGCGGGGTCCTCGGTGACCGGGTAGTCGCCTTCGAGGGCGGCGACGACGCCGTTCCACACCCGGCCGAACTCGCCGCCCCCGGTGGCTCGGTGTACCCCTGCGCCATGACCAGCGAGCGGATCTGGTCCCAGGTCTCCACCGGCCACGGAGGCGGACCACCTGCGGACATCCATCGATGTTCTCACTCGCGGGACGCCTCGAGTGAGGGTGGTGGTCTTCGTCGCGGCCGGCCGCTGTTACAACCCGGCTGCGCGGGCCCTGTCGATCGCCTCGGCCCGGGTCTCGACGCCGAGCTTGGCGAAGATCGTCGAGATGTAGTTGCGCACGGTCTTCGGGCTGACGCCGAGCCGGTCGGTGATGGCGGTGTTGGTCAGGCCGGCCGCGACGAGCTCGAGGATCTCGTGTTCGCGCACGGTGAGGGTGGCCAGGACCCCGGGTGTGCGTGCGGGCCGGGGCGGCGCCGACACCTGCTGGGCGAGGTGCTGGGCGGCGGCCGAACTGAAGATGGCGTCCCCGGCCGCGGCCGCGTGCACGGCGCGCAGCATCTCGTCCCGATCGGCGCCCTTGACGAGATAGCCGCGGGCGCCCGCGCGGACGGCGGCCAGCACCGAGGCGCTGTCGTCGAACATGGTCACCACCAGGATCGCGACCGCGGGACGCTGCCGCAGGATGCGGCGGGTCGCCTCGACCCCGTTGAGTTGCGGCATCGTCAGATCCATGACGACGACGTCCGGGTCCAGCTCGACGGCCTGCCGGACGGCGTCGGCCCCGTCGCTGGCCTCGCCGACGACCTCGACCGCCGGATCGGAGGCGAACGCGGCCCGCAGCCCGTAGCGGAACATGGGATGGTCGTCGGCCAGCAGCACGCGGATGACGGTCATGGTCACTCCGATCGCACCGGCAGTCGGGCGGTGACGACGGTGCCGCCGCCGGTGGCGGCACCGATGTCCAGTGTCCCGCCGAGTTCCTCGGCGCGTTCGCGCATCGACAGGGTGCCGACGCCGGGACGCATACCGGCCGGCAGGCCGACGCCGTCGTCGACGACCTGGAGGCACAACGCGTCGTCCTCGACGGTGACCCGCAGACGGGCGGTTGCCGCGCCGGCGTGCCGGGCGACGTTGGTCAGTGCCTCGTGCGCGATCCGGAACGCGGCGACCTCCACCGCGGCCGGCAGTCCGGGAAGGTCGTCGACGTGCACGTCCAGGTGGAACGTGCGGTGCTGCTCGGCGGCGTGCTCGAGCGCGGCGGCCAGGCCGAGCTCGTCGAGGACGGGCGGGCGCAGCTCGCGGGCAAGTCGCCGGACCTCCTGCAGTGCCTGCTGGCTCTGCGTCTTGAGCTCGCCGAGGATCGTGTCGGCGGTCGCCGGGTCGCTGCCGATCAGCGACCTGGCCGCGTCGATGGTCAGCGCCTGGCTGCCGAGTGCCGAACCCAGGGAGTCGTGCAGGTCGCGGCGGATCCTCCGGCGTTCCTCCTCCCGGGCGGCGACCAGCTTCTCCCGGGCCCGCTGCAGGTCGGCGGCCAGCCGCCGGGTCCGGGCCGACTCCCGAGCGGCGGACAGGGCGGCGCCGCAGTGGTCCGCCAGGTCGGCCACCAGTCGCCGGTCCAGCCGGTCCAGCGGGCCGGCGATCTCCAGGCGACCCAGTTGGCTGCCCTGATAGGTCAAGGCGACGGATTCCAGCTCGGTGGTGGCTGTGCCGATGGAGGCGGTCAGGTCGCCGTCGAGATGGACCGCCACATAGGGAGCGTTGAGTGCCCGGCCGACGGCGTCCACAATGGCCGGCGCGACCTGATCCGGTTCGACGATCTCGGTCATGCGGCGACCCAGTCGCGACAGCACACCGTACGGATCGCCCCGTTCGCCGTGGACGACCCGGCCGACCGCCCGCTGCACGCGTTCGCGGACGGGGTTGAAGACGACGGCGACGATCCCGGCCGCCAGCAACGGGCCGGCGATGGTCCGGTCGGCCGGCCACAGGGCGCCCACCCCGGCCACGACGACGGCGTACACGCTGACGACGAATCCGGTCAGGATGACGAACAGCAGCGTGCGGCTGATGACGGTGTCGACGTCGAACAGCCGGTGCCGCACGATGGCCACCGCGATCGCGGCCGGGAGCAGCGCCGCCATCGCGTAGCTGACCAGCATCAGCACGGCGTACACGGCCAGGCCCCGGGAACTGGTCTCGTGCTGGATCCGCAGCAACGGCGTGGTCGCGTACGCGATCGTCAGCGCGAACCGCAGCGCGACCGCGAACATCACCAGCTTGGTCTGGCGGCGTTCCTGCGGTCCGGAGACCCGCACGTAGCGGTAGACCTGGGCGACCGCGCAGCTGCCGAACAGCACCAGCAGGATCACCGCCTCGGCCGGGCTGCCCGCCAACGCGGGCACGGTCACCGACGCGACCAGGTACGCCGCCCAGCCGGCCGCGAACCAGCGGCCCCACCGCGGCGCGAACCGGCCGTCCGGGAACACGTAGGCCAGTTGGAACAGGCCGATCCAGGCCACTCCCTGCAGCAGCGCGGCCGGGTCGGCCAGCGCCGGGACGAGCCGGCCGACGACGTAGGGGACGCCGCCGCCCGCGACCGCGAACAGGACCAGCACGAAGGCGAGGTACAGGCGCAGCCACGACAGCCGGCCGCGCAGCACGAACCCGGCGGCGACCACGCTGACCGCGGTCAGCATCAGCTCCAGCAGCAGGAAGTAGCCGACGTACCAGCGTTGCGGCAGCGCCCAGCCGCTCAGGACGTCGCGCAGCTGACCGGCCGACCAGCCCTCCGGCGCGACCCAGGCCGGGGACGCCGCGTCGGCCTGGTGGCCCCAGGCGATCAGCCCCGCGACGAACCCGGCCAGCAGCAGCCCGATCGCCGTCAGCACGGCGGCCCGGCCCAGGCGCAGCGCGCGCCCGACCGAGCCGATCGTGGCCTCGGAGCTCATGCCGTGGAGGCTACCGGCTGGACCGTCGCGGTCACCGGACGGCGCAGCAGGCCGATCCCGATCGCCAGCCAGAGGAACCCGACGAGCAGCGGCGGGAATGCCCCGCCCAGCGCGAGGTCCGCCAGCAGGATGAGGCCCGCGATGATCGCCACCACCAGCCCGGTCCGCCGCAGGACGCCCGTCCGGCGCAGCCCGACGCCGGTCAGGACGATGGCGGCCAGCGCGGCCCAGATGGAGATCATGCTCAGCCACAGCGACGGGCTCCACAGCGAGTTGTCGGAGAGCTTCGCCGTCGTGGACCCGCTCATCGACAGGGCCAGCACGAGGTTGCCGATGATCGCGACCGCCGAGACGCCGGACGCGATCCGGGTCGCGACGGTCAAGCCGGGAGAGGTCGCGACCATCGCCATCCCGGCCGCTCCCGTCAGCACCGCCAGCGCGTACAGGACGGCGATGGCGACCCATTGCAGTCGGACGTCGGCCAGGACGCCCGGCGTGAAGTCGGCGGAGTTGTCGACGCCGGTCTGCGCCAGTGTCGCCATGGCCAGGACGAACCAGGCCAGGAAGGGGGCCAGGGCCAGCACGAGCAGGCGGCCGGTTGCTTTCGGATCGCGCATCATGAGCTCCTCGGTCGGGGTGGTCTGGCTGCCACGATCCCGAGCCCGATGTCCCAGGCAGTAGAGGCGAGAAGTCCCGGCCGCGGCCGGCCTTCGCTTCCTTCAGCGGCGCGGGGCTTCGGCCGTGGCGGCGACGAAGGCGCGCACCCGCTCGGTCGTGCGCACCGTGCGCCACACCGGTCCCCACCGCAGCGGCGGCGCGTCGTGCAGCGGCACGTAGGCGACGTCCGGGCGGGCGTGGAAGCGGGTGGCGTGCTCGCCGACGACGAAGACGCCCTGCCCGGCTCCGATCAGCGTCAGGACCTCCTGGAACGTCTGCGCCGACGGCCCGTCCACGATCGGGCGTCCGCCGGGTGTGCGGCGGGCCGGGTCCGGCCGGTACTCCGGGATGGAGCACGGTGCGACGAGCAGCGGGCTGCCGGCGAGGTCCTCGACCGAGGCCGAGGGCCGGCCGGCGAGCGGGTGCCGGGCCGGGACGGCCAGCATGCGTGGCTCGGACAGCAGCGCCGGGCCGCACGTCAGGTCGGGCTCGTCGAACGGGAAACAGCCGAACAGCAGGTCCAGCTCGTCGGCGCGGAGCCGGTCGACCGCGCCGGCGAACTGGACCTCGTTGAGGCGGACCTCACAGCCGGTGTGGCGCCGCCGGAAGCGTTCGGCGCCGTCGACGACGAGCTGCCCGGTGGCCGCGCCGACGAACCCCACGCGCAGCACGCCGGTCAGGCCGCGCCCGTCCGCCACGGCCCGGACCAGGGCGGCGGTGACCTGGTCGTAGGCCGGCCGCAGATCCTCGTACAGCCGCCGGCCCGTCCCGGTGAGCGCCACCCGGCGGCTGGTCCGCTCGAACAGCGGGACACCGACCCGCCGCTCCAGCACCCGGATGGTCTGGCTGACCCGGGCGGTCGTGCGCCCCAGCCGCTCGGCGGTGCGGCCGAAGTGCAGCTCCTCGGCCAGGGCCAGGAAGGTCTCGATCTCGTGCCGTTCCACTCGCGTCTCCATGATCGTCAAGCCACGCTTCACGATCGTTGCACGTTTCGGCGTTGTTCGGCGGGTACCGGTGGGCGACGGTGAACGACATGTACGTCACAGACAACCGCGCACTGTCCGCCACCGACGCCGGGGCCCTCGCGGCCGAGCTGCGCGACCGCACCGAGGTGATCGACGCCGTGTACCGCTTCGGGCTGGGGCAGGACCTGCGCGACCGCGACCTGTTCGGCTCGGCGTTCGCCGATGACGCCGAGCTGGACTTCGGCCCCGCGGCGGCCCGCTGGGGTGGGCAGGCGCCGCTCATGACCGGGCGGGACACCATCACCGGCACCATCCTGGCGCTGTTCGGCGGGCGGGTCGACACCACCCACGTGGTCACCAACCCGCGCGTCCGCGTCGACGGTGACGCCGCCCGGCTCACCGCCGTCGTCGAGGCACAGCACCTGCTCACGGCCGACCACGGCACGCACGCGCTGCTCAAGAACCTGTACGACGTCGACCTGGTCCGCGACGGCGCCCGCTGGGTGATCCGGCGGATGCGCATCGAGAACGTCTGGTACACCGGTGACCCGAAGTTGATCTTCGGGTAGAGCGTCCCGGGGCTATGCTCGCGGGGTCACGTCCAGGGTGCCGGGGGATCATTCAGCGGTGTGGTTCGCGATATTGGGGCCGCTGCGGGTGTCGCGCGACGGCGAGGCGGTGCCGGTCGGCGGGCCGAAGCAGCGGGCGCTGCTGACCCTGCTGCTGTTGCGGGCCAACCGGGTCAGCACCACGGACTGGCTGGTGGACGCGCTGTGGGACGGGGCTCCGCCGCCGAGCGCCGAGGTCACCCTGCGCACCTACGTCGCCGCGCTGCGGCGGGCCCTCGAGCCGGGCCGGGGTGCGCGGGCGCAGGGCCGGATCCTGGTCGGCCACGACGGCGGCTACGAGCTGCGGGTGGCCGGCGACGCGATCGACGCCGTGCGGTTCACGGAGCTGTCGGCGGCGGGCGCGCGGGCCCTCGCCGAGGGCGATCCGGTCGCCGCCGAACGGCACTACACGCAGGCCCTCACGCTGTGGCGCGGCGACCCGGCCGCCGGCGACCTGGCGGCGGTGCGGGCCGAGACGGCCCGGCTCGCCGAGACGCGCCTCGCCGCTGAGGAGGGCCGCTGCACCGCCGCGGTCGCCGCCGGCCGGCACCTGGCCGTGCTGCCCGATCTGCGGTGCTTTGTCGCCGAGCAGCCGGCCCGGGAAGCGGCGCGCGGGCAGCTGATGCTGGCGCTGTACCGGGCTGGACAGCAGACCGAGGCCCTGGCCGTGTACGACGAGGGCCGCCGGTTCCTGGCGTCGGAGTTCGGGGTGGAGCCGACCGCCGAGCTGCGCGCCCTGCACCGCCAGATCCTCGGCCACACGGTTCCCTGTGAGGCGCCGCCGCCGCGCGGGCTCGTCGGGCGGTCCGCGGAGCTCGAAGCCCTGGCGGCGCACCTCGACGGGGCGCGGCACCACAGCGGCGGCGGGCGGATGGTGGCCGTCGTCGGTGAGGCCGGGATCGGCAAGACGACCCTCGCCGCCGCCGTCGCCGACCGGGCCGCGGCGGCGGGGATCCCGGTGGTGTGGGGCCGCTGCCCGGACGTCGGCCAGGCGCCACCGTTCTGGCTGTGGAGCCAGGTCGTGCGGGGACTGCTCGCCCTGCCGCACACCGAAGACGTCGCCGCCCTGGCCGGATTCGTCGAAGGGCGGTCTCCTGAGGACGGCGGACCCGACCCGGCCGCCCGGTTCCGCGCCTATGACGCGGTGTCCGAGCTGATCCGTGCCGCCGCCGGGCCGGCGGGGCTGCTGCTCGTCCTGGACGACGTGCACGCGGCCGACCCCGATTCGCTGCTGCTGACGCGGTACCTGACCACGACCGTCCACACAGGACGGGCGCTCGTGCTGGCGACGCTGCGGCCGTACGAGCACGACCCGGGGCTCGTCGCGACCCTCAACGACCTGGCCCGGGGCCGCGGATCCGGGCAGCTGCGCCTCGGCGGGCTCGACCCCGCCGGCGTCGCGGACCTGGTCGCGGACCGGACCGGCGGGCCGGCGCCGGACGACCTCGTCCGGCGGCTCGCCGACCGTACCGGCGGCAACCCCTTCTTCCTCACCGAGCTGCTCGCCGCGCCCGAGCGGCCGCTGCCGCCGAGCGTCCGCGACGCCGTCCGGATCCGGCTCGACGGACCCGACCCGGCCGCCCGTGAGTGCCTGGACGTGCTCAGCGTCGCCGGCCGGGAGCTCGACCTGCACCTGCTGCGGGCGGTGACCGGCACCGACGCCGCGCAGCTGCTCGCCGGGCCGGGCGCGGCGCGGCTCGTCACGGAGGCCGGGCCGGGCACGGTCCGCTTCCGGCACGCGCTGCTCGCCGAGGTCACCTACGCCGAGCTGCCGCCACCGCGGCGGGCCACCCTGCACGCCAGGCTCGCCGGCGCGGCCGCGGACCGGGGTGGGCTCGCCGCGGGCGAGATCGCGCACCACTACGGACAGTCGATCGGGCTCGGCCACGCCGCGGACTTCCTGCGGTGGACGGTGCGGGCCGCCGACGATGCGGCCCGGCGCCTGGCCTACGAGGACGCCCTCGCCCACCTCGGCCGGGCCGCGGACCACCTCGCGCCGGACGCGGCGACCTCGCCGGAGGCGGCCGCCACCGAACTCGGCGTGCAGCTGCGCCGGGCCTCGCTGCTGCAGATCACCGTCGGCGTCGGCAGCGACGCCGTCGCCGAAGCGGCCGCCCGGGCCAGGTGGCTGCTGCCGTACACCGGGCCCGACACCGACGTGAGCACCGCGCTGTGGACGCTCGGCGAGGTCGCCTGCAACCGGGCCGAGTACGCCGTCGCCGAAGACCTCGCCCAGCGGCTCACCCGCGCGGTGACCTCCGACGACGAGCTGATCGCGGCCGCCGGACCGTACCTGCTCGGCGTCGTGTGCTATTTCACCGGCCGGCTCGGCGAGGCCGACGGGCACCTCAGCACCGCCGTGCAGCGCCTCGCCGCGGTCGACCCGCGGCAGCTGCGCGAGCAGGCGGGCCGGACGCCGGCGCTCGCCGCGTACAACTTCCGCGCCCTGGTCCGGTCCCTGCTCGGCGACGCCGGGGCGGCCCGCGCCGACATCGACGCGGCGGCGGCGCTGGCCGAGCGCGGCGACGACGCGTACGGCCGCGCCAACGCCGCCCTCTACGCGGCGTGGACGGCGTTGCAGGAGCACGACGTCGCCGCGGGCCGGGACGCCGCCCGGCGGTGCCGGGAGATCGGCGCGCGGCAGCGCATGCCGCACTTCGTCACCACCGGTGACTTCGTCGCGGAATGGGCGGCGGTGCGCGGCGGCGAGCACGGCCGGCTCGCCGCGATGCGAGCCGCCGGTGAGGCCATCCACCGGCTGGGGCTGCGCGCGACCCTGACCATCTCGATCGCGGCGATGGCCGACGCGCACCTGGTGGCCGGCGACCCCGCCACCGCAGCCCGGCTCGCCGCCGCCGGCCTCGAGGCGGCGGCCACCGCCGGTGAACAGGTGCTCACCGCCGAGCTGCGCCGCGTGCGTGGCCTCGCCAACGGCGACGACGAGGACGTCCGGGCCGGCGCCGGGATCGCCGCCGCTCAGGGCGCCCGGCTGCTGCTGGCCCGCATCGCCCAGGGGTAGCCGTCTCCACAGCGGCTCCACACGGTTTCCACAGGGCCCTGCTGGACTGTGCGGCATGGACACAGATGTCGTCGTGGTGGGCTGCGGGCCGGTCGGCGCGCTCACCGCCAACCTGCTCGGGATGCGCGGCGTGCGGACCCTCGTCGTGGAGCGCGGCACCGCGCCGCACGGGCAGCCGCGGGCGTTCTCCTGCGACGACGAGGCGCTGCGGGTGTATCAGCAGGCCGGCCTCCGGGACGAGGTCGCCGCCGACATGTACCCGCCGCCGGTCGTCGAGTACGTGAGCGGCAACGGCCGGCCGTTCGCGACGATCGCCCTCGACGAGGTCGACTTCGGCCTCGGTAGCGAGCCGCTGCACTTCTTCGACCAGCCGTGGCTGGAGGCGTCGCTGCGCGGCGGTCTCGACCGGTTCCCGCATGTCGAGCTGCGCACCGGCGTGGAGATGACCGGCCTGGAGCAGGACGCCGACGGCGTCACCGTCCGACTCAGAGACGCCGGGGGCGACAGCACGATCCGGGCCCGCTACGTGCTGGGCTGCGACGGCGCCCGCAGCGCCACCCGGGCGGCGGCGGGGATCGGGCTGAGCGGGACGTCCTACGCCGAGCCATGGCTGGCGATCTCCGGCGACGTCGAGCCCGGCGGGGTGCGGCAACCGCGGACCAGGTTCGTCTGCGACTGGCGCCGTCCCGCGTTCGTGTCGCCCGGCGCGTTCGGCACGCACCGCCTCGAGTTCATGCTCCGCGCGAGTGAGACACCGGAGGAGATGACCCGCCCCGAGACGCTCGAGCGCCTCGTCGCGCCGTACGTCGACCCGGCCCGGTTCACGGTGACCCGCGCCGTGGTGTACACCTTCCATCACCTGGTCGCGGAGCGCTGGCGGGCCGGGCGGGTGTTCCTTCTCGGCGACGCCGCGCACCAGATGCCGCCGTTCCTCGGCCAGGGGCTGTGCAGCGGGCTGCGCGACGCGGCGAACCTGACGTGGAAGCTGGCGATGGTCGTCGACGGCACCGCGGGCGACGACCTGCTCGACTCGTATGAGACCGAACGGCGCCCGCACACCGAGGAGATGGCGGTGACGAGCGTCCGGCTGGGCCGGGTCTTCCTGGTCCGCAACCGGGCCGCGGCGTTCCTGCGCGACACCGCGCTGCGCGCCGTGCAGGCCGTCCCGCGGGTCCGCCGGTTCGTGCGGCACTTCGAGTTCAAACCGGCGCCGGTCCTGCACAAGGGCCTGCTCGCCGGCGGCACCCGCCGCGGCGCCGTCGGCACCATGTTCCCCCAGCCCCGGGTGTCGGCCGCGGGGGAGGCCGCACCCGTGCGGCTCGACGACGTGCTGGGGACCGGGTTCGCCGTGATCGGCCCGTCGGTGACCGCCGCGACCGTCTGGACCGGCCCGCCGGCGGCCTTCATCCGCGTCCTGCCGCCGGGCTCCGTCGCGACCGCCGGGTCCGGGGTGCGTGAGGTCGTCGACACCGACGGCGTGCTGACCGCCTGGTTCGCCAGGCACCGGGCCGAGGTGGCGGTGCTGCGCCCGGACCGCTTCGTCTACGCCGCGGCCCTGGACGCCGCGCTCACGAGGTGACGGCGCGGAAGGTGCGGCGGTAGGTGTCCGGCGGGACGCCGACGGTCCGCTGGAAGTGGCGGCGCAGCGTCGTCGCCGTGCCCATGCCCGCGGCCGCGGCGATGGTGTCGATGCCGTCGTCCGTGTTCTCCAGCAGCTCCTGGGCGCGGCGGATCCGCTGGGCCAGCAGCCACTGCAGCGGGGTGGTGCCGGTGACCGCGTGGAAGTGGCGGGCCAGGTGGCGGGAGCTCATGTTGGCCTGCAGGGCCAGGTCCTCGACGGTGAGCGGCTGGTCCAGCCGGCGCATCACCCAGGGCAGCAGCGCCGACAGGGGATGGCCGTCGCGGTCCGGCACCGGGGTGGTGACGAACTGGGCCTGCCCGCCGGCGCGGTGCGGGGGCACGACCAGCCGGCGGGCGACCACGTTGGCGACCGCCGGGCCGTGGTCGAGGCGGACCAGGTGCAGGCACAGGTCCATCGCCGCGGCCTTGCCCGCGGACGTGAGCACGCTGCCGTTGTCGATGTAGAGCACGTCCGGGTCGACGGTGATCCGTGGGTACCGCGTAGCCAGCTGGTCGGTGTGCGCCCAGTGCGTGGTCGCCCGCAGCCCGTCGAGGAGCCCGGCGGCGGCCAGGACGAACGCGCCGGTGCACAGGGAGACCACCCTCGCGCCCGCCTCGTGCGCCGCGCGGACCGCCTCGACCAGGTCGGCCGGCGGGTCCACGTCGACGTCCGCGAGGGCGGGGACGATCACGGTGCGGGCGCGCGCCAGACCGTCGAGCCCGCGGTCCGGCTCCAGCACGAACCGGCCGACCCGCACGGCGCGCGTGCCGCACACCGAGACGTCATACCAGGGACCGCGGACGGCGTCGGGGGCGGGGCCGAACACCTCGCAGGCCAGGGCCAGCTCGAAGTGCAGCATCCCGTCGGTGGCGGCGACCGCGACAGAGGTCATGTCGGAAATTGTACGGGTCATGTCGTTCCGGACACTGGCCCGGTCCGTGCGGCCGGGACAGGATCTCCGGTATGGATCACAGGAACGTCGCGGTGTACGGCGCCTCCGGGCACACCGGCCGGTTCGTCGTCGCCGAGCTGGCCGCTCGCGGATACGCCCCCCTCCTGCTCGGCCGGGACCGGGACAAGCTGCTCGCGCTGGGGGCCAGTGCGGCGCGGCAGGCGCCGGTCGACGACCCGGACGCCCTCGACCGGGCCCTGGACGGCGCCGCGGCCGTCATCAACACCGCCGGGCCGTTCGCCACGACCGCCGCGCCGCTGATCGAGGCCGCGCTGCGCGCCGGCATCCCGTACGTGGACGTGGCCGCCGAGATCGAGGCGAACCATGACACGTTCCGCCACTTCAGCGAGCGGGCACGCGCCGCGGGCGTCGTCGTGGTCCCGGCGATGGCGTTCTTCGGCGGCCTCGGCGACCTGCTGGTCACCACCGCGATGGGCGACTGGACCGCCGCCGACGAGGTGCACGTCGCCTACGGCCTGAGCAGCTGGCACCCCACCGCCGGCACGCTCGTCGCCGGTGCGGTGTCGGGGCAGCGGCGCGGCGGGCGCCGGGTCCGCTACACCGGTGGCGGGTTGGAGTATCACGACGACGCCCTGCCGACCCTGCGGTGGCCGTTCCCGGCGCCGCTCGGCCCGCGGGACGTCATCGGCGGGTTCAGCATGGCCGACGTCGTCACCGTCCCCAGCCACCTGTCGGTGCCGGAGGTGCGCACGTACATGACCACCACGGCCGCCGCGGACCTGGCCGCCGGCGGCGCCGGACCGGTGCCCGTCGACGACCGCGGGCGCTCCGCGCAGACCTTCGTGGTCGACGTCCTCGTCCGCTCCGCCGGCACCGAACGCCGCATCGCCGCCAGTGGCCAGGACATCTACGCCATCAGCGCGCCGCTCGCGGTCGAGGCCGTCGACCGGATCCTCACCGGCCGCACCGCGACCACGGGCGTCGCCGCCGCGGGGGCGGTGTTCGACGCCCCGGACTTCCTGCGCTCACTGTCGGCGCACCTGTCGGTTTTGTGACGGGTGTGGCGCGGGGCCTCTACGCTCGACGCAAGTTCGTCCGACCGGAGAGGTGGTGGTTGTGATGCAGCCGGCCATGGCTGCGGGACCGGAGTTCGTGGAGCCGGTGCGGGGGCGCGGCAGGAAGATCCTCCTGTTCGGGCTGCTCGCGCTGATGGCCACGGTCACCGCGTTGGTGGTCACGTTCGTGGTCTTCGTCGCGCCGGCGGCCGGTGCCGCCGGCGGTTGCGGCGGAGGCTGAGGTCACGCCGATCCGGCCGGGGACGCCATTTGCGTCTCCGGCCGGGTGCTGAGGTCACGCCGATCTGGCCGGGGACGCCGTCGCGTCTCCGGCCGGGTCCGGTCTCGGCAGCAGGTAGGGCAGCCGCTCGGTCAGGAACCGGCGCGGGAACGCGTCCCGGAGCCGCCACAGCCCCGCGTCGACGACGAAGTGCGCCATCAGCAGCCCGGTGTACGCGCCGAACACCGCCCGCGCCGCGGTGCCACCGCCGTGCAGGTGCGAGGCGGCGTTGAGGGCCAGCCCGCCGAGCAGCGCGACGTTGACCAGCACGGCCAGGCTCACCACCGGCCCGAGCCCCGGCCGCGGCGCCCCGGCGACCAGCCCGACGATGAGCAGGTACTGGTACCCGTGCGCGATCGTGAGCCCGGCGACGGCGGCGTAGGGCGAGTCGAACAGGAACACCGGGCCGAAGAACAGCAGCGAGATCAGGTACACCGCGACGTACTGGACCGGCCGCGACGCGGGCGGCCGCTCCCGCAGCACCACCACACCCGCGACGACGGCGAGCACGAACGCGACCGCGGCGGCCGGGAACAGCCAGCCGGTCCGCGGGTCGACGGCGAGCTGCAACAGCTCCGGCCGGACCAGCAGCCCGGCGATCCCCGCCCCACCGGCGGCGACGATGGCCAGGCGCTCCCTCGGCCGGACCGACCCGACCCCGTGCGCGACCCCGGCCAGCGCGGCCATGCCGAGGTTCTGCTTCTGGAAGTGGAAGAACTGCCACGCGAAGAACGCCAGCAGCGGCCAGACGAACAGCCGCTCGGGCAGCACCGCGGCGACCGCGGCCGTGCCCACGACCAGGCCGATCGGCGCCCACACGTAACGCCCCTGATGCGCGGCGGCGTGCCGGCGCACCTCGGGCACGCTGAAGAACCACCCGGTCGCCGCCACGTGCACCGACGATCCGACGAACAGCAGCCACTGCAGGGCCCGCCCGGGCGGCGCGTCACCGGGCGGGGCGAGCGCGACCGTCACCGCGACCGCGCCCACGGTCAGCGCGATCGTGCCGAGGAGCCACACACGCCGCAGCGAGCCCGTCACACCGCGAGGATAGCGAGGCCCCGCGAATTCGGTGGCACCGCTGGTGGCGGCCCTGGCACAGTCCGCGTCATGCCCGTGGAACTGATCCGTGCCGCCCGCCTGACCGACGCCGTCCCGTATGCCTACGCCTCGGTGGTCCCCGCCGGCGCCCGGCTGATCCACACCGCCGGCGCGTGCCCGGTCGACGAGCACGACCGGCTGGTGGCGCCCGGAGACATCGCCGGGCAGGCCCGGCAGGTCATGGACAACCTCGAGGTGGCGCTGCGGGCGGCCGGGGCCGGGTTGACCGACGTGGTGCGCACGACCGTCTACGTCGCCAGCACGGACCAGGCCGACCTCGTCACCGCCTGGAACGTGGTGCGGGCCCGGTTCGGCGACCACGACGCGCCGAGCACGTTGCTCGGCGTCACGGTGCTCGGCTACCAGGGCCAGCTCGTCGAGGTCGACGCCGTCGCCGTCGCCCCGTGAACGGGTAACCTGCTCGCGTCCACCGGTCGTTCCACGGTGCCGCGTTGAACACGTCGACGAACACCTCGACGATCGATGGCAGGAGCGCAGGCTCCCAACCCACGATCGTCCCGGCCACAGGACCATCCACCCCTGTCGTGTTCAGTACGGGTACTCCGCGCAGATGCGCTCCACCTCGGCCATCGCCCAGCGGATGTTGCCGCGTTCGTCGTCGCGGAACCGGGCGAGGGCGGGGATCGCCGCCCGGACCGCGGCGACCTCGTCCGGCTTCCTGGTCCGGTGCCTGGTGTCGGCGATGTCGGCGATGACCATCAGCACGAGGTTCTGCGCCTTGGCGTCGGGCAGCAGCATGAGCTCGACCAGGAACGGCACCGCGGGTGGCGCGGCCGACAGCCGGCTGGAGCGGGACACCAGCAGCTTGTAGAGCTGCTTCGCCGCGTCGAGGGCGGTCTCCTCGTCGTCGGAGGCGGCCTGCGCCATCAGCCGTGGCACCGCGTGCGCGGGGCCCTGCGTCGACCACAGCTTCCCCCAGTCGATCTCGGCGAGCCGGCGTTGCAGGTCGCGGGTCGGCCACAACCGGTCCAGGTCGAGCTGGAGGGTGGCGGTGCCGGCCGGGATGCGGACCGACATCACCGCCGAGCCGTCGACGGTGATGGCCTCGATGCCGGTGCCGAGGCGCAGGTCGGCGGTGGCGCCGGTGGTGCGGTCCCAGGCGCGGACCAGGCCGTCCTCCCACGCCGCGAACAGCGCCGGGCCGGTGCTGAGCTCGGCGGCGGCCAGAGCGGTCACCGGAGCGGGACGCCGGTCCAGCGGCGTCCGGCGCGGCGTGCCGTCGACCGGCCAGGAGCGCAGCACACCGTCGGCGTCGCCGCTCACCACGGTGTGGCCGCCGCCGGGCTGCCGCGCGAGGGCCACGGCGGTGACGGGCGCCCGGTGCAGCACCTGGTGCCGGGCCACGGTCCCGCCGTCCACCGCACCCGGTGCAGACGCACTGTCCAGACCGTCCGGAGTGGACACGCCGTCCGGAGTGGACACGCCGTCCGGAGTGGACACGCCGTCCACAAAGGACGCAACCCGCCACCGGCCGCGCCGGTCGGCCTCGCCGGCGGCCAGGGTCGCGGCCCGCAGCCGCAGCCGGCGCAGCGGCTGGAACGACGGCGCCGTCACGGCCTTGTCGTCCCAGGCGAGGCCGAGGGACTCGGCGACCGCGGTCAGCGCATCGCGGTTGCGGGCCCGGATCACCACCGGGTGCGCGGCGCCCGACCCGCGGCCGTGGCTGACGAGCGCGTCCGGTGCGCCGTGCAGCACCGCGTCGACGCCCATCTCCTGCCACGGCGGCAGGCCGAGCTCCGGGCACTGCTCCCGCAGCCGCTGCACCACGTCGGCGCCGGCCGCGTCGGGTCCGAAGGTCAGGCTCCAGCCGTACGCCGCGGGCAGCCGGTCGAGCGTGAGGTGCAGCAGGAACTCCGAGATCGAGCGGTTCTGCAGCACCCACTCGCCGCCGCGGTCCACCAGCACCCGCGGGTCCGGCAGGTGCGCCTCGGCGGCCAGGTAGCCCCACGTGTTGGAGTAGTGGTACTCGGACATGAACCCGCACACCCGCCGGTCGTCGCCCGCCGCGGTGAACGGGTTCCGCTCCGGCAGCTCACCGGCCACCGCCGGCGGCCACTGCGAGTGGGTCCAGTACAGCCGCGGGTTGAACAGGAACGAGTTGACGGGTCGCTGCCACCACTCGTCGAGCGCCGAGGGGACCGGGAGGGCGGGGTCGACCTCGCCGGCCAGGTTCTCGCCGCCCTCGCGGGAGTGTGCCGGGTCGCCGCCGGGGTCCTGGAATCCCCACTCCGCGTGGATCTCGTCCAGCAGTGACCACTGGTCGGCCTGCTGGGCGAGCCGTTCGGCGAACGTGGCGTAGTTGATCATTCAGTACCCTACCGTGAACCGCTGCCGGACGAACGAGCCCTGCTCGACCGCGTCGATGACCGCGGCGGCGTAGTCGCCGACCGTGACCCGGGACTCGCCGGCGTCGTCGGTCAGCGGGGTGTCCCGCGCCTGCGCGCGGTAGCGGCCGGTCTTGTCGCCCGGCACCAGGTGCACCGGCGGCGGGCTCACGTAGGACCAGTCGACGGGGGTCTGCGCCGTGCGCAACAGGTCCAGCGCGGCCGCCTGGTCGAGCGCGGTTTCGCGGTACACCTGCGGAAAACGGGGCGAGTCGACGAATCGCTCACCACTGGGGGCGAGCAGGCTGCCCCCGCCGCCCAGGAAGACGAGCCGGCCCACCCCGGCCGCGGGCAGCGCCGCGAGCACGGCGGCGACGGCGCGCGGGACCAGGTGGTCGGGGCCCTTGACGGCGACGACCACCGCGTCGTGACCGGCGACGGCGTCCTTGACCGAGGCCGCGTCGGTGACGTCGACGTCGGCGCTGCCGAGCGCGGTGACCCGGTGGGCCCGGTCCAGCGCCTCGCGGGACACCGCGCCGCCGAGGTTGCCGGTCGCGCCGATCACGGCGATGCGCAGGGTGCGCGGCGCCCAGGTGCGGTCGACGAAGTCGGCGAGCAGCGGCGCGATCTGCGGCAGGCACTCCTCGAGGGCGAAGTGCCCGGTGTCCAGGACGTGCAGCTCGGCGTCGGGGAGGTCACGCAGGTAGGCGTGGGCGCCGGCCTCCGGGAAGAACGGGTCGTTGCGGCCCCACACGATCAGCGCCGGCGGCCGGTGCTCGGCCAGCCACTGCTGCCACACCGGATACTGCGCGACGTTGGTGTGGTAGTCCAGCGCGAGGGCGACCTGCGCCTCCTTGCGGCCCGGCAGGTCCAGGAAGTGCTGGTCGAGGGTCCAGCCGTCCGGTGCGACCAGGGCCGGGTCGCCGGTGCCGCCCTCGTACTGGTCGCGGGTCACCGGCAGGACCAGGATCTCCCGGACCCGCTCCTCGGCGCCGGCGACGCCCGGACGGTTGGCGATCATGCCGCGGGCCAGGTCGGAGAGTCCCTCCTCGTAGGCGTTCGCGTTCTGCACGACGAGACCCGCGACGGCGGCCGGGCGCCGCATGGCCAGCCGCAGGCCGACCGGTCCGCCGAAGTCGAAGGTGTACAGCACGAAGCGGTCGAGCCCGATCGCGTCGACGAAGCCCTCGACGACGTCGGTGAGGCGCTCGAACGTGTAGGTGAACCCGTCGGGGACCTCGGTATGGCCGAAGCCCGGGTAGTCGGGGGCGATCAGGCGGAACCGGGTGCCGAGCGCGTCGATGAGCCGGCGGAACTGGTGTGACGCCGAGGGGAAGCCGTGCAGGAGCAGCAGGACAGGCGCGTCGGAAGGACCGGCCTCGCGGTAGAAGACGCGGACGTCCCCGACCTGCGCGAACCGGTGTGAGACGCGAGGGATCTCCATGGAACGCACCTCTTAACGAGAAGGATCTTGCGTTAGCATGGGTATCGTGGCAGAGGATGACGCCCTAATGCAAGGTGATTCTCGTTTAGGTGGGTCGGTACGCCCCGGCGGGCGCACCGCACGCACCCGCGCCGCCGTGTTCGACGCCGCCATTGCCGAGCTGGGCGAGAAGGGCTTCGCCGGCACCAACCTCGAGAAGATCGCCGGCCGGGCCGGCGTCGCGCTGTCCACCCTGTATCGCCGCTGGGGCAACCTGACCGGCCTGCTCCAGGACCTCGTCGACGAGCTCACCCTGGACCTGTCCCCGCCGGACACCGGCTCCCTCGACGGTGACCTCGCCGCCCTCGGCCGGCTCATCCTCCAGCTGCACCGCCACCCGGTGCACCGGCCGTGGATGGACGCCGTGACCGCCGCCGCCGTGCACGACCCGGCCGCCCGCGCGGTGCTGTCGCGCACCATCATGGCCCGGATCCAGCGCGCCGCCGGCGTCGTCGAGGCGGCGGCCGCCCGCGGCGAGATCCCGGTGGACACCGACGCCGCCGACGTGATCCGCATGCTCGCCGCGCCCTTCTACTACCGGATGTACGTCAGCGGCGAACCCCTCACCGACGACCTGCCGGAGCGGGTCGCGGGCGCGGTCGCCGCCGCCGTGCGCGCCGGCACCCTGCGCCGGACCACGCCGTGACCTGCGCCCGGGCCGGGGCCGGGCGGGCAGCCCCACCGGCCCGGTAGGGCTGCCCCTACCAAGGGTGAGCGGGGTCGCCTCACCGCAGGTCAGCGGGCCCACCGGATCGATACCGCCGGTTGGCGAAAATAGCGTTCCTGGCATGGAATCCAGGGAGAACGTGAAAGGCATCGCGGCGCGGATCGCGGTGTGGAGCGCCCGCCATCGCGCGCTCGCCATTCTCGGCTGGCTGGTCTTCGTCATCGGCGTGACCGTCCTCAGCGGCCAGGCCGGCATGGTCGAGGCCGGCAGCGGCGACTTCGGCAACGGCGAGTCCGGCCGCGCCGACCGGATCGTCGAGCAGGCCGGCTTCCCCGAGCAGGGCGCCGGCGAGATGGTCATCGTCACCTCGAAGACCGCCACGGTGGACAGCCCGCCGGTGCAGGCGGCGATCGCCGAGGTCACCAGGGCCGTGCACGACACCGGCGCGACCGAGCCGGTGTCGGCGCCGCTGACCTCCGAGGACGGGAGGTCGGCGCTGCTCACGTTCGCCGTGCGCGGCGACCCCGAGACCGCCAAGGACCGCATCCAGCCGGTCCTGGCCGCCGTCGCGGCGGTCCAGCGGGCGCACCCGGACCTCTACATCGCCGAGGCCGGCGACGCCAGCGGCGACAAGCTGATCGGCGACGAGCTGGACGAGGGCCTGAACCGGCTGTCGCTGCTGTCGATCCCGGTCACCCTCGGCATCCTGCTGGTCGCCTTCGGCGCGATCGTCGCGGCGCTGCTGCCGGTCGGGCTCGCCGTCACCGCCGTCGTCGGCGCCGTCGGCCTGCTCGCCTACGCCAGCCACCTGGCGCCCGCCGTCGACACCACCATGCACGTCATGCTGCTCGTCGGGCTCGCCGTCGGCGTCGACTACTGCCTGTTCTACATCCGCCGCGAGCGCGACGAGCGCCGCAACGGCGCCGACGCGCACCGGGCCCTGGTCATCGCCGCGCAGACGTCCGGCCGGTCGATCTGGGTCTCCGGGCTGACCGTCATCGTCGCCATGGCCGGCATGTTCCTCACCCGCGACACCACGTTCGTCAGCTTCGCGATCGGCACCATCCTCGTCGTCGCGACCGCGGTCCTCGGCTCGCTGACCGTCCTGCCGGCGCTGCTGTCCGCGCTCGGCGACCGGGTCGACCTCGGCCGCATCCCCGGCCTGTACCGCAAGCGGGCCGGCGGCGGCCGGGTGTGGAGCGCGTTCCTGCGCCTCGTGCTGAAGCGGCCGCTCATCTCCGCGGTCCTCGCCGTCGCGGCCCTCGGCGCGCTCGCCGCGCCCGCCCTGGACCTGCGCACCAAGGGCGAGGGCGTGGAGGACCTGTCCCCGAGCGCGCCGATCACCCAGGCGTTCCTCGCCATCCAGGCGGCGTTCCCCGGCGGCACCGGGCCGGCCGTGGTCGTCGTCAAGGCACCCGCCGTCAGCGGTCCCGGCTGGGACGGCGCGGTCGCGGAGTTCAAGCGGCAGGCCCTGGCCACCGGACAGCTGCACGAGCCGGTCACCGTCGAGGTGAACCCGTCCGGCACGGTCGCCATGATCAGCGTCGGTCTCTCCGGTACGGGCAGCGACCGCGCCTCCGAGGACGCCCTGGCGGCCCTGCGCCGCACCGTCATCCCCGCCACGCTCGGCGGATATCCGGGCGCCTGGGTCGGCGTCACCGGCGACACCGCGGGCTCCAAGGACTTCAACGACCAGCTCGCCGACTCCATGCCGCTGGTCTTCGGGTTCGTCCTCGGCCTGGCCTTCCTGCTGCTGCTGGTGTCGTTCCGCTCGGTCGTCGTGGCGGTCACCGGCGTCGTGCTCAACCTGCTGTCGGTCGCCGCGGCCTACGGGATGCTGGTCTTCGTCTTCCAGTACGGCCACTTCGAGTCACTGCTGGACTTCCGCGCCGCGGACGGCATCACCAACTGGATGCCGCTGTTCCTGTTCGTGATCCTGTTCGGCCTGTCGATGGACTACCACGTGTTCGTGGTCAGCCGGATCCGTGAGGGCCACGACCGCGGGCTGCCGACGCGGCAGGCGGTCACCGAGGGCATCACCGCCACGGCCGGGGTCATCACCAGCGCGGCCGCGGTCATGGTGGCGGTGTTCGCCCTGTTCGCCACGCTGCCGCTGGTCTCCACCAAGGAGCTCGGCGTCGGCCTGGCCGCGGCGGTCCTGCTCGACGCGACGATCGTCCGCGCGGTGCTGCTGCCGGCGACCATGGCGCTGCTCGGCGAGCGGAACTGGTGGCTGCCCCGCTGGCTGAACTGGCTGCCGCAGGTGTCCCACGACGTGCCCGCCGGCCCGTCGGCGGACCGGGAGCTGGCCGCGACCAGATTCTGACGGGGGAACTGACGGGGGAACTGACGGGGGAATTGACGGGGGAATTGACGGGGGAACAAGTGCGGCGGCCATCCGGGTCGCCGCACCTGTCGTTGCCCGGCTTCTCTTGCGACACGGGCCTTAGGATCTTCCGCATGTTGCGTGCCCTGCGGCACCCCACCCGACTGCTGCCGGCGGCGTTCCTCGCCGCGCTGCTGGTCGGCACCGGTCTGCTCATGCTCCCGGCCGCCCGCGCCACCGGCGAGCCGGCCCCGCCGCTGGTCGCGTTGTTCACCGCCGCCTCGTCGGTGTTCATCACCGGCATGAGCACGGTCGACCCCGCGACGTACTGGTCCCCGGCCGGCCAGGGCATCATCCTCGGCCTCATCCAGGTCGGCGGGTTCGGCATCATGACGTTCGCGACCGTCCTGGGCCTGATGGTGTCCCGCCGGCTGGCCCTGCGCACCCGGCTCGTCGCGCAGGCCGAGACCCGGTCGCTGAACCTCGGCGAGGTGCGGGCGCTGCTGCTGCGGGTCCTCGCCATGATGGTGGGCTTCGAGCTGGTCGTCGCGGCCGTGCTGACCACCAGGTTCCGCATCGCCTACGACGACTCGTTCGGCACCGCCCTGTGGCACGGGGTGTTCCACGCGGTCAGCGCGTTCAACAACGCCGGCTTCTCGCTGTACTCCGACAGCTTCATGGGATTCGTCGGCGACCCGTGGATCTGCGGCACCGTGGCGGTCGCCGTCATCCTCGGCGGCCTCGGCTTCCCCGTGATGCTGGAGCTGTACCGGGAGTGGCGCAAGCCACGGTACTGGTCGATCCACACCCGGCTCACCGTGTGGGGATCGGTGATCCTGCTGCTCATCGGTACCGTCGCGATCACCGCCTTCGAATGGTCCAACCCGGCCACGCTCGGCCCGCTCAACTGGCGGGAGAGCCTCGTCGGCGGGACGTTCAGCGGCGTCACCCCCCGCACCGCCGGCTTCAACAGCATCGACTACGGCGCCGCCCGGCCCGAGACGCTCGCCCTCACCAACGTGCTCATGTTCATCGGCGGCGGCAGCGCCGGCACCTCCGGCGGTATCAAGGTCACCACGTTCTTCCTGCTCGCGTTCGTCATCTGGGCCGAGGTCCGGGGCGAGGACGACGTCAACGTCGGCGCCCGCCGCGTGCCGGCGCAGGCCGTGCGCCAGGCGGTCACCGTCGCGCTGCTCGGCGTCGGCACGGTCGCGCTCGGGACGCTGGTCCTGCTGCTCGTCACCGACTTCCCGTTCGACCGGGTCCTCTTCGAGGCGACCGCCGCGTTCTCCACCACCGGCCTGTCGACCGGCATCACCGGCTCCCTGCCGGCGTCGGGCCAGCTGGCGCTCGTCGCGCTGATGTTCATCGGCAGGGTCGGTACCATCACGGTGGCCTCCGCGATCGCCCTGCGACACCGGAAGCTGCGCTACCGCAGGCCCGAGGAGCGACCGATCATCGGGTGACCTTTCCGGCAGGAGCAACGATGACCAAGAGCGGTGTGGTGGTGATCGGCCTCGGCCGCTTCGGCGGGCAGGTCGCCGAGTCCCTGACCGAGCTCGGCCACGAGGTCCTCGGCATCGACGAGAACGCCGAGATCGTCCAGAAGCTCTCCGACGTGCTCACCCACGTCGTGCAGGCCGACTCGACCGACGAGGAGGCGCTGCGCCAGATCGGCGTCACCGAGTTCAACCGCGCCGTTGTGGGCATCGGCACCGACATCGAGGCCAGCGTCCTGACCGTGCTGGCGCTCACCGAGCTCGGCGTCGGCGAGATCTGGGCCAAGGCGATCTCCGCCAAGCACGGCCGCATCCTGGAGCGCGTCGGCGCCCGCCACGTCGTCTTCCCCGAGTCCGACATGGGCGTCCGCGTCGCCCACCTGGTCACCGGCCAGCTGCTGGACTTCATCGAGCTCGACGACGGCTATGCGATCGCGAAGGTCTGCCCGCCCGACGAGCTGATCGGCCGGACCCTGACCCAGCTGGGCCTGCGGACCAGGCACGGCGTCACCGTGGTCGCGGTCAAACGCGCCGGCAAGGAGGCCGAGACGGCCCTGCCGGACACCGTCATCGAGCGCGGCGACACCCTGATCGTGTCGGGCCCGACGAAGAAGGTCGAGCAGTTCGGCGAGCGACCGTAGTGCGGCGGTGCCAGTTTCGTGATCTACGCCGTGAGTTGGTCGAGCCAGGCCCGCGTCGTGGTGGCCGCGTGCAGTGGGTCGTCCGTGACGATCCGCTGGTCGGCCTCGATGATGAACGGTGGCTGTCCGTGGGGTGCGGTGTCGATCTGCACCAGGTCGGGCCGGGGTGAGACGCCGAGGAAGTAGACGTTGTCGTCGTCGCTGGGATGCGTGACATCCAGTCGTTCGATCAGCAGATGCGGGATGTTCTGGCGGAGGTTGTCGAAGACCTCGTCGATGGGGCCGCCGGTCCGCTCGGTGGGCTGCCAGTTACGACCTCGCATGGGGCGAGTATGCACCGCCGCGGGCCCGGGACGGATGGTCCCGGGCCCGCGGCCTGCGATGTGGTCAGATGAGCCAGCGGTGGCGCTGGACGAAGGGCAGCTTGGCCCAGCGGCGGCCGAGGCCCCAGGTGTGCCCGGCGTACGCCGCGGCGAGGACCACCAGCACGACCGCGTAGATCAGGTGGTAGTCGGTCAGCGGGTTGGTGGAGCCGCTCGCCGCGCCGGTCGCGGTGTGCTGCGCGATCGGGAACTCGGCGAACCACATCAGACCCATGATGAGCGCGCCCGACGCGGCCGCGGCGCGCAGGCCGACCCCGGCGATCAGGGCCAGGCCGACGCCGAGCATGCCGAGCATGAAGAGCCAGTTCGCCCACCAGGTGCCGGCCATGGCGTGGAACGCGGACTGGAGCGGGCCGACGTCGACCGAGCTGAGGAAGCCCTTGGTGGGTGACCCGCCGTGGATCCACGCCTTCGCCGACGGCGTCGAATACCCGAGGCCGAAGGTCTTGTCCAGGAACGCCCACAGGAACACCGCGCCGGTCGCGAGGCGCAGGACCGCGAGGCCCTTCGCGGCGGTCCGGGTGAGCATGGCGCCCGGGGCTTCGACGCGTTCGAGGTGGCTGGCAGGGGTGTGGTGGACGGGCACGGCGCTCATTGTGGGCCTCCAGTCGGTTTCCTTGACGACCTCAGTGTTGTCGGCGCCGGCGGGGGTACGCCGGTGCCGAAGCTCCCGGATCCACCGGGCCGAAAGGCCCGGAGTTGCTCAACCCGGGCCCGCGCCGGTCGATTGGCAACCGGGGTGGGACGGCGGGCCCGGGCCGAGAGGGGTTTCGGTGGATCCGGAGACGTCCCTGTCCGAGGACGACCTGCGCGGCATCGTGTGGCAGGTCTGGACGGCCTACCTGCACTGCACGCCGGAGGTCGAGGGCAGTCCGGAGCCGATGCCGGACACCGCGGACGTCACTGCGAGCGTCGGTGTCGCCGGCGCGTGGAACGGCCTGGCCGTGATCCGGTGCGGGCTGCCGGCGGCGGGTCAGATGGCCGGCGCGATGCTCGACATCGACCCGGTGGGCGCGAACGCCGACGACTGCGCCGACGCCCTCGGCGAGCTGGTGAACATCCTGGCCGGCAACGTGAAGAGCCTGCTGCCCAAGCCGAGCCACCTCTCGCTGCCCCAGGTGGTGGTGGGCCGGGCCAAGGTGGTGTGGCCGGGCACGACATCGCTGCACACGCTGCGGGTGACCCGCAACGACGAGCCGGCCGTGCTGACGATCCTGCGGGGCGAGGACAGGCGCTAAAGCACCCGGCGGGCGAGGTCGCCGAGCGTCTCGCGGATCTGCGCGGGCGGGTGTTCGAGCACCTCGCGCTGGTAGCGGTACAGGTCGGGAGCGAGGGGGGCGAGCAGCACGTCGGCGAGCACCTCGGGCCGCGGTGTGCCCGCCTCGCGCAGCAGCGACAGCACGTGCGCGCGCCAGAACCCGTAGGCGCCGGTCCGGTAGCGCGACTGGCCGATCTCGGTGCCGAGCACCAGGTGCACGTGCTGCTCCAGGAGGTCCACCAGTGCCGCGTAGAACGCCGTGAGCCGCTCGGCCGGCGGGGCGCCGGGCCCCAGCGGTGGCGGTCCGGACAGCATCCTGGCCTGCAGCGCCCGCTCGTGCTCGTCGAGCAGCGCCACGGCGATCGAGGCACGGTCGGGATAGCGGCGGTACAGCGTCGCCCGCCCGACGCCGGCCGCCTGCGCGATGTCGTCCATGGTGACCTGATCCGCGCCCCTGGTGGCGAACAGCTCCTGCGCCGCGGCGAGGACCCGGGCCCGGTTGCGGGCCGCGTCCGTCCGCTCGACCGCCATGCGCCCACGGTACCGTCGGCGAAGTGGACATGGTGTCCACTTCGGCGCTAGTGTTGCGGCGTGACGAAGCCGCACCTGCTGCACCTCGATGCCAGCGCCCGCCGCAACGGGCACTCCCGCACGCTCAGCGCCCGGTATGCCGGGGCCTGGCGGGCCGGGCACCCCGACGGCCGGTACACCTACCGCGACCTGGTGGCGGCGCCCGTGCCGTTCATCGACGAGGCGTGGACCGAGATCTGCGACCACGCGCTCGCCAACGGCATCACCGACCCCCGGCGGCTGCCGGAAGGGGTGCGGACGCCGGCGCAGCGGGCCGCCTGGGCGGTCGTCGAGCCGCTGCTGGCCGAGCTGCTCAGCGCCGACGAGCTGCTGATCGGCGTGCCGATGTACAACTACGGCGTGCCGGCCTGCCTCAAGGCGTGGATCGACCAGGTCACGTTCCCGCGGGCCCGCCTCGACGTCCGGGTCGTCGTCGCCGCGGCGCGCGGCGGCACCTACGCGCCCGGCACCCCGCGCGAACCCGTGGACCATCAGGAGCGCTACCTGCGCGACTTCTTCGCCGGGCACTTCGGCGTCCAGGACGTGACCGTGATCGCCGTGGAGCTGACCAACGCCCTCGTCGACCCCTGGCTGTCCGATGCCCGCCCGGCGCACGAGGAGTCCTACGCGGCCGCCCTCGCAGCGGTGGCGGTATGAGCGGGCCGGAGCGCAGCGGAGGCGCCGCGAATCATGGGCTCAGCATTGGCTCAGGCCGACGCCGGAGCGTAGCGGAGGTGGCGGCATGAGCTGGGTGATCCTGTGCCTGGCGGGGCTGGTGGAGATCGCGTGGTCGCAGAGCATCAAGCCGACCCAGAACTTCACCCGGCCCGGCCCGACCGCACTGTGCGTGGTCCTCGGCGTCGGCGCGGTCTACCTGCTGTCCCGGGCGATGCAGACGTTGCCGGTCGGCACCGCCTACGCCGTGTTCACCGGCATCGGTGCCATCGGTGCCATCGTCCTGGGCGTCGTCGTCCACCATGACCCGATGTCCGCCCTGCGGCTCCTCGCCGTCTCGCTCATCGTCGCCGGGCTCCTGCTGGCCCGCATCGCGACCCCGGCATGAGGGACCTTCGGCCCTGTCCGGCGCCGGGACCGCGGGGGAAGCGTGGAAGGCATGACAGCCACCGGGACCTGGGATCAGGACACGTTCGCCGCGGCGGTCGGCGAGGCGGTGCTGGCGCCGTCGATCCACAACAGCCAGCCGTGGCGGTTCCGCCGCACCGTGCACGGCATCGAGGTGCGGGTCGACCGGGACCGGGTGCTGCCGGTCTGTGACCCGGACGGCCGGGCGGCGCGGGTGTCGTGCGGCGCCGCCGCCACCAACCTGGCCCTGGCGCTCGCGGTCACCGGCCGGCCGGCCGCCTGCGCGGCCGGCCCCGGCGTGGTGCGCCTGGCCCCGGACGAGGCGAGGGCGGCCACCCCGCTGGAGCGCCGTCTGCACCGCCAGATCCCGCTCCGCCACACGAACCGCGCGCCGTTCGTCCAGGCCCGCGTCGACCCCGGCGTGCTGGCCAGGCTGGCGGAGGCGGTGGCGGCCGGCGGCGGCTGGCTGGACTTCGCCGGGGATGAGGCGACGCTGGCCGTGCTGGCGTCGCTCACCCGCCAGGCCGACGCGCGGCTGGCCGCGGATCCCCGCTACGTGGCCGAGCTGCGTGCCTGGAGCCGGTCCGCGGACCTGGCCGTCGAGGGTGTCGGCCGGTCGGCGGCCGGTGCCGCCCCGCACCCGGAGGAGCTGATGCCCCGCCGCGACTTCGGCGGCCCGGACCTGGCCGTCACCCATGATCCGACGCGGAGTCCGGCGGTCGCCGTGTTCGGGGTCCATGGCGACCACGCCGCCGACGAGGTGCGGGCCGGGCTGGTGCTGCAGCACCTGCTGCTGCTCGCCGCCGACCTCGGGCTGTCCACGGCGATGTACTCCCAGCCGATCGAGGTGCCGGCGGTGCGGGAGCAGCTGCGGCGCGCCGTGCACCGCCTGTTCGACCCGCAGCTCGTGCTGCGCTTCGGCTACGCGCCCGCCACCGGCGCCACGAACCGTCGGCCCGTGGCCGACGTCATGGAGGTCGACCCGGCACTCACCGCGGGACGCGCCGGCTGACGGTCGACCCGGGCGTTCACAGCGGGACGCGCCGGCTGACGGTCGACCCGGGCGTTCACAGCGGGACGTTCCAGCTGACGACGGTGCCGGCGGTGCTGGACTCCACGGTGCAGACGCCGTCGAGGTCGACGGCCCGGGCCCGCATGTTCGGCAGCCCCTGACCGGACGGCCCGGCGGCGGCCGCGATGCCGCGCCCGTCGTCGCGGACCGCCAGCGACAGCCGGCCCTGCACGATCGCGACAGTGATGGTCACGGCCCCGGCCTGGGCGTGCTTGGCGACGTTGCTCAGCGCCTCGCGGAGCACTGCGAGCAGGGCGGTGCGCTGCGCGTCCGGCACGGCGGTGTCGACCGGACCGTCGATGCGCAGCGCGGGCCGGAAGCCGAGCGGCTCGCGGGCCTCGTCGACGAGGTCGCGGATCTCGGTGCGGAAGCTGTGCTGGGCCGGGCCGCGCAGTTCGAAGATGGCGCCGCGGATGTCGCGGATGGTGGTGTCGAGGTCGTTGACGACCCGTTCGATGCGGGTCTGCACGTCGGGCTGGCCGGACAGCCTGGTCGCGCCCTGCAGCTGCATCCCGGCCGCGAACAGCCGCTGGATGACGACGTCGTGCAGGTCGCGGGCGATGCGTTCGCGGTCGCCGACGACGGCGAGCATCTCCCGCTCGTCCTGCGCGCGGGCCCGCTCCAGGGCCAGGGCCGCCTGCCCGGCGAAGGTCTCCACCATCGCCAGTTCGAGGCCCTCGGCGATCGGGACGCTGTCTTTGCGGTACGCGACCACGAGCACGCCGAGCGCGACGCCGCCGACGGCGAGCGGGACGAGCAGGGCCGTGCCGGTCGACAGCGGGGCCGGCCAGTCCGCCGCCGTCGCGAGGTCGGTGACCACGGACAGCTGCTGGCGGCCGAGCACCTCGGTGAACTCGCTGCCGTCGACGGCGACCGACCAGCCGGCGGCGTCGCCGGGCCCGCCGACGGACACCTCGACCGTCAGGCGCCCACCGCTCGTGTTGCCGCCGGTTTCGTCGGCCAGCAGGACCATGGCCAGGTCGGCGCCGGCCACGTCGCGGGCCCGGGTCGCGACGAATTCCAGCGCCTCGGTGCGGCGGACCTCGCCGAGCAGCACCGAGGTGATCTCGGCGGCGGCCATCAGCCAGCGCTGCCGCCGCTCGGCCTGGGCGTAGAGGCGGGCGTTGTCGATCGCCGCGCCGGCCGCGACGGACAGCGCGGAGACGAGGTCCTCGTCGTCCTGGGTGAACTGCTCGCCACCGGACTTCTCGGCCAGGTACAGGTTGCCGAACACCTGGTCGCGGATGCGCACCGGGACGCCCAGGAAGCTGTGCATCGGCGGGTGGTTGGGCGGGAACCCGTACGCGCGGGGATGCTGCGTGATGTCATGCAGCCGGATCGGTCGGGGCTCCTCGATGAGCAGCCCGAGCACCCCGTGGCCGCGCGGCAGGTCGCCGATGTCGGCCCGCTCCTGGGCGGTGACGCCGTGGTTGATGAACTCGATGAGCATCCGGTCGGGGCCGATCACGCCCAGCGCCCCGTAGCGCGCGTCGGCGAGCCGGCACGCGGCCTGCACGATGCGTTCGAGGGTGCTGTGCAGGTCGAGGTCGGAGCCGATCCCGACGACCGCGTCCAGCAGCGCCCGCAGCCGCTCCCGGCTGGTCATGACCGCGCCGACCCGGGCGAGCAGCTCCTGCAGCAGCGCGTCGAGGTCGACCCGGGACAGCGACGGCAGCGGCAGCGACGGTTGCCAGTCGGCCTGATCGTCGGTCACGACGTGATCGTATGCGGTTTCAGCGCTTGTTGAGCAGGCGGGACGCGAGGACGGCGGCCTGGGTGCGCCGCTCCAGGCCGAGCTTGGCCAGGAGGCTGGAGACGTAGTTCTTGACGGTCTTCTCGGCCAGGAACATCCGCTCGGCGATCTCCCGGTTCGTCAGGCCCTCGGCGACGAGCAGCAGGATCTTGCGCTCCTGCTCGGTGAGGTCCTTGAGCTCGTCGGGCTGCTCGGGACCCTTGCGGATGCGGTCCAGGACGCGGGCGGTGACCGCCGGGTCCAGCAGCGACTGGCCGGCGGCGACGCGGCGGATCGCGTCGACGAGGTCGGTGCCGTGGATCTGCTTGAGCACGTAGCCGGACGCGCCGGCCATGATGGCGGCGAACAGCGCCTCGTCGTCGTCGTACGACGTCAGGATCAGCGCCTTGATGGACGGGTCGACGGACCGGACGTCGCGGCAGACGTCGATGCCGCTGCCGTCGGGCAGCCGGCCGTCGAGGACGGCGACGTCGGGCCGCAGCGCCGGGATGCGGTGGGTGGCGTCCACGGCGGATCCCGACTCGCCGACGACCTCGATGTCGCCCTCGCGCTCCAGCATCTCCCGGAGCCCGAAGCGGACGACCTCGTGGTCGTCGAGCAGGTAAACCCGAATCATAGGTTCCTTCTTACTGGAGCCCGCCACCGCCGCCAAGCCGAACGGGCGATGTCGGGCCCAAGGTCCCGGCGGTTCGGGACCTCGGACCCGCGCCGTTCGACTTCGGTGATGACGGGGTGCCGGGGCGGGTCAGCTGTGCCGAACGACGAGCACCGGGATGTCGGCGTGTTCGAGGACGTGGGCGGTGACCGGGCCGAGCCGGGGACCGCCGAATCCCGCCTGGGCGCTGCCGCCGAGCACGACCATCAGCGCGTCGCGTGCCTCGTCCAGCAGCGCCTGCACCGGCGCGCCGTGGACGACTCTGGCGATCAGCTGCACGGCCGGGTCCTTGGCCCGCAGGGGTTCGAGGTCGGCGGCGAGGTCGGCGGCGACCCGGGCCGGGTCGGTCCGCCGGGCGAGCCGGGTCGCCGGGCTCTGCCACGCCCGGACCGCGACCAGCGGGACCTTGCGCGCGGACGCCTCCCGGAACGCCAGTTCGAGCGCCTGCTGGCCGCCGAGGGACCCGTCGGCGCCGACGACGACCGGCCGGTGCGACGGCAGGACGCTCTCCGGGCCGGCCCAGCGCTCGGCGTGGTGCACCACCAGGACCGGGCAGTGCGCGTCACCGGCCAGGTGGACGCCGACGGAGCCGGCGACCAGCGTGTGGAACCCGCCGTGGCCGTGGCTGCCGACGACGACGAGGTCGGCCTGCCGGGACTGTTCGCACAGCACCTGCTCCGGCTGGCCGTGCCAGGTCGAGGTCGTCACCGGCAGGCCCGGGCACCAGCGGCGGGCCTCCATCGCGGTCTCCAGCACCAAACCCTGATCGTCGAACGTCTCCTGGAGCGGGCCGGGGACCCCGAGGGCGTGCGTGATGCGCAGCGGTCGGCCGAGGCGCACCGCGGCGTCGGCGGCCCAGCGGACCGCGCCGAACGCGGCCGGCGAGCCGTCGATGCCCACGATCACCGGCCGATGGATGTTGGTCATGACGGCCTCCTTCGCGGCATGACGGGCTGTCCACTCCACGGTCGCGCGCCGGGACCCACATGGGAAGGGTCAGGCGGTCACGAGGCCGGTGGTCTCGGGGACCGCGAAGCCCCTGGTGGCCGGGGTGATCGCGGCGTGGACGAGGCCGGCCGCGCCGAGCAGCAGGAGCAGGCCCGCGGCGAGGTACGCGACGAGCGCCGCCTGCCCGGCCTTCGCGCCGAACTCGCTGAAGCCGTAGGAGGTGAGCAGCAGCCCGCGCAGCGTCTCGCCCTTGAAGACGGTCTCCCGGGCGGTGGTGGCGTCGGTGAGCTGCTGCTGCAGGCCGGCCACGGCGGGGTCGTCCTTGGGTAGGGCGGCGATCTTCGCGCGCAGGTCGGTCTGGACGTCGCCGAGCTGGGCGTAGGTCTTGCCGCCGGCGATGGACTTGAGGTGCAGGCCGATGAACTCGTTGGCGTAGCACTCGGCCTGCTTGCCGGTGGTCAGCTGCTGCCCGGCGTACCTGACCAGGCACGCCGACCGCTGCTCCTCGGCGGTCATGGTGGCCGCGGGTTTGAAGGAGATCTGCTGCTGGGCGAGCTGGCTTCGGACGTAGTCGTTGGCGAAGTCCGCGTTGCTGGTGAGCACGATGCCGGCGATGAGCAGGAGCCCGGCGAGGACGACGCCGCCGAGACCGAACAGGATGTCGAGGGTCTTGCGTTTCATGGTGGCCTCCGGGGTCGTGGGGTGGTGCCCTCAGGCTGCCGCCCGGCCCGCACCGCGGATCAGTGCGCAACGACCCCCGTCGAAGGGACCTCCGGCCCGTAACGCGGACGGCCGGGGGTGCGCTCCTTGAGGCGTGCGGATGCCGGTGCGAGCGCGCAACCGGATCATGGAAGGGTGTAGCCGTGGGGAAGATCAACCTGGGATCCGACGCGGCAGCCGCGCGCCGTGAACGCGAGTCCGAACTGCGCAACACCCTGCGGTCCCTGTGCGACGTGGCCCTCGCCGCGGGGCCGGGGACACCGGCGCAGTTCGCGCTCGGCCCGGCGGTGCACCGGCTCGCCGCGGTCATGCCGTTGCCGGTGCTCGTGGACGTGGAGGAGCTGCCGCTCGCCCCGGCGGTGGCCTCGACGGCGTACGCGACGATCTGCGAGGCGCTCGGCAACGTGGTCGGGCACGCCGGTGCGCGGCAGGCGACCGTCACGGTGCGCCGGCACGGGCCGACCGTGCAGGTCGTGGTCGCCGACGACGGCGCCGGCGGGGCCGGACCGGTCCTGGGTGGCGGCATCGTCACGCTCGCCGCGCGGGCGGCCGTGCTCGGCGGCCTGCTGCACGTCGACAGCCCGTCCGGCAGCGGCACCCACCTCGCGCTGGAGCTGCCCTCCGGGGCGTGAAGCCGGCGGTCAGGTGGTCGGAACGACGGTCACCGGGATGCCGTTGAGGACGCTGTTGCCCGACAGCGGGTCGATGGCCCGGTCGTCGGTGAGGATGTTGCTGTTGACGCCGGGACGGGCGGCCGCGACCGTCGTCCGGGTGCCCGGCGCGTCGTGACCCCAGCCGTGCGGGAGGCTCACCACGCCAGGCATCACCGTGTCGGTGATCTCGACGGCCACGGTGAGCGTGCCGACCCGGGAGGCGACGGTCGCCCGGCCACCGTCGGCGAGGTGCAGCGCCGCCGCGTCGCTCGGGTGGACCTGCAGCGTGCACCGGTCGCGGCCCTTCATCAGTGCCGGCACGTTGTGCATCCAGCTGTTGTTGGAGCGCAGGTGCCGCCGGCCGACGAGGACCAGGCCGTCGCTGGGCCGGTCGAGGGCGGCCCGCAGCCGGGCGACGTCGGCGGCGACGGGTTCGGCGCACAGCTCGACCTGCCCGCTGGGGGTGCGCAGCACCTCGGGGATGCGCGGGCGCAGCGGCCCGAGGTCCAGGCCGTGCGGGTGGTCGAGGAGCTTGCGCAGCGTCAGCCCGTCGGGGTCGGCGCCGAAGCCGTCGCCGTAGGCGCCGAGCCGCAGCCGGGCGTCCAGGAGCCGCTCGGCCGGCCCGTCGCCGTCGACGAGGGCCCGCAGGTCGGCCGCGGTCCGGCCGGCGACGGGGGAGTCCGGGTCGGTGGCGGCCCGCTGCAGCACCTGGGTCAGCAGAAGCTCGTGGCCGACGGCGACATCCTCGAAGCGCTGCCCGGCGGCGATGAGGGTGAGGCGGGCCAGGATGTCGCTCTCGTCCATGCCGCCGGGGTCCTTCGGCAGCACGGGCGGGGAGTAGGCGGCCATGTTGTGCACGACCAGGGTCAGGAACGCGAAGTCGTAGTGGCCGACGCGGGCGGGGTCGGTCGGCGGCAGGATCACGTCGGCGTGCCGGGTGGTCTCGTTGAGATACGGGTCGACGCTGACCATGAACTCGAGCCCGGTCAGGGCCTCGTCGAGCCGGCCGCTGTTGGGCGTGGACAGCACCGGGTTGCCGGCGACGGTGACGAGGGCCCGGACCTGCCCGTCGCCGGGGGTGGTGATCTCGTCGGCGAGGGTGGCGACCGGCAGCTCGCCCTTGACCTCCGGCAGGCCGCGCACCCGGCTGGTCCACCGCCCGACGCGGAACCCCTTACCGCCCGGTGCGGCGGCCGGGCGGGCGTGCGGGGCGAGGGGGAACATGACCCCGCCGGGCCGGTCCAGGTTGCCGGTGAGCACGTTGACGACGTCGACCAACCAGCTGGTCAGGGTGCCGAACTCCACGGCGCAGGTGCCGATCCGCCCGTAGACCGCGGCGGCGGGTGCGGCCGCGAGCTCCCGGGCGAGCCGGCGGATGTCGGCGGCCGGCACCCCGCACGCCGCGCCGACCTGCTCGGGCGTGAAGTCCTTGGCGAGGACCGCGACCGCATCGACGCCGCGGACGTGCCCGTCGAGGTGGTCCAGCGCGACGAGCTGCTCGTCGAACAGGGTGTGGACGAGCCCGAAGAGCAGCAGCGCGTCGCCGCCCGGCCGGATGAAGACGTGTTCGTCGGCGATGGCGGCGGTGCGGGTCCGCCGCGGGTCGATCACCACGATCCGCCCGCCGCGGGCCTGGACGGCGGCGAGCCGGCCCGGGAAGTCCGGGGCGGTGCACAGGCTGCCGTTGGACTCCAGGGGGTTGGCGCCGATCAGGACGATCAGGTCCGTGCGGTCGACGTCGGGCACCGGGATCGCGTCGGGGTTGCCGTACAGGTAACCGCACGAGACGTGTTTGGGCATCTGGTCGACGGTGCTGGCGGAGAACACGTTGCGGCTGCCGACGGCCTTGACGAGGGGGCCGCCGTAGAGCGGCCCCGCCATCGTGTGCACATTGGGGTTGCCCAGGTAGACGGCGACGGCGTCCCGGCCGTGCCGGGTGACCACGCCGGTCAGCCCGGCCTCGACCGCGGCGAACGCCTCGTCCCAGGTGACCTCGTGGTGCTCGCCGTCGGCGCCGCGCAGCAACGGCCGGCGCAGCCGGTCCGGGTCGTGCACCAGCTGCCCGAACGTCGCGCCCTTCGGGCAGATGAAGCCGGCGCTGAGGACGTGGTCGCGATCGCCGCGGGCCGCGGTGATCCTGTCCCCGGTGACGGTGAGCTCGAGACCGCAGACGGCCTCGCACAGCGGGCAGGTCCGGTAGGCCGTGCGGGTCGCGTCCATCGTTGCCTCACCGTCGTTGGTCGAGGAACTCGTCGTCGTCAGCTTGGTCCGTGGGACGCCGTCCCAGCAACCCGTCACGGCTCGTGGTCCCGGCGACCGTCACGGCGCGCGGTCCCGGCGACCGTCACGTTCGCGGTCCCGGCGACCTGGGTCACCGTTACGTGACCGGGACGCTGCGCCGGCGGAAGCCGGCCAGACCGGCGACCACCAGGACGATGGCGATGACGGTGAGGACCAGCAGCGGCACCACGGTCACCGGCCCGCCCGGGACGCGCGGGATGTGGGTGAACGGGGACACGTCCAGCAACGCCTGGCTCAGCTGCAACGCCGCGCCGATCTGGCCCAGGACCACGCACACCGACAGCGCCGCCCAGCCGATCGCCGGTGCCCGCCGCGGCGTCAGCCCGAAGACGGCCACGGTGAGCGCCGCGAGGACCCAGATCGCGGGCAGCTGCACCAGCGCACCGCCCAGCACCCGGGGAACCTCACGGCCGATGTCGCCGGTGGTCGCGCCGTAGAACAGCCCCGCGGCGAGACCGGTGACGAGCATGACGACGGTCGGGCCGAGGAACGCGAAGACCAGGTGGCTGGCGGCCCACCGCAGCCGGCTCACCCCGGTGGCCAGCAGCGCCTCGCTGCGCAGCGCGGCCTCCTCGGTGCGCATCCGCAGCGCGGCGGAGATCCCGTAGGCGGCGACGGCGATGGCGCCGAGGCCGAGCGTGCCGGCGAGGAACACGTCGGCCGCGCCGGACCGGCCGCCGATGCGTTGCATGATCTGGGTGAGCTCCTCGTTGTCCGCGAGGAGGTCGGCCGAGGTCTTGGCGACCCCGCCGAACAGCAGCCCGCCGACGACGCCGAGGCCCACGAGCCAGCCGTAGAGCGACCCGCGGTGCAGCCGCCACGCGAGGGCCAGGGGGCTGGACAGGCTCGGGGCGGCGGACGCCGGGCCGAGGCGCGGCGGCAGCAGCCCGGCGCCGACGTCGCGGCGCGCGGACAGGCGCAGCGCGAGCACGGTGACCGCCGCGGTGGCGACGGCGATCACGCCGAACACCCACCAGTGGTCGCCCGCATAGGCGTGCACGTTGTAGATCCAGCCGAGCGGCGAGACCCAGGTCAGCCAGGACAGGCCGGTGGTGACGTCGCCGGCGCCGCGCAGCCCGAACGCCACGCCGAGCGCCGCGATGCCGATGCCCCTGGCCGCGCCGGCGCCCTCGCTGAGCTGCGCGGTCACCGCGCCGATGGCGCCGAACAGGATGCCGGCGGCAGCCCAGGCCAGGCCCATGGCGAAGGCCCCCGCGGCCGGGGTGTCCTGGCTCATCATGCCGAGCGCGACGAGCACCCCGACGATCAGGCTCGCGCCGGCCATGGTGACGAGGGCCGCGGCGACGGCGGCGTGCCGGCCGACCACGGTGGCGCCGAGCAGCTCGCGGCGCCCGGCCTCTTCTTCGACCCGGGTGTGCCGGATGACGAACAGCACCCCGATCAGCGCCATGATCACCATGCCGGTGGCGGACCGCCAGAAGATCAGTGCGCCGAGGTTCGGGTCGGTGGGCTTCGTGCCGTAGAAGAGCAGCAGCAGTGGGCTGGAGCCGAGGTCGTCGATGTAGCCCTGCCGCTCGGCGTCGGTCTTGTACAGCGTCGCCGTGCCGGAGGCGAGGGACAGCGGCAGCACGGCCAGGAACAGCATCCAGATCGGCAGCAGCACCCGGTCGCGGCGCACGATCAGCCGAGCGAGGGATCCGGTGCCGGTGAAGGCGGTCACTTGGCCGGCTCCGTCTCGTAGTGGCGCAGGAACAGCTCCTCCAGCGTCGGCGGCTGGCTGACCAGGCTGCGCACGCCGTGCGACGTCAGCTGCCGCAGCACGGTGTCGAGCTGGGCCGAGTCCACCTGCAGGCGCACCTGGTTGGCTTCGACGTGCAGGTCGTGCACGCCCGGCAGGCTCGCGAGCCCGTTCGGCGGGGTGCTCAGCTCGGCCGAGATGAACGTGCGGGTCAGGTGCCGCAGCTGGGTGAGGGTCCCGGTCTCCACGGTGCGGCCCTGCCGGATGATGCTGACCCGGTCGCAGAGCGCCTCGACCTCCGACAGGATGTGGCTGGACAGCAGCACGGTCCGGCCGCGGCCCTTCTCCTCCGCGATGACCTGCCGGAACACCTCCTCCATCAGCGGGTCGAGGCCGGAGGTCGGCTCGTCGAGCAGCAGCAGCTCGACGTCGGAGGCGAGCGCGGCGATGAGCCCGACCTTCTGCCGGTTGCCCTTGGAGTAGGCCCGGCCCTTCTTGCGCGGGTCGAGGTCGAAGCGCTCCAGCAGCTCGTTGCGGCGGGCCGGGTTCAGGCCGCCGCGGAGCCGGCCGAGCAGGTCGATCACCTCGCCGCCGGACAGGTTGGGCCAGAGCGTGACGTCGCCCGGCACGTAGGCCAGGCGGCGGTGCAGCGAGACGGCGTCGTGCCACGGGTCGCCGTCCAGCAGGCGCACGGTCCCGCCGTCGGCGCGCTGCAGCCCGAGCAGGATCCGGATGGTGGTGGTCTTGCCTGCCCCGTTGGGACCGAGGAACCCGTGGACCTCGCCCTGCGCGACGGTCAGGTCGAGACCGTCCAGCGCTGTGGTCTGCCCGAACCGCTTGACCAGCCCGGCGACCGAAATGGAATTTTCCATGGTTCAGACGCTACACTTGTTTCACACATGTGTGAAAGTACGTGTTGGACAATTGAGGGATGGAACACCGGATGGCCCAGCGGCGGCAGCGGGACGAGGCGGCGTTACGCGCCTTCGTCGAGGACATGGCCAGGCTTCTCGGCGACTGGGGTTTCCCGCGCATGGCCGGCCGGGTGGTCTTCACGCTCATGGCCGCCGATGAGCGCTCCCTGAGCGCCGGTGAGCTCGCCGACCGCCTGAGCGCCAGCCCCGCCGCGATCTCCGGCGCCGTGCGCTACCTGGGTCACCTCGGCATGGTCAACCGCGAGCACGTCCCCGGGTCGCGGCGGGACCGCTACCGGCTCGTCGACGACTCCTGGTATGAGGTGACCGTCGCCAAGATGACGCTGCTCAAGACCCTCGCCGACGCGGCGGCCCAGGGCGCCGAGGCGGCCGGCGGGGCCGGCACCGTCGCCGGATCGCGGCTGGCCGACATGCGCGACTTCTACAACTGGGTCCAGGAGAGCATGCCGACCCTGCTGGACCAGTGGGCCGAGCTCAAGGCCGCCAAGGCCGGTCAGCCCCCGCCGGACCCCATCGGCCCGGCCGTCGCGGATCCCGCCGTGCGCCCCTGGTGATCGCGGCGAGGCTCGCCGCTACGCCGGGGGGAGGGCCTGCGGGCCCGGCGGGCCGCCGAGCATCCGCTGGTGGCGGGTCGCCTCGAGGACCGCGTGGGCCAGCGGGGCGAGGGCCGGAAGGTGCAGCCCGGCGGGGCCGTAGACCAGCCGGGCGATGCTCACCGCGAACCACGGCGCCGCCGGGCCGTGCAGCATGACGGGGTCGCCGACCTCGTAGCGCAGCACGAACAGCCACTGCGCCACGTCGCCCTGAAACTCCACGACACCCTGGTGCCAGAAGCTCAGCCACTGCCCGCGGTAGTCGCAGAGCAGGCGCTGGTTGGTGAGGATGGTCCGGACGGTCGCCTGGTCGCGCCACTGATGGGCGGCCTGCGCCTGCGCGCGCTGCCGCGCTGAGGAGTTCGCGATCGCGTTCGCGGCCAGCCCGGCGGCCACGAACGTCGCGGAACCGAACAGGAAGGTGCTGCTCTGCCGGTACGTCGCCGTGGTCCCGTAGAAGCGGGCATAGCCGAGCAGGGCGTCGCCGTACGCCACCTCGTCCGGGTTCAGCCGGACCGCGCCCGGCGGCAGCGCGGTGAGGTCGCCGCCGCCGTGGAGGTACCCGTACAACTGGCAGGCGCTGTCCCAGCCCGCCCGCAGCGCGACCTGCCGTCCGTCCATCCCGTGCTGCACCAGTGTCTCCAGTCTTCGCCGACGGTCAGCGGCCCGGCTCGTGCCGCCGCAGCGCCCACCTGCCGGCGCCGGTGACCACCGCACCCTGCAGCGCGAGGACGGCCATCGCCCACCACCACGCCGCGGCGGTGTGGTTCCACAGCGCGTCCGCGCTCGGGTTCAGCTCCAGCGCGCGCAGGTCGACGGTGCCCGCCGCGGCGGCGTACCCCCACCGGGCCGGCGCCAGCCATGACAGCTGCTCGACGCCCGTGCGGCCGACCACGGCGAACAGGCCGCCGCAGAGCACCAGCTGCGCCATCACCAACCCCACGAGGATCGGCATCGTCTGCTCACCGGTCGAGACGTACGCGCTGACGAGCAGGCCCGTCACGGTCGAGACCAGCGCCGTCAGCCAGACCACCACGATCAGCTCCAGCAGCGGCCAGCGCAGCACCAACGCCTCCTGCGCCCCGGGCCGCCCGGCGAGGCCCACGACCACGAACAGCACCGCCTGCATCGCGTTCACCGCGGCGAAGACGAGCACCTTCGAGCCGAGGTACGCGCCCGGCGCGAGCCCGACCGCGCGTTCCCGGCGGTAGATCGGGCGCTCCCGGACGAGTTCCCGGACGCCACCGGCGAGCCCGAAGAACACCGCGCCGATGATGAGCACGACGGTCAGCTGCGAGGCCTCGGCGCTGCGCCCGAGCGGGTTGTCCGGCCGGGCGAACCCGTCGTCGCCGGGGATCACGTACAGCAGCGCGGCCAGGCCCAGCGGCAACCCGAGCAGCAGTGCCGCGTACATCCGGTCGGCGAGCGTCACGGCGGTCATCCGGCGGGTCAGCACGGCCAGCTGCCGCCACCAGCTCTGCCGCGGCGGCGGCGCCTCGGCCGGCTGCGGCTGCGGCGCCACCTCGCCGCGGGTCGGGTCGTGGCGCGGCGGCGCGGTGCCGGCGTACCGCGCGGCCCAGCCGTCCGGGTCGTCGTACACCTGCTTGAAGACGTCGGCGTACTCGTCGGCGCCGAAGAACGGCAGGAGGTCGCCGGGCGGCCCGAAGTAGGCGACCTTGCCGCCCCGCCCGAGCACCAGCACCCGGTCGCAGACGTTGAGGTGCAGCGGGCTGTGGGTGACCACGACGACGGTGCGGCCACGGTCGGCGAGATCCCGCAGGCTCACCATCACGTCCCGGTCCAGGGACGGGTCGAGTCCGGAGGTCGGCTCGTCGAGGAACAGCAGCGAGGGCTCGGTGAGCAGCTCCAACGCCACCGAGGTGCGCTTGCGCTGGCCGCCGGAGAGGGTGTCGATGCGCTGCTCCGCCTGGCCGGTCAGGCCGAGCTGGCCGATCACCTCGTCGATGCGCTGCTCCCGCTCGGCGGTCGTGACGTCGGTGCCGAACCGCAGGGCGGCCGCGTACCGCAGGGCCCGGCGCACGGTCAGCGCCGCGTGCAGGATGTCGTCCTGCGGCACCAGGCCGATCCGCTGGCGCAGGTCGTCGTACTCGGCGTACAGGTCGCGGCCCTGGTAGATGACCGCGCCCTCGTTCGCCGGGCGGTACCCGGTCAACGCGCCCAGCAGCGTGGACTTGCCGGCGCCGCTCGGGCCGACGACGGCGAGCAGCTGGCATTCGCCGAGCTCGAACCCGATGTCGCCGAGCAGCCGCTTGCCACCAGCCACCGTGACGCCCAGCCCGTCCACCCGCAGCGAGACCCGGCCGGTGTCGACGTATTCGCGCAGCTCCGTGCCGTCGACGACGAGCTGGTGCCGGCCGAACGAGAGCAGATCACCGGAGCGCAGCTCGGCGTCGTCGACGCGGCGGCCGTTGACGAACGTGCCGTTGCGGGTGCCGAGATCGACGAGCCGCAGCCCGGTGCCGGTGCGCACCAGGTCCGCGTGATACCGCGACACCTGCAGGTCGGCCAGGACGATCTCGTTGTCCGGGGCGCGCCCGATCCGGGTGCGCCGGGCCGCGTGGTACGTCGCGGACGGCACCCGGCCGGCCTCGAACGATCCGGCCGCGCCCGGGCCCGACGCGACCGTCGGCGGCGGGGCCGATTCCGGGCGCAGGGTGAGCGACGGCCCGTCGGGCGCGCCGAGACGGATCTGGCACGGCCGAGCGAGGTCGAGCTCGTCCACCCGCGCGCCCGCGGCGTAGGTGCCGTTGCTGCTGCCGAGGTCGCGCAGCCGCCAGCCACCGGCCTGGAACCGCAGCTCGACGTGCTCGCGGGACACCCGGGGGTCCTCGATCACGATCCGGCACAGCGGGTCCCGGCCGATGCGCAGCGCCTGCTCCTCCGGGCCGATCCGGCGCTCCCCGTCCGGGGTGCCGATCAGCAGAGCCGTTCCGGTCACGGGCCGCCCTTCGGGATCCGCTTCGACATCGCGGTGGCGAGCTGGATCACGTCGGACTGGTAGCTGCCGTGGTTGGTGCCCAGGAAGTGCGCCCCGGTCACCGCCACCTCGATGACCACCTGACCGCTGCGGACGAAGACGATGGCGAGCTTGCTGCTGCCGCCGTCGTCGGTGAAGACGCCGAGGCTCTCCTCGCCGAGGGCCGTGGTCTGCAGCTCCTGCCATCCACAGCGCTGTGCCGTGGTCCGCAGCGCGCTGAAGTAGACCTTCGCCTCGTCGCTGTAGAAGCCCGCCACCGCCGAACTCACGAACGGGTAGCCCTCGGCGCCGTTCGCCTTGAAGGTGTTGGTCTCGGTGCCGGCGACGGCGTCACCGGGCACCGCGCCGCCGGCGCACAGCTCCAATGTGGACAGTCCACCCTGCAGATAGGTGGTGTCGGACCGCGACTCGACGGTGTTGGGCGCGATGCTCATGACCGCGGCGATGTCGCCGACGGAGACCAGCGCCGGGCGCAGCTGCGTCACCGGCGGCGGTGGCCGGCTCTTGTCGAAGGAGCGGGTGGCACCGGGCCGGCCGGTGCCGCCGGGTCCACCGCCGAGGTCGTCGAACGACGAGCCCAGCTTGTTCAGCGCGAAGCAACAACCGCCGACGACCGCCAGCAGGACGCCGGCGATCACGAGCAGGACCTTGCCGGCGCCACCCTTCGGCCGGCCGGCGCCCGGAAGCCCACCGGCGCCCGGCGGGAGCGGCGGCAGCGGATAGGCCACCGGCCGGGGCGACGCCGGCGCACCGGCGAACGAACCGGGCGGCATGGGATACCCGGACGCTCCCGACACCGGACCGGTGCCGGGCGGCCCCGGGAACGCCGGGCCGGTGGGTGGTGGGCCCTGGAACGCCGGGCGGGCGACGGGCGCGCCGGAGGACACCGGGCCGGTGGTCGGCGGCAGCGCCGCCAGGCCCAGGCCGGCGGTGGTCTGCAGCGGCGCCGCCCGCAGCGCGCGGATCCAGCCGGCGGCCGACGCGGGGCGCGCCTCGGGCCGGGCCGCGAGCATCGCGAGGATGCCGCGGACCTCCCGGTCGTTGCCCGGTCCGAGCGCCGCCGTGAGCCGCCCGGCCATGCCCTCCACGTCACCGGTGACCGGCGCCTCGCCGGTCACCGCGTAGTAGACCGTCGCGCCCAGCGTGTAGCGGTCGGTGGCCGGGGTGTACTCGCCGCGGGCGAGGGACTCCGGCGCCATGAACGGCGCGGTGCCGAAGATCCGCGAGGTCCGGTCGGTGCTGCGCAGCCGGACCAGCCCGAAGTCCACCAGGTACACCCGGCCGTCGGCGGCGAGCAGGACGTTCGCGGGCTTGATGTCGCGGTGGATCACCGCCGCACCGTCCGTGTCGTGCCCGCTGTGCAGGTGGTCGACCGCCTCGGCGACCCGCTCCAGCGGCGCGAGCACGTCGAGACCGCCGACGTCGCCCCGCTCGAGGGCCTCCTGGAGATTCCGGCCCTCGATCCACTTCATCACGAAGTAGAGCCGCCGGCCGGCGTCCGCGGGCTCGTCCGCGGTGTGCGGCGGCGGGCCGGTGAACACCTCCTTCACCTTCACCAGCGCCGGATGCTCCACCTGCGTGGCGAGCGCCGCCTGCAGCCGCAGCTCCCCGAGCTGGCGCTCGGCGGCCGAGTCGTCGTCGATCCGGATCATCTTCACCGCGTACTGGAACGACGCGGCGCCGTGATGCTCGCGGGCGAGCCAGACCTCACCCTCGCCGCCGGCGGCACGGCGCTCCACGAGCTCGTAGCGCTGCGGCGCGTCGGCCGGGCCGACGTACCGTGGGCCACCGTCCGTCGACACGAAATCTCTCACCGTTCTCTCCGCCCAGGGGCAACGTCGGGCGAGCGTAACGGAGTTGCGATGCCCCGATCCGGTCGTTGTTAGCGGCTTGTTAGCGCCGCGGTGCGGTATCAATGGCCTGTGGAGTTCGGACTGCTGGGACCGGTCGAGGTGCGCGAACAGGGCCGCGCGCTGCCCAGCGGGAGCGGCCGCGCGCGGTTGGTGCTCGCCGCCCTGCTCATCGACGCCGACCGGTTGAGCCCCGCCGACCTGTTGATCGCCCGGCTGTGGCAGGACCCACCCGCGTCGGCGAAGGCCCAGCTGCACAACCTGGTCAGCGGGCTGCGCCGCCGGTTCCGGGCCGAGGACCCCGCGCTGATCGAGACCCGCTCCACCGGATACACGCTGCGACTCGGGGCGCACCGGCTGGACCTGGCGGAGTTCCGTGGGCTGGCCGGGCAGGGCCGCGCCGCGGCCGGGGCGGGCGACCACACCGCCGCGGCGGCGCTGCTGGACCGCGCGCTGGCGCTGTGGCGCGGGCCGGCCCTCGCGGACCTCGACGGCCCCTCCGTGACGGAGGTCCGTGAGGCGCTGCACCGGGAGCGGCTCGCGGCGGCGGAGTTGAAGCTGGACGCCGCGCTCGCCCTCGGTGACCACGACACGGTCCTGCGCGAGGTCGGGCCGCTGCTGACCGCGCATCCGTACGCGGAGCGGCTGTACCGCCACCAGATGCTGGCGCTGGCCGGGGTGGGCCGCCGGGCCGAGGCGCTCGCCGTGTACCGCCGCGCGTACCGGCGGCTCGTCGACGACATCGGGGTCGAGCCGGGTCCGCTGCTGCGCGGCACGGAGCGGTTCATCCTTCGGGGCCGGCCGGTGGGCCAGGCGACCGCGCCACCCGCCCGGCCGGTGCCGCGGCAGCTCCCGCCGGCGGTCGAGCTGTCGGGGCGCGGCCCGCTGCTCGACGAGGTCGTCGGGCGGCTCGAGGGCACCGGCACCGCCGCGCCGGTGGTGCTGCTGGTGGGCCCGGGCGGGGTCGGCAAGAGCGCGCTGGCGGTGGCCGCGGCGCACCGGTTGGGCCCGGTGTATCCGGACGGGCAGCTGTACGCCGACCTGAGAGGCAGCCACGACACCCCGGCCGACCCGTTGCGGGTGCTGGAACGGTTCCTGCGGGCGCTGGGCGTGCCCGGCTCGGACCTGCCCACGGACCCTGAGGAGCGGATCACGCTGTACCGCAGCCACATCGCCGGCGGGCGGACGCTGGTGGTGCTCGACGACGCCGCCGACGAGGCGCAGGTGCGCCCGCTGCTGCCGGGAGCCGGCGGGGTGGTGGTGACGTCGCGGCGGCACCTGGCGGCGCTGCTGAACGTGGCCCGGTCCGTGGTGCCGGCGCTGCCGCCGGGCGACGCGGTCCGGCTGCTCGCCACCGGTGCCGGTGCGGCCCGCGTCGCCGCCGACCCGGTGGCGGCCCGCGAGATCGTGCGGCTGTGCGGTGGGCTGCCGCTCGCGGTGTGCATCGTGGCGGCCCGGCTCGCCGTGCGCCCCGACGCGACCCTCGACGAGCTGCGCCGGCGCCTGGCCGCGCAGCGGGGGCGCCTGGACGAGCTGGCGGTCGGCGACCTCGACGTGCGGGCCAGCATCGCGCTGAGCTACGACGCGCTGCCCGCCGGCGCGCGGCGGCTGTTGCTGCGGCTGGGTCTGGTCGCCGCCGGCGACTGGCCGGCGTGGGTGGCGCAGGCACTGCTCGACGCGCCGGCGCCGCTGGCCCGGACGCTGCTCGACCGGCTCGCGGAGGTCCACCTGGTGGAGCCGCTGGGCCGGGACACCGTCGGGCAGGACCGGTACCGGCTGCACGAGCTGGTCGCCGAGTTCGCCCGCGAGCGGCATCCCGCCGACGAGGCGCCGGCCGCACGGGACGGGGCGCTGCACCGGCTGCTCGACGGCTGGCTCGCGCTGGCCGGTGCGGCCGACGAACTGCTGGGCGACGCGACGGGCGACCCGGGCGTGAGCGTCGCGCCGGCGCCGCAGGACGGTGTCCGGGCGGTGCGCGCCGGTGCCCTGGACTGGTTCGAGACCGAACGTGCCGGCCTGGTCACGGCGGTCGAGCAGGCCGGCCACGCGGGCCTGCCGGACGTCGCCGGCGCGCTCGCGCTGCGGATGTCGGCCTTCCTGGGCAACCGGTGCTACGCCGACGACTGGGAACACACCTTGCACACGGCGATCTCGGGCGTGCGGTCCACCGGGTCGGACCGGCTGCTGGCCCGGCTGCTCGACGGACTGTTCAAGGCCCACCTGCAACGCGACGAGCACGCCCGGCTGCCGGCCGTCGCCGCCGAGCAGTTGGCCGTCGCGGGCGCGCTCGGCGACGTGCCGCTGCAGGTGCTCGCCCTGCGCAACGCCGGGCTCGCCGCCATGCGCCTCGGCCGGTTCGCCGAGGCCTTCGACCGTCTGGAACGGGCGGTGGCGACGGCCCGCAGCCAGCCGGTGGCGGCCGGGCTGCTCGGGGACAGCCTGGACAGCCTCGGCTTCGCCCGCTGGGACGCCGGGGACGCCGCGACGGCCCTGCCGGTGCTGGAGGAGGCGCTCGCCGCCGACGAGCTGCCGGACCGGTCATTGCGCACCGCGCTGCGCCGCTATCACTACGGGCTGGCGCTCACCAGCCTCGGCAGGTTCGACGACGCCGAGCGCGCACTCACCGCGGCGCTGCGCACCAGCGTCGCGGTCGGCGACGATCTCGGCACGGCGTACGTCCAGCAGGCGCTCACCGACGTGGCCGTCCGGCAGGGCCGGCTGGGTGAGGCGGCGCGGCTGCTGGACCTGGCGCTCGCCGGGCACCAGAAGCTCGACCGCCCGGACGGCCTCGCCGAGACCCTGCGCGCCGCCGGTGACCTGGCCGCCGCCGAGGGCCGCTGGGCGGACGCGGTCACCGCGCTGCGGCACGCCGTGGACATCTGGCAGCGCATCGGCGCGGCGGTGCCGGCCGCCCGCGGACTGGCCCGCCTCGAACGGGTCTCGACCTCGTCCGGTGACGGGGCCGCGGCCGCGGGGTACCGCCGGCAGTGGCGTGCGGTGCTCGCCGAGTTGCAGCTGGACGAAGCCGCGCTGCAGCTGCCCGCCGTCGAGCGCTCGGCCGTGCCCACGTGAGGTGAGGCCGCCGGGTCCGGCACGTGTCTCGATGCCATGCTGTGGGGCATGAGCCGCGTCCTGGTCACGTCCATGCCGTTCGCCGGGCACGTCGGTCCCACCGCGGGACTGGCCGCGGAACTGATCGCCCGCGGGCACGAGGTCGTGGCGTACACGGGCGCGAAGTACGTCCCGCGGTTCGCCGCGCTCGGCGCGCAGGCCCGGCCGTGGGTGCGGGCCCAGGACTTCGACGACGCGGACCTCGCCGCCACCTTCCCGGCGGTCGGCAACGGCAAGGGGCTGCGCAGCGGCCGGGCCAACGTCGAGCTGATCCTGCTCGGCACGGCCGCCGGGCAGGCCGCCGACATCCGCGCCATCGTCGAGGAGAGCGGCGCGGCGGGCCGGCCGATCGAGCTCATCGCCGCCGACCAGCTCGCGCTCGGCTCGGCCTTCGCCGCCGAGGCGCTCGGACTGCCCTGGGCGACGGTGGTGGTCACCGCCCTGACCCTCGCCAGCCGGCACCTGCCCCCGGCCGGGACGCGGCTGCTGCCGGCCACCGGACCGGTCGGGCGGCTCCGTGACGCGGCGCTGCGGTCCCTCGTCGCCGGAGTGTCCCGCCGGATGCTCGCCCCACAGGTCAACCGGGTCCGGGCCGACGCCGGCCTGCCGCAGCGGGTGAACGGCAGCCTCGACGACGCGTACTCCCCGCACCTGGTGCTGGCGCAGGGCGTGCCGGGCCTCGACTATCCCCGCCCGGACCTGCCCGCGCACGTGCGGTACGTGGGCCGGCTCGCCCCCGCCCCGCAGCCCGGCGCTTCGTTGCCCGCGTGGTGGGCCGAGCTGGCCGCCGCCCGCGCGCAGGGCCGGCCGGTCGTCCACATCACCCAGGGCACCCTCGACGTCGACCCGGACGACCTGCTGCGCCCGACGATCGCGGCCCTCGCCGGCGGGGAGGCGCTGGTGGTCGCGACCACCGGTGGCGCCGCCGAATCGGTGCTGGCGCCGGTCCCGGACAACGTGCGGGTGGCCAGGTTCCTCCCGCACGACCAGCTGCTGCCGCTGGTGGACGCGGTGGTCTCCAACGGCGGCTGGGGCGGCACGCTCGCCGCGGTGCAGGCCGGGGTGCCGCTCGTGGTCGCCGGCGCGACCCTGGACAAGCCCGAGACCGGCCGCCGGGTCGCCTGGTCCGGCGTGGGCCTGGACCTGCGCACCGGCAGCCCGTCCGCGGGCCGGATCGGCCGCGCCGTCGCCCGGGTGCTCGCGGAACCCGGCTTCCGGCAGCGGGCGGGCGAGCTGGGCGCGGCGCTGACGGCCGCGGGCGGCGTCCGCGCCGCGGCGGACCACGTCGAGCGGTTGATCGTCGCGCGGAATCCGAGTTGACCTTGGAGACTTTGTCTGCCCCTGACCAGACAAAGTCTCCAAGGTCAAACCTCGGTGTGTTGACGGGGGCTCAGATCGTGCGGCGGAGTGCGGTCTCGACGGCGTCGACCAGCGGGTCGCCGTCGGAGCGCGGGTGCCGGGCCAGGCCGAGCTCGACGTCCGGCAGGGCGGGCAGCACGTCCGTGCCGTGGCTTGCCATCGCCGGCTCCAGGTTCGACGGCATGAGCGCCGCGACACCGAGCCCGGCCCGCAGCGCGGCGAGCACGCCGACCAGGCTGTTGCTCTCGAACGCCACCCGCCAGGGCCGCTCGGCGCGTTCGAGGGTCTCCAGCACCGCGGTGCGCCAGGCGCAGGTGTTGGAGAACAGCACCACCGGCAGCGGATCGGCGGTCACGTCCACACCCTGGCCGACCGCCCAGACCAGCGGCCGGCGCACCGTCCAGCGCGGCGGACCGGGAAGGTGCGCCACCTCGTCGAGCACGAGATGGACGCGGCCGGCGTCGTACGCCTCCCGCATCGCGACGGTGGGGACGCTGAGGACCTCCAGGGTCGCGCCGGGGTGCAGCCGGGCAAGGTCGGCGAGGGCCTGCGGGAGCTGGGACGCGGCGAGGTCCTCGAGCAAGCCGGCGCCGCAGTGGCCGGTGAGCGCGCGCCCGGTCTCGGTGAGCGCCTGCGCCGACAGCGAGAGGATGCGCTCGGCATAGGGCACGAGCTCCCCGCCGGCCCGGGTCGGCGACACGCCGGACGGCGACCGGAACAGCAGCGGCCGGCCGACCACGCTCTCGAGCTTGCGCAGCTGCTGGCTGAGCGCCGGCTGGGTGTATCCGAGCTCGCTCGCCGCGCGGCTGATGCTGCCCGCCCGCACGGCGGCGACGAACGACCGGAGCAGCCCGATCTCCAGATCCTTGGCCATAAGTAGCCATTATGGCAGCCCCAGCGAATATCAGCGTTCCTATGATGCGGCGGATGCCCTAGCGTCAGTGGCGTGACCGGATACCGGCAGGTGCTCGCCGTGCCAGGGATGCCGTCGCTGCTGGCCGTCTCGCTGCTCGCCCGCACCGCGATCACCGCCGACGTGATGGCGCTGACGCTCTACGTCGTGCTGGGCCTGGACCTGAGCTACGCGGCGGCGGGCGGGGTCGTGGCGTCGCTGACGGCCGGCGTGGCGCTCGGCGGACCGCTGCTCGGCCGCGCGATCGACCGGCGCGGCGTGCGTCCCGTGCTGCTGGCAACCGCCGCCGTGCAGGTCGTGTTCTGGCTCAGCGTGCCGGCCCTGCCGTACGGGATTCTGCTCGGCACCTCCTTCGCCGCGGGCCTGCTGATGGTGCCGGCCCAGTCGGTGACCCGGCAGGCGATCGCCGCGACCACGACCGCCGGCCAGCGCCGGGCCGCGTTCGCGCTGGAGTCGGTGCAGGGCGAGCTGTCCTACATCGTCGGACCGGCGGTGGTGATCCTGGGCGCGGCGACGGTGTCGCCCGAGGCGATGGCGCGGGCGGCCGGCGCCACGATCGCGGCCGGCGGCGCCGGGATCGCCTGGCTCAACCCGCCCGTGCGCACCGACGAGGAGACCGGTGCCGGCCCGGCCGCACGCCCCCCGCGCCGGCAATGGCTGAACGCCCGAATGATCGCCGCCCTGGTGCTGGCGTTCGGCACCACGACCCTGCTCAGCGGCATCGACCTCGCCATCGTCGCCACCCTCGAAGCGGCCCATCAGGTGTCCTGGGCAGCCGTGGTCGTCGTCGTGCTGGGGGTCGCGTCCGTCGCCGGCGGCCTGACCTACGGCGCGCTGTCCCGCCCGCTGCCCACGTGGCTGCTGCTCGCGCTGCTCGGGCTCCTGACGCTCCCGGCCGGCCTCGCCCACGACTGGCGCTGGCTGTGCGTGGCCGTCGTCGGTGCCGGCCTGCTCACCGCGCCGACCCTGGCCACGGTCGCCGACGCGGTGAGCCGGCTGGCCCCGGCCGGCGTGCGTGGCGAGGCGGCCGGGCTGCATTCCTCGGCGCTGAGCGCGGGCTTCGCGATCGGCTCCCCGCTGGTCGGTGTGGCGATCGACCTCACCACCCCGGCGGGCGGCTTCGCCGCGGCAGGCGTGGCCGGCCTCACCGCCGCACTGACCGGATACCTGCTCTCCCGCCGCCCGGCCCGCCTTCCCGCGGCCCCGGACCGCGCGCCGCATCGAGTCGCGTAGACGGATTTCGAACCCGTCGCGACCCTGCGGGCAATGACAGACGACATGCTGTTTGTGCGTCTTCATGAGGGGGTGAGCGCCCGTGGCGGTACCGATAGCGCTCGAACGAGCATCAGGCCCGCGACCGGCCGACAACGAGCTGATCCGGCACTCACTGGACGACCCGGACGCGTTCGGTGGCATCTTCGACCGTCACGCGCCCGCCATCCACGGCTACCTCGCCCGCCGCGTCGGGCACTCGGTCGCCGACGACCTCAACGCCGAGACGTTCCTGGTGGCGTTTCGCCGGCGGGCGCGATATGACCTCGCCCAGCCCGACGCGCGGCCCTGGCTGTTCGGCATCGCGACCAACCTCGTGCACCGCCAGCGCCGCACGGAGCTCCGCCACTACCGCGCGCTCGCCCGCGTCGGGGTGGACCCGATCGACGACCAGGACGAGCGCGTCGTCGCCCGGGCCGCCGCGACCGCGGCCCACCGCCGGATCGCGGCCGTGCTGGCCCGGCTGTCGACCGGGGAACGCGACGTGCTGCTCCTGCTGGCCTGGCAGGACCTGGGATACGCGGACATCGCCGCCGCCCTCGACATCCCGATCGGCACGGTCCGGTCCCGGCTCAACAGCGCCCGCAAGCGCCTCCGCCACGCGCTCATCGACCTCTCCGAGAACGGATCCTTCCATGAATGAGCTCGACGAACTGCGCTCCTTCCGGGCCGGCCAGACCCCCGCCGATCCGATCGCCATGGCCCGCGCCCGGGCCGCGCTCGCCGCCCCGCCCCGCCGGCACCGCCGCGGGTGGCTGCTCGCGCCGGTGGCCGCCGCCGCGGCGCTCGCCCTCGCGGTCGGGCTGATGCCCGGCCGTCCGGACCACCCCACCGCCGTGCCGCCCACCGCTGCGCCGGACCCGTCGGCGTCGCCGGTCACCCGGTCGGAGCTCGTGCTGCGCAACGCGGCGGCCTACGTCGGCGGTACCCCGGCGCTCAGCGTCCGACCGGACCAGTTCGTCTTCGTCGAGTCCATCCACGTCAACTCCGAGGGCCCGGCGGATGACGGCGGGCCGCTGGTGACGTTCCTGCGCCGGAGCTGGCTGTCCGCCGACGGGACCCGCGACGGCCTCGTCACGGACCGGCGGAAGTCCGGCGGTCCGGAGGAACGGGTCGTCATCACCTGCCCGCCGGGGCACCCGTGCCAGCCCGTGTACCGCGCCGACCTGCCGACCGACACCGACGGGATGCTGCGCTGGTTCAAGGACCTCATCACGCAGCGCTACGGGTCCGACCGGTCGACCAAGTCCACGCCGGACTCCTACGCCTGGTCGATCGCCGGTGACCTGCTGCGGGAGGGCTACCTGCCGCCCGCGTCGGCCGCGGCGGTGTTCACCGCCCTGGCCCGCGTCAACGGCCTGACCGTCGTCGAGTCCGTCACCGACGCAGCGGGGCGGACGGGCGTCTCCGTCGGCATCGACGGCAAAGGCACCCGCAGCGAAATCATCTTCGACCGGGCAACATATGCCTACCTCGGCGAACGGGTGAGCGGTCCGGGCGGCCGGATCATCAGTGACACCGCCCAGCTGCGACTGGCGATCGTGGACCGCCCCGGCCAGCCCGGCTGACCGCACGCCTGGCGGTCAGTTGGAGCGGATGGCCTGGACGGTCCGGGTGGCCCAGGCCAGGGCGGCCAGCTGCTGGAAGAGGACGTCGTCGTTGGTGACGTCGGCGGCGGTGCCGTGCTCGTGGGCGTTGACGGCGGCGAGGACGTCGCCGAGCGGGCCGGTGCCGTGCAGCAGCGCGTCGCGGACCATCGCGGCGAGGGGGAGCTTGGCGGCGAGGGTGTCGACGGGCAGTCCGAGCAGCCCGGCGACGGCGTCGAGCAGGCCGGCGGTGAACGCCTCGTCGCCGGACAGGCCACCGCTCTCGGCGATCAGCCGGCACAGCTGCGCGTGGACGAGGATGTCGGCCGTCTGCTCCTCGCCGGCCTCGGTGAGGTCGCCGATCAGCATGAGCGTGACCCAGTCGCGGATCTGCGCGGTGCCGAGCATGACGACCGCCTCGTGGACCGACGACACGCGGTGCGCGGTGCCCGTCGCGGCCGTGTTGACCGCCTGCAGCATGCGGTAGCTCAGCGCCGGGTCGCTCGACACGATCGACACGACCCGATCCAGGCCGACGTCGGGCGCCATGAGCAGCCCCAGCAGGTGCACGCAGCGCAGCCGCGACGCGCTCAGGGTGCGGGCCGTGACGACCGCGGGACGGCTGAGGGCGTAGCCCTGGAAGAGGTCGTAGCCGCGCTCGTGCGCCTCGGTGACGTCGGCCGGGGTCTCGAGCCGTTCGGCCACGAACCGCAGGTGCGGGTGGGCCTTGCGGACGTCGAGGATCGCCTGCCGTTGCGCGGCGGTGGTGCCCAGGAAGTCGACCTTCACGTAGCTGGCCAGCTCGAACAGCCGCTCGTGCCCGGAGCCGGACACGAAGTCGTCGAGCGCGATGACGTAGCCGCGCTCGACCAGGGCGGCGACGCCCGCGACGAGACGGTCGTCGACGTCGACCGTCTCCAGCACCTCCAGCACGGCGTGTTCGGGGGCGAACGGCACGGGGAGCTCGCCGAGCAGGAAGTCCGCGGTCAGGTTGATGAAGCAGCGCCGCCCGCCGGCGAGGTCGTCCAGGCCGACGGTGGTGAACGCGGCGACCATCACCTGGCTGGTCGCCAGCACCCCGCCGTTCGTCGCGGACCGGGCACCGGGCGCGTTGCGGAACAACAGCTCGTAGGCGGCGACATCACCCTGCCGGTCGTAGATCGCCTGGCGCCCGACGTGGACATCGGTGACCTCAGGGATGACATGCGACATGGACTTCCCGATCCGTGTGTGACCGAACACCTTGTGTAGCCAATGGTGACCGGCGCGGGTACGCGGTGGCGACGGCCGAATGTGCGTGAACCGCGCCGATCGCCTGACAGCCGGTCGCCGCCGGGCCCGTGGGCCCGGGGGCGGGGGACTTCCGGCCCTGCCGCCGGAACCGTGTCCGGGCGATTGTCGAGGTGGCCGCCGCAGACCGGCGGCGGGCCCCCGCCGTGCCGCGTAACCTCGGGCCCGGGACGGACTGCACGCACATCGACGAAGGGACGTCCGGTGACCAGTGTCGCGGACCGCACCACCGACGAGCAGCTGACCGAAGCGCTCGCCCGGCCCAGTGACGACGAGATCGCCCAGCTGGACGCGTGGTGGCGAGCGAACAATTACCTGACCATCGGCCAGATCTACCTCAAGGCCAACCCGCTGCTGCGCCGGGCTCTCGAGCCGGACGACATCAAGCCGCGGCTGCTCGGCCACTGGGGCACCAGCCCCGGCCTGTCGCTGATCTACGCGCACGTGTCCCGGTTGATCCGGCGGACCGGCCAGGAGGCGATCTACCTGGCCGGGCCCGGTCACGGTGGTCCGGCTCTGGTCGCGGCCGGCTACCTGGAGGGCACCTACAGCGACATCTACCCGGCGGTGTCCCAGGACACCGACGGGCTGCTGCGGCTGTTCCGGCAGTTCTCCAGCCCCGGTGGCATCCCCAGCCACGTGTCCGTCACGACACCGGGCTCCATCCACGAGGGTGGCGAGCTCGGCTACGTGCTGGTGCACGCGTTCGGCTCCGTGATGGACAACCCGGACCTGCTGACGATCGCGGTCGTCGGCGACGGTGAGGCGGAGACCGGTCCGCTCGAAGGGTCCTGGAAGGGCATCTCCTTCATCAACCCCACCCATGACGGTGCGGTCCTGCCGATCCTGCACCTCAACGACGCGAAGATCGCCGGGCCGACGGTGCTGGGCCGCAAGGACCCGGCCGAGGTCCGGTCGCTGTTCGAGGGCCACGGCTACGAGGTGCTCGAGGTCGGCGGCGACGACCTGCCGGGCATGCACCACCGGTTCGCGGCCACGCTCGCCGAGGCGTGGGGAAAGATCCGCGCGATCCAGCGCTCCGCCCGCGACGGCGGCTGGAACGGCCGGCGGCCGCACTGGCCGCTGATCGTCCTGCGGTCGCCGAAGGGCTGGACCGGACCCGACCAGGTCGACGGCGTCCAGGTCACCGGCACGTGGCGGTCGCACCAGGTGCCGCTGTCCGGGGTGAGGGACAACCCGGAGCACCTGGCGATCCTGGAGCGCTGGATGCGCTCGTACCGGCCGGAGGAGCTCTTCGACGCCGCCGGTGCGCCGGTCGCGCTCGTGCGCGGTCTCGCCCCCGACGGCCACCTGCGGATGAGCGCCAGCCCGCACGCCAACGGCGGCCTGCTCACCCGCGCCCTCGACCTGCCCGACTTCCGCGACTACGCCGTCGAGGTGAAGAAGCCCGGCGGTGCCCACGCGGAGTCCACCCGGCGGCTCGGGGAGCTGCTGCGCGACGTGTACCGCGACAACCCGGACCGGTTCCGGCTGTTCTGCCCGGACGAGACCAACAGCAACCGGCTCGGCGCCGTCTTCGAGGCGTCCGACCGGGCGTTCATGGAGCGGGTCACCGACGCGGACGTCGCGATCGGCCGCGACGGGCGGGTCATGGAGGTGCTGTCCGAGCACAACTGCCACGGCTGGCTGGAGGGTTACAACCTCACCGGCCGGCACGGCATGTTCGCCACCTATGAGGCGTTCGCGATGGTGTCCGCGTCGCAGACGGTCCAGCACGGCAAGTGGCTGCAGGAGGCGAAGCGGCTGCCGTGGCGGGCGAAGGTTCCCAGCCTCAACGTGCTGCTCACCTCCACCGCCTGGCGCAACGACCACAACGGCTTCTCCCACCAGGGTCCCGGCCTCATCCAGGTGGTGCTCACCCAGCGCGGCGACGTGGCCCGGGTGTACCTGCCGCCGGACGCCAACACCCTGCTGTCCGTCGCCGACCACTGCCTGCGGTCGCGGTCGTACATCAACCTCATCGTCATCGACAAGCAGCCGCAGCTGCAGTGGTTGAGCATTGAGGAGGCCGCCGCCCACTGCGCGGAGGGCGCCGGCATCTGGGACTGGGCCGGCACCGACGACGGCGCCACCGACCCGGACATCGTCCTGGCCTGCGCCGGTGACATCGTCACGATGGAGACCGTGGCGGCGGCCCAGATCCTGCGGGAGCGGCTGCCGAAGCTCAAGGTGCGGGTCGTCAACGTCGTGGACCTGATGACGCTGCCCCGGCCGAAGGACCACCCGCACGGGATGAGCCCGACCCGGTTCACGGAGCTGTTCACCGACCGCGTCGACGTCGTGTTCGCCTTCCACGGCTACCCGGGCGCGATCCACCAGCTCGTGCACGGCCGCCCCGACGTGGACCGGTTCCGGGTCCGCGGCTTCATCGAGGAGGGCACCACCACGACCCCGTTCGACATGACGGTCCGCAACCGGGCGTCGCGCTACCACCTCGTCATGGACGCCATCAACAACGCCGCGCGGCTGCCCCGCGGCGCCACCGAGCTCAAGGCGTGGTGCGAGCAGAAGCTCGCCGAGCACGAGACGTATGTGGTGGAGCACCTCGAGGACCTGCCCGAGATCCGGAACTGGACCCTCTGAGCCGCGCCGTTCAGGCGCGCTGCCGCTCCTCCCGGGCGCGGATCAGCTCCTCGACCGCGCTCGGGAGGGTCGTCTCGAAGTCGATCAGTTTCGCCCAGGTCGGGGTCACGACGATGCGGACCATGCCGTCGTACAGGGAGCGGACCTCGGCCTCCCAGTGGACCCGCTGCTCGGCCGTCATCTCGTAGCTGCCGTTGATCTGCAGGTACTCCGCCGGGATGCCGTCGACGACGTCCAGCTCGGCCCGGCCGCGGATGAGCAGGATCTTGGGCGGGTGCACCTCGGTGTCGATGGTCAGGGCGACCATCGGGTTGTGCCGCAGTGACGACAGTTTCGGCGCGTTCGTCGAGGTGCACATGACGATCTGGGTGCCGTTCCAGGTGAACGCGATCGGCACGGTGCGGGGCGTGCCGTCCTTGGCGACGTACGCCAGCCGGGTCACGTCGCGGGCCAGCAGCTCCTGGCTGTACGGCCGGTGCAGCACCTCGGTGATCTCGTCCGGTCCCATGGTTCCTTCAGGTGTGTTCATGCACCTGGGACGGAGCCGGTCCCGCGTTCTCGACAGACCCACGCCAGGCCCCACGCATCGACGCCCGGCATTGACGGGGAAATCGATTTCTGACATCTTGTTGCCATGTCGAACACGGCGACGATCGTGGGCATCGATGTCGGCACCTCGAGCACGAAAGGGGTGCTCGTCGCGCTGGACGGCACGATCCTGGCGAGCGCCACCCGCGCCCACGAGGTGCGCCATCCGCGGCCGGGACACGTCGAGATGGACGCGGGGATCTGGTGGGACGAGGCCGTCTCCATCATCCGCGAGCTGCTGTCCGTGGCCCACAGCGAAGTCACAGCGGTCGGCGTCAGCGGCATGGGCCCGTGCGTCGTGATCACCGACGAGGCCGGCACCCCGTTGCGGCCCGGCATCCTGTACGGCGTCGACACCCGCGCCACCGCACAGATCGCCCGGCTGACCGCGCAGCTCGGCGGCGCCGGCCCGATCCGGGAACGGACCGGCTCCGCGCTGTCCACCCAGAGCGTCGGGCCGAAGCTCGCCTGGCTCGCCGAGCACGAGCCGGACCAGTGGGCCCGCGCCCGGCGCCTGTTCATGCCGGCGACCTGGCTCGGCTGGCAGCTCACCGGCGCCTACTACCTGGACCAGCACTCGGCCAGCCAGTGCACCCCGATGTACGACACCGCCGCGCAGGACTGGCACCGGCCGTGGGCCGCGGACCTCGCCGGGCCGCTCGAACTGCCGCCGCTGGTCTGGCCCGCCGACGTCGTCGGCACCGTCACCGCCGTGGCCGCCGCGCAGACCGGGCTGCCGGCCGGCACGCCCGTCGTCGCCGGCACGATCGACGCCTGGACCGAGGCGGTGAGCGTCGGCGCGCAACGCCTCGGCGACCTCATGCTCATGTACGGCACGACGATGTTCCTGGTGCACACCACCGAGGTGCGCAACACCTCGCCGGTGCTGTGGGGCACGACCGGTGCGTTCCCCGGGACCCGCAACCTCGCCGCGGGCATGGCGACGTCCGGCGCGATCACCACCTGGCTGCACGACCTGCTCGGCGCGCCCGGCTATCCGCAGCTGCTCCAGGAGGCGGCCGCATCCGGGCCCGGCGCCCGCGGGCTGCTGATGCTGCCGTACTTCGCCGGCGAGCGCACCCCGATCGCCGACCCCGACGCGCGCGGCGTGATCGCCGGGCTGACCCTGCGGCACACCCGCGGCGACCTGTACCGGGCGGTCCTGGAGGCCACCGCGTTCGGCGTGCGCCACAACATCGAGGAGCTCGAGCGGGCCGGCGGGCGCATCGAGCGGATCGTCGCGGTCGGCGGCGGCACCCAGGGCGGCCTGTGGGCGCAGATCGTGTCGGACGTGACCGGCATGGCGCAGCTGATGCCCGAGAAGACCATCGGCGCGAGCTACGGCGCCGCATATCTCGCGGCCCGGACCGCGGACATCGACCGCTGGAACCCGAACGTCGCGACGGTCCAGCCCGACCCGCGCACCGCCGAGACCTACGAGCGGCTGTTCCGGCTGTACCTCGACCTGTACCCGGCCACCGCCGCCATCGCCCACACCCTGGCCAGCACCCCCGCACCTTCGGAGGAACCATGACGAGTCCGTATCAGCTCCCGGTGCCGCTGCGGCGCCCGGCCGCCGAGCCCGCCACCGCGTACCTGGTGGTCAGCGGCGACCTGCGGCCGAGCGCGAACATCCGCTGCTGGCCCACCCAGCAGCAGCTGGAGGCCGACGTGACCGCGGCGCTCGGACGGCTCGGCTGGAGCGCCAGCCGCACGCACGCGTTCGACCCGGCGAAGCAGCACGGGTTCATCGACAGCCAGCGCATGGGCATCGAGGTGTTCAAGACCATCCCGCGCGACGCGCCGCTCATCGTCGTCGAGGCGGTCTGGCAGTACAGCCACCACGTCCTGGCGGGGCTGCGCACCCACGAGGGCCCGATCCTCGTCGTGGCGAACTGGTCCGGCGCGTTCCCCGGCCTGGTCGGCCTGCTCAACCTCACCGCCAGCCTCACCAAGGCCGGCGTCGGGCATTCCGCGCTGTGGAGCGAGGACTTCACCGACGACTGGGCCGTGGACGGGCTGCGCCGCTGGCTGGACACCGGCACCGTGGAGCACGACCTGTCGCACGTGCGGGACCTGCCGCCGCTGGACGAATCCGAGCCCGAGGTGGTGCTCGGCACCGCGCTGGCCCGGCAGCTGCGCGACGAGAAGGCCGTCATCGGCGTCTTCGACGAGGGCTGCATGGGCATGTACAACGCCATCTTCGACGACGAGCTGCTCAACCCCCTCGGCATCTTCAAGGAGCGGCTGTCGCAGAGCGCCCTGGTCGCGGAGATGCTCAAGGTGACCGACGAGGAGGCGGCGGCGGTCAAGGCGTGGCTGGACGAGCGCGGCTTCACGTTCCACTTCGGCACCGACGAGGCCGGCGAGCTCACCGAGGCGCAGACAACGAGCCAGTTCAAGATGTACATCGCGGCGCTGCGGATCAGCGACGACTTCGGGCTCGACGCGGTCGGCATCCAGTACCAGCAGGGCCTCAAGGACGTGGTGCCGGCCAGCGACCTGGCCGAGGGCCTGCTGAACAACGTGGAGCGCCCGCCCGTGCGCAGCCGCGACGGCGGCCGGGAGCTCTACGCCGGCGCCCCGCTGCCACACTTCAACGAGGTCGATGAGGGCGTGGCCGTCGACGCGCTGGTCACCAACCGGTTGTGGAACGCGATGGGCTTCGACCCGGCGACCACGCTGCACGACATCCGGTGGGGTGCGGACTACGAGGGCGAGTTCGTCTGGGTCTTCGAGATCTCCGGCTCCGTGCCCGCCTCGCACAACGGCGGCTACGACAAGAGCTACAGCATGCGGCAGCCGCCGATGTTCTTCCCCCTGGGCGGCGGCACGCTGAGCGGAGTGTCGAAACCGGGCGAGATCGTGTGGTCGCGGGTGTTCATCATGGATGCCGTGCTGCACGTCGACCTGGGCCGGGCCACCGTGCGCGGCCTGCCGGCGCAGGAGTCCCAGCGCCGGCTCGACGCGACCGACCGGCAGTGGCCGATCATGCACGCGGTGCTGCACGGCGTGGGCCGCGACCAGCTGATGGCCCGGCACAAGGCCAACCACGTGCAGGTCGCCTACGCCCCGGACGCCGGGGCCGCCGACCGTGCCCTGCTGGCGAAGGCGGCGCTGTTCCACGAGCTCGGGGTCGTCGTGCACCTGTGCGGCGACGTCAAGATCTGAGGCTGCTCTCGCGGACCTTGAGCGTCGTCTGCAGGGTGACGGTCGACGGGGGCCGGTCCGGCTCGGTGATCCGCTCCGCGAGGAGCATCGCCGCGGTCCGGCCCAGCTCGTAGGTCGGTTGCGAGACCGTCGACAGCGAGGGCCGGACCAGGTGCGCCCACGGGATCTCGTCGAAGCCGATGACGCCGATCCCGGCGGGCACCGTGATGCCCCGGTCGACCAGGCACTCGAGCGCGCCGACGGTCATGAGGTTGTTGGCGGCGAAGACCGCGTCCGGTGGGTCACCCGCGTCCAGCAGTGACGCCATCGCGGCGTAGCCGCCCTCCTCGCGGTAGTCGGAGTAGCGCACCAGCCGCGCCGGTGCGCCGAAGCCGTGCGCCTTCAACGCCTGCTGGTAGCCGCGCAGCCGCTGCGCGGCCGTGGACACCTTGCGGGGTCCCGTGATGCAGGCGATGCGGTGGTACCCGCCCTCGATGAGGTGCTCGGTGGCCATGTGCGCGCCGTGCTCGTTGTCGACCAGGACGCTGTCGATGTTGGCCCCGCTGACCTGCCGGTCGATCGCCACGACCGGCGTGCCGGCCTCGATCAGCCGCCGCACGTTGGCCGGGTCGCCGGAGCTGGAGATGATGACCCCGGCCATCTGGTCCTGCAGGGCGGCGGTGACGTACTGCGCCTCCTTGGCCGGGTCCTCGTCGCTGTTGCACAGCACGACCGAGTAGCCGGCCCGCTGGCCGACGTCCTCGACGCCGCGCACCATCGCGGTGAAGAAGGGGTTGCCGACGTCGGAGATGATCACCGCCCACAGCGTGGTGCGGCTGCGGCGCAGGTTGCGCGCCACGGAATTGGGGCGGTAGTCCAGCTCGCGGACCGCCTCCTGGACCCGGGTGGCCATGTCGGGGTCGACGCTGGACCGCCCGTTGAGCACCCGGGAGACGGTGGCCGGGGAGACCTGTGCGCGCTGCGCGACGTCGTAGATGGTCGCCATGATCCCAATCCTTCCCGACATCTCCGGAGCGCAATAATGCCACGCCGGACGGTCGTGCCTACCGGTGACGGGCCGCCCGGTGTGGCCGGAAATCGATTTCGCCCCGTGGTTGGCGACGGGCGCGCCGACCGCCGTGCCGCCGGCGCTCGAGGCGGGCCGGCCGCCCTGACCGATCGTAAGCTTCTGACATATTGACGCAGGCGTATGTAAGTCGTCTACTGGCAGCAATCGATTTCTCGGAAGGGACGCCACCCATGCGCCTGTTGCGAAGAACCGTCGTCGCGGCCCTGCTGCTCCCGCTGCTCATGGCCGTCGCCGCCCCCGCGCCCGCAGGCGCGGCGGTGCCGGACGACAAGGGACCGGTCGGCTGGGACACCTACCGGCGCCTCGACCGGCTGCCGACGCTGTCCGCCGGCACCCGGACGAAACAGTTCTCCGGCTTCGGCCGCGACGGCTCCAACGACGACGGCTTCGGCGGCACCTACTCGTGCCTGCGCACCGACGGCGGCTGCACGATCGCCGAGGACCGCGGCGCCGGCGAGATCCAGTCGATCTGGTTCACCCGCGACAACGGCGACGTCAGTGCCACCGGCTGGATCCGCGTCGAGCTCGACGGCGTCACCGTCGTCAACACCGGCCTGCAGAACCTCGTCAACGGCAACCTCGGCGCCCCGTTCGTCTGGCCCCTGGTGACCAACGCCGACCAGACCTCCGGCGGTGTCACGGTCAAGGTGCCGATGCCGTACCGCACCAGCATGCGGATCGTCACCCAGAACAACCCGCTCTTCTACCACGTCGGCTACCGCACCTTCGCCGACGCGAACGGCATCACCCGCTTCAACCCCGCCGACCAGGCCCTCGACGTCGTCGACAACCTCCGCCAGGCGGGCCTGCGCGACCCGAAACCGCCCCAGGCCGGCGCCACCACCGCCACCGCGACCGTCACCGCCCCGGCTGGCGGGCAGGCCACCCTGGCCGCGCTGAGCGGGCCGCGGGCGATCAGCGCGCTGCGGCTGCGCATCCCCGACGGCGCCGCCACCGAGGCGACCCTCACCGCGCTGCGGCTGCGGATCACGTTCGACGGCCGCACCACCGTCGACGCCCCCGTGGCGGAGTTCTTCGGCGCCGGGCTCGGCGAGCGGACCGTGCGTTCGCTCATGTTCGCCATGGACGCCGCACCCGGCGGCTGGTACAGCGCCTGGTGGCCGATGCCGTTCGGCGCCAACGCCACCGTCGCGATCGCCAACACCGGCGGCGCGTCGATCGGCGGCATCCAGGCCGAGGTGACGTCCGCGCCCACCACCTGGTCCAGCGACGTCGGCTACTTCACCACCCAGTCGCGCCGCGCCGAGACCGTCGCCGGCAAGGACTGGATCATGGCCGACCAGGCCGGCCGGGGCCGCCTCGTCGGGGTGTCGCAGACCATGCGGGCGCACATCACCGGCGGCAACACCCGCAACTACCTCGAGGGCGACGAACGCATCCACGTCGACGGCGCTTCCAGCCCACAGTGGTACGGCACCGGCACCGAGGACTTCTACGAGTCCGGCTGGTACTTCAACCGCGGCGAGTACTCGGGCGTCTTCACCGGCAACACCGGGCACCGGTTCCGCACCGGGGGCTGCGCCGACGAGTGCGACGCCGCCTACCGGCTCATGCTCGGCGACGCCGTCGCCTACACCAGCGGCCTGCGGTTCGGCATCGAGCACGGGCCGACCGCCAACGAACCGGCCGACTACGCCTCGACCGCGTTCCTCTACACCCAGCCGACCGCCGCGGTCCGCCAGACCGACACGGTGCTGACGGGCGACGCCGCCAGCCGCAGCGCCCACGGCTACGCCGACGGTGCCGCCACGCAGTACCAGCTGACCTCCGTCTTCGAAGGTGACAACGACGACGTGTCCAGCACCGGCCAGGTCCGCTCCGGCACCTCGGCGATCTCCTTCCGGGTCGCGGTCGAACCGGGCAACTCCGGGGTCCGGCTGCGCCGCACCGGCGACCAGCAACGCGCCTACCAGCAGGCGGCGGTCGCCGTCGACGGGGTGAGCGCCGGCACCTGGCTGCAGCCGCTCGGCAACGAGATCCAGCGCTGGCTCACCGACGAGTTCACGCTGCCCGCCGCGCTCACCGCCGGCAAGTCGGCGGTGACGGTCACGCTCACCCCGGTCGGCGGCGCGTGGACGGCGTCGCGCTACACGGCGTCGAGCATGGTCGCGCCGTACCTGGACACCACCGCGCCCGGCGCGGTCACCGGACTCGCCGTCACCGGCGGGCGCACCCACGCGATCGGGCTCACCTGGAGCGAGGCGAGCGACAACGTGGGCGTCACCAGCTACCGCGTCTACGGCTCGACGAACTCGTCCGTGCCGGTCACCGCGGCGAACCTGCGCGGCACCGTCGCCGGCACCGGCTTCCGGCACGGTCCGCTGCCGATCGGGCAGACCTGGTACTACCGGGTGGTCGCGGTCGACGCCGCGGGCAACGCCGGGCCCGCCTCCGGGGTCGTGTCCGGCAGCGTCCGCGGCCGGGTCGTCAGCGACGTCAACGGCGACGGCCGCGACGACGCGGTCGCGTTCACCCGCGGCGCCGACTCGGACGTGTTCAGTGCCACCTCGACCGGCACGTCGTTCGGGGCGTCGGTGAAGGGCAACGACTTCTTCGCCATCGACGGCGAGGTGCCGTTCACCGGCGACGTCAACGGCGACGGCCGGACCGACCTCATCACCTTCACCCGGGGGTCGCTCGCCGACGTCTACGTGGCGCTCGGCAACGGCAGCGGCGGCTTCGGCGGCGGCGCCAAGTGGCACGACTTCTTCGCCGTCGACGCGGAGGTGCCGCTCGTCGGGGACGTCGACGGCGACGGCCGCACCGACATCATCACCTTCACCCGCGGCGCCAACGCGGACGTGTACGTGGCGCTGTCGACCGGCAGCGGCTTCGGACCCGGCATCAGGTGGCACGACCGGTTCGCCATCGGCACCGAGACGCCGCTCGTCGGCGACTTCGACGGCGACGGCCGCGACGACATCGCGACCTTCACCGGCGGCACCGGCGGCAGCTTCTACGTGGCGCTGTCCGACGGCGGCCGGTTCGTCGGCGACGGCTGGCTGTGGCGGTCCGGCTTCGGCGGTGACGTGGTGTCGACCGGCGACGTCAACGGCGACGGTCGCGACGACCTGGTGGCCTTCACCCGTGGCAGCACCGCCGACGTGTTCGTCGCGTTGTCGAGTGGCACGGGCTTCGGCACGCCCGTGAAGTGGCACGACAACTTCGCCATCAACGCCGAGCGGCCGGGTGTCGGCGACTTCGACGGCGACGGCCGGGCCGACATCGTCACGTTCACCGGTGACCCGGCGGCCGACGCGTTCGTGTCGCTGTCCGACGGCGGCCGGTTCGTGCAGAACGCCTGGAAGTGGCACGACACCTTCGGCGGTGGCGCGTCCACGGTCGTCAGGCCGAGCGCGCCGTGAGAGCCATCGCACTGGTGGCGGCCCTGCTGATCCTGGCAGGGCCCGCCCCCGCGTTCGCCGCGGACACGCCGGTCACCCTCGAGGCGGAAGGCCTGCTGCCCGCCGTGTCGTCGACCGCTCCGGTGGAGTCGCAGCCGAACTGCTGCGGCGTCGCCTGGTCCGGCGGGCGGCAGCTGTGGTTGCGGGCCGCCCACGCCGGTGACTCCGTCACCGTCACGCTGCCCGCGGTGACGCCCGGCCAGTACGACCTGGGCGGGATCCTGACGAAGGCGGCCGACTACGGGACGCTGCGCTTCGCCGTCGACGGGGTCGCGATCGGTCAGCTCTTCGACGGCTACGCCACGGCGGTGCAGCGCACCGGCGCGGTCCCGCTCGGCTCGGTCGCCCTCGCGGCCGGCACGCACCGGCTCACCGTGACGGTCACCGGCCGGAACCCGGCATCGACCGGGTTCTTCGCCGGCCTCGACACGATCACCCTGCAACGGGTCGGTGCGCTGGCGACGGTCACCACGTCGACGTATGAAACCGTGGCGGAGACACCGTCGCGCGGCACCCTCACTCGCGTGTACGACCCGAGCGTGGGCGAATCCGCCGCGTGGTACCTCAACGACCACACCATCGTGCAGCACCGCGGCACCGGCGTGTGGCACGCGTTCGGCATCACCCACGCCGAGCCGGGCGCACCGCTGCAGGAGACGCTGTTCGCGCACGCCACCGCGCCCACCCCGAACGGGCCCTGGACGAAACAGCCGGCCGCCCTCACGGCGTCCCCGGCGGCGGGGGAGCAGTGGATCTGGGCCCCGCACGTCATCCACGACAACGGCGTCTACTTCATGTTCTACGCGGCCGGGAACCCGGACTACACCCGCTACCGGATGCACCTCGCCACGTCGACGGATCTGGTCACGTGGACGCGCAGCCCGGCCAACCCGCTGTTCACCGACGGCTGGGAGGCGCGGGACCCGATGGTCACCCGGGTCGGCGAGCAGTGGGTCATGTACTACACCGCCACCACCGCCCCGAACGGCGGCAACCACATCGTCGGGTACCGCACCAGCACCGACCTGACCACGTGGAGCGCCCGGCGGACCGCGTTCACGTCGCCGTACACCGGGCAGGCGGCCGGGCAGACCGAGTCGCCGTTCGTGGTGCGGCGCGGCGAATGGTGGTACCTCTTCGTCTGCTGCGACGGCACCGACTACGGCGCCGCGTACCGGCGCACCGCCGTCTACCGCAGCCGCGACCCCTTCCAGTTCGACGGGGCGGAGAAGGTCGCGGTCCTGGACGCCCACGCCGCCGAGGTGATCGTCGACGGGTCGAACTGGTACCTCAGCCACGCCGGTTGGGGGATGGGCGGGCTGTGGCTCGCCCCGCTGCAGTGGACCTCCGGGGTCGTGGCGCGGGGGCGGGTGGTCAGCACCGGCTACCTGCGCGCCGACATCCGGACCTGGCCGTCCGCGCGGATCGCCTCGCTCGGCGTCGACCCGGCGGGCGGCGGCGCCTACCGGCCGGCGCTCGACTCGTCCTACCGCGGCACCGGGCCCTACCTGGCGGTCGGTGGGTTCGGGGTGACCGACCCGGCCGGTGCACCGTCCAGAGTGGACGTGTCCGCGGACGGGACCCGGATCAACCTCGCCGGCATCCCGTTCGGCAACGAACCGGTCACCGCCGACTGGCTCATCTCCGTGGTGCCCCGATGGACGGGACCGGCGCTGCAGAGCGACGTCGTCTGGTCCGTCAACGGGTGGCCGACGGCCGGCGTGTGGGAGGTCGCGTTCAACGTCGACGGCGCGCTGCCGATGGTCGGCGACCCGGCCACGGAGGCGCGACCGACCGGGGACGTCACCGGGATGCCGGCGTGGTCGATGCTGTCCTCGGCGGAGGCCGGCGGGCTGTCGGTGGTGTCGGCGCACCGCTGGGCGTCGGCGTGGCGCGGCGACAACATCTGGTACGACGCCGGGCACGCGATGGCGGCGTGGCAGCCGCTGTGGCGCAACGGCGGCGTCGCGTGGGCGCCCGGCCAGTATCCGGGCGGGACGTGGCGGATCGCGTCCAGCGGGGTGCGCCGGGACGTGGCATTCGCCGGCACCGTGTGGTCCGCGATCAATGCGATCCCGTGACCTGCCATTGATGCCGGACATTACGAGATTGCGACGAGGGGTTGACAGGACTATGACCGTCTCTTACGTTCTCACCTGAGAAATCGATTTCTCACGGCCCCGGGGGTGGTGCCCATGAGCGAGGCGCTTGTCACGATGACCGGCATCACGAAGCAGTTCGGCGGCGTGGTCGCCTGCCGCGACGTCGACTTCACGATCCGGGCCGGCGAGGTCCACGCGTTGCTCGGCGAGAACGGTGCGGGCAAGTCGACGCTCATGAACGTGCTGTCCGGCGTCGTCACCGACCACGACGGCGAGATCACGGTCGCGGGGACGCCGGTGCGGTTCCACCGCCCGGCCGACGCGCAGGCGGCCGGGATCGCCACCATCCACCAGGAGCTCGACCTCGTGCCGGGCCTCTCCGTGGCGGAGAACCTGGTGCTGGGCCGCGAACCCCGCACCAGGCTCCGGCTGCTGGACCGCCGGGCGATGCTGCGCACCGCCCGGGAGCAGCTGCGGCAGCTCGGTGTCGACCTCGACCCGCGCCGCCCGGTCGGCGCCCTGCGCGTCGGCGAGCAGCAGCTGGTCGAGATCGCCAGGGCGCTGTCGCTCGACGCGCGGGTCCTCGTCATGGACGAGCCGACGGCGGCTCTGGCGGACGCGGAGGTGCGGCGCCTCTTCGCCACCATCGAGGAGCTGCGCCGCCGCGGCGTCGGCATCGTCTACATCTCCCACCGCATGGAGGAGATCGAGGCGATCGCCGACCGGGCGACGGTGCTGCGCAACGGTGGGGTCGCCGGCACCGTCGACCCGCGCACCGCCGGCCCCGGCGAGATCATCTCGCTGATGGTCGGCCGGTCGGTGGAGACGCTCTTCGGCTCGGCGAACGCCAAGACGGGAGCGCCGCTGCTGGAGGTCGACGACCTCACGGTCCGGCCCAGGCACCGCCGGCCCGGGCGGTGCGAGCCGGCCGGGGCCACGCTGACGGTGCGGGCGGGGGAGATCGTCGGCCTCGCCGGGCTGATGGGCGCGGGCCGCACCGAGCTGCTGGAGACGCTGTTCGGGGCGGGCGCCAAGGGCCGCCGCAGCGGATCGGTCCGCCTCGACGGCGTGGCCTACGCGCCGGCGGCACCACGCCAGGCCCTGCGCCGGGGCGTCGGGTTCGTGCCCGAGGACCGCCGGGGCTCCGCGCTCGTGCTCGGGCACGCCACCGGCCGCAGCATCGTGCTCACCGCCCTGCACCGCCTCACCACCGCCGGCATCGTCCGGCGCCGGCGGGAACGTGCCGCCGTCGCCGGGAAGATCGCCGAGCTGGCCATCAAGACCCCGTCGGCCAACGTGCCCGTCGGCGCGCTGTCCGGCGGCAACCAGCAGAAGGTCGTGTTCGCCCGCCAGCTCCTCGCCGGGCCGCGCCTGCTGCTGCTCGACGAGCCGACCCGCGGCGTCGACATCGGCGCCAAGGCCGAGATCTACCGGCTCCTGCACCGTCTCGCCGACGACGGCATGGGCATCCTGCTCGCCTCCTCCGAGCTGCCGGAGCCCCTGGGTGTCTGCGACCGCATCGTCGTGCTGCGGGCCGGCCGGACCGTCGCCGACCTGCCCGCCGCCACCACCGACGCGGCGGGCATCCTCGCCGCCGCCATGGGCCAGCACAGCCGTCCCACGAGGGAGTCAGCGTGACCATCGACGAGCAGACCCCGGCCGCCGGCACCGTCGGGCTCAAGGCCTCCGCGGCGTGCTGGCTGCGCCGGCCGCGCAGCCGGCGGGAGCTGATCGACCGGCTCTTCGCGGTGCAGAGCCTCTTTGCCCTCGCCGTCGTGTTCGCTGTCGCGATCGCGGCGTCGCCGACCCGCAACGGCGAAAACCTCTTCCTGTCGACCGGCAACCTCGGCAACATCGTGCGGGCGGTGTCCGAGATCGGCATCATCGCCGTCGGCATGACGTTCGTGGTCCTGCTCGGCGGCATCGACCTGTCCGTCGGCGCGATCCTCGGCCTGTCGGCGGTCGGCACCGCCACGCTGATGGTCGACTCCGGGCTCGGCATCCTGCCGTCGGTCCTCGCGGTGCTCGCGATCGGCGCGGCCTTCGGCGCCCTGCAGGGCTACGCGACGGCCCGGCTGGGCATCCAGTCGTTCATCGTCACCCTCGCCGGGCTCCAGGTCGCCCGCGGGCTGGCCCGCATCTGGTCCGGCGGGCTCGGCATCCCGATCGCCTACGGCGACGGGCCCAAGGAGGCACCGCCCGCCTTCGAGATCCTCAACGGCTCGTTCAACGGCGTGGTGCCGGTGCCGGCCGTGCTGTTCCTCGCCATCGGTGTGGCCGCCATCGTCGTGCTGCGCACCACCGCGTTCGCGCGGCACGTGTACGCGATCGGCGGCAACGAGAAGGCGGCCCGTCTCTCGGGTGTACCGGTCACCCGGGTCAAGGTCGCCGTGTTCGCCATCGCCGGGCTCCTCGCGGCGGTGGCCGGGGTCGTCCACGCGGGCCAGCTCAACCAGGGCAGCCCCAACGACGGTGCCGGATACGAGCTCGACGCCATCGCCGCGGTGGTGATCGGCGGCACCGCACTGTCCGGCGGCTCCGGGTCCATGGGCGGCACCCTGGCCGGCGCGCTGCTGCTGGGCATCCTCAACAACATCCTCGCGCTCAACAACATCGACGCCAATGTGCAGCTGCTCATCAAGGGCCTGGTCATCGTGGCCGCCGCCGCCCTGCAGAAGCTGCACCGCACCGTCGCCTGACACCCCTCACCCCCTTTTTTCACAGGAGCGATCCATGCGTCATCGCATCAGCACGTTCGTCGTGCTCGCCTGCGTGCTCATCACGACCGCGTGCAGCGTCGAGAAGCCGTCCGAGCAGGCGGGCGACGCCGCGGGCGCCGCCTGCGGCACCGGCAAGGAGTTCCTCATCGGCATGTCGCAGGCGAACAACGCCGAGCCCTACCGCCAGGTCATGAACAACGACGTGACGGCCGCGGCGAAGGCGGTCCCGGGCTTCAAGGTGGTCGTCTCCGACGCCGCGCAGGACAACAGCAAGCAGGTCGCCGACGTCGAGAGCTTCCTCACCCAGAAGATCAACCTGCTGATCATCTCGCCCAACGAGGCGAAGCCGCTCACCGCGGTCGTCAAGAAGGCCTACGACCAGAAGATCCCGGTCATCGTGCTGGACCGCAAGGTCGAGGGCGACGCGTACACCGCGTTCATCGGCGGCGACAACGTCGCGATCGGCAAGGCCGCCGGCGAGTACTACGCCAAGACCCTGCTGCCCAGCGGCGGCAAGGTGATCGAGATCGCCGGCCTGCCGGGCTCCACCCCGGCGAAGGAACGGGCGGACGGCTTCCGGGCCGGCATCGCCGGCAACCCGAAGATCGAGATCGTGGCGTCGCAGCCCGGTGACTGGCTGCGGGAGAAGGGCCAGTCGGTGGCCGACGCGCTGCTCAAGGCGCACCCGGACGTCGCCGCCGTCTACGCGCACAACGACCCGATGGCCGAGGGCGCCTACCTCGCGGCCAAGGCGGCCGGACTCGAGACGAAGATCAAGTTCACCGGTATCGACGCGCTGCCCGTGCCGTCCGGCGGTATCAAGGCGGTCGAGCAGGGCCGGCTCTCGGCGACGTTCCAGTACGCCACCGGCGGCCGCGAGGCGATCGACCTGGCCAAGAAGATCCTGGTCGACTGCGGCAAGGACGTGCCGCGCAGCACGACCCTCGGCACCCAGCAGATCACCAAGGACAACGCGGCCGAGGTGTACACCAAGCTCGGCGGCTCCTGACCCGCGCATCGCATCGCCCGGCGCCGTCGTTCCAGCGCGCCGGGCGATGCGTCGTGCCTGCGTGCCGGTACCTGTGGCTTCCTGCCGGATCCACTGAGGTGAATGAAGCTTTCCTTCAGCGGATCCATTGACATCGATGGTGCTGAGTGCGGACACTCAGCAGCAATCGATTTCTCGGCATCCGAGGAGCCCCCGTGAGACGCATCCCCCTGGCGCTGGTGGCCGCGCTCTGCGCGACCGTCGCCGCCGTGGCGCCCACAGCCCCAGCGTCGGCGTCCACATCGGACATGCCGGCCGTCACCCTGGCCGCCTGCCCGTCGATCCCGGCCGGGCACGACCCGGCCGTCACCACGATCGTCTACCGCGTCGCCCGCAACTTCAACGCCAACGACAAGGTGACGCTGTCGGCGTTCGAGGCCGGCTGGGTCGAGTCGCACCTGAACAACCTGCCGTGCGGCGACAAGACCTCCCTCGGCGTGTTCCAGCAACGCTGGGACTACGGCTGGGGCACCCAGGAACAGATCATGGACCCGGTGTACGCGTCGACGCAGTACGTCACCCGCGCGATCACCTGCGACCGCAACAACCCCGGCTACAGCGCCGGCCAGGTCGCCCAGTGCGTGCAGCGCTCCGGCTTCCCCGACCGCTACGACCAGGTCGCCGCGAAGGCCCGGACCCTGCTCAACGAGGCCGCGCGCACCGCGGCCATCGCCGGCGGCTCGCCCACCGACGTCAACGGCGACGGCAGGGACGACATCCTCACGTTCACCCAGAACGCGCTCGCCGACGTCTACGTCAGCACCTCCACCGGCACCGCGTTCGCCGGCACCTCGGTGAAGTGGAACGACTTCTTCTCCATCGGCGGCGAGACGGCCACCACCGGCGACGTCAACGGCGACGGCAAGGACGACATCATCACGTTCGCGCACAGCAACACCGGCGACGTGTACGTGGGCCTGTCCACCGGCACGTCGTTCGCCGGCGGCGCGAAGTGGCACGACTGGTTCGCCCCCGGCGCCGAGATCGGTGCCGTCGGCGACGTCAACGGCGACGGTAAGGACGACATCGTCGCGTTCACCCACAACCCGTCCGGTGATGTCTATGTCGCGCTGTCCACCGGCACGTCGTTCGGCCCCGGACAGAAGTGGCACGAGTTCTTCGCGCCGTCCGGCGAGTACCCGGCGGTCGGCGACGTCAACGGCGACGGCAGGGCCGACCTCATCACCTTCACCCAGGGGTCGGCGTCGGCGGCGGACGTGATCGTCGCGCTGTCCACGGGCACGTCGTTCGGGCCCGGCCTGAAGTGGCACGACCTGTTCGCGGTCGGCACCGAGCTGCCCCGGGTCGGCGACGTCAACGGCGACGGCAAGGCCGACATCGTCACCTTCACCTGCGACGCCAACGCCGACGTCTACGCCGCGGTGTCCAACGGCGCCGCGTTCGTCGGCACCACAGTGAAGTGGAACGACTTCTTCTGCACCGCGGGGGAGTTCCCGTATCTCGCCGACGCCAACGGCGACGGTAAGGACGACATCGTCGTGTTCACCAAGGGCGCCACCAACGACGTGTACGTCGGCATCTCCACCGGCACCGGCTTCCTCGGCGGCGCCAAGTGGCACGACTTCTTCGGCCTCAACGGCGAGGCGACGCTGTGAAACCTCCGCACCTCCGATGGGAGACCCCCATGGCCAACTGGTGGCGCCGCGGCGCCGTCGTCCTGCTCGCCGGTGTGCTCGTCGCGGGATCCGCGGCCACCGCCCACGCCGCGCCCGTCGACGGCCTGAACGCGGCCTTCGCCAAGGCGGCCGCCGAGTCCGGCGTGCCGCGGGACCTGCTCGTCGCGGTCGGCTACGGCGAGACCCGCCTCGACGCGCACGGCGGCAAACCGAGCCAGGCCAACGGGTTCGGCGTGATGCACCTGGCCAGCAACCCCACCAACCACAGCCTGGAACGCGCCGCGACCCTCACCGGCGTGCCCGCGGCCGCGCTGCGATCGGACACACCGGCCAACATCCGCGGCGGCGCGGCGGTCCTGCGCGACCTCGCCGACGCCGCGGGCCTGAAAGCGGGCGATCGCGGCCGGATCGGCGCGTGGTACCCGGTCGTCGCGCGATACAGCGCGTCCGTCGACGACGCCACCGCCCGCCTCTACGCCGACAACGTTTACGACATTCTGCGGCAAGGGATTCCGGGCGCTGTTGTGGGCCGTTCCGTGGCGCCGGAGCTAGGCCGCTATGCCTCGACCGCGCCGACCGGGGGCTCCTCGCTCGCCGCCGCGGTCCCGGAGTACGGCCCGGCCCGCTGGGTCGCCGCCAACGGCGCCAACTACGGCGCGGGGCGGTCCAGCCGGATCACCACCGTCGTCATCCACGTGACCCAGGGCTCCTACGCCGGCACGGTCAACTGGTTCCAGAACCCGTCCGCCGGGGTCAGCGCGCACTACGTGGTCAAGTCCAGCAACGGCGAGATCACGCAGATGGTCCGGGAGGGCGACACCGCATACCACGCCCGCTCCGCCAACGCGTACGGCGTCGGCATCGAGCACGAGGGCTACGTCGACAACCCGGCCTGGTTCACCGACGCGATGTACCGCTCGTCGGCGGCCCTGACCCGCTACCTCTGCGACAAGTACGGCATCCCGAAGAACCGGACCGGGATCAAGGGGCACAACGAGATCCCCGGCAACGACCACACGGACCCCGGTCCCAACTGGAACTGGAACTACTACATCTCCCTGGTCAACGCGGGCGGCGGCGGGGGTACGGGCGGCAGGTACTACGCCGGTTCACCCACTGACTTCACCGGTGACGGCAAGGACGACATCGTCACGTTCAACCAGGGCAGCCTCAACGACGTCTACGTCTCGACCTCGACCGGCACCGCGTTCGCCGGCACGTCGGTGAAGTGGAACGACTTCTTCGGCCTGACGGGGGAAACCCCGTTGACCGGCGACTTCAACGGCGACGGCAAGGACGACATCGTCGTGTTCACCGGCGGCACCCTCGGCGACGTGTACGTCGGGTTGTCGAACGGCACCTCGTTCGCCGGCGGCGCGAAGTGGCACGACTGGTTCGCCCCGGGCGCGGAGGTCCCAGCGGTCGGCGACGTCAACGGCGACGGTCGCGATGACATCATCACGTTCACCCACGACGCCGCCGCCGACGTGTACGTGGCGTTGTCCACCGGTACGTCGTTCGGGCCCGGCGTGAAGTGGCACGAGTACTTCTCGATCCCGGGCGAGTACCCGGCGGTCGGTGACGTCGACGGCGACGGCAAGGCCGACATCATCACCTTCACCCAAGGCCCTACGACCGCGGCCGACGTGATCGTCGCGCTGTCCACCGGCGCCGGCTTCGGCGCCCCGCTCAAATGGCACGACCTGTTCGCCGTCGGCAGCGAGCAGCCGCGGGTCGGTGACGTCAACGGCGACGGCAAGGCCGACATCGTCACGTTCACCTGCAACGCCGACGCCGACGTCTACGCCGCCGTGTCCACCGGTACCGCGTTCGTCGGCACCACGGTGAAGTGGAACGACTTCTTCTGCACCGCCGGGGAGTTCCCGTACCTCGGTGACGTCAACGGCGACGGCAAGGACGACATCATCGTCTTCACCAAGGCCGCCACCAACGACGTCTACGTCGGGCTGTCCACCGGCACCGGCTTCCTCGGCGGCGCCAAATGGCACGACTTCTTCGGCCTCACCGGCGAGACCACCCTGTAACGATTTCGCTGGAGGGCGCCGGGCCGGCGCCCTCCAGCGCATCCCAGGACGCGGTCCCAGTCGACCGTGCGGGCCCAGTCGGCGCCACCTCCGGGTGCGCGGCGTGCAGCGCCACGGCGTCGAGGAAGTCGGTGTTGTCCTCGAAACGCTGGAACATGTCGGCGATCTCGTCGCCGGCCCACTGCCGGACCTGGTCCAGCGGCAGCTGCCGGTAGGGGATCTCCCGGCCGAGCACGTCGCCGAGGATCCGGGCCGCCTCCTCGCCGGTCACCCGGTCGGACACGACGTCGATGCGCTGCCCGGCGACCCGGGCGAGCGCACGAAGGCGGTGACCTCGTGGCCGTGGTCGAGGAGCAGCCGCGCGACGGCGCCGCCCTGCTTCCCGGTGGCGCCGATGACGAGGACGGTGGTCACAGGTCGACTCCTTGATCGTGCCGGGTGGCCGACACCGATCCTCTGGCCTCAACTATGGTTGAGGTCAAGCGCTATGTTCGACGCATGCCGAGGCCCCGCACCACGTTCCACGAGCTCACCGTCGGCCAGGTCGCCGACCGCAGCGGCGTGGCGATCTCCGCCCTGCACTTCTACGAGCGGCACGGGCTCATCCGCAGCACGAGGACACCGAGCAACCAGCGCCGGTACAGCCGCGACACGCTGCGCCGGGTCGCCTTCATCCGCGCGTCCCAGCACGTCGGGATCTCCCTGGCCGTGATCCGCGACGCCCTGGACCGGCTGCCGAGCGAACGCACCCCGACCCGCGAGGACTGGGCCCTGCTGTCCATGGGCTGGCGGGCCGAGCTCGACGCGCGCATCGCGCAGCTGCAGGCACTGCGGGACGACCTCACCGAGTGCATCGGCTGCGGCTGCCTGTCGCTGCGGGTCTGCCACCTGACCAACCCGCGCGACATGCTCGGCCGCGAAGGTCCGGGTGCCCGCCGCCTTCAGCCACCCGTGGCGCCGTCGGGTGACGCCTGAGCACCGGGTCCGGCGTGCACCGTCGGTGGTGCACGCCGGCCGGCGTTACACAGTGGCGGGTCGTCGGCGAAGGCGCGGGGCGAGCAGGGCGGCGACCACGGCGGTCAGCACCACCAGTACCGCCGCGGACGCGACGAACGCCGCCGGCACGTCGTCGGCGAAGAACGCCGGCACCGCGCCGAGCGCCGACAGCACCCGCGTGACCACGACGGTGGCGACCGCCGAGCGGCGACCACGCCAGCCGTAGCCGACCGCGACGAGGGTGATCAGGCCGAGCGCGACGGCCGCGGCGGCGACCGGCAGCGGTGGCGTGTCACCACCTCCCGCGATCGCGGCGGCGATGTCGGCGACGCCCAGCAGTGCGGCGATGACCAGTCCGATCCGGAATGTGCGCATGATGATTTCCTCTCTCAAACAGCACGGGAAACGGGGGCGAGATCCCAGTCGTCGTCCGGGGTGCGCAGGACACGCACCGCCGCGACGGCGAACCCGAGCGCGGTCAGCCCCCACGCGGCGGCGTCCAGCGGCTGGTTGCCGATCAGGACGAACGCGAGGTGCAGCGGCTGCGACACGATGGCCGCGACGGCGGCCCAGACCGGGACGGCGTGCGCGCGCCACAGGGCGGCGCCGAGCAGGACCATGCCGAGGATGTGCCCGGCGACGAACATGAACGCGGCGGCGCCGAGCGGCGCCAGGGCGGTCTGCGCGTCGAGCACCCGCACGGCGGTGTCGGTGTCGACCGCCCCGCCGGCGACGGCCCGGATCGTCGGGTCACCGGCGAAGAAGAACAGGGCGGCGAACGCCGGCACCAGCAGGCCGACGCCGAGCAGCGCCAGCACCGGAGCGCGTCGCTGGGCGAGCCGGCCCGCCGCCAGCGCCGAGGGGATCAACGCGGCGAGCGCGACGACGCTGAGCCAGAGCACAGTGTCCTGCCGGCCGAGGTGGGCCGCGGTCTGGGTGACCGTCTCCCGGTTGTCGGCGGCGTGGAAGTACGGCAGGACGCCCCGCAGGACGGCGACGGACAGCGGGCCGAGCGGCAGCAGCACGGCGGCGGCGACCCGGCGGGCGGTGCGGGTGTCGCGCGTGGCGGTGGCCGGTGGTGCGGCGGTGGCGACGGACATGGCGCGTCCTTTCGGAGGCGGTCGATGATGCCGTCGACTGTCGCGCCGGCCCGCCCCCGACCGGTTGAGGCGCCGTCCCCGAGCGCCCGGGGAATTCCGCCCGGTCGGGTAGGGGCCTGCCCCCATCCCCGAACGCGGCTCGTGCCGCACCATGGTTTGCGTGAGCTCGCGGAGACCCTTGGCCTGGACGTTGTGCGCCCTCGCCGGCGTGGAGGTGCTGGTCGCCGTCGCCGGCGTGGCCGGTCAGCGGGTGTCGCTGGGTGACTTGGTCGACTCCTACATGCTCACCAACACCGCGATCGGGGTGGGCTTCGCCGGCTGCGGCGGGATCCTCGCGGTGCAGCGGCCCGCCAACCGGGTCGGCTGGCTCCTGCTCGGCGCCGGGCTCGCGCCGCTCACGACGGCCGCGATCACGCCGGTGCTGCTGCTCGGCATCACCCATGGCTGGCCGGAGTGGACGCTGCGGCTGCTGGCCAGCGTGTTCTACGCGGCGTGGCCGTGGGGGATCTGCATGTTCCTGCCCCTCGCCCTGCAGGTCTTCCCGACCGGCCGGCCGGTCTCGCCGCCCTGGCGCTGGCTGTTTCGGGCGACCGTCGCCGTCGGGGTGTGCTTCACCGCCGCGATGGCCACCGGGCCTTCCCCGTTGGTCATCGCCGATCGGGCCGTGCACTCGTACATCGAGCTGCCGTTCTACGACGCGCTCGGGCCGCTGTGGTTCGCCGCGAACCTGGCGCCGCTGTTTGCGTTGCTCGGCGCGATCGGTGCGCTGGTGGTGCGTTACCGGCGCGGCGACGAACAGCTCCGCCGGCAACTGCTGTGGCTGGTCTGGGCGCTGATCGTGGCGGTCGGACTGAACCTGCCGCGGTGGCTGGTCGGCGGCGGACCGATCCTGCTGCTGCTCGCCATCCCGCTCGTGCCGGTGGCGGTCACCATCGCGATCCTGCGCCACCAGCTGCTCGACATCCGGCTGGTGCTGTCCCGCACCGTGCTCTACCTGGCGCTGAGCCTCGCCGTCATCGGCGCGTACGCCGGGCTGCTGACCCTCTTCGACGCGCTGCTGCGCGGTGCCGGCGCCCCGCTGCTCGCGACGCTGCTGATCGCGCTGGCGTTCAACCCGGTCCGGGTCTGGTCGCAGCGGCGGGTCGACCGGCTGCTGTACGGCTCCCGGTCCGACCCCGTCCTCGCCGTGTCGCGGGTCGGCGCGCGCCTGGCCGCCGACGACCTGACCGGGGTCCTGGACGGCATCCGCGACGCGCTGCGGCTGCCGTTCGCCGCGCTGCGCCGCGACGGGCGGGAACTCGCCGCGGCCGGCCAACCACCGGCTAGCCTGCACACTGTGCCCCTGACCTTCCACGGTGCCCGGGTCGGCGAGCTGCTCGTCGGGGTCCGGTCCGGCGACCGCCGGCTCGCCGCCGCGGACCACGCCGTCCTCGACCTGCTCGCCGGGCCCCTCGCCACCGCGCTGCACGCCTCCGCGCTCGCCGAGGAGGTGCAGGCGTCCCGGGAGCGCATCGTCGCCGCCCGCGAGGAGGAACGCCGCCGCCTGCACCGCGACCTGCACGACGGGCTCGGGCCCGCGCTCACCGGCGCCGGGTTCAAGGCCGACGCCGCACACAACCTCGTGACCGGGGCACCCGAACAGGCCACGGCGCTGCTGGCCGAGCTCCGCCGTGACATCCGGGAGGCGATCGATGACGTCCGCCGCCTGGTGTACGGGTTGCGCCCACCGACACTCGACGAGCTCGGCCTCGCCGGTGCCCTGCGCCGGCACGGGGCGACGCTGCCCCTCGCGGTCACCGTCGACGCACCCGACACGCTGCCGGCGCTGCCCGCCGCGGTGGAGGTCGCCGTGTACCGCATCGGCACCGAGGCCCTGACGAACGTGGCCCGGCACGCGAACGCCGGCGCCGCCCGGGTCGAACTTGCCGTCGACTCGGCGGTCCGGCTGTCGGTCGTCGACGACGGATCGCCCGACGGGCCCTGGATCCCCGGCGTCGGACTGACCTCGATCCGGGAACGCGCGACCGAGCTCGGCGGCACCTGTGTCGCGGGCCCGACCCCGACCGGCGGGCGGGTCGTCGCCGTCCTGCCGCTGGCGGTGCCGTCATGACCCGCGTCGCGGTGGCCGTCATGACCCGCGGTGCGGTGGCATCATGACCCGCGGTGCGGTGGCATCATGACCCGCGTCGCTGTCGCGGACGACCACCCGGTCGTGCGGGACGGGCTGCGCGCGTTGTTCGCGTCCCTGCCCGGCCTGGAAATGGTCGCCGAGGCGGCCACCGGCCGGGAGGCGGTCCGGGTCGCGGTCACCGCACAGCCCGACGTCCTCGTCATGGACCTGCGCATGCCCGACCTCGACGGCGTCGCCGCCACCGCCGAGATCACCCGTCTGGCGCCGGCCGTCGCCGTGCTCGTGCTGAGCATGTTCGGGGACGACGACTCCATCTTCGCCGCCATGCGCGCCGGCGCCCGCGGCTATCTCATCAAGGGCGCGTCGCAGGAGGAGATCTCCCACGCGATCGTCACCGTCGCCGCCGGCGGCGCCGTCTTCGGCCCTGGGGTCGCCCGCCGCATGCTGAGCTTCTTCGCGGCGCCGGCACCGGCGACCGGGCAGGCGTTTCCGGACCTCACCCGCCGCGAACGCGAGGTCCTCGACCTCATCGCCGCCGGCCTGCCCAACGCCACCATCGCGACCCGGCTCGGCCTGGCCGGCAAGACCGTCGGCAACCACATCTCCACCATCTTCGCCAAGCTGCAGGTGGCGACCCGGGCCGAGGCCATCGTCCGGGCCCGCGACGCCGGCCTCGGCCGGGGCTGAGGTTCGCGGTGCTGGCCGTCACGCCCTGCGAATATTCAGCTGGAGGCGCGGGGACTTGATGGCACCGCCCGGCCTGCGGCCGTGCGGCAGGGTGGCGCGGTCACCCTGACTGCCGTCTTGCGGTGATCCCAAGCCAGGTCCGCACTCGCATGATCCACCGCCGTCGCGGTCATCATTCGGTGGTGCCACACCGCCGTTGATCACAAACAACCCAAATCGAACAAAGCTTCGCCAGTCGAACCCCGCGCATCGAACTACCTGGTGGATTACAGGTCGCCCGCGACACCTAATCCACCAGGTAGTTCAAGATTTCTGTTTCGGAAGCCTGGTACCGACCGGTCCCGTAGTCGATGGTTTCGCTCTTCGACCAGAGCGGGGCCGGACAAGCTCAGGCCGCGCGGCGGGAATGCGCGACGGCCAGGCCACCGAGGACCACGGCGGCCAGCCCGAACACGATGGCCGCGTAGCCCCCGACGACACCGTTGCCGGTGCCCGGCCCACCGTCGGCGGTGGCCAGGACGAGGACGCCGACCAGCACGCCGATCGCACCGGCCGACAGGGCGACAACGGTGCGCCGGCGGGACGCGCGGGCCAGGGCGAGCGCGCCGGTGACCGCGCCGGCCAGCGCCACGAACGCCGCCGCGGTGGCCACGAGCCGGTCGGTGGTCAGGGTGGACGAGCTGACGGACTCGGCGAGCAGGAGGCGGACGGACATGGCGGGGCTCCTCGTCTGTGCGAAGGCTGGATGCCGTCGATCGTGGCCGCCCCGACCCCCGCACCGCATCGTGCCGGCGTGGGCACTTCGCGCTGCCGCGGACGTGGTAGCGGCGCCGGGATCTACCACGGTCGTGGTATCCGGCCGTGGCCGTCAGGCATGATTCGCCACGGTGAAGACCCGGCTACTGTGCCTGCATGGGCGGTGCGCGGATCGGGGTCCGGGACTGGGTGGTCGCCGCCGGCGTCGCCGCGATCCTGCTGCTGGCCGGCCTGTCCGAGCAGAGCACCGGCCCCGGCGTCATCGGCGGGGTGCTGCTCGTCGCGGGCGGGCTGGCACTGGCCGTGCGCCGGCGCGCCCCGGTCGCCGTCCTGATCGTCACCGGGTCGTGCGCGGTGGGGTACCAGGCGGCCGGCTACAACGTGTTCGCCGTCGGCTACCTGATCGCGGTGTACGCGGCCGTGCGGGCGGGCCACCGCACCGCCACCGTGGTGACGAGCGTGATCATGCTGGCCGCCCTGCCCCTCGCCGCGATGGCGTCCGGGCTGCACGACGCGGCCCGGGCGTTCGCACAGGCGAGAGGGGTGCTCGAGCTGGCCTGGCTGATCGCCGCCGGCGCGGCGGGTGAGGCGTTGCGCCAGGCCGAACGCCGGGCCGACGAGGCCGAGCGCGGCCGCGAGGAGAGCGCGCTGCGGCGGGCCGACGAGGAGCGGCTGCACATCGCCCGGGAGCTGCACGACTCGCTCACCCACCAGATCTCGGTGATCAAGGTGCAGGCGGAGGCGGCGGTGCACCTGGCGCAGAAGCGGGGCGAGCAGGTCCCGGAGGCCCTGCTGGCGATCCGGGACGCCGGGCGGGAAGCGGCCCGGGAGCTCCGCGCGACCCTGGAGACACTGCGCGACGACGGCGGGACCGAGCGGTGCGGCCTCGACCAGCTGCCGGACCTGGTGCGGCGGGCGGTCCCGCCGGCGACCCTGACGATCGAGGGGCAGCGCACCGACCTGCCGGCCGCGGTGGACCGCACCGCCTACCGGATCGTGCAGGAGTCGCTGACCAACGTCGCCAGGCACGCCGCTGCCACGACCACGTCGGTGCGGGTCGCGTACCGGCCCGGCGCGGTGCACCTCCAGGTCGACGACGACGGCCGCGCGACGCCCGGCACGGCGCCGGTGCCCGGGGTCGGCCTGCTCGGGATGCGCGAACGCGTGACCGCGCTCGGCGGCCGGCTGCGGGCGGAGGCGCGCCGCGAGGGCGGGTTCACGGTGCAGGCCGAGCTGCCGGTCGAGGGTGCCCCGTGATCCGGGTCCTGCTCGTCGACGACCAGCCGCTCATCCGCAGCGGGTTCCGCGCCCTGCTCGACGCCGAGGACGACATCACGGTGGTGGCCGAGGCCGCCGACGGCGCCGAAGGCGTGGCGCTGGCGCGGCGGCACCTGCCGGACATCGCGCTCGTCGACATCCAGATGCCGGTCGTCGACGGCATCGAGGCGACCCGGCGCATCGTGGCGGACCCGGCCCTGGCCGCGGTGCACGTCGTCATCCTGACCAACTACGGGCTGGACGAACACGTCTTCGACGCGCTGCGGGCCGGCGCGGCCGGCTTCCTCGTCAAGGACATCGAGCCCGAGGACTTCCTGCACGCCGTCCGGGTCGCGGCGCGGGGCGACGCGCTGCTCGCGCCGTCGATCACCCGCAAACTGATCGACCGCTACGTCGCCCAGCCACCGCACCCCGGCGCCGCGACCGCGCTGCGCGGGCTGACCGGCCGCGAACGCGAGGCCGTCACCCTGGTCGCGCAGGGCCTGTCCAACGACCAGATCGCCGCCCGCATGGTGATCAGCCCGGTGACCGCGAAGACCCACGTCAACCGCGCCATGACCAAACTGCACGCCCGGGACCGCGCCCAGCTGGTGGTCATCGCCTACGAGTCGGGCCTGGTCACCCCCCGCCGTCCCTGATCTCACCCGGCCGGCTCACCCGGCCGCAGGCGCGTGCGCGATCAGCACCGGGCATTCCGCGTAGTGCATCAGCTGCTGCCCGACGGAGCCCAGCAACAGCCCGGTGAAGCCACCGTGCCCGCGGCTGCCGACCACGAGGAGCTGCGCCGTGTGCGACACGCCGATGAGGACCTTCGCGGCCCGGCCGACGGCCACGAGTGCCTCGACCTTGACGCCGGGGTACCGCTCGCGCCAGCCCATCAGCGACGACTCCAGCACCGCCCGTTCGGCCGCTTCGGCGGCGTCGGCGGGGATCAACGCCGGTGACGGCGGCAGGTACGCGCGGATCGCCACGAGCCCGGTGTCACGGGCGGCGGCGGCCTCGAACGCGAGCCGTAGGCCCACCTCCGCCGACGCCGACCCGTCGACCCCGACCACGACCGGGCCGCCGGTCGCGTCCCAGTGCCCGCGCACGACCGCGACCGGGGTGCGGGCGTGCGTCGCGACCTGCTGGCTCACCGAACCCAGCAGCAGGTTGCTGACCCCGCCGCCGCCGCGGTTGCCGACGACCAGCAGGCTCGCGGCGCCGCTCAGGTCAAGCAGCGTCGCCGCACCCGGGGCGTGCAGGGCGGTGCCGATGACGTCGATGCCGACGTGGTGTTCCCGGACCCGGGCGACCGCTTCGGCGACGATCCGCTGACCGTCGCGTTCGGCCGCCTCGATGAGCTCCGCCGTGACGTCGTAGTAGATGCCGGGCCACACGGCTTGGTAGCCGTGCACGATCTGCAACTGGGCGAGGGACCGCTCGGCCTCCACAGCGGCCCAGTCCACCGCCTTGCGGGCCTCGTCGGAGCCGTCGTAGCCGACCACGATCCGGTTGGCGTTCATGGGTTCCCTCCTTACGGGTTCACAACTCCCTCATCGCGGAACGTAGACACGGTCGCCGGTCCCGGGCAGGGCCGATGGACCCGGATTCGCGGGACCGGCCGGACGTCACCCGCGGAGGTGTCGTTGTGCCCTGCCGCGGGAGTCCGGGGAGCCATACGTTCGGCGCAGGAGCCGCACGAGGGAGGAACGCCATGAGCCGCTGGAACGTCGCCGACGTGATGACGATCGGCGCGATATCGGTGCGGGAGGACACGCCGTTCAAGGAGATCGTCGACCTCCTGGAGGCCCATGCGATCAACGCGGTGCCGGTCGTCGACGGGTCCGACCGGGTCGTCGGCGTGGTGTCGTCGGCCGACCTGGTGCCGAAGATCGAGTTCGCCGGGGACGGTGACCAGCCGCGGTCGTTCGAGGGCCGGCACACCCGCCAGGCGCGCGGCAAGGCGCAGGCCACCGCCGCCGGCGAGCTGATGAACGCCCCGGCCGTCACCGTCACCAGCACCACGTCCCTCGTCGCCGCGGCCCGGGCCATGGAGCACGACGAGCTCAAGCGGCTCCCGGTCGTCGACGGCTCGGGCCGGCTGATCGGCATGGTGACCCGCCGGGACCTGTTGAAGGTGTTCCTGCGCACCGACGCGGACATCCGCCGCGAGATCGTCGACGAGGCGCTCAAAGGGGTGGCCGGCGTGCAGAGGTCCCAGCTGCGGGTGGAGGTCGACGACGGGGTGGTGACCCTGCTGGGCGAGGTGGAGCACGGCTCGCTCGTCCCCGCGCTGATCCACCGGATCGAGCGCGTCGACGGGGTCGTCGACGTCGTCAGCCACCTGTCACCGGCGTGAGGACTACGCGCCGAACCGCCGGTGCCGGGCGGCGTACGACCGCAGCGCGCGGAGAAAGTCGACCTTCCGGAATCCGGGCCAGTAGACGTCGCAGAAGTGCAGTTCGGAGTACGCGGCCTGCCACAGCAGGAAGCCCGACATCCGGCGCTCCCCGCTGGTGCGGATGACCAGGTCGGGGTCGGGCTGACCACTGGTGTAGAGGTGCGCGGCGATCTGGTCGGCGCTCAGCCGCTGCGCGACGTCGTCGATGCCGTGACCGGCCCGTGCCGCCGTCTCCAGCAGCGACCGGATGGCGTTGACGATCTCCTCGCGGCCGTCGTAGCCGATGGCGATGGTGAGGTGGAAGTCCGCGCCGTTGTCCCGGGTGGCCTCCTCAGCCAGCTTCAGGGCATGGCGGGTGGAGTCGGGCAGGACGTCCAGCCGGCCGGCCAGGTGCACCTGCCAGATGCTGGTCGGCTTCCGCAGGCGCTCGGCGACCACCTCCTCCATCATGCGCATCAGGTTGCCGACCTCGTCGGCGGCGCGTTTGCGCAGGTTGTCGACGGATGCCACGAACACGGTGACGTGCCGGACGCCCATCTCGGCGCACCAGCGCAGCACCTCGTCGAGGTGTTCGGCGCCGTAGCGGTGGCCGATCCTGGCGTCCTCGAAACCCGCCTGCCGGGCCCAGCGGCGGTTGCCGTCCATGACGATCGCGATGTGCCGTGGCAGGTCCGCGCCGGTGAGCTGGGCACGGAGCCGGCGTGCGTAGATCGTGTAGACGGTGCGCTGCAAGGACGTCCGCATGCGCGCGATTCAACCACCGCCGGCGCCGCCGGTCCGTTGATCCGCCGTGCCTCCACAACACCCTCACAACCACCTGTCACGGAACCGTTGCCGGGCCGTGCTGCGTGCCGTCAGGCTCGAAACAGGCGGTCGCTCTGCGATGGTGACGTGTCCGACCCGATGCCCACGGCGGTGACGGTGATCGTGACGGATCCGGTCACGGTCCTCGGCATGGTGGCGTTGCTGGACGGGCCCGCGCTGCAGCGGTTCGGCGTCACCGTGGATGCCGCCGTGATCACCGTGGTCGGCACCCGGCTGATGCGGTGCCCGGCGACTGTCGAGGTGGTCGCACCGGCCCGCGGTAGTGGATGATCTGCCCGTGGGCACCCATACCTCCCGTGAGCCGGCGGACTTCGTGGTCGGCGATCCGGATGCCCGGTGGACGCTGCGGCTGGTGCGCTGGTGGTGGCTGCTCCCGCCGGTCGGCCTGGCGCTGTGGCCGGTGTCGCCGCTGCTGGCGGTGATGTCGACGGTGGCGTTGTTCGGGATCGGCTCCAGCGCGCGTGGGCTGGCGCCGTCCGTCCTCGCCCCGCGACACGGCCTGGTCGTCGTGCCGCAGCACGAGCGGGGCGCCTGGAGCGAGGCCCGGCAGTCGATCGGGCGCATCCGCGCGGCGTGGCCGGCCCTCGGCGCGATGGCCGAGCCCACCGACATCGGGCCGGCGCTCGACCGGGCCCGGTGGGGCCTCGCCGTGCTGCTGGTCCGGCGGGCCGGGACGGACCGGGCGCTGAAGGACCTGGACGAGGCGGTGCGCGGCCTGCCGGAGCGGGCGCCGCTGCGCGCGGAGGTCGCGGACCGCCGCGCCGAGATCCGCGCCCGCCACGACGAGCTGACCGGGGCGATCGCCGAGCGGCTCGGGGCGCTGCACCGGCTGGCCGAGATCTCCGGCGAACACGCCCACCAGCAGCACCGCACCGAGCAGGTCCGCGGCGCGCTGCGCCGGGCCCGGCGGGTGGACGACGGTGACCCGTTCGCCCCGGACGCGGTCGCCGAGGTGGCCGAACGGACCGCCGCGGTCCTGGCCGCCTATCACGAACTGTCGGCGCTGCCCGGCCCGGACGCCCCGCCGGAAGGCCTGGCCCGCGGCGGGCCGTGACGGCTGCCGGTGGAATGATCGTGGCTGCCCCAGCCCGGACGCCCCGGCTCGCGGCGGGCCGTGACGCTGCCGGTGGAATGATCGTGGCATGGGCGCACGGCCGTTGACGCAGTGCGAGCGAGTGTTGCTGGCCGTGGACTTCCCGGGTGTCGACCCGCTGCGGCGTCAGGCGGTGGGGGTGGTCGTCGTCGGCGGGTGCGGCTCTCGTCGACATCACGCCCGCCTGACGCCCGGTGTTCGGCGGTGATATCCGGCGAGCGCCGCGGGCGGTCTGTCGGTACGTTCAAGGGCATGTCTCCGCAGCCCCCCATGACGGCCTGGAGTCGCAGGGAGGTGCGGGCGTTGCTCGCCCGTGCGGCCGAGGTGCAGGCCGACGCCGAAGCGATCGTCGACACCGTCGGCGCGGGCCGTGCGGAGGTCGTCGCGGCGTATGAGGTCGCGCGCGAGCCCCAGGTGTGGACCGCGCTCGAGCAGATGTCGGTCGACACGGTCAAGGACACCGTGGACGGCCGGGCCAGGCTGGACGAGCTGCCCGCCCACGGCATCCGTTCGGTGGCCGACGTGCTGCGGGCCGGGCCGGCGCGGCTGGTCGGCGTGCCCGGCATCGGTGAGGGCACGGCCCGCAAGACCATTCACGCCGCCGAGCAGCTCAAACGGGCGGCGCAGGACTCGCTGCAGTTCCGGATCGAGTTCGACCCGAAGAACCCCGAGATGACCCGGTTGGTGCGGGCCCTCGCCAGCTTCGGCATGGTGTGGCACGCGGCCGGGGCGCACGAGGCCGACGCCGGACGCCTCGCCGCGGACCTCGCCGCGCTGCGGCCGGTCGCCGCGCCGGCCGGGGTCGGGCCGCTGCGCCGGCTGTTCATGCGGGCCGCGGACAAGGCCGTCGCCGAGGACGCCGCGCGGCGGATCGGCGCGCTGCTGGACACCGCCGTGCCGCAGGCGGCCCGGGACCTCCGCGCGCTGCGCACCCCGACCGACCGGCAGGTCTGGCGCGACTTCGAGCAGCGCTCGGCGGACTACTACGGCCTGCTCAGTCAGGTCGTCGGGCTCGGCGGTGACGTCGCCGCCAGTGAGGGGTTCCTGCCCGCGGACATCGTCGAGCGGGTCGGCGCGCAGCAGCTGGACACGTCCCGGCTCAGCGACAACCTGCGACTGCGTGGCTACCAGTCCTTCGGTGCACGTTTCGCGTTGGTACAGCGGCGCGTCGTCCTCGGCGACGAGATGGGGCTCGGCAAGACGGTCCAGGCCATCGCCGCGATGGCGCACCTGGCCGCGCGTGGCGCCACCCACTTCCTCGTCGTGTGCCCGGCCAGCGTCCTGATCAACTGGAGCCGCGAGGTCGCCAAGCACTCGACGATCCCGGTCGTCACGCTGCACGGCAACGGCCGGGCGCGGGCCGCCGCCCGGTGGCGGGCCCAGGGCGGTGTCGGCGTGGTCACGTTCGGCTCGCTCGGCGCGCTGAAGCTGCCCCCGCCCAGGCCCGCCATGCTGATCGTCGACGAGGCGCACTACGTGAAGAACCCCGACGCGAAGCGCTCGCAGGCGGTCAACCGGGTCGCGGCGGAGTCCGACCGGGTGCTGTTCCTCACCGGCACCCCGATGGAGAACCGGATCGACGAGTTCCGGGCGCTGATCGACCACCTGCGGCCGGAGATCGCCGCCGACATGGGGCCCGAGCACGCGGCGATCAGTGTCGAGGCGTTCCGGCGCGCGGCGGCGCCGGTGTACCTGCGCCGCAACCAGCCCGACGTGCTCACCGAGCTGCCGGAGCTGGTGCAGGTCGACGAGTGGGAGGAGTTCGGCGCCGAGGACGCGGCGGCGTACCGGACCGCGGTGCGGGAAGGGAACTTCATGGCGATGCGGCGGGCGGCGTTCGCCGTACACCGGCCGAACGACTCGGCAAAGCTCACCCGGTTGCTCGAGCTCGCCCACGAGGCCATGGCCGCGAAGCGCAAGGTCGTCGTCTTCTCCTATTTCCGCGACGTCCTCGCCGTGGTGGGCGCCGCCCTCGGCGATGCCGCCCGCGGGCCGATCACCGGCTCGACGCCGGTCGCCGACCGCCAGCGCATCGTGGACGAGTTCACCGCCGCGAAGAAGCCGGCCGTCCTGGTCTGCCAGATCGAGGCGGCCGGGGTCGGCGTGAACATCCAGGCGGCCTCGGTGGTGATCCTGTGCGAGCCGCAGGTGAAGCCGTCCATCGAGGCGCAGGCGATCGCCCGGGCGCACCGGATGGGTCAGGTGCGCACGGTCCAGGTGCACCGCCTGCTGATCGCGGACTCGGTCGATGAGCGGATGATCGAGATCCTCGGTTCGAAGGCGCAGCTGTTCGACGCGTACGTCCGGCACAGCGAGATCGCGCAGGCCTCGCCGGGTGCCGTGGACATCTCCGAGGTGCAGCTGGCCCGGATGATCGTGGCGGAGGAGCAGCAGCGGCTGGCCGGCACGCCGGAGCCCCGCCGTCACGACGACCGCGCGGCGGTGACCCGGTCCCCGTAGCGGCCGTCAGCCGGGGTGGTGGACGCCGCCGGCGAGGGTGTCCACGGTGCGCAGGATCTGCCGCATCACCGTGCGGCACAGGTCGGGACTCTGGCTGACGGCGATGTCCCACACCGGTGGGTCCTGTGGGTGCCCGCCGTGCGGCCGGCCGGCGACGGCCATCGCCAGCCCGGGGGACAGGACCACGAAACAGGTCTCGGGCGCGAACGCGTGCCCGGACGGCATGTCGGCGGCCCTGACCCGCCAGCTGCTCCACGCCGACACGTCCGGGCCGACGATGATGACGAGCGGGCAGCGTTCCAGCAGCATCGTGAACATCACCTGCCGTTCCGGCGCCATCGTCGCCGCGCCGGCCGGAGTGACGACCGCGACCGCGGGTGCCTGGTCGCCGACGGCGGCTCTGGTGGTGATGCCCAGGATCAGGTGGTCGAGCCCGGCCTGGCTGACGGCCGAGGTCTGCCGGGCGCCGCCGGCCGACAGCACGCTCCACGGGGTGCTGACCGCCTCGTCCGGGTCCGGGTGGACCAGCAGCGGGATCGGGTGCAGCGGCTGCGGGAGGTGCTCCGGCAGCGGCCCCGGCCGGCCGAGGAGGTGACCCTGCTGGAAGTACGAGCCGGCGGCCCGGGCGATCATCGACGCGTCGGTGTTCTCCACCCGCTCCACCAGCAGGGCCGCGCGGGTCCGCTCGCACTCGGCCATCGCGGCGATCAGCGCGATGTTGGCCGGCCCGAGCCCGCTGGAGATCAGCTGATGGTTGAGCTTGACCACGTCGGGTTCCAGGGTCGGCAGCAGCGCGGCGCCGGCGGCACTGAACTCGATGTCGTTGATGGCGACGCCCCAGTTCGCGGCGCGGGCCCGGCGCGCGGTCTCCAGGGCCTGGCACGGGAAGCGGGAGATGGCCCGGCCGGTCAGGTCCACGTACACCCGCAGCCGCTGCTCGGCCTCCTGCACGGTCGGCAGCAGGTCGGGCGGGCAGGGTTCGATCAGCGAGTCGGCCTCGACGTTGACGAACAGCGAGATCGACGGCGGCAGCCCGGCGTCGAGCATCTCCCGGAACGCGGTCACCCGGCAGATCCAGTCCAGCTCGCCGAGCCTGCCCACGGCCTGCGCGGCGGCGAACAGCTGCACCGGTGAGCGCAGCGGCCCTTCCGGCCCCCGGGTGAGGGCCTCGAACCCCACGACCTGGCCGTGCTCGGTGTCGTGGATGGCCTGGTACTCGATGCGGATCGAGCGGTCGGCGATGATCCGGTCGATGAGGCCGCCGGCGCCGGCCGGCCGGGCGGGCCTCCGGCGGCCCGCGACCGGCGCACCGGCGGGCACCGGTGTCGCCTCGTCGGGCGGCTCGTCGTCGACGTGTGGCGTCCCCACGGAGCCGGGTCTGAGGTCGCTGGGGCCCCGGTAGCCGCTGCGTGACCACAGCGTCCAGCCCCGGGTCTGGACCGTCTTGTCCGCCATGTCGCCTCCCACCGGATGCGCCGCTGCGGTCGCTTCATCGGCGGTGCGGCGGGGGTCCTGAGAAGTTCGCCGTAGGGTGGCCGGATGGCGGCGACCCTCGCACAGTTCCTCGACGCGGCGGCAGCGGGGCGGTTCCCGCCCGCCGACGGCGGCGTGACCGTCGTCGCGCAGCCGGGACCGCGGGACGCGGGGGTGGTCGCGTTCACCGCCCACTCGGTGGTGTTCACCGACGAGGATCCGCAGTGGGTGCGCTCGGCCCTCGCCGTGGTCGACTGCGACCCGCTCGCCGCCGCCATGCACCCGCGGTTCCTGTCCGCGCTGCTCGACCGCACCAGCCGGGGCACCGACACGATCGACCTGCTGACCGTGGCGCCGTCGCTGCCCGGCGACCCGCCGGTGCGGCTGCGGGAGCTCACCGACCCGGCGCATCCCCGCGTCCGCCGGGCCCTGGACCGTCGCGACGACGTGCGGGTGTGGACCACCGACGGCGGGATCGTCCTGCTCGGCCGTGGGGTGGCGGGCCGCTGGGAGACCGCGATCGAGGTCGACGAGGCGGTGCGCCACCGTGGGCTCGGCCGGGCCCTGGCCACCGCCGCCCGCCACCTCGTCCCGGCGGGGGAGCCGATCTGGTCACAGCAGGCGGCCGGCAACGCCCGCAGCATCCGCGCGTTCCAGGCCGCCGGGTTCCGCCCGGTCGCCTCCGAGCTGCTGCTGCACCGGCGGCCCGGCTCCGGCTGACGCGGCGGCCACCCGGCGGCGGCGGGTGGCCAGGAGTTGATCCACCCGCCGATGGTGGCCGGCGCCGCGCTGGGTAGCCGTCGAGCTCTAGAGCCTAGTGTCCTAGGATGCCCTACGCGGTGTGGCCCGCACCGCAGGCCCGAAATCAGGCGAGGGCGGCGGTCACCGCCTGCCGGAGCGTGGTCGGCGGCCGGCCGAGGACGCGCTCCAGGTCCGTGGTCTGCCGTTCGAGCAGGCCGGCCCTGGCCAGGTTCATCAGGAACCCCAGTGGGGTGTCCACCGCGGCGTCGACGGACGCGACGGGCCGGCCGCTGACCGAGGTGAGCTCCGCGGCCAGTTGCGGATACGTCCACAGGGGACCGGTCAGGTCGTAGCCGTGGCCGAGGTGGGCGTCGTCGGTCAGGACATTGGCGGCCGCTGCGGCAAGGTCGGACCGCAGTGCGGTGTTCAGCCCGCGACCGCCGGTGCTGCTGGTCAGGGTGCCCGAGGTGACCGCGTCGCGGAGACCGGCGTTGACGAACGCGTCGGTGTAGAACGGGTTCCGCAGCATCGTGCCGGACAGTCCACTGTCGACGATCGCGCGTTCGGTCGCGTGGTGGGCGGCGTTCGGGCCCTGCGCCGCGCCGGGCTGGTCGGCGCCCAGGAAGCTGGTGTACGCGACGGCCCGCACCCCGCACGCAACGGCCGCCTCGATCACCGCGAGATGCTGGCGGGTCCTGATGTCCGGATCCAGGGTGGGGGAGGAGATGAGCAGCAGCCGGTCCGCGCCCCGCAACGCGGTGCGCAGCGTGGCGGGATCGTCGTAGTCGCCGTGGCGGACGTCGACGCCGCGGGCGGCCAGGTCGGCGCACCGGCCGGGGTCGCGGACGGCGGCCCCGACCGGCCGGTCCGGGAAGCGGGTCAGCAGCTGCTCGACGACGAGCCGGCCGAGGGCGCCGGATGCGCCGGTGACAATGATCATGGCGGCATGCAACACCCGGCCGGGCCGGTCGCGCCAGCGATTTACCAGACGTCGGCGGTCGCCTTCGCGTACTCGGCGAAGTCGCGGGGCTCCCGGCCCAGCACCCGCCGCAGGTCGCCGGTCAGGTGGGCGTTGCGGCCGTCCAGGACCGTGGTGAACAGGTACATGAGCAGCTCCGCGACCTCGGGTGGCAGCGCGGCGGCGTAGTCCTGCGGTGGGACCTGGACGAACGTGACGGGCCGGCCGGTCGCGGCGGCGATCTCGGCGACCGCGTCGGCGAAGGTGAGCAGGCGGGGCCCGGTGAGCTCGTACACCTGCCCGGCGTGCCCGTCCTGGGTCAGTGCGGCCACGGCGACGTCGGCGATGTCGTCGGCGTCCACGAACGGCTCCGGCACGTCGGCGACGGGCAGGGCGACCTCGCCGGCGAGGACGGCGTCGAGGAGGTAGTCCTCGCTGAAGTTCTGGTTGAACCAGCTGCAGCGCAGGACCGTCCAGTCGATGCCGGCGCCCTGCACGACGCGTTCGCAGGTCGCGGCCTCGTCCTCGCCGCGGCCGGACAGCAGGACCAGCCGGGACACGCCGGCGTCCACCGCGGCCGTGGTGAACGCGCCGATGTCGTCGGGTGCGCCCGGCACGGCCAGGTCCGGGTAGTACGACACGTAAACGGTTTCGATGCCGCTGAGCGCGGGGGCCCAGGTGGCCCGGTCGGTCCAGTCGAAGGGGATCGGTGCGGTCCGGGAGCCGACCCGGACCGGGATGCCGGCGGCGTGGAGGCGGTGCACGATGCGGCGGCCGGTCTTGCCGGTGCCGCCGAGGACCAGGATCTCGTTCATGCATCCATTGCAGTGCAACGGGGTGAGACGTTCCATAGCCGAGACCCGCGGTTGCATGTTTCATCGTCCACCGGGGCGGGGGCCGCCGGAGCGGCCCCCGCGATATCGGTTACGGGAAGTTGAGCAGGTACACGTTGTTGGTGGTCGAGTTGGCGGCGGCGCCGGTGTTGTTGATGACGTGGGAGATGGTGCCGACGCCGCCGAGGGAGACGACGGCCATGTTGTGGAACTTCACGCCGGCGACCGCGGGCACCTCGAACGCGCGGGCCGAGACGACGGTGTTGTTGACGTTGAAGAAGCAGTAGCTGCCCAGACCCCACGCCTCGAAGGTGGTGACCCCGGAGGCGACCTTGATGGCGGGGTAGCCCTGGGTCGAGCCGTTCATCCAGGCGGCCTGGTTCGGCGGGTCGTAGGGCATCTCGTTCTGGAAGAAGATGATGCGACCGTTCGCACCGTTCCAGATGACCTCGTTCTTCTGGTAGTGCTCGACGAACAGGCCGGTGGCCAGGACGTTGTCGCCGTTGACGATGAGCCCGGTGTCGGCGGTGTTGACGGTCCAGCCGACGCCGCTGCCGTGGTCGGCGCGCCATGCCCAGGTGTGGTCGACGATGGTGTTGTTGGTGTTGACGACCAGGCTGTTGGTGGCCTTGCCGCCGACCATGCCGCCGATGCGGAAGAACACGTCCTGGATGGTGGTCGGGTTGCCGGCGTGCGAGACGCCGGTCTTGGACAGGCCGACCTTGAGCAGGGTGTCGCTGTTGGTGGTGCCGGCGTCGAAGAGCAGGCCCTTGATCCGGACCCCGTCGACGTCGGCGACGTCCATCGCGTTGACGCCGTTGTCCGGGATGATGGTGGCGTACCCGATGCCGAGGACGGTCGTGTTCGCCTTGGTGACGTGCAGCGTCTGGTTGACGTGGTACACGCCGGGGGTGAAGAAGACGTTGCAGCCGTTGGCGAGTGCGGTGTTGATGGTGGCGGCGGAGTCGCTGGGCTTGGCGACGAAGAAGGTGCTCATCGACACGGAGGTGCCGGGCGTGGAACCGCCGGCCCAGCTGGGCCCGGAGGCGTTGGTGCGCAGGTTCGGCAGGAACACGCGGTACTTGCCGGCGCCGTCGATGTAGAGGTACGGCACGTCGCGGGAGACGGGCGTGGTGGCGAGGGTCGTGTAGCGCGGGCCGGCCGCGGGGTTGGTGTTGAAGTTCGTCGCCGGCGCGCCGGGGGTGCCGGAGAAGACCATGTTCCAGTTGGAGCCGCTCCAGCTGCCGAGCTGGCTGTCCTTGGTGTACCACTGCTGCTGCGACGCGGACTCGCTGTTGCCGTCGATCTTCGAGTCGGAGATGTAGCCGCCGCTGGCCCAGCCGTAGCTGGCGGGGAACAGGTTGAGCCCGCCGATGATGTGCATGCGCCGGAACGGTGCGGCCTGCGCGACGGCCCACCGGTTGGTGCCGCCGAGCGTGTTGACGGACAGGTTCTCGGTGGAGCGCCAGAAGTTCTGGGTGGCGTTGCCGGCGTCGCTGGCGTTGAACGCGTCGACGGTCACGGCGCCGTTGATCCGGGTGTCGTCGGGGTTGAGGCCGAGCCCGGAGATCGAGGTGTTGAACCCGATGTTGGCGCCGACGTTGTACGGGGTCGCGCTCGGCTTGAACAGCAGCGCGTCGCGGCGGGTCTGGAACTGTGCGGTCTGCGTCGACTTCGTGGCCTCGAACACGGTGTTCAGTGCGGCCTGGATGGTCGCGTCACTGGAGTTGTGGTCGAAGATCTTGACGTTGGGTCCGAAGTCGGGGGTCTCGGAGTAGGTCGGGCAGGTGCCGGTCGGCGGCTGGGTCGTCTGGAGCGCGAACTTCTGCGCGCCGGAGCCGTTGCAGTCCCAGATCTGCAGGCGGGTGCCGTTGGCGGTGGCGCCGCCGGGGGAGTCCATGCAGCGGCCGGACTGCGGGTTGCGCAGTGAGCCGTCGGCCTGTGCGGCCCATTGCTGGGCGCCGGTGCCGTTGCAGTCCCACAGCTGCAGTTTGACGCCGTTGGCGGTGCCGCCGCTGGTGATGTCGAGGCAGCGGCCGATGGCGGTCAGCGCGGTGCCGTTCCAGGTGTAGTGCTGGTCGGCGGCGGCGCTCTGGCAGTCCCACAGCTGGACGGCGGCGCCGTTGACCCCGGTGTCGTCTCCGGCGACGTCGACGCATTTCCCGCCGGGTCCGAGGATGGGGTTGCCGACCACGGCCGCGTCCGCCGTGGTCATGGTGAGCCCGAACGCGGCCAGGGCTGTCAACGTTGTCATGACCAGGACGCGATACAGCGTTCTTGGTATGGCTCTCATGGCCTACCTGCTCTCTCTGCTCATCTGCCGGGCGCCGTCATGGCGGTGAGAGCGCTCTCAGCAATGGCCAAAGTGTTGCGTCGGCCTCTCCGGCATGTCAAGTAGTGACGACCGTCGAATCGCTCAGCAGCCGCCGACCGGCGACCGTGCCGCCCGTCGTAGGGGCGGATCACAGGTCCCGGGTGTAGTGGCGGATCTGTTCGCCGTGGTCGTCGGTGGTGGTGCGGCCGGACGGGGTCCAGCCGAGGCGTTCGTAGAGGCGCTGGGCGCGGTGGTTGGACTCGTGGGTCCACAGCTGGGCGCGGGTGTAGCCGGCGTGGCCTGCCTCGGTGTGGGCGCGTTGCATCACGAGGCCGCCGAGGTGTTGGCCCCAGCGGTCGGGGTGAACGGCGACCATCGACACGTGGGCGACGCCGGGCAGCGGGTCGGGGCCGGCGCCGTCCTGGTCGAGGGCCTGCACGACGAGAGCCATCGCGACCGGGTCCACGGGCGTCGCGCTGTCGTCCTGGGCGAGGATCAGGACGGTGCCCGGGGTGGCCAGGCGGTCGCGGACGCGGTCCTCGGCGACGGGCGGTGACGGGGCGCCGGCGACGGGTCCGAGTGGCAGGCCGAGGTGTGCCCGGCGGGCGATGTTCGCGGCGGTCCACAGGCGGGCGGTGGCGGGTGCGTCGGCCAGGCCACCGACCCGGGTTGTCAGCATCGGCCCACCGTATCGCGGGGCATTGACGGCCACTGACAAATCTGCAACCTTGAACGTCGAATCTGGCAAGAAGTCGTCGATGTTTTGCGTGACTCATGCGTGAAACAGCGCAATCAGGGACGGGCGGGCGCATGGAGGCACCGGAGCGGGTCGTGGTGCGGTTCGAGGGCGACGGCGCCGGTGAGGGACCTCTGTCGTGGGGGCAGACGGAGAACTGGCTCGCCATCAAGCGGCAGCAGACCTGGCTGCCGCTGGGCGGAGTGCAGCCGCTCCCGCCGGACAGCACCGTGGAGGGGGTCGCCGACGAGCTGCGCTACCTGCTCAGCCGGTTCCCGTCGCTGCGCACCAGGCTGCGGCTGGCCGGCGGGGAACGTCCGACCCAGGTGGTCGCCGGCGTCGGCGAGATCACGCTGGAGGTGATCGACGCCGGTGACCGCGACCCCGCAGCGGTCGCGGGTGAGGTGCACGACCGGTATCGCGACACCGCCCTGGACTTCACCGCGGAGTGGCCGATCCGCATGGCGGCGATCCGCGGCGGCGGCCGGCTGACCCACCTGGTGGCGCTGCTGAGCCACTTCGCCCTCGACGCCACCGGCGCCGCCGCCATGCTCGCCGGCGTGTCGTCCCGTGACACGTCCCCGCTGACCGGGCAGCAGCCCCTGGACCAGGCCGGATGGCAGCGGTCCCCGGCCGGCCGACGGCACAACGCGGCCGCGTTGCGGTACTGGGAGGGCATCCTGCGCGCGCTCGGGCCCCGGCGGTTCCCCGAGCCGGTCGCCCGCACCTCGCCGCGGTTCTGGCAGGGCGAGTTCACCTCACCGGACCTGCACCGCGCGGTGCGCGCCATCGTGCGGCGCACCGGTGTCGACTCGTCCACGGTGCTGACCACGCTGTACGTCGCGGCCATCGCCCAGGTCAGCGGCATCGACCCGGTGGCGATCCGCCCGACGGTCAGCAACCGCTTCCGCGCCGGGCTGTCCGACGTCGTGTGCACCCTGGTCCAGGCCGGGCTGCTCATGGTGCACGTCGCCGGCACCCCGTTCGACGAGCTGCTGGAGCGGACCGGGCGGCTGACTTTGTCCGCGTACAAGTACGCGTACTTCGATCCGGACGACGTCGGCGAGCTGCGGGAGCGGGTCGCCGTCGACATCGGCTGCTTCTACAACGACCGCCGCGGCCCCAACCGGGAGCAGGACCTGGACGCCGCCGAGCCCGATCCCGCGCCGGCCGGGCTGCGCTGGCTGTCGAAGCAGGACGCGCCGGCGGTCGAGCCGCTCTTCGTGCACGTCGACGACGCGCCCGGCACCATGCGGCTCACGATCCAGCTCGACGCCGACTACCTGTCACCGACGGACGGCGAGCGGGTCCTGCGTGCCATGGAGAGCATCGCGGTCGCCAACGCCGCGCCGCGCCCCTGAGGACCCTCAGCGCAGTTCCGTGGCGGTGAGCGCGGCCGCAAGCACCCGGGCGTCGGCGGGCACGGCCGGATCGAGGCCGGTCATCGTGGCGATGCGGTGCAGCCGGTAGTCCAGGGTGTTGCGGTGGATGTGCAGCTCCAGGGCGGCCTGGCGGCGGTTGTGGCCGTGCCGCACGAAGCTGCGCAGCGTCTCCAGCAGATACGGGTGCCCGCCCAGCGGGTCGAGCTTCGCGGCGAGCCGGTGCAGGCCCGGCCCGGGACGGGCGAGCTGGTATTCCACGAGGACGTCGTCGAAGCGGTACAGGCCGGATCCGCGCCCGAGGCGGCCGACCAGGTCGAGGACCTCGCGGGCCTCCGCGGCGGCGGCCGGGATCGCGGCGGGTGTGGCGGCCTCGGCGATCCCCGCCAGGACCGTGGTCTGGAGGGCCTCGTGCAGGCTCGCGACGAGCGCGTCGGCGTCGACGCCGTCCGGGAGCAGGGCGACGCCGTCGACGTGGTCGACAAGGACCGGGGTGCCGGCGTGCGCGTCGAGCGCCACCTGGACGAGCCGGTCCGGCGGGCGCGGTGAGAAGCGCGCGACGAGCACCGTGTGCCGGCGGCCGACCTCGAGCCGGGCGTCCTGCGCCAGGGTCTGGAACGGGCCGCCGTGCAGGAGCGCGGCGTGCAGCTCCCGCCGGGACCGGGCGGACTCGCTGTGCAGGTCCTCCTGCGCCTGGAGGTGGGCGACGACGACGGCGGGCATCACCACCGCCAGGCCGTCGAGCAGGCGGGCCCCGGCCACGGCGAGCTCGTCGGGGTCGGCGACCCCGGTGACCGTGCGCCACCACGCCCTGGCGCCGATGAGGTACGCCGCGAGCGCCGCCTCCAGGGGCAGATGGTCGCGGGCCCGGCGGGCGGACAGCTCCACCACCCAGGTCAGGTCCGTGGGGCGCAGCGGGCCGGGGTCGCGCAGCATCCTCAGCAGGAGGCCCAACACGGCGCTCACCGAGTCGCGGACCGGACCGTCCAGCGCCGCGGCCGGCAGGCCACGGTAGAAGGGCACGTCGGCGGCACATCCGGTGACGATCTCGGTGGTCAGCCGGTCGAGCCGGGACGCCATCCGATCATGCAGGTCCGGCATCCGGGCATCGTCACATTGCCCAAACCGGCGCGTCAATCATTGCCGCAGATGCGCACAGACACCGGCACGGGTGAACCCCGACGATGCAAGGACCCCCAAAGCAACGAGGAGGCACCATGTCTCACCGTTTCCGCCTCGCCGCCGCCGTGTGCGTGGCGGCGGCGATCCTGGTCCCCGCGACGCCCGCCGCGGCCGCGGACCCCTGGGACGCCCCCGGTCCCTACGCCACCGCCGTGCAGATCGGCGCGGTCAACACCCTGTACTACCCGCGTGACATCGCCTCGAGCCCGCGCCGCCACCCGGTGATCGTGTGGGGCAACGGCACCGGCGCCGCGCCGCTGGTCTACCGGGACCTGCTGCTGTACTGGGCCAGCCACGGCTTCATCGTCTCGGCCGCCAACACCCCCGCCTCCAACCTCGGCATCTCGATGCGGCTCGGCATCGACGCCCTCGCCGCAGCCGACGCCGACCCGGGCAGCATCTTCCGGGGCAAGGTCGACCTGGCGCACATCGGCGCGTCCGGGCACTCGCAGGGCGGCGCCGCCGCGATCGTCGTCGGCGCCGACCCGCGCATCGACGCGATCCTGCCGATCCAGCCCGGCCCCCTGGCCGACATCGACGACGTGCACGTGCCGGCGCTGCTGCTGGCCGGGCAGCACGACAGCATCGTCTTTCCGTTCCTGGTGAAGGCGTTCTACAACGACGCGACCCACATCCCGGCGATCTACGCTGAGGTCAGGGGCGCCGACCACTTCACGGTCGTCGGTGACCCGGGCCCGTTCGCGGCGCCGACCACCGCCTGGTTCCGCTTCCAGCTGATGGGCGACACCGCGGCCCGCGCCGAGTTCTACGGTCCGTCCTGCGGCATCTGCACGGACACCCGCACGTGGTCCGACGTGCGCCGCAACGCCCTCGTCCCCTGATTCCCACGACCCAACGGAGCACCATGGACACCGTCGAGATCCCCACCCCGGACGGCCCGCTGCACGCCCTGCGGTCCGGGCCGGCCGTCCCCGGCGACGGCGGTCCGGTCGTGCTCGCCGCGCACGGCATCACCGCCTCGGCGATGTCGTTCGCGGCGGTCGCCCGGGCCCTGCCGGCCGGCTGGACGCTGCTCGCCCTGGACCTGCGCGGTCGCGGCCGCAGCAACACCCTGCCCGGCCCGTTCGGCATGGACCGCCACGCCGAGGACCTCGCCGCGACCGCCCGGCAGGTCGGCCGTCCGGTCGTCCTGACCGGGCAGTCGATGGGCGCGTACGCGGCGCTGCGGGCGGCGACCAGGTTCCCCGACCTGTTCACCCGCCTGGTGCTCATCGACGGTGGCCTGCCGCTGCCGGTTCCCGCCGGCGCCGACCCCGACGCGGTCCTGGAGGCGACCCTGGGCCCGGCGATCCTGCGGCTGCGGATGACGTTTCCGACCGAGGAGGCCTACGTCGAGCTGTTCCGCAACCATCCGGCCATGGCCGCGTCCTGGAACGACGACCTCGACGCGTACGCCCGCTACGACATCACCGGCGACCCGGGCGCGATCCGCTCCCGGGTCGACCCGGCCGCGGTCGCAGCGGACGGCCGGGACCTGATCGTCAACGCCGCCACGTTCGGCGCGGACCTGGAGGCGCTCACGCTGCCCGCCGACCTGCTGTACGCGCCGCGGGGCATGTTCGGCCAGGAACCCGGGATCCTGCCGCGGCCCCTGGTCGAGCGGTGGACGGCGCAGAGCCCGCTGCGGGCCGAGCTGATCCCGGACTGCAACCACTACACGATCCTGACCGACCCGAAGCCGGCCGCGAGGATCAGCGAGGTGCTGACCGGGTCATGACGTGCCGGCGGTGTGTCCGCCGTTGACGGTGACGCGTTCGCCGGTGACGAACGACGCGGCGTCCGACAGCAGCCAGCGCACCGCGGCGGCGACGTCCTCGGGGCGGCCGACGCGGCCCAGCGGGACCCCGGCGACGTACTGCTCGACGGCGTCCTCGCCGACGCCGGCGTGCCGCTCGACCGGGACCCAGCCGGGGGCGACGACGTTGACGGTGACGCCGTGCGGGCCGAGCTCGCGGGCCCAGGTGCGGGCCAGGCCGACCTGGGCCGCCTTGGCCGCCACGTAGGCCGACCAGCCGGGCAGGGCCCGGTCGACCATGTCGGAGCCGATCAGCACGACCCGGCCGGTGCCGGCGGCCCGCATCGCCGGCACCGCGGCCTGGACCAGCAGCGTCGGGCTCTTCACGAAGAACAGCAGCTGGCCGAGGTGGTCGTCCCAGGTGAGGTCCTCGACGGCGACCTCCGGCTGCGGGCCGGTGGCGTTGGCGACGAGCGCGGTGACCGGCCCGAGCCGGTCGGTCACCGCGGCGGCGAGGGCGGCGACCGACGCCTCGTCGGTCACGTCGGCCTCGAAAGCCGCGGCGGTGCCACCGGCGGCGCGGATGCCGTCGACGACCGCGCCGGCCGCGTCCGCGCCGTGCCGGTAGTTGACGGCGACGGCCCAGCCGTCGGCGGCCAGGGTCCGCGCGATCGACGCGCCGAGACCGCGCGAGGCGCCGGTCACCAGTACCACTCCTGCAGCCGTCATCGCGGGGACGCTACACGTCGGCGGTGAGCTCGGCGAGGGTGGTGTTCGTCGAGTGGATCGCCGACAGGTAGGCCATGGCCATGTCCGCGGTGTCCACGGACGTCTGCGCCGGCAGGGTCCCGGCCGGTGGCATCTCCGCCGACGGCATCATGTACGCGCGGGCGGTGCGCAGCACGTCGCCGAGCGGGCCGCGGCCGGTGGTCAGGGCGTCGACCAGGGTCGCGTCGAGGGGCAGGCCCTGCAGCATCCGGTCGGCGGGCTCGTCGAAGAGGTCGGCGATCGCGGACAGCAGCCCGCCGATGTAGGCGACGTCGCCGGGCAGGCCCACGGCGCCGGCGAGGAACTGGGCGAACCTGGCCCGGACCAGCACGCCGCTGAGCTGTTCGGGGTCGGCCTCGGTGAGGTCGGCGACCAGCATCAGCGTGACCCACTGCCGGATCCGGTTGAGCCCGAGCGCGACGACGGTGTCCCGGATCGACGACACGGTCCGGGCGCGGCCGGTCGCGGCGTTGTTGGTGGCGCGCAGCAGTCGCAGGCTCAGCGCCGCGTCGCCGCCGACGAGGTCGACGACCTCGTCCATGTCGACGTCGTCGGCGCTGAGCGCGTGCAGCATCCGCAGCCGGGTGAGCCGGGCCGGGGCGAGCGTGACGGTCGAGTTGACGTGCGGGCGGCCCAGGATGTCGCCCTGGAACAGCTCGAAGCCGAGGGTGAACGCGAGCCGGAGCGCGTCGGGGGTTTCCAGGCGCTCCGCGACGAGCCGCAGGTGGCCGTGCCGGCGGCACTCGGCGACGGCGGCGCGGACCTCGGGCTCCGAGGCGTGCAGCAGGTCGATCTTCACGTAGCTGGCGAGGGGGAGCAGCGGTTCGTGGCCGCCGCCGAGGACAAAATCGTCCAGCGCGATGGTGTACCCGTGCTCGACGAGGGCGGTGACGCCGGCGATGACCTCGTCGTCGACGGTGGTCGTCTCCAGGACCTCGAGGACGGCCTGGGTGCCGTCGAACGGCAGCGGCAGCCGGCCGGTGAGGAAGTCGCGGGTCAGGTTGACGAAGCAGTCCCGCCCGCCGGACAGGTCGCGCAGCCCGAACTCGGTGAACGCGGCGACCAGCACCCGGGCGGTGGCGTGGGAGTCGCTGCGGTCCGCGCCGGACGAGGTCGCCCGGGCCCGGAACAGCAGCTCGTCGGCGACGACGACGCCGTTGCGGTCGTAGATGGGCTGCCGGGCGACGTGCACGACGTGACCGCTGCCAGGTGCCTCCGCATGCTCGCTCACCAGGCCATAATCGCGCTAAAACCGTCCGAATGGTGCGGAATGGTCAATACACCCTTTGCCGCAGATGGCCGAGTTGGGAGTACGGTGGACCTGCGTGACCCGGACTTCGTCGATCTGGACGGGTCGGCGGGGACGCCGGTGGAGGCTGATGGGGATGCAGGACCAGCTGACCCATGACGCGTTCTTCTACGGCACCGACGCGCGCTTCACCGACGTGCTCGTGCCGTTCGTCCGCGACGGGCTGCAGCGCGACGACGCGGTCATGGCCGCCGTCACCCACAACAACGCGGGACTGCTGCGCGACGCGCTCGGCCAGGCCGCGACGGCGGTGCAGTTCATCGACCGGGACGAGTGGTACCAGCGACCGGCGCGCACCATCGCGGGCTGGGGGCGGCTCCTGGCCGACGCGACCAGCCGTGGACACGAGGCGGTCCGCATCATCGGCGAGGTCGGCTTCGGCCCGCCGGCCCGGCACACGACCTGGACCCGCTACGAGTCCGTGGTCAACGCGGTGTTCGCCGACGCGCCCGCCTGGATCGTCTGCCCCTACGACACCCGGGTCCTGCCCGGCGCCGTGCTCGCCGACGCCCGCCGCACCCACCCGACGCTGACCGCGGCGGAACCCGGCGGCAACACGGCCTACCGCCCGCCGGCGGAGTTCCTCGACGCGGTGCCCGAGCCGATGCCACCGGTCGACGGCCCGCCGGCGCTCGTCGCGACGCTCGGCGACAGCGTCGCCGACGCCCGCTGGCTGGTCGGGCGGGTCGCCGCCGAGCACGGCTGGCCCGACGCCGGCCGGCTCGACGAGCTCCTGCTCGTCACCAGCGAGATCGTCGCCAACGCCGTGCTGCACGGCGGCACCCGGCGGGAGCTGCGGGTCTGGGCCGCCGACCCGGCGCTGGTGTGCGAGATCGCCGACGACGGTCCCGGCCCCGCCGACCCGCTCGTCGGCTACCGGCCCCCGGCCGAGCTGCTCATCGGCGGCCGCGGCCTGTGGATCGCCCGGCAGCTGAGCGAGGCGCTCGCCGTCAGCCACGACGACGGCTGGACCCGCGTGCGTTACGCCCTGCGGCGCCCCTGACCGCCGGGCGGGTGACCGGGCCGTGACGGTCCGGCGAACTCGCGTGTTGGCACGGTCCCCCCGCTGGCCGGAGCCGGTGGACCGGGTGACGATCGAGACGTGACCGAAACAACCGTGGTCCTCATCCTGGTGATCGTGACGGCGCTCGGGTTCGACTTCACGAACGGGTTCCACGACACCGCCAACGCCATGGCGACCTCCATCGCCACGCACGCCCTGCGGCCGAAGGTCGCCGTGCTCCTGTCGGGCATCCTGAACCTGGTGGGTGCCTTCCTGTCCGTCGAGGTCGCACTGACGGTGAGCAACGCCGTCGTGAAGATCCAGAACTCCAACGGCACCCCGAAACCGGACCTGGTCGCCGACGGCGGATCAGCACTGTTGCTGATCATCCTGGCCGGCCTCGTCGGCGGCATCACCTGGAACCTGCTGACCTGGCTGCTCGGGCTGCCGTCCAGCTCGTCGCACGCGCTGTTCGGCGGGCTCATCGGCGCCTCGATCGCCGGACTCGGCTGGGCCGGCGTCAACTGGAACGGCAACGGCAGCAAGCTCGACGGCGTCATCGGCAAGGTCATTCTGCCAGCGATCATGTCGCCGGTGATCGCCGGTGTCATCGCCGCGGTCGGCACCTGGCTGATCTACCGGATCACCACCGGGGTCGCCCGCCGGTTCACCGACAACGGGTTCCGGTGGGGGCAGATCGGCAGCGCGTCGCTGGTGTCGCTCGCGCACGGCACCAACGACGCGCAGAAGACCATGGGCGTGATCACGCTGGCCCTGATCGCGACCGGCGACTGGACCGACACCAAGAACATCCCGTTCTGGGTGAAGGCCGCGTGCGCCGTGACGATCGCGGCGGGCACCTACCTCGGTGGCTGGCGGATCATCAGGACCCTGGGCAAGGGCCTCGTGGAGATCTCCCCGCCGCAGGGCCTGGCGGCCGAGTCGGCGTCGGCGGCGGTGATCCTGACCTCGAGCCACCTGGGCTTCGCGCTGTCCACCACGCACGTCGCGACCGGCTCGATCCTCGGCAGCGGCGTGGGCCGGCCGGGCGCGCTGGTGCGCTGGGCGGTGGCCGGGCGCATGGTCGCCGCATGGCTGACCACGCTGCCGGCGGCGGCGATCGTCGGCGCGATCATGTGGTGGATCGGCCACGCGATCGGCGGTCTCGCCGGCGCGATCGCCATCTTCCTGCTGCTGATCGCCGCTGCCGCATACATGTACCTGCGGTCGCGCCGGCAGCCGGTCGACCACAACAACGTCAATGACGACTGGGACGCCCGGCGCGAGCTCGCCGACGCGGATCGCTGAGAGGACCGGGCGAGATGCAGCACAACCTTGGATTCGCGCTCGAGGCCGCCTGGAAGGTCCTGCTGGCGGGGCTCATCCTGGGCGCCGGCCTGCCGGCCCTGTTCGCCCTCGGCGTGAGGTCCCTCGCCTACGGCGCCGGCGGTGACGCCGAGGAGCACCAGGCGGGCGCCTCCGGACCGCGGGCACACCCCATCGGCACCGTCGCCGGCTACGCCTGCTTCGCCATCGTGCTGTTCGGCGTGGCCCTGGGCATCACCTTCATCGTCGCGTCGGGCTTCGGCAAGGCGATCAGCTTCGAGCACGTGTACCCGACCATCGTGGACAAGTGAGGACCGCCGTGGGTGAGCTCCGCTCGAACTTCCTGACCCGCACCGTGGAGTGGCTGCGGGCCGGCTACCCGTCCGGCGTGCCCCGCCAGGACTACGTGGCGCTGCTCGGGCTGCTGCGCCGCAAACTGACCGACACCGAGATCCACAAGATCGCTCAGGACCTCGCGGACGAGTCGCAGCGCACCGCCGACCCGATCAGCACCACCGACATCGAGGCGATGATCAACGACGCGGTGCTGCAACCGGCCTCGGCCGAGGACGTCGCCCGCGTGTCCGCCCGTCTCGCCGCCGGCGGCTGGCCCCTCGCCGACCCGCCGACCGACTGAACCATCGGCACAGGCGAACGCCGGTGTTTCATCGGCGTTCGCCTGCGCGACGGCGGCGCACCATAGTTTCGGTCGATGCGACGACTCTTGACGCTCACGGCCGTGGCCGTGCCATTGTTGCTCATTCCCGCGGCCGCGCAGGCCGCACCGGCCGTCCAGGCCACGCCGGGACTGCGGACCGTGACCCCACGCGTGGAGACACCGGCCCTGTACGACGACGAGGCCGGCGGCGACGCCAACGCCGACGACCCCGCGATCTGGGTCAACGAGCGTGACCGCGGCGCCAGCCGGGTCATCGCCACCGCCAAGAACGGCGGCCTGCGCGTCTACGACCTCGCGGGCCGCGAACGGCAGGCGATCGCGACCCCGCCGGCGCCCGGCGAGGACGACGAGTCCGGCCGGTTCAACAACGTCGACCTGGTGCAGGACTTCCGGCTCGGCGGCCGGACCGTCGACCTGGCCGTCGTCACCGACCGCGGCCGCGACCAGCTGCGCTTCTACCGCATCGACCCGGCGACCGGGACGCTCACCGACGTGACCGCACCCGACGTCCCGTTCGCGTTCAGCACCGGGCAGGCCGAGGTCAACGAGCAGCGCACCGCCTACGGGCTGGGCACCTACCGGGACTTCGACGGCACCCCGTATGCGGTCGTCAGTCGCCGCAGCACCAGCGACGTCGGGCTGTTCAAGCTCGTCGCGAAGGGCTCCGCGGTGACCTACCAGCGGGTCGACCGGCTGACCCTGCCCTCGACGTTCCGGCTGCCGGACGGCTCGGCGTGGTCACCGTGCGCCGACCCCGGCGACGGGCCGCAGGTCGAGGGCACCGTCGTGGACCCGGCGACCCGGGTGGCGTACCTGGCGCAGGAGACCGTCGGCCTGTGGCGGGTCGCGGTGTGGGGCGGCCGCTTCCGCGGTGCCCCGCAGTCGGTGGAACGCACCCGCGAGTTCGGCGTCCCGGCCCGCTTCGACGAGGCCGAGGACGACTGCGTCGTGGACTACGCCGCCGACCCGGGCTACGGCGGCCGCATCGCCGCGGACGTCGAGGGGCTCACCATCCTACGCACCGGCCCGCTGACCGGCACGCTGCTGGTGTCCAGCCAGGGCGACGACACGTTCTACACCTACGACCGGCTGACGCTGCGCCCGACCGGCCGGTTCGCGGTCGTCGACGGCGCCCGCGCCGACGGATCCCAGGCCTGCGACGGCGCGGCCGTGACCGCCACCGCCCTGCCCGGCTTCCCCGGCGGGCTGCTGGTCGTGCACGACGGTGAGAACACGCCGGCGGCCGGTGACCGGGAGAACACCAACTTCAAGTTCCTCGACGCCGGCTTCCTGCGCGGCGCCCGCACGTCGTGACGTGCGACCCGCGCACGGTCGTCCGGGCCGTGCGCGGGTCACCCGCGATAGCATCCGGGGTCGTGAACAGCGAACCGAAGATGGTCCTGGTCGTGCGCACCGACCTCGGCATGGGCAAGGGCAAGATCGCGGCACAGGTCGCGCACGCGGCGGTCGCGGCGGTGCTCGCCGGGCCGCACGGTGCGGTGTTCGGCGACTGGTTGAGCGCCGGCCAGCCGAAGGTGGTGCTGAAGGTCGGCGGGGAGGCGGACCTCGCCGACCTGTGCGCCCGGGCCGGCGACGCGGGCCTGCCGGTGCAGGTCATCCGCGACGCCGGCCGGACCCAGGTCGCGTCGGGCACCGCGACCTGTTGTGCGATCGGGCCGGCGTTGCCCGCCGACGTCGATCCCGTCACCGCGGTGCTGAGCCTGCTGTAGCACCGGTTCAGCCCTTCACGCCGCTGCTGGCGACGCTGCGGACGAAGTACCGCTGGAAAATGACGAACACGATCGCCACCGGGATGATGGTCAGGATGGAACCGGCCATCATCACCGGATAGTCGAAGCTCTGCCCGCCCGCCCCGCCACGGCCCAACGTGGACAGTCCAAAGGGGAGCGTCCAGTGCGAGGGACTGGCCCGCACCACGATGAGCGGCATCAGGAATTCGTTCCACACGCCCTGGAACGACAGGATCGTCAGGGTCAGCAGCGCGGGCCGGGCCAGGGGCAGCACGACGTGCCAGTAGGCCTGGAAGATCGAGGCGCCGTCGATGCGGGCCGCCTCCTCCAGCTCGCGGGGCAGCTCGACGAAGAACTGCCGCATCAGGAAGATGCCCATCGCGTCGACCGCGAGCGGCAGGATCAGGCCGGTGTAGGAGTTGAGCAGGCTCAGCTCCTTGAGCACCAGGAACCGTGGCACGGTCAGCACGATCGGCGGCACCGCGAGCACGGAGATGATCCCGGCGAAGAGGACGCCCCGGCCGCGGAAGTTGAGGCGGGCCAGGGCGTAGCCGGCGAGCGAGTCGATGAAGACCCGGCCGAGGGTCGCGGCGACCGTCACGACGATCGAGTTGAACGTCCACAGTGGAAAGTCGCTGTGCACGAGGACGTCGGTCCACGCGCGCAGGTCGAATGAGCGCGGCCACGGGGACACCGAGCTCGTCGCGACCTCGGGCCGGGACTTGAACGACGTGCCCAGTGACAGCAGGAACGGGTAGATGAACACGACGGCGAAGGCGATGAGCAGGCCGTAGCGCAGCGCCCTTCTGAACACCACGTCAGCGCTCCTTCCGCAGCACGAGGCGCTGCACGCCGGTGAAGACCAGGATGATGACGAGCACGACGAACGCGATGGCGGCGGCGCGGCCCATCGCACTGTTCTGGAAGCCTTCGCGGTAGATGAGGTACGCCGGGGTGAGCGTGGTCTTCTGCGGCCCGCCCGACGTCATCGCGTAGACCTGGTCGAAGACCTGCCAGGTGCCGATGATGCCGAGGGTCAGCACCAGGAACAGCGTCGGCTTGAGCAGTGGCAGGGTGATGCGGAAGAACCGCTGCCGGGGCGAGGCGCCGTCGATGGACGCGGCCTCCTCGAGCTCCTCGGGGACGTTCTGCAGTCCGGCGAGGAACATCAGCATGAACGTGCCGGTGGTGGTCCAGGTGGCGAGGATCATGACGGAGCTGAGCGCGACGCTGGGCCCGGACAGCCAGTCCCACCACGACAGGTCCATGAACTCGCCGCGCAGCGCGCCCGGTGCGGCGTCGACACCGACCGCGCGCAGCAGCAGGTGCAGCAGCCCGTCGGAGTCGTCGAGCCAGACCAGGTCGACCTTGCCGGGCAGCACCGCCGACAGCACGGTGTTGACCACGCCGGTCGGGCTGAACAGGAAGATGAAGATGAACGCGACCGCGATCGAGCTGGTCACCGACGGGAAGTAGAACGCGGTGCGGAAGAACGTGCGGCCCTTGAGCAGCCGGGCGTTGACGACCAGCGCGAGCAGGAACGCCAGGAACGTCTGCGCGGGCACCACGCCGAGCACGTAGTACAGGTTGTTGCGCAGGCTCTTGGCGAAGTCACCGCGCACGACGCTGGAGTCGGTCAGCAGATCGGCGTAGTTGGCGGCGCCGGCGGGTTCGGAGGCGCCGAGCGGGGTGAGCCCGCTCCAGTCGCGGAAGCTGACCCACAGGGCGAGGGCGATCGGCGCGACCATGAACACGCCGAGTCCGATGATCGCGGGGGACATGAAGAGCCAGCCGGCCAGTCCCTGCCGGCCGTGGATGCGTGACATGCGGGACTCCCAGGGGGAGGGGCCGCCACCGCGGGGGGACGGCGGCGGCCCCGGTCGAGAGGATCAGCCGAGGATGTCGGTCCCGGCTTTCTGCGTGCTGGTGATGACGTCGCCGACCTGCTTGTTGCCCTTGGCGAGGCCCTGGATCCCGTCGTTGAACGTGTCGATCGCGGTGCTGAAGCCGGGCACGAACACGGACTTCTTCGCGTAGTCGCCGCCGGCGACGAACGCCTTGAGCTCCGGCTTGTCGGCCAGCCACTTGTCCGCGAGGGACTTGCGCGACGGCATGACCGGGAACTCCTTGGTGACGGTGTACTGCTCGTCGGGCGAGGTGAGGAACTTGACGAAGTCGAGCGCGGCGGCCTTGTTCTTGGCCGCCTTGGCCACGCCGTAGCAGACCGAGTACGACATGGTGCCCTTGCCCTTGGGGCCGGCGGGGAGTTCGGCGACGGCGTACTTCGTGTTCGGGAAGTCGTTCTTCATCGCCCCGACGATCCAGTTGCCCTCGATCGTCATGGAGGTGAGCGCCTTGCCGAACGCCTCGCCGCCCCAGCCCGCGCCGACCGCCGCCGGGGTGCCGAACCAGCCGGCCTTGTGGTTGTCGGTCACGTACTGCAGGGCGGTGCGCATCTCCGCGGTGTCCATCGTCATCTTGGTGACGTCGTCGTTCGTCGGCCAGGCGCCGGCCTGCGCCATGAACACGCCCCAGCGGTAGAACTCCGGCCCGAGGACGAGACCCGGGTGCCCCGGCTTGGTCAGTGCCTTCGCGGCCGCGGTCAGCTCGTCCCAGGTCGTCGGCGGGGTGAGGCCGGCGGCGGTGAAGTCGGCGGTGTTGTAGACCAGCTGCAGCGTCGAGAAGTCCTTCGGCGCGCAGTAGTAGGTGCCCTTGTAGGTGAAGGACTGCTTGAGCGTGTCGTAGAAGTCGCCGGGGTTGTCGACCTTGTCGCCGATCGGCTCGAGGACGCCGTTCTTGCCGAAGTCGGGCAGCTTGTTGTCGTTGACGTAGAAGACGTCCGGTGGTTCGCCGCCGGACAGCGCGGTGGTCAGTGCCGTGTCGTATTCGGGCAGAACCTTCAGGTCGACGGTGTTGCGGCCCTGCTTGTTGTAGTCGTCGACGGCCTTGCGCAGCACGGCGTCCTCGGCGGGGGAGGAGGAGAACGCGAACATCGTGAGCTTGGCGCCGGTGGCGTTGCCCTCGGTGCCGCCGCCGCCGTCGTCGCCGCAGGCGGCGGTGAGCAGCACGGTGGACAGCAGGATGGTCAGCAGGCGGGATGGTCGGATCATGGCGGTCGCTCCCAGGGGGGTCGGAGAAACACTCAATGCGGGGCGCTGGAGGCCCGGACGATCAGCTCGGGTGCCAGCAGTTGCCCGGTCGGCTCGCCGGGCGTCTCGCCCGGGACGGGGCCGAGCAGGGCGCGGATCATCGCGTGGCCGACGGCCTCGATCGGCTGCCGCACGCTGGACAGGTCGAGGGCGCCGGCGGTCGGGGTGTCGTCGAAGCCGACGACGGCGAGCCGGGCGTGCCGTTGCCGCACGGTGCGCAGCACGCCCGCGGCGAGCGTGTCGGTGGCGGCGACGACGGCGGTGGGTGGGGTGGGGTGGTCCAGCAGCACCTCCGCCAGCCGCGACCCGGTGGCGAGGGAGTCCTCGCCGCGCAGGTCGAGGTGGTGCGAGCCGTCGAGCAGGCCGTGCTGGTCCAGGGCGGTGCGCCAGCCGTCGGCGCGCCGGTCGCCGACCGCCGCGCCCTGCGGGTAGCCGACGAACGCGATGCGCCGGTGGCCACCGGTGACGAGGTGCTCGACCGCGGCGGCCGTGCCGGCGGCGTTGTCGATGTCGACCCACGGGTGCTCGGCGTCGGCGCCGGTCCGGCCGAACGCGGCGAACGGGATGCGCAGCTGGCGCAGCCCCGGCGGTCGCGGGTCGCCGGACTGGATGCCGTAGAGCACCACCCCGTCGATCGCGCCGGCCCGGTGCAGGGCCTGCACGTTGGCGACCTCGTCCTGCGGGTCGTCGGCGGTGAACAGCAGCAGGTGACGGTCGGCGGCCCGGCCGGCCTCGGCGAGGGCGTGCAGGAAGCGGTCGTGGATGCTGCCCAGGGCGTGCGGGTGCATCGGCTCGATCCGGTAGCCGATCATGCGTGAGGTGGCGGCCCGCAGGGACTGCGCGACCCGGTTGGGCCGGTAGCCGAGCTGCTCGATCGCCGTCTCGACCCGGGCCCGGGTCTCGGGCCGCACCCGCTGCGGCGCGTTGAGCACGTTGGACACGGTCTGCCGGGACACGCCGGCGGCCCGTGCGACGTCCTCGACGGTCGGCGGGTGCATGGTTTCCTCCCAATGTCGTGTTGAACGTTCAAATCAGGTGTTGCGGATTGCCGGTTTGAACGTTCAACATGGATGTCCGGACAGTCTCACCCCACCACCGGCTTGTCAAGAGGACCCCATGGCGCAGCCCTACCTGCATGAGCACGTGACGTGTGTCGCCGCACCGGCGACCTGGCTCTCCGACCGTTCGGGCCAGCTCCGCGGCGGTGCCGACGGTCTCTACGTCGACGACCGCCGGGTGCTGTCCAGGCTGATCGTGACCGTCGAGGGCGCCGAACCGGTCCCGGTCCAGGTCCGCCGGACGGGCGCGGCCTCGGCCCGGTTCACCGCGGTGCTGCCCGCCCTCGGCGACGACGGGCCCGACCCGACCGTCACGCTCGATCGCCGCCGCGAGGTCGGGCCGCGCGGCGGCACCGAGACCCTCACCCTGACCAACCTGTCCCACGCGACGCTCACCGTCGAGATCGCCGCGACGTGCGAAACCGATTACGCGACCATGGGCGCGGTGAAGGACGGCAGGGATACCGGGTCCACTGTGGACCTCGGCGGCACCCCGGCCGCGGCGCGGGACGGGATGCGGGTCTCCGTCACGGCGGACCCGGCGCCGGACGCCGCCGGGGCGCTGCGCTGGCGGGTCACCGTCGCGCCCCGGGACAGCTGGAGCGTGCTGCTGGGCTTCACCCGCACCGACGTCGCGCCGATCACCCGGGTCGCCGAGCCCAGCCGGCTGCGCGTCACCGCCGACGACCGCCGGCTCGACGCCCTCGTGCGCACCGGCGTGGAGGACCTCGACGCGCTGCGGCACGCCGACGGCGAGCACGTCTATTACGCGGCGGGCAGCCCCTGGTATCTCACCCTGTTCGGCCGCGACTCGCTCTGGGCCGCCCGGCTGGCCCTGCCGCTCGGCACGGCCGTGGCCGCCGGGACGCTGCGCGCGCTCGCGGGCCGGCAGGGCGTCCGGCACGACCCGGAGACCGACGAGGAGCCCGGCAAGATCCTGCACGAGGTGCGCCCTGTCGACGCCGCCCACTGGCTGCCGCCGGTCTACTACGGCACGGTCGACGCCACCGCGCTGTTCGTCAGCACCGCCGCCGACGCGTACCGCTGGGGCCTGCCGGCCGCGGAGGTCGAGCCGCTGCTGCCGCACGTCGAACGGGCCCTGGCCTGGCTCGCCGGCCACGACGGCTTCATCGCCTACCAGTCCAGCGCGAAGGGCCTCGCCAACCACGGCTGGAAGGACTCCGGCGACGGCGTCCAGCACGCCGACGGTCGCATCGCGAAGGGGCCCTTGGCGTTGTGTGAGGTCCAGGGGTACGCCTACCGCGCCGCCGTGGACGGCGCCTGGCTGCTGGAGGCGTTCGGCCGCCCGGGGGCCGCCGGGTGGCGCGACTGGGCGCGGGGGCTCGCGGAGCGGTTCCGCTCGGCGTTCTGGTGCCCCGGCGGTTATCCCGCGGTCGCGCTCGACGGCGCCGGCGAACAGGTCGACAGCATCACCTCGAACATCGGCCACCTGCTCGGCACCGGCCTGCTCACGCCGGGGGAGAGCGCCCGGGTCGCCGGGCACCTCGCCGGGCTGCGGTCACCGTTCGGCATCCGGACCATCGCGCCGTCCTCAGCCGGGTACAACTTCCTGTCCTACCACCTCGGCTCGGTCTGGCCGCACGACACCGCGATCGCCCTGCTCGGCCTGGTCCGCGACGGACACCGGCAGGATGCGGCCGTGGTGATCCGGGCGGTGCTGGACGCCGCCGCACGGTTCGACTTCCGGCTGCCGGAGCTCTTCGGCGGCGACGACGGCCCGGCACCCTACCCGGCGTCCTGCCGGCCGCAGGCGTGGGCCGCGGCGGCCGGCCCGGCGGTGCTGACCGCGCTGCTCGGCCTGGACGTCGACATGCCCGCCGGCCTCCTGCGGCTCGCCCCGCTCAGCCCGTCGCCGGTCGGCGCCTACCGGGTGCGGGGCCTGCGGGTCGGCGGCGGCGAGCTCGACGTGAGCATCTCGGCCGATGGAGCGGTCACCGTCCACGACGGTCCGGCCGGGCTCACCATAGTTCAGCCTTGACTTATATAAGCCAGGGGTGACATTGTCGTGCCGTGCATGCGTTCGACGTGCTCGGCGACCCGGTGCGGCGCCGGATCCTGGAGCTGCTCGCCGACGGGGAACAGCCCGCCGGCGCGGTCAGTGACGCCGTGCGGGCGGAGTTCGGGATCTCCCAGCCGGCGGTGTCACAACACCTGAAGGTGCTGCGGGAGTCCGGATTCGCGACCGTGCGCGCCGACGGCACCCGCCGCCTGTATGCCGTGGACGCCGCGCCGCTGCAAGAGGTCGACGCCTGGCTCGAGCGGTTCCGCGGGTTCTGGTCGCAGCGGCTGGACGCGCTGGGCACCGAGCTCGCCCGGGGCAGGCGCACACCACCGACTCCTCCAGAAGGGCCCAGATCGTGACCGACATCGTCAACCAGATCAACGCCGCGCACCGCGCGATCGGCAACCACCCGGTCGCTTCGGGCGAGGGCCGTTCGGTGCTGTTGCGCCGCAGGTACCCCGCCACGATCGAGGACGTGTGGGATGCCTGCACCGACCCCTCACGGCTGGCCCGCTGGCTGGGCCAGGTCGACGGCGACCTGCGCCTGGGCGGCCGGTTCCAGATCAAGGACAACGCCGGTGGCGAGATCGTGCGCTGCGAGCAGCCGCGCCTGCTGCAGGTGACCTGGTCCTTCGGCGGGGGCGTGGACACCGAGGTCGAGCTGCGCCTCACGCCCGACGGCGACGACGGCACCGTGCTGGAGCTGGAGCACTCCTCGCCGGCCGGGTTCATCGACGAGATGGTGCGCCAGTACGGGCCCGGCGGCACGATCGGCATCGGCGGCGGCTGGGACATCGCGCTGTTCGGCCTGGACCGGCACCTGCACGGCGCCGACCTGGACCCGGCGACGTGGGAGAGCCTGCCCGAGGTGAAGGAGTTCGCGATCGGCGCGTGCCACGCCTGGGGCGCGGTGATCCAGGCGGCCTGGGGCACCAGTGACGAGGACATCGCCGCGGCGATCGCGATGGGCGTGCAGCAGTACGCGCCGGACTCCGCCTGAGCGCGTTTCGCGTCGGCGGCACCCGGCAACGGGCAGTCGCGTAACCGGTTGCGTTCAGTCCTTTGTGTCCTCCGGCAGGTCCGGGACGTCGGCGCGGTACAGGCTGAGCAGGACGCCGTAGGAGTCACCGGCGTCCTGCCCGGTGCCGAGCTGCTCGGCGAGCCGTTCCAGGCTCGCCGCGACGGTCTCGGCCAACGTCTCGCCCGGGCCGTTCACTGCGACGGCGCTTTGCGTCGTCCAGACTTTCGACCCGGGCCGGAGCTGCTTCCCCGGTGGCAGGATTGTCGATTCGCGATAAATATGCGCATTTTCGACTAGCTTGCTGGTGATATCAGCAGCCGGTGTTCGGGGGAACCATGTCCGCTTTGTACCGGGTCTGGGCAGGCGTTCTCGCCGCCGGCCTGTTCGTACTGTCATCGGCGGTAGCCGTGGCACCGGCCCAGGCGGAGACCGGCGCCGCGCGTCTCGTGCAGGCCGCCGAGGTGCCCGTCGTGACGGCGGTGAGCCCGACCGCCGGCGCCGCGGGCACGACGGTCACCATCACCGGCACCGACTTCACCGGCGCGACCACTGTGACGTTCGGCGGCGCCGCCGCCACCTCGGTCGTCGTCGTCAGCGCCACCCAGATCACCGCCACCGCGCCGGAGCACGCCGCCGGCGCCGTGGCGGTCGTCGTCACCACCGCGCTGTGCGGCCCGTCCAGCGGGGGACCGCAGTTCACCTACGCACCCCAACCGGTCGTGTCGGCGCTGTCGCCGAGCACCGGCAGCACCGCCGGCGGCACGTCGGTGGTCATCACCGGCACCGGGTTGACCGGAGCCTCCGCCGTGACGTTCGGCGGTGTCGCCGCGACGTCGTACACCGTGGACAGCGCCACCCAGATCACCGCGGTCAGCCCGGCCGGCACGGCGGGCGCGAAGAACGTCGTCGTCACCACTCCCGGCGGCGCCTCGACCGCGACACCGTTCACGTACGCGGTGCCCGCGCCGGTGGTGTCCTCGCTGTCGCCGAACAGCGGCAGCACGCTCGGCGGCAGTTCCGTGGTCATCACCGGCACGAACCTCACCGGCGCCACGGCGGTCACGTTCGGCGGCGTCGCCGCGACGTCGTTCAACGTCGACTCCGCCACCCAGATCACCGCGGTCAGCCCGGCCGGCACGGTCGGCGCGAAGAACCTGATCGTCACGACCCCGGCGGGCCTGTCGGTGGCCGTCACGTTCACCTACCAGATGCCGGCGGC
>NZ_BONQ01000054.1 GCF_016862795.1 Dactylosporangium siamense | reverse complement strand
GCAGGTGGCAGCTCGACGGGCACCACGTACACGTACGTGGTGCCGGTGCCCGTGGTGTCGTCGTTGTCGCCGAACACCGGTACCACGCTCGGCGGCACGAGCGTCGTCATCACCGGCACCGGGTTCACCGGCGCCACCGGAGCCAGCGCGGTCACCTTCGACGGCAACAACGCGACGTCGTACACCGTGAACTCGGCAACGCAGATCACCGCGGTCAGCCCGGCCGGCACCGCGGGCGCGAAGGACGTCGTCGTCACCACCGCCGGCGGTAGCTCGACGGCGGCCACGTACACGTACACGGCGCCTCCCGCGCCGGTGGTGTCGTCGTTGTCGCCGACCACCGGTTCGAACCTCGGTGGCACGAGCGTCGTCATCACCGGCACCGGGTTCACCGGGGTCACCGGAGCCAGCGCGGTGACGTTCGACGGCATGAACGCGACCTCGTACACCGTCAACTCCGCCACCCAGATCACCGCGGTCACGCCGGCGCACGCCAACGGGGCGGTCGCCGTCGCGGTCACCGGGCCCGGCGGCACCGGCAGCCTGGCGTCGTCCTACACCTACGCGTCGCCCGCGCCCGTGATCACCCTGCTGACGCCCAACTCCGGCCCGGAGGCCGGCGGCACGAGCGTCGTCATCACCGGCACCGACTTCACCGGCGCGACCGGCGCCAGCGCGGTCACCTTCGGCGGCGTCAACGCCACGTCGTACACCGTCGACTCCGCCACCCAGATCACCGCGGTCAGCCCGGCCGGCACCGCCGGCGCGGTGGACGTCGTCGTCACCACTCCCGACGGCTCCTCGGCCGCCGGGGTCCAGTTCGAATACCTGCAGCCGCCGGTCCTGTGCTGCTCGTCGCCGGCGTACGCCAACGTCGCCGGCGGGCAGACCCACACCGTCACCGGCCTCCGACACGGCACCATTACGGACGTCAAGGTCGACGGCGTGTCCGCGTCGTTCACGAAAGTCAACAACACCTCGTTCACCTTCACCTCACCGGCGCACGCCGCCGGCGATGTCAACATCGTCGCGACCGGCCCCGGCGGCGACTCCAACGCCATCACCTTCCACTACGACGAGACCCCGACGATCACGTCGATCTCGCCCTCGTCCGGGAGCCCCGGCGGCGGCGACACGGTGACGATCACCGGCACCAACCTCATCGGCGTCATGCAGGTGGAGTTCGACACCGGCAACACCGCCGACATGAGCACGCTCAACGTCGGCCACACCGACACCTCGTTCACGATCACCACACCGTCGCACGCGAGCGGCCCCGTCGACGTCACCGTCTACGCCTACGGCGGCACGGACACGGAGGCGAGCGGGTTCGAATACACGGGCGTCGTCATTCCGCTGGCGGCGATGACCGGCGTCAAGTACGAGCTGACCCCGGAGGCCGCGAGCGCCTGCCTCGCCGCGCCGAGCGTGACCACGCACCCGACGGCGCAGACCGCGACCTTCGGCAGCCCGGTGACGTTCACCGCCGCCGCCGCCGGCAACCCGACGCCGACGGTGCGCTGGCAGACGTCCACCGCCGGCGGCACCTGGACCGACGTGCCCGGCGCGACGACCAGTTCGCTGACGTTCACGCCGGCCCTGGCCGACACCGGCCGGCAGTACCGCGCCGTGTTCCACAACTCCTCCGGCGATGACGCGGCGAGCAACGCGGCGGGGCTGACCGTCAATCCGGTCGCGCCTGGCGCGCCGACCGGGGTCCTCGCGGTGGCGGGCGTGTCGTCGATCGCGGTGAGCTGGACGGCGCCGGACACCAACGGTTCCCCGGTCACCGGGTACCTCGTGAGCGCGAACCCGGGCCCGGCGACCTGCACGGCCACCGCGCAGGAGACCGGCTGCGTCCTCGGTGCGGAGGCCGGCAAGAGCTACACCGTGACGGTCGTGGCCACCTCGGCCGCCGGTAACTCCGCGCCCGGTTCGGGCCAGGCCGCGGCCACTCCGACGGCGCCGGTGGTGCCGACGACGCCGCCCGACACGAGCCTCACCCTGACCACCGACAAGGGCGCGATCAAGACCGCCGAACCCGGCCAGCAGATCGTGGTCATCGGCACCGGCTTCGCACCGCACTCCACGGCGACGATCACCATCTACTCGGACCCGGTCGTCCTCGGCACCGTCGTCACCGACCAGGACGGCAACTTCACCAAGGCCGTCACGGTGCCGCCGAGCCTCGTCGCGGGCGCGCACACGCTCGCCGCGCAGGGCGTCGACCCCGACGGCAACCCGCACGCGATGAAGCTCGCCGTCACCGTCGCCGCCGCCACGTCGGACCTCGCGGTCACCGGCGCGCCGGTGGCCCGGCTCGCGGTGGCCGGGCTGGCCATGCTGGTGGCCGGGCTCTTCGCCCTGCGGGCCGGCCGGGAGCGCCGCTTCTCGTCCTGACACTCATGATCTCTCATGATCCGGGAGACCTTGGGTACCCAGGGGTGCGCAAGGTCTTCCGGATCACTCCTGGTGCTGGGCGGTCCGCGCGGCGGCGAAGCCCGTGGCGAGCGTGGCGAGGACCGCGACGGCCAGCAGCAGGCCGGGACCCTCGTCGACCCGCTCGTCCACCGCGATGAACTGCGCGCCGACCGAGCTGCAGGCCACACCGAACAGTGTGCCGGCCGTGACCATGCCGCCCTTCCAGATCGCGGCGGCCGGGATCGCGACGGCCAGCGCGAGCACCAGCCACCGGTCGGTGTCGTCCACGTGGAGGAACGGCACGGCGGTCCCGGCCCACCAGAGCAGCAGCAGGCTGGCCAGTGCCCCACCGGTGAGGGGCCAGGACAGCCGGGTCGGCGCCGCGCGGACCAGCACGACGACGAGGATCAGTGCCGCGAGGCCACCCAGGACCAGCCCCGCGGTGAGCTGCCACCCCATCATGTCCAGCAGGTACGGGCTGGCCAGCAGACTGACCGGGCCGGCAACCGCGCCGACGAAGTACGCCGCCGCGCCGGTGCTGCGCCGGGCACAGAGCAGCAGCAGCCCGCACAGCAGCACAGCGAGCCCGGCGAACTCCCCGAACATCTCGGCGACGTCGTACGGGCCGGCGATGTAGGACCACCGTTCGAGCTGCTCGAACGCGACCAGCGCGACCCCGATGGCGGCGATGCCGGCGGCCACGAGCGCGACGGTGGCCGGCCCCTTGGCCGGGCCCCGCTGCGGTGCCCCGGGGTCGCGGTCGGTGCGCAGCCGGACCACGAGCAACACGGCGGCGACCGCGAGCAGCACCAACACGAGCGTCAGCGTCAGCGCGTCCGTCCCCGGCGAGCTCTGGCCGAAGCCGGCGCCGACCAACCACAGCAGCCCGCCGCCGGTCCAGGCGCCGATGACCCACCCGGCCCACGCGCGGGAGCCCGCCGCGGCGTAGACGACGGCGGTGCCGACGCCGATCGCCAGACCGAACCGGGCCAGCTCGGCGGACGCGAGCATGCGGACATAGCCGGAGCACAGCCAGAGCAGGGCGGCGACCGCGGTGCCGAACGCGACACCGCCGAGCCCGATCGGCAACAGCCGCCGGGACGTGCCGGCTCGCAGCGCCGCTCGGCAGACCAGACCGGCGACGGTGAGCAGGGTGAGGAGCTGGAGCACGAGCAGCGGCGGGAACAGTGGGTACTCGTCGACCCAGTCGTAGAAGCGGGAGATGAGACCGAGGGAGCCGACGATCGGCAGGAGCGCCCAGGGGGCGAGCCCGGCGACCAGGCCCATCGCGGGCCGGCCCGCGCCCGGGCGGGCGATCAGCCATCCGCCGAGGGCGACGAGCAGCGCGAGGGCCGTGTAGTCGAAGACCGGTTCGTACCCCTCGTGCAGGATGAGCGAGGCCGGCCCGTTGTCGCCGAACATGAGCGCGAACCGCAGCAGGGCGGTGACCACGACGGCGATCCCCAGGCCACGCACGACCGCGGCGGACCCCAGCGGTGCCGGCGCGGCGCCGAGCGGTGACGCCGGTCCGGTGCCGAGCGGTGACGCCGGTGGCCATGCCGAGTGCGGCGCGGCGGGCGAAACGGGCGGTGCGGCGGCGAACGGCGTCGCGGGCGGCCACGAGGCGTCGGGCGCGGCGACCGGTGGAGAGGTGGGAGACCACGCGGCACCCGGGGCGGCGCTCACGGGTTGAAGGGGGTACTGCCCGGCGGACGGCGAGACCGGAGCCGCGCTCACCCCGGGCGACACCGGTGCGGCGCTGACCGGCGGTGAGACCGGTGCGGCGCTGACCGGCGGTGAGACCGGTGCGGCGCTGACCGGCTGGGACATCGGGGCGGCGCTGACTGGTTGGGCCATCGGGGCGGCATTGACCGGCGACGTCGGAGCGGCGGAGAACTGCGCGGCGGGTGGCGAGACGGGAGCCGCGCCGGGCGAGACCGGGGCCGCACTCGCCGGGCCGGCGGCGAACGGCTCGACCGGTGTCTGTTCCCATGGCGGCGGAACCTGCTGCTCGAACGTCGACGGCACATCCGTCGACGGCAGCGTGTACACCGGAGCGGCCGCGCTCGCCGATGCGTCCTGTGTCTCCGCTGCGCCGGGCGCCGCCGGTGACATCTGAGCCGCGGGCGTCGACACCACTGGAGGCGCTACCGGAGACACCAGCGGAGGCGCTACCGGAGACACCAGCGGAGGCGCTACCGGAGACACCAGCGGAGGCGCTACCGGAGACACCAGCGGAGGTGCCACCGGAGACACGGCTGGAGACACCGGCGCCGTGGCCGGAGCCTGCGCCGCCGGTGACACCTGAGCGGGTGCCGGGACGGACGCCGAGCCGAACGCCGGCGGGAATGCGGTGCCGGGACTGGCGGTCGCGGCCGCCGAGGCGATCAGGCTCCCGCCGGCCACGACCAGCTCGGGCTGCTCGATGATCGTCGGGGCGATGCCGAGGGTCCGGTGCAGCAGGGTCGCGGCGAGCGGGATCCGGCTCGACCCGCCGACGAGGAACACCCCGGCGATCCGGGAGGCGTCGACCTGCGCGGCCCGGATCGCGGTGGCCGTCGCGGTGACCGTGCGGTCCAGCAGGGGGCGGGCCAGGTGCTCCAGCTGTTCCCGGCCGAGAAGCGCGTCCGCCTCGACGAGCGGCAGGAAGATCGACGTCGACGAGGAGCGGGAGAGCATCTCCTTGCCGGTGCGCACGTCGTCCCAGAAGTGCCGGGACGACCGCCGGTCCGCCGGGGTCTCCGGGTGCGTCAGGCGGCGCCACAGGTCGCCGTTGGCCACGCCGTAGGTCGCGCCGAAGTACGCCACGACCGAGTTGTCGATGTCGAGCCCGCCGGCGTCGCGCAGGCCCTCCTCGGCCAGCACCGTGAACCCGTCGTCGGTGCGGCCGACGACCGAGGCGTCGAACGTGCCGGCGCCGAAGTCGTACACCACCACGCACTGGCCGACCGGGACGGCGTGGCCGAGGGCCTCGACGAAGTACGCGGCGGCGGCGACCGGCTCGGCCACCATGACCGGCTCGGCCATCCCGGCCCCCCGGGCGGCCTCCTGCAGCACGGCGCGGCGCCGCGGTCCCCACGACGCCGGGTGGGTGAGGGTGACCTCGCCGACCGGGGCGCCGGTGACCCGCTCCGCCTCGGTGCCCACCCGGCGCAGCACCGCCCCGATGAGCGTGGTGACCGGGAGTTCGGCGGGGCCGAGCAGGACGGAGCCGTCGTCGACGCGCAGCTTCGGGTTGGGTTCGAAGGCGTCCGGATGGGCCCGGCCGGCATGGATCGCGTCCCGGCCGACCAGGAACGCGGCCTCGGCCGCCCGCCAGTCCACGCACACCGCCGACGGCAGGATGGGTGTCTCACCGAACAACAGGGGCCGGACCTGACCGTCCGGTTGGCCGATGACGGCGACGGTGCTCGACGTGCCGAAGTCGATGCCGAGCCGCACCCGATCTGCGCGCATGCCGACACCGTAGTGGTCGATGCAACACCGGTCACCGTACGAACAGTCACCGATACCGTGTGACGGGCTGAGGCTCACAGCGCGGCGAGGCCGTGCTCCAGCAGGTCGAAGGCGCGGTTGGTGGCGGCGATCGCCTCGGGGTACACCTCGTCGATGGTGCGGCCCTTGCAGAGCTGCTCGACGTTGGTCTGCATCAGGGTCGAGCGCACCGTCATGATCTGGCCGGCGGCGATGCGCGCGGTCAGCTCGTCGGTCTCCTTCCGCAGCGCCGCGGTGATGGCCTCCTCGCTGCGGTGGAAGAACATCCGGGCCCGCGGCTGCAGGGTGGGCGTGCGCAGCATGAGCAGCTGCAGGGCCCGGATCTGCGGCAGGTCGTTGAGGCCGGACACCGGGTCACGGTTGGCGAGCAGCTCCAGGAAGTGCTCACGCAGCGCGGCGACCACGCCGGTGCCGGGCGGCCGGGTCAGGATCACCCGCGCGAAGTCCTCGATGTGCTCCTCCATCGGGCCGAACACGAGGTCTTCCTTGGTCGCGTAGTAGTTGAAGACGGTCATCTTCGACACGTTGGCGGCCGCGGCGATCTCCGCGATCGAGACCTGGTCGTAGCCGCGCTCGTCGAACAGGCGCACCGCCGCCTGCCACAGCACGCGGCGCGTCTCCAGCTTCTTGCGCTCCCGGAGGCCGGGCCCGTCGACCATGCGATAACCGTACCAGATATAAATGTTGACTCATCATAAAATTTGACTCAGTATAGCCGGCATGACTCCGCTGCAGAAACGGCTGACCATGCTGGCGTGCCTGGTCACGATCGTGCTGGCGATCCTGGACCAGAACATCGTGTCGGCGGCGACGGTGCCGATCGTCCGTGACCTCGACCCCGAGCACGGCCTGGAGCGGCTGCCCTGGCTGATCACCAGCTACGCCCTCGCTGCCACGGCCGCGCTGCCGCTGTACGGCAAGCTCTGCGACATCCACGGCGCCAGGCGGGTCTTCGCCGCCGCCGTCGGCGTCTTCCTGCTCGGCTCGGCGCTGTGCGGCATGGCGCGGACGATGGACCAGCTCATCGCGTTCCGCGGCCTGCAGGGGTTGGGCGGCGGCGGGCTGATGAGCGTCACGATGGTCGTCATCGCGCAGGTCAGCGCACCGGGCGAGCGCGGCGGCCGCGGTGGCATGGCCGGCCTCGTCGCCGGGCTCGGCATGGTCGCCGGCCCGCTGATCGGCGGCGTGCTGGTCGACTCGGGGCAGTGGCGCTGGATCTTCTACGTCAACCTGCCGCTCGGCCTCTTCGCGCTCGCCGTCGCCGCCACCGCGATGCGGCTGCCCCTGCCCGGCCGCCGGCACCGCGTCGACTATCTCGGCGCCGCGCTCGTCGCCGCCGCCGCGTCCACACTGCTGCTCCTGGCCGAGTGGGGCGGTCACCGGTACGCCTGGACGTCCGCCCCCGCCATCGCCCTCGCGGTCGGGGGCGCCATGCTCGTCGCATTGTTCCTGTGGCGGCAGGCCGTCGCCGCCGAACCGGTCCTGCCGCTGTCGCTGTTCCGCAACCCGACGCTGCGCGTGGCGCTGCCCATCCAGGCGTTGCTGGGCGTGGCCATGATGGCCGCAATCGTTTACGTGATGGTCTACCTCCAGGTCGTCCGCGGGACCACGCCGAGCGCCGCCGGCCGGTTCCTGATCCCGGTCGCGGTCGGCATCTCCCTGTCGGGCCTGCTCGCAATCGCACTGGAGCGCCGCGGCTGGCCCGTGCGCGGCACCGTCCTGCTCGGCACCGCGACGGCGGCGCTCGGGCTCGGGCTGCTCAGCCTCGTCCACGTCGCGACGCCGACCTGGCAGATCCTCGCCGCGCTGTTCCTGTTCGGCGCCGGCCTGGGCCAGCTGCTCGGCCAGCTCATCCTGCTCTCGCAGCAGGCGGTCCCGGCCGACCAGCTCGGCGTCACCACCACCGCGATCCGCTTCGGGCAGAGCCTCGGCAGCGCCTTCGGTGCGGCGGTCTTCGGCACCGTGCTGTTGCGGGTGTACCTGGCGAACGCCCCGGCCGGCACGAAGTTCGGCAGCGGCGCCCCGACCGCCCCGGCGGCGTTCGTGACGGCCATCGACACGGTCTTCCTATGCGGCGCGGGCGTCATGGCGATCGCGTTCGTCCTCGCCCTGCTGCTGCGGGCCCCCGCACCCGCACCGGCGCCCGCCGCGGCTCCGGAGTCCGATCCTGTCGCGGCGTGATGGCGGAAACCGGCTGGCGGGGTGGCCGGCGCCGGACGATGATCGCCGCGTGGGAATCGATCTGGAACTCGGTGACGTCTTTGCCGCCCGCGAGGACTTCGAGGCCTGCGAGGAGTCGGGACGTGGCTGCGTGCACGATCCGAACTGCGGGGAGGAGTGGAAGCGCCTCCGTGACCTGGGGCCCTACGAGTTCGATCGGTGTCGCCGTTTCGGCCGGATCAACGAGATCATGGCGCTGACGGGGATGGGCTACGCGGCGGAGATCGACCAGTCCCTGTTCGGGGACGCCAAACCGGGCGGCGACGCTGAGGCGCGGCAACGCTGGCGGGAGGCCAGCCTGCGCTGGCGGTCCCAGACCGCCGCAGGGAGGACCGGCATTCCGGCGTTCAAGCTCATGTCGAACGACCGGTGGCTGGTGAGCGTGCGCGAAATCGATGAAGCCCTGGCGGCGTACGCCAGCGTGCCGGCGGAGCAACGCACCACCCTGGAGACCGATCCCGTCTGGGTCAGGTGGCTGGAGTGGCTCGCGCTGGCCCGGGAGCGCGGCGGCTTCGAGGCGGAGTAGTCGACCACGGAATGGGATCATGGCGGGATGTGGGTGCCGTCCGACGATGAGATCCGAGCGCTGCACGAGCGGCACGCCCCGACTGCGGACGCGTTCGACCTCGTGTACACCCACTGCCGGATCGTGTGGCGGATCGCCGAGCAGCTCCTGACCCGTGACGGTGCTCCCGTGGTGGACGTCGGGCTGGTGCGGGCCGGGTGCCTGCTGCACGACATCGGCGTGTACCGGCTGTATGACGCGACCGGCACCCTCGACCACGCGAACTACATCCGGCACGGAGTGCTCGGCCACGAGCTGCTCCGCGACGCCGGGCTGCCCGAGCCGGTGTGCCGGTTCTGTTCCCGCCACACCGGCGTCGGGATCACCCGTGCCGATGTGGCCGGGCAGCGGCTGCCGATCCCACCGGGTGACTACGTCGCCGAGACCGAGGAGGAGCGGCTGGTGATGTACGCGGACAAGTTCCACAGCAAGAGCACCCCGCCGAAGTTCGTGTCGGCGGCCGCGTACACCGTCGCCGTGCGCCGGTTCGGCGAGGACAAGGCGGAGCGGTTCGCCGCGATGGTGCGCCGGTACGGCGAGCCCGACTTCGACGCCATCGGTTGAGGCGCCCGTCGTCGGCCTGGTCCGGTGGGTCGAGGAGCACGGCCACGCCGTGATCGAGCACCGCGCCACCCGCCGTTGGAGCCGAGCTGGGCACCAGCGAGGATCCGGGGATGTTCGTCATCGACGCGACCTCGGCGGTGCCGCCGTTCGAGCAGCTGCGCCTGCAGTTCGCGCAGCAGATCCAGGACCGCACGCTGCCGGTCGGGCACAAGCTGCCGACCATCCGGGGACTGGCCACCGATCTGGGGCTGGCGGTCAACACGGTGGCCCGCACCTACCGGGAGCTGGAGGAGGCGGGGCTGATCGAGACGCGGGGGAGGGCCGGTTCCTTCGTGTCGGCGGCGGGGGAGCAGGTGCGGGAGCGGGTGCGCCGCGCCGCCGCCGACTACGCGGCCGTGGTCGCGAGTGTCGGCTTCGACGCCGGGGAGGCGCTGCGGATCGCCGAGGCGGCGCTAACGGCCCGCGGGGGCCACGCCGGTTGACTCGCGCACGACCAGGCGGCCGGGCTGGCGCACGACGCCCGAGTGCTGGTCGCCGTCGAGCGCGGCGAACAGGTGCCGCACCGCGGTCGCGCCGAGCTGTTCCAGGTTGAGGTCCACTGTGGTCAGTGGTGGGCGGCACTCGGTGGCGAACACCTCCCAGTTGTCGTAGCCGACCACTGCCACGTCGTCGGGGCAGGTGCGGCCGAGGTCGCGCAGGGCCTCGGTGACACCGGAGGCGATCTGGTCGTTGCCGCAGAAGATGGCGTCGATGTCGGGGTGCGAGGCGAGCAGGCGGGACGTGGCGTGCCGGCCCCAGCGCTGCGACCACTGGCCGAACAGGGGCTCGCCGACCAGGGACTGACCGGCTTCCTGTAAATGGACCGTGAAGGCCTGGGCGCGGTCGCGGGCGGCCCGGTAGCCGGGGTCGCCGGTGATGTGGGCGATGCGCCGGCGGCCCAGCGACACGAGGTGTTCGGCGGCCAGGTGGGCGCCGCCGGCGTCGTCGGCCACCACGGACAGGTCGGCCGGATCGTCGGACTCGCAGTAGGCGTAGACGACCGGCACCGGGATGCTGCGGGTCAGCGACGGGCGCAGGTCGTTGGCGTCGCCGAGGATGATGAAGCCGTCGACCTGCCGGGCGAGCAGCGTGCGGATGTAGTGCTGGCGGCGGATCGCGTCGCCGCGGGCGTCGCAGAGCAGCACGCTCATCTGCTCGTTGCCCAGCGCGTTCTCGGCGCCGAGCAGGACCGGGATCGCGAAGCGCGCGGCCGAGAGCTCGTCGGTGAGCAGGCCGATGGTGCGGGTGTTGCCGGAGATCAGGCCGCGGGCGAGGACGTTGGGCTGGAATGAAAGTTCCTCGGCGGCCTGCTGGACCCGGCGCCGCGTCGCCGGGGCCACCTCGTCGCGGGCGTTGAGCGCCTTGGAGGCGGTCGCGACCGAGACGCCGGCGAGCTTGGCGACGTCCGTGAGGGTGACCTGCGCGCGTTTCCTGCTCACCGGCATCCTTTCATGAAAGCACCGAAAACTTTTCGGCGAGCATACACATGCGCGGTTGCGTGTCACAACTGTCACAGGGGCACACGCAGGTCGTATCCCGGAAGTGAGCGCGCACAAATCGACCGTTGACACGGCGGAGCGTGGCTGCCATTCTTCCGAAAAGGTTTTCGAGAACGGAAGGCGGTGCCACGTGACGGTGGCCAGCGGAGGGCCGGTGTTCCCTTCCCGTGGGGCGTTGCGGCCCGTCGACCCGCGACGGGTCCGCATCACCGGTGGGTTCTGGGCACAGCGGCAGGCGGTGAACGGCACCGCGACGATCGAGCACTGCCGCACCTGGCTGGACCGCCTCGGCTGGACCGGCAACTTCGCCACCACCGGCACCGGGACGGCGCGCCGCCGGGGGCGCGAGTTCTCCGACTCCGAGGTGTACAAGCACGTCGAGGCGATGTGCTGGGAGTCCGTCCGGCCCGGCGGCACGAACTACGACCGGCAGCTCGACGAGCTCACCGCGATGATCGCCGGGGCGCAGGCCGCCGACGGTTACCTGCACACCGCGTTCGGCCGGCCCGGCCAGCCCGAGCGGTACAGCGACCTCAACTTCGGTCACGAGCTCTACTGCGCCGGGCACCTCATCCAGGCCGGCGTGGCCGCCGCCCGCACCGGCCGGGCGCGGGGCCTGCCGGACGTGGCCCGCCGCGTCGCCGACCACATCTGCGACACGTTCAAGGACGACGACCGGATCTGCGGCCACCCGGAGATCGAGACGGCGCTCGTCGAGCTGTTCCGGGTCACCGGCGACGAACGCTACCTCGACCAGGCGGCCCGGTTCGTCGAGCGGCGCGGGCACCGCAGCCTGCCCGAGCACGAGTTCGGGTGGCGGTACTTCCAGGACGCCGTGCCGGTCCGCGCCGGCGAGGTGTTCCACGGGCATTCGGTCCGGGCGCTGTACCTGGCCGCCGGGGCCGTCGACGTGGCCGTGGAGACCGGCGACGACGCGCTGCTGGCCGCCGTGGCCGGACAGCTCGACCGGACCCTGGCCCGGCGCACGTACATCACCGGAGGCATGGGCTCCCGGCACCTCGACGAGTCGTTCGGCGACGACTTCGTCCTGCCGCCGGACCGCGCCTACTCCGAGACGTGCGCCGGGGTCGCCACCGTCATGCTGGCGCACCGCCTGCTCCTCGCGACCGGCGACCTGCGCTACGGCGACATCGTCGACCGGGTCCTGCACAACGTGATCGCCACCGCGGTCGCCGACGACGGGCAGGCCTTCTTCTACGCCAACACCCTGCACCAGCGCACCGCCACCGAGGCGGTGCCGCCGGACCGGGAGCAGCTGCGCTTCGGCGGCGGGCCGCGCGCCCCGTGGTTCGAGGTCTCCTGCTGCCTCAACAACGTCGCCCGGCTGCTCGCCTCGCTCGGCAGCTACCTGGTGACGGAGGACGACTCCGGCGTCCAGGTGCACCAGTTCGCGCCGATGACCGTCGAGCTGGACGGGACGCCGCTGACCGTCGAAACCGATTACCCCGACGGCGGCAGCGTCACCGCCGACCGGGCCGTCACCTTCCGGGTGCCGGCCTGGGCACACGGCACTGCGCCGAGCCGCGACGGCGACCAGGTGCGCCTCGAACTGCCGATGAAGCCCCGCTGGACGTTTCCCGACGCCCGCGTCGACGCGACCCGTGGCTGCGCGGCCGTTGAGGTCGGCCCGGTCGTCATGTGCGCCGAGTCGGTCGACCAGGAGGACGGCGTCACCCTCGACGACATCCAGGTCGACACGTCCGTCGCGCCCGAGGCGAACGCCGTCAAGGGGCGCCTGATCAAGCCCGTCGAGCGCGACTGGCCGTACCAGAGCCAAAACGAAAACCCCGAAAGCTCCGATCCGATCGTGGTCACCCTCGTGCCCTACCACCGCTGGGCCCGGCGCGGGCCCTCCACGATGCGGATCTGGCTGCCCACCACCTGACCACCACCCGAATGGAGGTGACGCGATGCCACACCCCCGCTGGAAACTCAGGCTGGCACTCGCGTTGACGACCGTCCTGACCGGCTCCACCGCCGCCGCGACCCTGGCCGCCCAACCGGCGTCCGCGGCACAGACCATCGGTTACCCCACGTTCAGCGGGCCGGCCGTGCCCGCGCCGCCGGTCGCGATGACGACCGGCAACACGATGCAGGCCATCTTCGACGCGGAGAGCGGCGGCACCGACTACTGGATGGACCGGCTGCTCGCGCGGCCCGGCAACGACCCCGCCGGCACCTGGCTGATGAGCCGCGGCCGGGGCGTGTTCATGAAGACGCACACCCCGGCGACGCTCGGCTTCGGCGGCGACGTCGCCTACTGGGAGAGCATCAACGGCCAGGGCGCGTTCACCGTCACCGCCGGCACCGGCACCTGGACCGAGCAGGTGTCGCAGCGGTGGCAGGCGCCGAGCCACTGGAAGAGCGTGCACACCAACGGATCCCTGCGGATCAACCAGACGAAGTTCATCACCCAGAACAACGTCGCGGTCGACAACCTGGCGATCACCAACACCGGCACCGCGTCGCAGACGATCGCGCTGCGGGTCACCTCGCCCTACGCCACCTCCGGCAGCGGCAACGAGCTGACCGGGCAGGTGAACGTGAAGAACAACCTCACCACCCTCTACCCGCGGCTGTCCGCGGACGGGTTCACCGCCACCAGCGGCGGGCTGAACCGGTCGGTGACGATCGCGGCCGGCGCCACGGTCACGACGAAGGTCCTGCTGGGCTTCGTGGCCAACGAGATCCCGGACTCGCTGACGGAGTACAACACCTACAAGGGTTACAGCGCGGCGACCGCGTTCTCCACCCACGTGCGGGAGTACAACCGCTGGTGGGCCGTCAACGTGCCCTACCTGGACGTGCCGGAACCGGCCATCAAGAAGAACATCTACTACCGCTGGTGGCTGATGCGCTTCAACTACCTCGACGTCGACATCCCCGGGCAGGACTTCCAGTTCCCGGTGTCGGTCGAGGGCGCGCTGGGCTACAACAACGCGATCGCGCTCACCCAGCCGATGCACATCGACGACCTCAAGTACCTGCGCAACGCCGCCTACTCCTACGGTCCGTGGCTGTCCGTCGGGCAGACCTCCAAGGGCGGCAGGTTCATGGACAACCCCGGCGACCCGGAGAACTGGTCCAACAGCTACACGCAGTACATCGCCGAGGCCGCCTGGCGCAGCTATCAGATCCACGGCGGGCAGCCCGCGATCGCCGGGAACCTCGCGAAGTACGCCGAGGGCGACGTGAAGGGCCAGCTGTCCTTCTACGACCACAACAACAACGGCCTCATCGAATACGACTGGGGCGCGCTCACCGGCAACGACGCCGACGCGGTGTCCTTCCACTGGCGCTCCGGCAACATGGACCGGGCCGAGTCCGCGTATGTCTACAGTGGAGCGCTCGCCGCGGTTCAGGCCTACACGGCGATCGGCAACACCACGAAGGCCGCCGAGATGCAGGTGATCGCGGACCGCATCCGCAACGCGATCGTGTCGACGCTGTGGGACTCGACGAACAAGCTCATCGAGCACCGGCACGTGTCCACCAACACGCTGGTGCCGTGGAAGGAAATCAACAACTACTACCCGTACTCGGTCGGCGCGATGCCCAACACCGACGAGTACAAGCAGGCGCTGCGGCTGTTCGCCGACCCCGCCGAGTATCCGGTGTTCCCGTTCTTCACGGCCAACCAGAAGGACAAGGCAGCGGCCGCGGCGGCCGGCTCACCGGGCAGCAACAACTTCTCCACCATCAACTCCACGGTGCAGTTCCGGCTGTACTCCTCGGTGCTGCGCAACTACCCGAACCAGTGGATGTCCACCGAGGACTACAAGAAGCTGCTGTACTGGAACGCCTGGGCGCAGTACATCGGCGGCAGCACCCAGTGGCCGGACGCCAACGAGTTCTGGGCCGACTGGAACGCGGGCACCAAGAACATCGACTACCGGTCCTGGATCCACCACAACATCCTCGGCAGCAGCAACTGGACCGTCATCGAGGACGTGATGGGGCTGCGGCCGCGCAACGACAACCAGGTCGAGCTGAGCCCGCTCAACATCGGCTGGCCCAACTTCGCGGCCAACAACCTGCGCTACCGCAACGCCGACCTCAGCGTCGTGTGGGACGACCCGGCCGACGGCGTGGTCAAGTACAGCGGCATCCCGCAGGGCTACTCCATCTTCGTCAACGGCACCCGCGTGGCGACCGTCGACAAGCTGGTCCGCCTGGTCTGGAACCCCGCCACGGGCGCGGTCACGTTCCCGGCCGGCGGCGGCGCGACGGTCAACTTCAGCGCGGCCTACTCGGGCCTGCAGTCGCCGACCCAGGTGAGCCAGAGCAGCACGCAACTGGTCGACATGTTCAACAAGGCCGGCGTCGACCTGACCTCGACCCTGCCGAACTACGCCCAGGGTGTCGCCACCACCGCGTCCTACACCGCGAGCGGCACGGCCGGCGCGAACGCGGTCGACGGGTTCCCCATCAACGAACCGCTGTGGGGCACCTACGGCTCGCCGAACGCCACCGACTGGCTGGAGCTCAACCTCGGGCAGGCGCGCTCCGTGGACGAGGTGCGGCTGTGGTTCCGCAACGACCGGGCCACCAACCGCTACCGGCAGCCCAGCTCGTACACCGTCCAGTACTACAACGGCAGCGCCTGGGTGAACGTGGCCGGGGCGGTGAAGACACCGGGCACCCCACGGGCCAACTACAACGTGGTCAACTTCACCGGGGTCAACACCACCAGGCTGCGGGTGCAGGTCACCCACGCGTCGGGCTTCAAGACCGGCCTGACCGAGGTGAAGGTCTACAACCGCGGCGGCACGGTGCCACCACCGACGGGCGGCGGCAACCTCGCCACGAGCGCCACCCCGAGCGCGTCGTACACCTCGGCGTGGGAGAGCGTCGCCGCCCTCAACGACGGCATCGACCCGCCGAGCTCCAACGACACGGTCAACCCGCGCTGGGGCACCTGGCCCAACACGGGCGAGCAGTGGGGCCTGCTGACCTGGCCGACCGCGCAGACGCTGAACTCCGCCGACGTCTACTTCTTCGACGACAACGGCGGGGTGCGGCTGCCCGCCTCGTGGAAGCTGCAGTACTGGAACGGCACCGCCTACGTGGACGTCGCCGGCGCCTCGGGCTATCCGCTCGGGATCAACCAGTACAACCACGTGACGTTCACCGCGGTGAGCACCACGAGGCTGCGGGTGCTGCTGCAGAGCGGCACGGCATCGGTCGGGCTCCTCGAAGTCAAAGCGTTCGGTCCGTAGGTATGCACTCCGTTCGAAGGCCCCCGGCGATGCGGGATGTCGCCCACCTCGCCGGGGTGTCCCACCAGACCGTGTCCCGGGTGGTCAACGACCACCCGAGCGTCCGGTCCGAGACCCGGGCCAGGGTCCTCGCGGCGATGCGGGCGCTGGACTACCAGCCCAACGTCGCGGCCAGGACCCTCGCCACCAACCGGTCGCAGACCGTCGGCCTGGTCACCTTCGACACCACGCTGTTCGGGCCGTCGTTCATGGTCCACGCCATCGAACGCGCGGCCCGGGAAGCGGGCTACTTCGTCAGCATCGCGAGCGCCAGGGAGCTGAACGTGCCCTCCGTCACCGAAGCGATCCGCCGGCTGCGGGAACAGGCGGTCGAGGGGATCATCACCCTCGCCCCGGTCGCCGCGGCCTGGACGGCGCTCGGCCGCTCGCTGCTGGACGTGCCGGCGCACGTCCCGATCGTCGGCATGGGCATCGACGTGCACGCGATGCCCGAGGTGCCGATGGTCGCCGTCGACAACGCCGCCGGCGCCGGGCTCGCCACCCGGCACCTGATCGCGCTCGGCCACCGCACCGTGCACCATGTGGCCGGGCCGCCCGAGTGGCCGGAGGCCCGCGAGCGGATGGCCGGCTGGCAGGCCGCGCTCGAGGCGGCCGGGCTGCCGGTGCCACGGGCGCTGCCCGGCGACTGGAGCGCGCGGTCCGGCTACGCCGCCGGCCGCGCGCTCGCCGCGGACCCGGCGGTCACCGCCGTGTTCTGCGGCAACGACCAGATGGCGATCGGTGTGCTGCGCGCCATGCACGAGGCCGGGCGGGCCGTGCCCGGCGCGGTCAGCGTCGTCGGGTTCGACGACATGCCGGAGGCGCCATACCTGCAGCCCCCGCTGACCACCGTCCGGCAGGACTTCGCCGAGCTCGGCCGGCGCAGCATGCACCTGCTCGTCACCCAGATCGCGGCGGGCGTGCGGCAGACCGGGCAACACCGGTCCGCCCCCGACCTCGTCGTGCGTGAAAGCACCTCCGCCCTTGCTTTTTGATAGCGCTCACAAACAATGAGTCGAGGAGGAAGACCTTGAACCGTTTACTGAGCGGCACCGTCGCCGCCACCCTATTGCTGGCGCTCGGCGCCTGCGGATCGGACGAGTCGCCGGCGGCGACCGGTGAGGCCGCGGACAGCGGCGCCACCCTCACCATGTGGACCCGGGCCGCCACCGAGTCCGTGTCGAAGGCCTACGCCGCCGCCTACAACGCCACCCACAAGAACCAGGTCCAAGTCACCGCATACCCGAACGAGGAGTACCCGGCGAAGCTCGCCTCCGCCGCCGGCGCCAAGGCACTGCCGGACCTGTTCGCCTCCGACGTCGTCTTCGCACCCCAGTACGCCTCGCAGGGCCTGTGGCTGGACATCACCGACAAGTTCAACGCGCTGCCGGTCAAGGACAAGGTCGCCCCAGCGCACGTGCGCAACGGCACCTGGAACAAGAAGAACTACGCGGTGCCGCACACCATCGACATGTCGGTGATGCTCTACAACAAGGACCTGTTCACCAAGGCGGGCCTCGACCCGGAGAAGCCGCCGAAGACGCTGACCGAGTTCGCCGCCGCCGCCCGCGCCGTCGACAAGCTCGGCGGCGACATCAACGGCACCTACTTCGGCGGCAACTGCGGCGGCTGCAACGTCTTCACCCTGTGGCCGTCGGTGTGGGCCGCGGGCGGCGACGTGATGAACGCCGACGGCACCGCCTCCACGATCGACTCGAAGGAGATGGCGGAGGTCTTCGCGCTGTACCGCAAGCTCTATGACGAGGGCGTCGCGGCGCCGGCGTCCAAGGACGAGGCCGGCCCGACCTGGCTCGGCGCGCTGCAGAGCGGCAAGATCGGCATCGCCCCGGCGCCGTCGGCGTGGCTCGGCATCATCGAGGAGAAGGCCGCGTTCAAGGTCGGCATCGCACCGATCAGCGGCATCAACGGGGGCGAGTCGACGTTCGTGGGCGGCGACTCGATCGGCATCGGCGCGACCAGCAAGCACGCCGCGCAGGCCTGGGACTTCCTGGCCTGGACCCTCGGCGACGAGGCCCAGGTCGAGGTCGTGGCGAAGGGCAAGGGCGTGCCGACGCGCACCGACCTCGCCTCGAACAAGTACTCCTCGGCCGACCCGCGGGTCGTCACCATCAACAACCTGATGGGCAAGGGCAAGACGCCGTACGCGAAGAACTTCAACGCCACCTACAACGACCCGCAGAGCCCGTGGAACACCGCGTTCCGTGGTGCGTTGTTCGGCGACGCGCAGAAGTCCCTCGGTGACGGCGCCACCGCCCTCACCGCCTCCCTGAAGAAGTAACCCCTCGGCCTGCCCCTGGCAGCAGGGGCAGGCCAACCAACGGAGAGATGATGACGTTGCTGGCGCCAGCGCGACCGACGGTCCTGCCGTCGGCGCCACCGCGAAGGAAACGCAACAAGCAGTGGATCGGCGCCCTCTACGCCGCGCCGACCGCGTTCGTGGTGGGCATGTTCTTCGTCGTGCCGCTCGGGCTGGTCGTGTGGATGTCCCTGCACCACTGGCCGCTGCTCGGCGCGCCGACGCTGAACGCCCCGGAGAACTACGCCGGGCTCGGCGACGACGAGCTGCTGCGCACCGCCGTGTGGTTCACCCTGAAGTACACGGTCGTGGTGACGGTGCTGCTGTTCGCGCTGTCCTTCGGGCTGGCGCTCATGGTCCAGCACCGCCGGCGCGGGGTCGGGCTGCTGCGCACCGCGTTCTTCCTGCCGGCCGCGGTCGGCTTCGCCAGCGCGTCGCTGCTGTTTCTCGGCCTGCTCAGCGACGAGATCGGCCCGGTGAACGACCTGCTGGCCGGGGACGCCTACGTGTCCTGGACCAGCGGCAGCCCGAACACGGCGCTGGGGTCCGCGGTCGTGCTGGTGCTGTGGCGCTTCGCCGGGTTCAACATGCTGATCCTGCTCACCGGCCTGCAGGCGATCCCGCTGGACGTGTACGAGGCGGCCCGGCTGGACGGGGCGACCCGCTTCCAGATCTTCCGCCGGATCACGGTGCCGCTCATGCGCCCGACCATCGCGCTCGTGCTGACCCTCATGATCACCGGGTCGCTGCTCGCCTTCGACCAGTTCTGGATCCTCACCCGCGGCGGTCCCGACAACAGCACCACGTCGCTGGTGATGGTCATCTACCGGGAGGCCTTCATCGAGCTGGACCTCGGCTCCGCGGCGGCCATCTCGGTGGTCCTGCTCGGGGTGCTCGTCGTGTTCAACGCCATCCAGCTCGGCGTGCTGCGCCGCCGATCGCAGTAGGAGTTCACCGTGAAGCTGCGTTCAACGGCGTTCGGCGTGACCGGCGCCGCCCTCGCCATCCTGTTCCTGTTCCCGCTGCTGTGGAGCGCCTGGGCGTCGACGCGCACCCCGACCGGCTTCGGCCTGGAGAACTACCGGCGGCTGTTCACCTCCGACAACGGCATCCGCGTCGAGCACGTCGTCAACAGTCTCACCGTGTGCGCGCTCACCGTCGGTGGCACGCTGCTGGTCGCCACCCTGGGCGGCTACGCCTTCGGCCGGTTCACGTTCCCCGGCAAGAACGCCCTGTTCCTGCTCACCCTCGCGATCCTGATGGTGCCCTACGCGACCATCCTCATCGCCCTCTACGTGCTGCTGGAGTGGATCGGCCTGCAGGACTCGCTGCTCGGGCTCAGCCTGGTGCTCATCATGTTCCAGCTGCCGTTCTCGATCTTCATGATGCGCAACGCGTTCGAGGCGATCCCGAAGGAGCTGGAGGAGTCCGCGCTCATCGACGGGTGCACCAGCTTCGGCGCGCTCACCCGCATCATGCTGCACGCCGTGCGACCCGGTCTGATCACCGTCGGGCTGTTCGCCTTCCTCACCTCGTGGAGCGAGTTCTTCGCCCCGCTGATCCTGCTCAACTCCACGTCCAAGTTCACCGTCATGCTCGCCGTGGTCAACATGCGCACCGCCTCGTTCGGCGCGATCGACTACGCGGCGCTCGAGGCCGGCGTCACGTTCATGGCGGTGCCCTGCCTGCTGCTCTTCCTGGTCCTGCAACGCAGCTACGTCCGGGGCTTCATGTCGGGCGCGCTGCGCGGCTGAACGTCGGTTCCACCTGAGCGGACCGTCCACCTGGGACGGTCCGCGGACACCCTGCACCTCCGATACCCCGACTGCCCTCAGGAGGCACCATGTCCTCACCACCGGTGACCCGCCGCACCGTGCTGCGGACCACCGCCGTCGCCGGCGCTTTTTCTGCAGCGTCGCCGCTCTTCATGGCCGAGCCGGCCGCAGCAGCGCGGCCCGATGCCGGCGTCTCCGCCTACGCGTTCCCGCTCGCCGCGGTGCAACTGCTCAGCAGCCCGTTCAGCGCCGCCGCCGGGCGCATCCACTCCTACCTGCTGTTCCTGGACAACGACCGGCTGCTGCACACGTTCCGCCTCAACGTGGGCCTGGCCTCGTCCGCCACCCCCTGCGGCGGCTGGGAGTCCCCGACCACCGAGCTGCGCGGGCACTCCACCGGGCACATCCTGTCCGCGCTCGCCCAGGCCTACGCCAGCACCGGCAACACCGCCTTCAAGACCAAGGGCGACCAGCTCGTCACCGTCCTCGCCCAGTGCCAGTCCCGGGCCGTCACCGCAGGCTACAACACCGGCTACCTCAGCGCCTTCCCGGAAAGTTTCATCGACCGGGTCGAGGCCCGCCAGGCGGTGTGGGCGCCCTACTACACGCTGCACAAGCTCTTCGCCGGCCTGCTCGACATGCACCTGCTGGCCGGCAACGCCCAGGCGCTGACCGTGCTCACCGGCATGGCCGCGTGGGTCAAGTTCCGCAACGACCGGCTGACCCAGACCCAACGGCAGAACATGCTCGACACCGAGTTCGGCGGGATGAACGAGGTCCTCACCAACCTCTACCAGCTGACCGGCAACGCCGCGCACCTGGCCGCGGCGCAGCAGTTCGACCACGCCGAGATCTTCGACCCCCTGGCCGCGAACACCGACAACCTGAACAACTACCACGCCAACACCCAGATCCCGAAGGTCATCGGCGCGATCCGCGAATACCACGCGACCGGCACCACCCGGTATCGCGACATCGCCGTCAACTTCTGGGACATCGTGACCCGGCGGCACACGTACGCCATCGGCGGCAACTCCAACGGCGAGTACTTCAAGGCACCGGACCGCATCGCCAGCGAACTGTCCGACACCACCGCCGAGTGCTGCAACTCCCACAACATGCTGAAGCTGACCCGGCAGCTGTTCTTCACCGACCCGTCCAGGGTGGACTACCTCGACTACTACGAGAAGGCGCTCTACAACCACATCCTGGCCTCGCAGGACCCGAACTCCGCGCACGGCTTCCAGTGCTACTACGTGCCGCTGCGGGCCGGCGGCATCAAGACCTACAGCAACGACTACAACAGTTTCGTCTGCTGCCACGGCACCGGCATGGAGAGCAGCACCAAGTTCGGCGACAGCATCTACTTCCACGACGGCGCCGGCACCCTCTACGTCAACCTGTTCATCCCGTCGGTGCTGACCTGGTCCGCGCGCGGCGTCACGATCCGGCAGGAGACCGGGTTCCCGGAGGCCGCCGCGACGAAGCTGACGGTCACCGGCTCCGGCACGTTCACCGTGAAGGTGCGCATCCCGTCGTGGGCTTCTTCGGCGACGGTCCGCGTCAACGGCACCGTTTTCGTGAGTCCGGCGCCGGGCACGTTCGCCACGATCAACCGCACCTGGGCCTCCGGCGACGTCGTCGACGTGACCCTGCCGATGGCGTTGACCCGCGAGGCGACCAACGACAACAGCAGCGTCCAGGCGGTGAAGGTCGGCCCGATCGTCCTCGGTGGACTGTTCGGCACCAGCAACCTCAGCGCCCTGCCGGTGCTGAACCCGTCGTCGCTGACCGCGACGTCGACCCCGCTGCAGTACACGGCCGGCGGAGTGACCCTCCAGCCGTTCTACAAGGTGCACGGCCAGCGCTACAGCGTCTACTGGTCGGTCAACAGCACCCCGCCGCTGCCGCTGTTCGTCGCGCAGTACCTGTTCGACGGCAACGGCAACGACGCCACCGGCAACGGCCGCACCGCCACGGTCGTCAACGGCACCTACGTCACCGGCCGCACCGGCAGCGCGGTGAACCTCAACGGCTCAAACGGTTACGTGGCGTTGCCGGCGGGCATCCTGGCCGGCGCCACGAACTTCTCCATCGCCCTGTGGGTGCGGGTGGACGTGCTCGCGAACTGGGCCCGCGTCTTCGATTTCGGCAGTGGTACCGGCGTCAACATGTTCCTCACGGCGCGATCCGGTTCCGGCACGGCCCGCTTCGCCATCACCGCCACCGGGGCCGGCGGCGAACAGCGCATCGACGCCCCCGCGGCCCTGCCCGCCGGGGCGTGGACGCACGTCGCGGTCACCCGCAACGGCAACCTCGGCGTGCTCTACGTCAACGGCGCCGAGGTCGCCCGCAACACCGCACTGACGACCAGCCCGGCCAACCTGGGCTCCACCACCCAGAACTGGGTCGGCCGGTCCCAGTACGCCGACCCGTACCTCGACGGGGCGGTCGACAGCCTCCGCATCTACAGCCGCGCGTTGACCGCCACCGAGGTCGCGGACTTCGCCTCCAACGGGACCTGAGGGGTTTTGATGCTGCATCGACACGTCGTGCTCGCCCTGCTCGTCGCGGTGGGCGTACCGATCCTCGCCCCACCGGCGGCCTCGGCCGCACCCGTCACCTTCACCAGCACCGTCGTCAACCGCTCCAGCAGCCAGTGCGCCAACGTTCCCAACGGCGCGCCCACCAACGTCCTGCAGCTGGTCCAGGCCGCCTGTAACGGTGCCACCAGCCAGAACTTCACGTTCGTGCCGGTGGCGAACACCACCGACACCTATACCGTCAACACGCTCACGTCGGGCTCCTGCGTCGACGTGACCGGCCGCTCCACCGCGGACAACGCGACGATCATCCAGTACACCTGCAACGGCCAGACCAACCAGCAGTTCCGGCTGTCAGCGGTAACGATTTCGGGCGTCACCAACACCTTCAACCTCGTGGGTGTCCAGTCGGGCAAGTGCATCACCGCGGGATCCGCGGGTCTCGTGCAGCTGACGTGCTCGACCGGGTCGGACCGGGTGTGGCGGCTGCCGAACTTCAACGGCGGCACCACGCCTCCTACCGGCCGCACGTTCACCAACCCGCTCGACCCGCAGGGCCCCGACCCGTGGCTCACCTACTACAGCGGCTACTACTACCTCGCGTCGACCACCTGGAACCGCACCATCACGATGCGCAAGAGCGCGACCCTGGGCGGCCTGGCCACCGCGCCGGAGACGGTCATCTTCAACCTGACCCGGCCCAACGGCGCGGGCACCATGTGGGCACCGGAGTTCCACCTGCTCAACGGTCCCAACGGGCAGCGGTGGTACTTCTACTACACGGCCGGACAGGAGCCGTACAACCTCGGCACGCAACGCATCCACGTCCTGGAGAGTGCCGGACTCGACCCGATGGGCCCCTACACGTTCAAGGCCGACCTGCTCGACCCGACGGCTGACAACACCTGGGAGCTCGACCCGAGCATCCTGCAGCTCAACGGCCAGCTGTACCTGCTCGGCACCTTCTACAACGGCTCCCAGCCGATGTTCATCCGGCCGCTGTCGAATCCGTGGACGGCCAGCGGCACCCGCCGCATCCTGTCCACGCCCACCTACAGCTGGGAGACGGTCGGCGGCGCCGTCAACGAGGGCGCCGAGGTCCTGCAGCGCAACGGCAAGACCTTCATCGTCTACTCCGCCAGCCACTGCTCGACCCCGGACTACAAGCTCGGCATGCTCACCTGGAACGGCGGCGACCCGCTCAGCTCGTCGTCGTGGGTGAAGTCCCCGAACCCGGTGTTCCAGCGCTCCAACGCCAACTCGGTCTACGCCCCCGGCCACAACGGCTTCTTCAAGTCGCCCGACGGCACCGAGGACTGGATCGTGTACCACGCCAACAGCTCCACCAGCGGCGGCTGCGACATGAACCGCAGCACCCGCGCCCAGAAGTTCACCTGGAACGCCGACGGCACCCCGAACTTCGGCGTCCCGGTCGCTCTCGGCACGCAGCTCGCCGTCCCCTCCGGGGAACCCGCCTCCTGATCCTGCACCGGTGCGCCCGGACCCGTCCGGGCGCACCGGTCAGACCGGCAGCGCCCCCTTGCCCAGCCCCTTGATCGAGGCGCGGACCTTCTTGCCCGGGCTCAGCAGGGCGAAGCAGCGCTGGTGCCGCTCACCGGACTCCCATTGCAACTTGTCGAAGCGGTCCCAGGTGATGCCCATCTCGGGGCGGGAGTCGAGCTGGGCATCGGTCAGGCCGACGAACCTGGCCACGGCGGCCCAGCAGGCGTCGCTCGACCAGTCGTGCAGCACCTTGTCGTCGGGCAACGGCCCGGCGTTGCCGACCCCCACCTGGATGGTGCCGACGAACTCGGCCTCGTGCGGCTGCGCGCAGTCGATCGGGGTCAGCGCCTGCAGCCGGTCCCACCAGCCGTCCTTGTCCGTGGTGCCGTTGACGTCCAGGCAGTGCATCGCCTTCGGCGCGTTCCCGGCGAGGGAGCCTTTCAGCGAGCTGGTGGACAGGCCGACCCGGCCGTAGGCGTCGCTCAACGAGTACACCGAGCAGACGTCCGTTTCCCCGTTTGCGTTCCACCGGACAGTGGAGGCCATGACTGTCTGCTGCGCGGGTCCCGTTGTCAACGCCCTTACGGCCGCCTTTGGTCTGCCGACTTCGTCACACCTCCGGGTCGGCGGCCCGCATCCGGTACACCTTCGAGTCACGCAGCTGGAAACCGAGCCGCTCGTACAGCCGGTTCGCCGCGACGCGCGAGGGTCGAGACGTCAGGTCGACGGTCCGGGCGCCCTCGGCCCGCGCCAGCCGGACGGCCTCCTGGGTCAGGGCCACCCCCACGCCCTGACCGCGCGCCGCCTCGTCGACGACCACGTCCTCGATCCAGGCCCGTAGCCCGGTCGGGATCGGGAACACCACCAGCGTCAACGCGCCGACGATGGGCCCGTCCACCCGGGCGATCAGCTGACGGTTGCCCGGCCACGCCAGCAGCGCCCGCAACGCCTCCGCGTCGAGAGGTTCGGCGGAGCGTGACAGCTGCGGCAGCAGCCGGCCGAACGCCTGCACCACCTCGTCGGTAACTTCCCGCACAATCTCGACGGCAACCCCCATGCCCGCGACTCTATCCATGCGCCAGGTTCCCGTCGCGGCGGGTGAGTCAGTGCTGTCGACGGAGTGAGCGCAGGGCGGGCACGGCGGCGGTCACCGCCAGGGCCCACAGGACCAGGAGCGGCTGGAAGAGCAGCCGGACTGCGCGTTTTGTGTCCGTGTCCAGGCCGAAGCCGTCCTTGTGCTCCAGGAACTGTGCGACGTTGCCGGGGAAGACGGCGATGAAGAACACCGCGGTGACCGCGCCGACGAGGCCGCGTGCCGGTTGCCGCCACGTGGCGAGCAGGGCCAGCCCGAGGCAGAGCTCGACAATGCCGGAAGCGACGACGACGAAGTCCGCGTCCAGGGGGAGCCACGACGGCACCTGTGCCTGGAACTCCGAGCGGGCGACGGTCAGGTGGGCGGTGCCGGCGCCCAGGAGGAACGCGCCGAGCACCACCTGGCCCGCAAGGGTCGCCGCTCGGGTGGGCGTCACGCGGTGCCTCTTCTCGTCGTGAGGTGCTGGAGGACGGTGGCGCGGAGCTCGCCGGTCGGCCGGGTGCCGTCGAGGACCAGGTGCGCGTGCCGCCGGGCCGGGGCGATGTGCCGGACGAACGCGGCGTGCCCGTGCTCAAGGTAGCCGCGCAGGACCAGGCCGGCGTCGCGACCCTCGCCGATCTTGCGCAGCGTCTTGCGGGCGATGCTGATGTCGGGGGGCGTGTCGACGAACACCGTCCACCGGGCCGTGGCGCGCACCGCGTCCAGGGTGAGGGCGAAGATGCCCTCCACGATGACCAGGTCGGCGTCCGGGCAGGCGGCGAGGCGGTGCCGGACCAGGGCGATGTCGATCGAGGCCGGGTCGCTGAAGTTGACGACGCGGCCGGGGCCGTCGTAGCGGGGGACGCTCGGGGCCCGGTCGGGATCGGTGTGGTAGCAGTCGTCGAGACTGACGACCGGCGCGTCCAGGGCGGCGGCGAGGGTGCTCTTGCCGGACCCGGCGGCACCGGCGATGGCGAGGACCGGAGACACCTGGTGACTATCCCAGCAGTACAGTCCCGGCACGACCTTGGGAGGGACGACATGGCGGAGGACGCCCGCAAGAAACTCGCCGTCTGGCGGATCGTGGCGCTGGTGGGGCTGGTCGGCAACGCCGCGGGGATCCTTGGTGATGTGCCGATCCTGACGCTGATCTTCGCGCCGGTGACGATGGTCGGGGCGGTCGGGCTGCTGATCGCCAACAACAAGGTGAAGCAGGCCGGGCGGAGGCGGTAGCGCGCAGGCAACCGGATGTGGGGCGCCGTACGTGTCTAACCCGATGATGATGCGAATCCTGCGGCGCGGCGGGCGGCGTGAACACGACGAGGAGTTCGTCGCGTACTACGCCGCCCGGGCGGGCCACCTGCGCAACACCGCGTTCCTGCTCTGCGGCGACTGGCACCTCGCCGAGGATCTGACGCAGACGGCGTTCACGAAGCTGTACCGGGCGTGGACGCGGATCGACCGGCACGACGTGCTCGACCAGTATGCCCGCCGGGTGCTGCTGCGTGCGTTCCTCGACGAGGGCCGGCGGCCGTGGCGGCGGGAGCGACCGACCCACGACGACGAGGCGCTCGACACGGTGGCGCCGGAGCAGCCCGAGCAGCGTGGGGTCGAGGAGCGGCAGGTGCTCAAGACCGCGCTGCTGCGCATCCCGAAGGGGCGGCGGGCGGTGCTCGTCCTGCGGTTCTGGGCGGATCTGTCGGTCGAGCAGGTCGCCGAGGTCCTCGGCTGCTCGCCGGGCACCGTCAAGAGCCAGACCGCCCGCGGCCTCGACAACCTGCGCGAGGTGCTCGGCGACAACCTCAAGCCCACCATTCCGGGAGGACAACCGTGAACGACGTCAAGCACCTGTGCGAGGTCGCCCTCGACGTGGACGCGCCGCCGCTGCGCGAGGCGGAGCAGGTCCTCGCGCTCGCGTCGCGGGCCGCCGCTCGTCGCGACCGGGTCGTTGCCGCGTCCGTCGGGCTCGCCGGCGTGACCGTGGTCGCGGCGCTGGTCACCCCCGCCCTGCTGCCGTCCCGGCCGCCCGCGGTGTCGGCGCCCGCGGTGGTCGCCGAGCCACCGAAGGCACCTGTGAGTGTTTCGGCTGCGGTGTCGGTACCCCCGGCGAACGTCCCCGCCACCCGGGACCGAGTGGTCTACGACCTGCTGGTGGCGGCGCTGCCGGCCGGCTACGAGGGGCGCAGCAGGTATCCGTTCGCCGACCCGTCGCAGCCGGCGGTCCGCCTCGACCAGACCCCGTCGGCGGGCGCGCTGCGCATCTTCATGACCGCGAACGTGCTGGTCTCCGACGGGCGCGGCGAGGGCCAGCTGTGGGCCGCGGTCCTCGGCGACGGCACAACGGGCCCGACCGACGACCCGTGTGCGCTGCCCGGGGTGGGCCGCGAGTGCCGCGTCATCAACGTCGCCGGGGTGCCGGTCGCGGTCTGGCACGAGGACGACGGGCAGGGCGGGGACACGCTCGTCGCCCGCCGCCAGATGCAGGGCTGGTACCTCATGGTTGTCGCCCAGCGCAGCGTCCCCGTGTACGGCGCCGACACCACCCTGCCACCGGACGCCGTCGGCGGGCAGCTGGAGAACGCGGTCAAGCGCCCGCCCCTCGCCGACTGGTTCATCGACGCGGACCGGCTCGCCGCGCTGGCCGGCAACCCCGCGATGCTGCCCTGACATCCACGGCCACGGTGCCGGCGCCGCCCGGTACCGTGGCCGCCATGGGGGAGACTGCGCCGTGCGGCTGCGGCGGGACCCGCCAGGTCTCCGTCTCGGAGTTCGCCGCCGGCGATCGCCATGAGTGGGGCGTCTTCGTGCACTGTGCCGGCTGCGGTCACACGACCCAGGAGTGCGGCGACGGCGAGCTGCACCCCAGACTCCGCGCGGCGATCATCGCCGAGTTCGGCCTGGCACGGCTGCGCGCCGACCCGGAGGTCAACCGGCCGCTGCGGGTCCGGCTGCTCGCCGTGCTGCGCCGCGACGGCCTGACCCTCGCAGCGGCCGCCGGCGCCTACGCGCTGTTGACGGGCGACGGACTCACCGGCACGCCCGTCGAGATGGAGCTGCTCGGGAAGCGGTTGACCGCTGCGGGCGGCACGGTGACCGTCGAGGCGGTGTGACCGGGTCAGGCCAGCTGGGGGTACACCACCCGGAGGTCGGCGGCCAGCGCGGCCTTCGCGCCGGTGGCGGCGTCGTCGACGAGGATCTCCAGGTCGCCGCGGGCGACACCGTCCACCACGGCGGTCGCGACGAACGCCGGGTCGAGCTTCGGGATCTCCCAGCGGGTCATCATGTCGGTGTCGGCGGCGCCCAGGTGCACGGCGCTGACCTGGGTGCCCTGCTTCGCGAGCTCGAGGCGCACGCCGTTGGTGAGGCTCCACTGGGCCGCCTTCGCCGCGCTGTACGACGTCGCGTCCAGGAACGTGACCCACGACAGCACCGACAGCAGGTTGACGATGGCGCCGCCGCCGTTTCCGGCCAGGATCGGGGCGAACGCGCGGACCATCCGCAGCGTGCCGAAGAAGTGGGTGTCCATCTCCAGGCGGATGCTGTCCAGGTCGCCGTCGACGAGGTTGGAGAAGGTCGCCACGCCGGCGTTGTTGACCAGCAGCGTGACGTCCCCGGCGGCCTCGGCGGCGGCCCGCACGGACGCGGCGTCGGTGACGTCGAGCGGCAGCACGGTCGCGCCCGGTAGGTCGACGGTTCTCGGGTCGCGGGCGGTCGCGTACACCGTGGCGCCACGGGCCAGCAGCTCGCGGGCGATGTGCAGGCCGAGGCCCCGGTTGGCGCCGGTGACCAGTGCGACAGATCCGTCGATCTCCATACGGTTACCTCCTGAGGTGATCCGGTTACCGTATGGCATCGATCACCTGGGCGGTTCAGCCGCGCGGACGGGTTCAAACGGCCGCGCGGGCGCTGGGCATCTCCCACGGCGTCTGGGGGAGCACGTCGCCGGTCTCGAGCAGGGACTTGAGGTTGGACAGGACCGCCGGCCAGCCGCTGGAGACGCTGGTGTAGGTGTCCAGGTCGCCGAGGCGTTCGTGGGTCACGGTGAGCCGCACGATGTCGTGGTGCGGCTCGACCAGGAAGGTGACGACCGACGGGTCCTGCTCCCCGCCGCTTTCGAAGGTGATGCTCAGCCGCGTCGGCGGCTCGGCGACGAGCACCGTGCCGACGCCGTCGTTGACGCCCGATCCGTCGGTGCGCCGGTGCTCCCAGGATGAGCCCTGCTGCCAGTCGGAGATGTTGGCGTGGCCCCAGAACCGCGCGGTGAGGTCGGCGTCGGTCAACGCCCGCCAGACCTGCTCGGCGGTCGCGTGGATGTAGGTGACGTACACGTACGTCGGCACGGATGCCATGGCGTGCTCCTCTGCTTGCCGTTTGATGCTGCTGAGTGCCCGTAGCCGGGGCAGGTCGAAGCCGGAGATCCAGCGCTCCTCGATCTCGTGGATCGGCGCCGGGTTCAGGTAGTGCAGGCGCTCCCGCCCTCGCCGCACGACGGTGACGAGGTTCGCCGCCACGAGCAGGTCGAGATGCTGGGTGGCCGACTGTCGGGCCATGGCGAGGTGCTCGCACAGCTCGCGCAGCGTCTGACCGTTGCGGTCGCGGAGCCGGTCGAGCAGGAGCCGCCTGGTCGGGTCGGCCAGGGCCTTGAAGACCTCGATCTCGCCCACACCCCATTATGCAGGCATCTGCCTGCATAATGTCAACCTTGCGCGGGAACGAACGCGGTGGTGTCGGCGTTGTCGATTGCTGTGACACTGACGCTCGCCGTGCTCGGCGACTCCATCGCCTACGGGCAGGGCGCGTCCAGCCCCGACGACACCGTCGGGGCGAGACTGGCCGCGGCGCTGACCGCGGCGGGCACGCCGGCGCAGGCGCGGGTCTTCGCGGTGCCCGGCGCCGACAGTCAGGGCCTCGCGGATCAGGTCCGCCGGGCGACGGCCGCGGCGCCGGATCTGGCGCTCATCATCGTCGGCGCCAACGACCTCACCCACTTCGTCCCGCCGCAGCGGGCCGCGGCCCTGCTCAGGGACGCGGTCCGCGCCCTGCGCGCCGCCGGCGCCGAGGTGGTGGTCGCGCCCGCACCCGACCTGAGCGTCATCCCGTGGGTGCCGCCGCAGTTGCGGCTGGCCGTCCGCGCCGGCAGCCACGCGCTGCAGCAGGCCCAGACCCTCGCGGCGCGCACGGCGGGCGCCCACATCGCCGACATCGGCCGGAGCGCGGCCGCGTTCGCCGCGGAGCCGGCGCTGTTCAGCCCGGATCGCTTCCACCCGTCCAGCGCTGGGTATGCGGTGATCGCGACCGCCCTGACCCCCACCGTCCGGGCCGCCGTGGCAGCCCGCAGCACGACCACCTGACGAGACAGTGAACCGGTCAGGAATCAAGAAGCGGCCCGGACCTGGGCGTTCCTAGGGTTGCACCCATGGAAAACGAACTGCTGGCACTCAAGTATCACCACATCACCGTGAGCGACTGGGACGCGTCGCTCGCCTTCTACACCGAGGCGCTCGGCCTCGAGGTGCAGAACGACATCGGGGAGGGCGCGGCCCGTTGGGTCACGCTCGGCGGCAAGGACCAGAACGGGCTGCAGTTCGTGCTGTCGCTGCCGCAGGCCGGTCGCACCGAGGCGGACGCCGAAGCCCTGCAGGAGCTGCTGTCCAAGGGTGTCCTGCCGATGATCGTCCTCAGCACCGACGACCTCGACACGGCGTTCGAGCGGGTGCGGTCCTCCGGCGCCGAGGTGCTGCAGGAGCCGATCGAGCGGCCGTGGGGCCCGCGCGACTCGGCGTTCCGCGACCCGTCCGGCAACACCGTGCGGATCCAGCAGGGCTGACCGCGCCGCCGGCAGCGTCAGCGCCGGAAGCCGCCGGCTGTGTCAGTGCCGGAAGCCGCCCGGCTGTGTCAGTGCCGGAACAGGCGCACGCCGGTGCGCACGTGCGTGACGCCCAGCCGTTCGCACGCTTCGAGCACGGCGGTCGAGCGGATCGAGTCTCCCGGCTCGGCGATGTACCGCACGCCGTGCCGGACCGCCTCCTCGACGTTGTCGGGGAACGGCAGCGCACCGTCGGACACGAACGCGACCCCGTCGAGGTCCCGCAGCCACCCCGCCGGGTCGGGAATCGCCCCGACCCGGCGCAGCTGCGCCGCGACCCGGTCCTGCACCTTCGCCGCGGCTTCAAAGGCCTGGCACGACGGGTGGCGGCGCAGCCACCAGGTGGACGCCTTGGCGCCGGCGAGGCGGGTGCAGTCGACCCGGGACTGCTGTCCGGCGCCGATCCCCAGCGCCATCCCGTCGCGCACGTACGCGACCGAGTTCGACTGGGTGTACCGGACCACGACGAGACCGAGCAGCAGGTCGTCGACGGCGCCGGCCGGCAGGCGCGGATCGGCGAGCAGCGCGCGGGTCAGGGGCGCGGCGTCGCGGGGCTGGGTGAGGCGCAGCCCGTAGACGTCGCGGGTCTCCACCGCCGGTGGCTCGTAAGCCGGGTCGGCCTCCACGACGAGGAACCGGCCGCCCTTCTTCGCCGCGAGGGTCGCCACGACCCCCGGCTCGAACCCGGGTGCGACGATGCCGTCGGACACCACCCGCCGCAGCAGGTCGGCCAGTTCCGCGTCGACGGGCTCGGACACCGCGACGAAGTCACCGTAGGAGCTCTTCGGATCGGCGTCCCTCGCCCGCACGTAGGCACTGGTCAGCGCCCCGGTCCGGCCCGGATCCAGCCGGTACGTGTGCGCCATGACCGCGTCGACGGGACCCGCGGTCGCGGCACCGGCCGGTGACACGTGCTTGAACGACGCCGCGACCGGTCGCCCGAGCGCCGCTGCGGCCTCCCGGACCAGCTGCCAGGCACCGGCGGCGTCCAGGACGTTGATGTACGACGGCTGCCCGTGCACCATCCGCAACGGTCGCCGCTCCGGCTCGATCGGCACCGCGGTCGCCGCCGTCTGGTGCGGGTTCATGCCATACCGCAGGTCCATGTCGCCTCCGAAGCGCAGATGTCTGCTTCCGGAGGCGCCCAGGCGGTCGGCGCCACACCCTCGATCCGGCCGGGTCCCCGGTGGTGCTCCACCCTCGCCAGTACCCGCCCGCGGACAGGGTACCGAATCATTGTTACGGCACGCCTGGCATGATCATCCGGCCGAGGAGGTCGTCGCCGATGGGACTGTTCAAACGCCGCGTGTTGCCACCGGTGGAACGGCTCATGGCCGCCGCCGGCCTGCCGACCGCGGGTGGCCCGATCCCGATGCCGGACCTCGCCATGGAGGTGACCCGCCGCGGTAACGGCCGGATCGGGCGGGTGCTCGCCGTCGTCGAGGAACTGCTGGCGGCGGGCGGCGACGACGAGATCGTCGCGCTGCGGCTCATCGAGGAGGTGCAGAACGTGCTGTCACACGGCAGTGAGGGCTTTCTCACCACGGCGGACGTGCTGCCGTTGCGCGGCCTGCGGACCGTCGAGGGCTGGGAGACCGCGGACCGGTTCTGGGCGGCCGTCGTCGACTGGTGCGACGTGAACGCGGTCGAGCTCAAACCGGCCGCGGCGCTCGACGTCATCCAGCACCCGGCGCTCCGGGCGACCATCTGGCCGACGTGCCGCCGGCTCGCCGACGGCCGCCGGGTCGACCTCGCCGACGTGCTGCAGTACGAGAAGGCGACCGGCATCCCGATGACCGCGTTCCGCCCGGCCTGAGGCTCCAGGCCGAGCGGAACGGACGCCTTCCGGCGGTCCAGGCTCAAGCGGCCCGGTGGTAGCGGCTCAGGACCGTAGGGCCAATGTGTTCGGACGACAGGCATTCCAGGTGGGCTGGCGGGCACTCGGGGAACAGCCGGCGCCCGGTGCCGGCGATGGTGGGGAAGGTCAGGAGCCGGTACTCGTCGATCAGGTCCTCGGCCAGCAGCGCGTGCACGACGCTGAGGCTGCCGGCGACGACCAGGTCCCGCTCGGCCCGCTTGACCGTGTCCACGAGGTCGCCGTCGACGACGGACGAGTTCGCCCAGGCCGAGACGTCCGGCAGGGTGTTCGAGACGACCAGCTTGGGCACGGCGTTCATCCGGGCGGAGAAGGGGTCGTCGCGGTGCGGCCACAGCTTCGAGAAGGCCTGCCAGGTGGTGCGGCCCAGCAGCAGGGCCCCGTCGTCGAGGAGGCTGCCGAGGCGGAACTTGTCACCCGCGACCGGGGCGGGTCCGTGCCGGAACGCCCAGCCGCCGGTCGGCGTGCCGTCCCTGCCGTCGGGGTCGGACACGATGCCGTCCACGGTGATGAACTCGATGACGATGACGCTCACGATGATGTCCTCTCGGTCGGTGCTCGCCGGTACGTACCAGCGGCGCCGCCGGAACTCATCGCGGCCGGCGCAACATTTCGACGGGCAGCTCGAACAGCGCGAACACGGCCGGGTCGGCGAACACGACGTTGCGCGCCACCCGGCCGCCGGTGACGCTGAACACCTGCAGCGTGTGCAGCCGGAACCCGCCGTCGGGCTGCGGGGTGTACGCGGCGAGCGCCGGCTGCCCGTTGGCCGTGAGGTGCTGGACGGCCCAGCCGGTGCCACGGAGGCGGAACACGCGGTCCATGAACAGCCCGTAGTCGCCGCGGCCCCGGTACCACAACGGCACCGGCGGCATCTCCAGGATCGCGTCGTCGGCGAGCAGGCGGACCAGCGCCGGCACGTCCGCCGCCTCGAACGCCCGCGCGTAGCGGTCGATGACCGCGCGGGTCGCCGGGTCATCGGGCTCGGTGACCTCGTCGATCCCGCCGATGCCGGTGAGCGCGGCGCGGGCCCGTTGCAGCGCGCTGTTGACGGCCGGGACCGTGGTGCCCAGGTGCCCGGCGACCTCGGCGGCGCTGAAGTCGAGCACGTCGCGCAGCAGCAGCACGGCCCGCTGGCGGGGCGGGAGGAACTGCACCGCCGCCACCAGTGCGAGCCGCAGGTCGGTGCGCACCTGCGGGTCCACCCGGGCGTCCGGGAACGGCTGCAGCCACGCGACGTCGAACGCCGGGGTGAGCGGCGCCTCCGGATCGTCGGCGGGCGCGCCCAGCCCGGAGGGCAGCGGCCGCCGGGCCCGTCCGGCGAGGGCCGTCAGGCAGGCGTTGGTGGCGATCCGGTACAGCCAGGTGCGCACCGACGCCCGGCTGCTGTCGTAGGAGTCGCGGGCCTTCCACGCACGCAGCATCGTCTCCTGCGCCAGGTCCTCGGCGTCGTGGAACGAGCCCAGCATCCGGTAGCAGTACGCGATCAACTCACCCCGGAACGGTTCGTACTCCACCCGCCCATCATCTACGGTGACGCAGACCGAGACACCATTCCCGCAGGGGGCACGTATGGCACGGATCGATCCGGTGGAGATCATCGCGAAGGTGAGCGAGGAGAACGGCAAGCAGCGGGCGTTCGAGGTCTGGCAGCACAAGGCGGGCAAGGCGGGCTGGCCGGTGACCGTCGAGTCCGCGGTGGTCGACCAGCCGGGGCCGGAGTGCGGCGTCGTGGAGATCGAGGGCCTGCGGTACACCATCCGCCACGACCGGCGGGTCCGGCAGAGCATCGCCGGGACGTGGCAGTTCACCCACGCGGCCTGGGCGGAGCCGCTGCTGGACTGAGTCGCGAGCCCGGCGAGTGACGGGCGTCCATGACGCGGCTCTCAGTGCGGGCACAGCGATCCAGGACGATGATGCAGGTATGACGGCGGTGTTGGAACGTCCGACCGCAGTGCTCGTCGCGGTGTCCCGGCCGTGGTTCTGGCCGGTGTCCTGGGTGCCCGCCTATCTCGGCACGGTCCTGGCCGGCCACGCGTGGCTGCCGGAGCGCGCCGACATGCCGCGGGCCCTCGTCGCCCTCCTCGTCCTCGGCCCGCTGATCTGGGGCGCGGTCCTCGCCCAGAATGACCTGCAGGATCTGCGCAGCGACCGGGACAACCCGCGCAAGGCGACGGCACCACTGGTCACCGGAGCGGTCTCCGCGAAGCGTTTGCGGATGTGGTACCGGTGGATCGCGCTCACCGCCGTCGCCGCCGCCCTGTACGTGGGGCCGCTGTTCGTGCTGGGCGTGGCCGGCGTGCTGCTGCTCGGCTGGGCGTACAGCGTGCCGCCGCTGCGGTTGAAGACCCGGCCGGGCTGGGACGTCGCGGTCAACGCGCTCGTCGTCGGGGTGGTGTCGCCGGCCGCGGGCTGGGCGATCACCCGCCCGCCGTGGGAGTTCCCGTGGCAGTTCGGGCTGATCGGCCTGCTGTTCGCCGCCGCCCTGTACGTCCCGACCACCGTCACCGACCTCGCCGCCGACACCGGCGCCGGCGACACCACGTTCGCCGTGCGGTTCGGGCCGCGGTTCGCGCACCGGCTCGGCGTCGCGCTGTGGGGTGCCGCCCTCGCGTTCTCGGTCGCCTGCGCGTGGCTCGACGTGCTGGTGCCGCGCTCGACGCTCGTGCCGCAGCTGCTGATGACCCCGGTGCTCCTCGCCGGGTACGCGATCCTGACCCGGCGGCCCACCATCACCAGGATGGCCGTGCTGTCGGTGCTGTTCGGCATCCCCACGATCGGTTTCGCGCTCGCGTACATCGGCTGACCCTGCGCTTGACCTTGCCCAAGGGGCGTACCGCAGACTCGGGGTTGTGGACGGGAAGCACCTGCTGGCGGGGGAGTTCGGGGCGGCGGCGCGGCTGTCGCCGAAGGCCCTGCGCCTGTATGCGGAACAGGGGCTGCTCGTGCCCGCCCGGGTCGACCCGGCGAGCGGCTACCGCTACTACAGCCCCGACCAGCTGCGCCGGGCCCGGCTCATCGGAAGGCTGCGGTCGCTCGGGGTGCCCCTCGCGCGGATCGCGTTCCTGGCCGACCTCACCCCGCAGGCGCGGTCGCTCGAGCTACGGGGGTGGTTGCGCAGTGAGCGCGACCGGCTCGACGAACGCGCCGCGGTGGTCGAGGCCATCGACCGCTCCTACGAGGACGTCACCCTCATCGAGGCGGTCCGCCTGCGGGACGTGCCGGCGACCAAGGTCGTCTGCCGCAGCCGGCAGGTCGACACCGTTGCCCTGCCGGAGCTGATCCGCGCCGCCCAGCACGACATCCGGGCGCACCTGCGCGCTTCGGGGCTGCCGCCCGACGGCCCGATGCGGGTCGGTTTCGGGGACCTCGTCACCCCGGAGAGCGAGGCGACGGTCGAGGTGGCGATCGCCTACGAGGGCACCGCCGAGCCGGTGGACGACCTGTACATCCGGCTGGTGCCGGCGCACACCGAGGCGTACGTGCCGGTGCCCGCGCCGCTGGAGGACTACCCGCTGATCCTGCGGGTGTACGACGCGGTCGAGGCGTGGACCGACTACCGGCCCGGGGTGACGTGCACCGGCCGGCCGTACGAACGCTATCCAGGCACCGGGGCGGCGCGTTTCGACGTCGCGTATCCGGTCTCACGCTGATTGCGAGGACCCTTCCGTGCGTCATCTGGCCTACGTGGGCAACGGCCCGTACTGCTACGCCAACTCGTTCGCGATGCTGCTGGGCTCCCGCGGCCCGTCGACCGCGGTCATCGAGGTCACCACCGGCGGGCCGTTCGGCATGCAGCTCGTCGGCGGCACGCAGCCGTTCTTCGACGCGTACGGCTGGAACCCCGGCATCGGCTGTGACCGGGCCCTCGCGGCGATCGGCTGGACCTCGGCCGTGCACCACGGCGGCGACGCCGGCGACGCGCTCGCCCGGCTCAGGTCCGCCGCGTCCCAGGGGCCGGTGTGGGTGGGCCCGCTGGAGATGGGGTACCTCTACCATCAGCCCGAGATGACCGGCCCGATCGGTGCCGATCACTTCGTCGTCGTCCTGGACGTCGACGACGAGCGGGTCCTCATGCATGACCCGCACGGCTACCCGTACGCCGACATGCCGGTCGGCGACTTCATGGTCGCGTGGCGGGCGGAGACGGTGAGCTACGGCGACCCGTACACCATGCGCACCGGCTTCTCGCAGGTCGCCGACGTGACCGAGACCGATGCGATCCGCGCCGCCATCCCGGCCGCGGTCGACTGGTTGGGGATGCGTTCGGACGCCGGCCTGCCGCCCCGCAGCCTCGGCAACGCTGCCGCGGCCGAGCGGCTCGCCGAGCTCGTCGAGGCCGGCGCCGGCGACGGGCTGCGCGAACACCTGATCTACTTCGCGGTCCGGGTCGGCGCGCGCCGGCTCAGTGACACCGCCGACTGCCTGCTCCTGGCCGGCTACCCCGCCGCGGCGGACGTCGCCGCGAGGCAGGCCCGGCTGGTCGGCTCGCTGCAGCGCCCGATGGTCAACGGCGACCTGCCGGCGGCCGCGGCCGCGCTGCGCGCCCTCGCCCCGACCTACGACCAGCTGCGGGCCGCCCTGTCCTAGCCGCTTATGATCTTGTCGTGTTTCCTTATCAGCCCGACAGCCTGATGTCCGCCGACGACGTGTACGACGGGCCGCTGCGCGCGCAGTTCGACGCGTTCCTGGAGGAGCATCGTGCCGCGCTGGACGAGTGCCTGGACGGGCTCACCGAAGAGCAGGCCCGGCGGTCGCTGGTGCCGTCCCTCACGACGCTGCTCGGGTTGGTCAAGCACGTGACGTTTGTGGAGAAGGTCTGGTTCGACGAGGCCGTGACCGGCCGGTCCCGGGCCGAGATCGGCATCCCGGCGACGCCCGATGAGAGCTTCATCCTCGACGACGGCGACACGATCGAGACCGTTCGCCGGGCCTACCGGGCGGCGTGCGAGGCGTCGCGGCTGGCGACGGCGCCGCTCGGCCTGGACGACGTGCTGCCCGGGAACCGGCGCGGGCCGTTGCCGCTGCGCTGGGTGTATCTGCATGTGCTGCGGGAGATGGCCCAGCACTGCGGCCACGCGGACATTCTGCGCGAACAGGTGCTCGCAGCCGGCCGTTAGGCTTTGGGCTTTGGGCTTTGGGCTTTGGGCTTTGGGTTTTGCGGCTTTGGGTTTAGGCGCCGCGGCGGCGTTGGGCGGTGGCCGGCTTCGCCTTGCTGCGGGCGGCCTTGGCCGGTTTCGCCTTGGCGCGCGCCGGCGTCTTGGCTTTCACCGGCGCTGCCTTGGGCCGCTCACCCAGGGCGGCCTCCTCCTCGCGCAGGGCCTGCAGGCGCCGCTCCTCGCGCTTGTTCTCGGCGTGCGTCTCGCGCTCCCGGGTGAGCCACGCCGGCGGGTCGGCGGCCAGGGCGGCGATCTGCTCGGTCGTGAGCGGGTCCGTGATGCCCCCGCGCGCCAGCCCGCTGTTGGACACCCGCAGCCGGGCGGCGACCACATTGCGCGGGTGCGGCCCGTCGCGGCGCAGGTCGGCGAGCCACTGCGGCGGATTGTGCTGCATCTCGTCGAGCTCCTCGCGGGACACCATCCCGTCCTGGAACTCCTGCGGGGTCGCGGGCAGGTACACGTCAAGCTTCAGCGCCGCCGTGGAGGGCTTCATCACCTGGGACTTCTTCGGCTTGCTCACGGGGCTCAGGGTAGCTGCCCGTGCGGTGGCGCTTTTGTGTCGGGGGTGGCGGGTACCCTGGCCGGGTCAGGGTCGACGACGCTTGGGAGGTGCTGTGACGTTCCGCCTGCTCGTCGTCCCCGGTGTCACCGTGGACAAGTGGACGCGGATGTGGTCCGAGCGGCTGCCGGACGTCGAGCTGCGGGTGGAGCCCACCGAAGCCGCCGACGCGCCCGGGCTGCTGACCGCGGGTGCGGACGCGGGGCTGGTCCGGTTGCCGGTCGATCCGCTCGAGTTCCATGCGATCCCGTTGTATACCGAAGCCACCGTCGTCGTGGTGCCCCGCGAGCACCTGCTCGCCGCCGCCGACCAGCTGACGGTTGCCGACCTGGCCGACGAGACGCTGCTCAGCCCGCTCGACGACGTGCTGACCTGGTCTTCCCCGCCGTGCCCGGTGCTGGCGGAGCGGCCGGAGAGCACGGCCACGGCGGTCGAATGGGTCGCGGCGGAGGTCGGCGTGCTGGTCGTGCCGCAGTCGCTGGCCCGGGCGCATCACCGCAAGGACCTGACGTATCGGGTGGTGACCGACGCGCCCACGTCGTCGGTCGCGCTGGCGTGGGTCCGCGACCGGCACACCGACCTGGTCGAGGAGATGATCGGCATCGTCCGCGGCCGGACCGCCAACAGCACCCGGGGGCGCGCCCAGGACCAGCCCACCGATTCACCCGCCGGCGCTCCCGCCACCCAGCCCACGCGCCAGGCGGCGGCTCGCCAGCAGGCCAGACAGCCAGGCGGCCAGCAGGGCGGCGGCCAGCAGGGCCGGCAGGGTGGCGGCCAGCAGAGCCGGCAAGGCGGTGGGCAGCAGGGCAAGCAGGCGGGCAAGCCCGGCGCGGGCCGGGGTGCCTCGACGCGCGGAGGCCCCGCCAAGCGGCGTGGCCGCTGACGTCTCCAGCGTGATCCGGGGCCTGCGGGGTGCGGCTGCGTGGTGGCCGTTCTCCCCCGAGCGTCTGTGACAGCTGCCGGTTGCGGTCCTTGGCGAGGGTAATCCGCTTGGAGTGGATCCTGGTGTCGGTCCTCGGGGCTCGGTGGTTTCGCACGGCCCTGGCGGGCCGCGCGGTGGAGTAGCGCGGTCACCGTCCGTGCCGTCTTGCGGTGATGCCAAGCCAGGGTCTGCCCTCGCATGATCCAGGCCCGTCGAGGTCATCATTCGGTGGTGCCACACCGTCGCTGGTCACAAACAACCCGGTGCATCCTCGTTACCTGGTGGATTGGTGGTCGCCCGCGGTCACCAATCCACCAGGTAGTTCAAGATTTCTGTTCGGGAGCACCGGTACCGACCAGTCCGGCAATCGATGGTTCTCGTTCTTTGGCGGAAGGCGGTGTTGGCGCACCGAATGACGACCTCGGCGGACCTGGATCAGGCGAGGGCGGACCTGGCTTGGCATCACCGCAAGACGGCACCGGCCGGGACCACGCAACCCTGTCGCACGGCCGAAGGCCGGGCGGTGCCATCAAGTCCCCGCGCCTGTTGCTGAATATCTGAAGGTCTGGACGATCAGAGCGACGCGAACCGCAACAGACCGACGGTGCGCGGCCCGCTACGGACCGCCTCGGCGGCGAGGGATAACCCGACGGGCGAGGAACGATGGCGGGCACGGCACAATTCACGGGTGGAAACCGGAGCGGCGGAAGTGCATGCGGTGCTGGACGCGCTTGCGGGGGTTGGCTGTCCGTGCTGGATCTCCGGTGGGTGGGGTGTCGACGCGCTGGTCGGGCGGCAGACGCGCCCGCATCGCGACCTCGACCTCGCCATCGACGCGGCCAGGGAGGCCGACGCGCTGCGGGTCCTCGCGGAGCGTGGCTACGTCGTGGAGACCGACTGGCGGCCGGTCCGCGTCGAGGTCGTGGCATCCGGCCTGGGGCGCGTCGACCTGCACCCAGTGGTGTTCACGGATGGCGATGGCCGGCAGGCCGGCCTCGACGGCGACTGGTTCGACTACCCGGGTGTCGACCTCACCACTGGCCTGATCGCCGGGCGCCCGGTGCCGTGCATCTCGGCGCGCCTGCAGCTCGCCTTCCACCAGGGCTACGAACCGCGCGACGTCGACGTCCTGGACCTGCGCCTCCTGCAGGAGCTGACGTGACCATGCGGCTGCACGTGGGATGCGCGATGTGGACGCTCAAGGCCTGGCAGGGTCGCTTCGTGGCGAACGCCCTGCCGGCGGGCGAGCGGCTGCGGGCGTATGCCGGCTGGTGCAACGCGGTGGAGGGCAACACGACCTTCTACGCCACCCCGACCAGGGAGACGGTGGCGACGTGGGCGCAGCAGACCGATCCCGGCTTCCGGCTCGTGGTCAAGCTGCCGAAGCGGATCACCCACGAGCGCCGCCTCACCGACGTCGCGGCCGACGTCCGCGCGTTTCTCGACGCGGTCGAGCCGCTGGGGACCCGCGCCCACGCCTTGTGGATCCAGTTGCCCGGGTCGTTCGGCCCCGACGACGTGCCGGTGCTGAGCGGTTTCCTGCGCCGGATGCCGGCGGAGCACCGGTATGCGGTCGAGGTGCGCCACCCCGGCTTCTTCACCGACGCCCGCTCGACCGCCGGCCTCGAGGCGGCGTTGGAGAACACCGCGGCCGAGTGGATTCCGTTCGACACCACCGCGTTCTTCCGTAGCCCGCCCACCAGCGACGCCGAGCGTGACGCCTGGAGCAAGAAGCCGCGGATGCCGTTGCGGACGGTGGCGTTGACGGAGCGGCCGATCGTGCGGTACCTCGGCCGCGACGACGACGACAGCACCGTCGAAGGGTGGCAGGGCTGGCTCGACGTCGTCACCGCGTGGCTGCGGGAAGGCCGCTCGCCGACGGTGTTCGTGCACACCCCGGACAACGCGGACGCGCCCGCACTCGCCCGCCGTTTCCATGACGCCGTCCGCGCGCGGCTGCCGCAGCTGGAGCCGCTGCCCGACCCGGAGCCGGTCGAGCCGCTCACCCTGTTCTGAGGCGCCCCGCCGACACTGACGCGCCCGCCGACACTGACGCGCCCGCCGACACTGACGCGCCCGCCGACACTGACGCGCCCGCCGACACTGAGGCGCCCGCCGACACTGAGGCGCCCGCCGACACTGAGGCGCCCCGCCGGCCGCGTGGCCGGCGGGGCGCCCAGTTGACTCAGCGCAGGGACCAGACCTGGTTGGACTGGGTGCCGGGGCCGCCGTAGCAGTCCCAGATCTGCAGGCCGGTGCCGTTGGCGGTGCCGCGGCCGGTGGCGTCCAGGCACTTGCCCGAGGCCGGGTTCACGATCGTGCCGTTGCCGTTGACCACCCACTGCTGGGCGGAGTTGTTCAGGCAGGTCCACAGCCACACCTGGGCGCCGTTGGCGGTGCTGGCGCCGCGGACGTCGAGGCACTTGCCCGACTGCGGGTTGACGAACGTGTTGCCGCTGCGGTTCCATTTCTGCGCGCCGCTGCCGTTGCAGTCCCATAGCTGCACCTTGGTGCCGTCGGCGGTGCCCTGGGCGTTGACGTCGACGCAGCGGCCGGAGCCCTGCCCGACGATCGTCTGCCCGCCGCCACCGCCACCGGTGGTGCTGTAGCTGAAGTTGGTGACGGCCATTCCGGCGCCACCCTGCCACGGCTCGAAGCCGGCCTGGACGCTGGTCATGTACCAGGAGTTCTGGGCGTATCCGCGGGCGAGCATGTCGTTGTAGAAGTCACGGACCGCGAAGCTGATCGAGCCGGTGCCGGCGGTGCGCACGTAGGACACGACGTTCCAGCCGATGTTGCCGAACCAGACGTCCCAGGTGCCGCCGGCGAGGTTCACCGTGGCGACTCGCCCGCCGACCGGCTGGGGAGCGCCGGCGTGGTTGAGCCACACCATCAGCTCCGCGCCGGTGTTCTGCCCGTCGGTGCGCGGCGTCGGGTCGAACCAGACGTCGTAGGCGGCGTCCCACTGCCCGCCGGCGTACGTCATCGAAACGCTGGTGTTCACGTTCTGGAATGTCGCGTCGGACACCCGCATCGGCATGCCGCTGCCGGACGTGCACAGGGTGTAGTGGCATCCGGCGAAGATCGACGGGTACGAGCCGGGCGCGCCGTTGGTCGGCTTGTTGTGATCCGAACGGGTCAGCTGGAAACCGTTCGCGGTCACGTTGATGCACTGGGTGGTGTCGTCACCCCAGTTGTTGTTCTGGACGTAGTACTTGCCGCCCTGAACGGCGGTCGAACCGAACTTCTCGCAGATCACCGTGTCGGCGTGCGCACTGGTGGTGGGCACGAGCGCGACGGTGGCAGCGGCGACACAGGCCGCGGCGGCGAGTATTGCGCGGACGCGTGGCAACATGAAGCTCCTTGCGGGTCTGGCGGAACCCTGGCTCTGGACGACACGCACCGTAGGCCAGCCGCGACCCGCCGTTCCACTTCTTTCGAAATATCGGCATCAATGTCCCGGGCCTCCCGGGGCATATGTCAGTGGTGTGAACGACACGTTTCGAAACGGCTTCGGGTTATCGGTTCGGGTCCATACGGTGTCGGCATGTTGCGACGATCCCTCACCGTCCTGGCGCTGCTGCTGGTGCCGCTGCTGGTGCCACTGGCCCCGGCGCCGGCGAGCGCCTCGACGTTCGCGCCCGCCGGCGGGCGGCTGATGTTCGCCGGCCAGTCCACGAAAACATCCTGGGACGACTACACGTCTTTCGCCGCCGCGCCCAGCGGCGGTTCCGTCTACTACGAGGTGAAGTCCGGCACCTGGGTCAACACCGGGCACCGCGACTACGCCACGTTCCTCGCCCAGCAGGGCAAGATGATCCAGGTCGGCGTGTCCTGGAAGGACAACCCGCCCGGCTTCACCGGCGGCGACGAGAACACGAAGGCGGCCCGCTCCCGGGCGGTCACCGCGGAGCTCGCCGCGGGTGGTTACGCCGCACAGTTCAACCAGCTCATCGCGTTCATCAACCAGTACCCGAACGCGAAGTTCTTCCTGCGCCTCGACTACGAGGTGTCGTCGTTCTACCACTGCACCGACGCGTCGTGCGCCTCGTACAAGAACGCCTTCGCCCGGATCCGCTCGCTCATCGAGGGTCAGAAGCGGCAGGACAACGTCACGTACGTGTTCCACCCGGTCCGCGGCGAGTACGAGCAGATGTACCCCGGCGACGCGGTCACCGACTGGGTCGGCGTGTCCGTCTTCGCGCACGAACTGTGCCTGCCGATCTACGACAACGGCTACCTGTACAACGGGACACCGCCGCAGAACTACGACACGGGCGCCCTGCAGTGCCGCAACGCGTACATCGGCACTGATTCATCCGGAAATCCGGCGGCCGTGTGGAAGAACTGGGACTACGACGGCAACGTGCTCAAGATGATGAAGTTCAGCAAGGACCACGGCAAGCCGATGATCGTGTCGGAGTCCGGGATGATGAACTTCACCGACAACGGCGGCGACACCGCCGGTATGGAGGAGACCCGCGGCAACATGTGGGTCCAGCGGCTGTTCGGCCTGATGAACTACAGCGGCCCGATCCCGAACCTGCCCGGCAGCTACGACCTGCGCGACGTCATCAAGGCCGCCGTCTACATCGACCTGGACTTCCGCTACGGCTGGGACGGCATCCAGGACGGCAGTTTCGACTTCCCGGTCAACTCCACCTGGTTCGTCGACGGGCGGTTGTCGCGGTACGGCGCGGCGAAGGCCTCCTTCTGCCAGGGCCTGACCGACCGCGGGTTCGTCACCACCTGCACGGGTGGCGGGACCGGCCCTGGTCCTGGGAACCAGATCATCGGCCAGGGCTCGAACCGGTGCGTCGACATCAGCGGCGGCCGGACCACCGACGGCGCCGCCGTGCAACTGTGGGACTGCCTCGGCAACGGCGCCCAGCAGTGGCGGCGGCAGGGCGACACCTGGATCAACCCGCAGTCCGGCAAGTGCCTGGACGCCGCGGGTGCCGGCACCGCCAACGGCACCCTCGTGCAGCTGTGGACCTGCCTGAACAACAGCGCCCAGCAGTGGGTGCCGCGCGCCGACGGGACCTTCCTCAACCCCGCCTCCGGCAAGTGCCTCGACGCGACCGCCTGGGGCACCGGCAACGGCACCCGCCTGCAGCTGTGGACGTGTGGCACCGGTCAGTCCAACCAGATCTTCCGCCTCGCGTAACCGCACGACACCCCCCGAGAACAGTGCGAAAGGGAAATCCGCCAATGTCCCGAAGATTCAAGATCGGTCTGGGTATCCTCGCGGCGACCGTCGTCGCCGTGCCCCTGATCACCGCCGTGACCACCCAGGCCGCCAGCGCGGTCGCCGGTCGTAACCTCCCGCCGAACGGCAAGGTGCTGTTCCTCGCCGGTCAGACCACCCCTGACCTGACCGCGTACAAGCAACAGGTGCTCGACGCCGACGCGTCCTTCCCCCGCCCGGGCGGCGTCACGCTGTACACCAACATCTCCCCGAACGCGTGCAACGGCCTGACCGCCACCTGCAACCTCAACGGCAACGTCTTCAACTTCGACCAGACCCTGGCCGAGTACCCCGGCGCCGCCCTCGCCGTCGGCCTGTACCTGGCGGACAACCCCGGCTGCCAGAACCAGCCGCTGCGCGCCATCATCGGCCGGCAGGACGCCGACATCGCCGGCGCGCTCGGTGCGCAGTACCGGCAGAACCTCGACAACCTCATCGTCTACCTGCGCAACACCGGCCGGGCGGTCTACCTGCGGGTCGGCTACGAGTTCGACGGCCCGTGGAACTGCTACAACTACGACTTCTACAAGGCCGCGTTCCGCGTGGTGAAGCAGCGCATCGACGCCCTCGGCGCGACCAACGTGGCGACGGTGTGGCAGAGCGCGAGCTACGCCAAGGACGGCGACGCCCAGTACAAGTTCGACTTCAGCAACGCCAACCACTTCGCCGACTGGTACCCCGGCGACGACGTCGTGGACTGGGTCGCGCTGAGCACCTTCTACTGGGACGCCAACTACCGGCAGTACCAGTGGGCCTGCGACAACCCGACCAGCAGCCCGAAGGTGCTCTACGACCGGGTGCTGAACTTCGCCCGCGGGCACAACAAGCCGGCGCTGATCGCCGAGTCGACGCCGCAGGGGTACCGCACCGCGCAGCTGGACGCGAGCTGCACCAACGTCAACAACCGGGTGTCGCTCGGCGGTGACTGGACGAAGCTCGGCTCCTGGTACAACGAGTACTTCAACTACGTGAACAGCAACGCCGACGTGCTGCGGGCCGCCGCGTACATCAACAGCAACTGGGAGGCGATCGCGCAGTTCGCCTGCCCGCCGGGTGCGTCGTCGGGTCAGCCCGGCTGCTCCGACGGCTACTGGGGCAACAGCCGCATCCAGGACAACGCCAACATCAAGGCCGGCTTCAAGCGGGAGCTGCAGAACTCGCTGTTCGTCAACGGCACCCTGTCCGGCCGCGGCGCCAACTGGGGCGGTGGCACCAATCCGACCACCCAGCCGCCGACCAGCAACCCGCCCACGTCCAGCGGCCCGACCGGCAACCCGGGCAACCGCAACGCGTTCTCGACCATCGAGGCCGAGTCGTGGAACAGCCAGAGCGGCACCCAGAAGGTGACCACGTCCACCGCCAGCGGCGGCCAGGAGGTCGGTTACACCAACAACGGCGACTGGATCCGCTTCGACGGGGTCAACTTCGGCGGGCGGACGCCCAACCAGGTGGTGTTCCGGTATTCCTCGGCCCGGCCGACCAGCCAGGCGTTCACGCTGGAGTTCCACGCGGGGTCGGCGACCGGCCCGGTCATCGCCGCGCCGGGCATCCTCGGCACGGGGGACTGGCGCACCTACCGCGAGATCGCGTTCAACGTCAGCAACCTGCCGGCCGGCACCACCTCCATCACGGCGGTGATCCGCGCGGGTGACAGCGCCGACGTGATGGACGTCGACTGGTTCAAGTTCCAGTAGAAGACCCGTGGTGGCCGTCGGCGTCGGCTGCCACGCCAGGATCCCGGTGGCGGTGAGCAGGGGTGCGCACCGCCACCGGGTGCTGCCCTGCGTGAAAACAGGCATGAAAACAACCGAAAAACATCGAAACCCTTCGGTGTCATACGGCGTTCGTACCTACCTTGAGGGCCCATTCTCAAGGAGGCTCGATGAAGGCAACCGTCCGCCAACGGCGGCCACTCCTCATCGCCGGCGTCGCGCTGCTCATGGCCTTGACCGGCCAGGGCGGCGCCGCCGGCGCGCACGTGCCACTCGCACCGGACGGGCAGGTGTCGGTGTTCGGCGCCGACGCCCGCCCGGTCGCACAACCGTCCGACGACGCCGCCCGCGGCCTGGTCCACCGCGGCCTGGTCGCCGACAAGACCGGGCCCTGCGTCGGTGGGCTTCGCGTCACCGGCGTCAACCCGGTCATGTGCACCCACGGCCCCGACGCGCCGCCGTCCGGGCTCGCCGTGGGCAAGCAGGTCACCGCCGCACCCGCGGCCGTCGCGGCGGCCCTGTCCGTGTGCGAGGGCGACGGGGTCTCCGGCCGCCGGGTCGAGATCCTGTACGTGCACGGCAACACCGACCGCTACGGGCAGTTCCTGGAGACGTTCCGCCAGATCGGCGAGGGCGTCGACGTCATCTACAACGAGAGCGCCCGGGAGACCGGGGGCGAGCGGCACGTCCGGTTCGTCACCGAAACCGTCAACGGGCAGTGCCGGCCGGTGGTGCGCAACGTGCGCGTCGCCGACAACGCGCTCGGTGACCTGGGTGCCAGCGTCAACGCGATCCGGGCCCTCGGCTACAACCGCACCGACCGCAAGTACATGATGCTCACCGAGGCCAACGTGTACTGCGGCATCGGCGGGTTCGCCGGTGACACCCGCAAGAGCGACGACAACCGGTCCAACTTCGGCCCCGAGTACGGCCGGTCCGACAACGGCTGCTGGAACGCCGCCGTCGCCGCGCACGAGCTCGGGCACAACCTCGGCGCGGTCAACAACAACGCGCCCAACGCGTCCGGCGGCGCGCACTGCACCGACGAGTACGACGTCATGTGCTACTCCGACGAGCCGAACCACCCGCCGATGCGGTACATCTGCACCGACCGCAACCACGAGAACCGCCTGGACTGCGGCCACAACGACTACTACTCGACCAACCCGCCGGCCGGCTCGTACCTGGCCAACAACTTCAACGTCGCGGACAACCTGTTCCTCATCCGGGGCGGGCAGGCGCCGGCGCGCACGATCGTGGGCGTCGGCTCGAACCGGTGCCTGGACGTCTCCGGCGGCCGGACCACCGACGGTGCCGTGGTGCAGCTGTGGGACTGCCTCAACAATGGCGCGCAGCAGTGGCGGCAGGACGGCAACGCGCTGGTGAATCCGCAGTCCGGCAAGTGCCTGGACATCGACCAGGCGGCGACCGCGAACGGCTCGAAGGTCCAGCTGTGGACCTGCTACGGCAACACCGCGCAGCACTGGGTGATCCGCGCCGACGGCTCGATCTTCAACCCGCCGTCGGGGCGCTGCCTGGACGCGTCGGGCCGCGGCACCGCCAACGGCACCCCGATCATCATCTGGGACTGCCTCGGCCTGCCGAACCAGCTCTGGTCCGTGCGCTAACCCGTTTTAGCAGCGCCGCCGCGGGTCCTCAGTGGGCCCGCGGCGGTGCGGTGCTCTCCCGGACCACCAGGTCGGTGGCCAGCTCGATGCGGGTGGATTCGAGGCGCTCGCCGTTGACGATGCGCAGCAGGGTGCGGGCCGCGACGACGCCCATCTCGTGCAACGGCTGGCGGACCGTGGTGAGCGGGGGAGCGGTCCACTGCGCGAAGTTGAGGTCGTCGAAGCCGACCACGCTGATGTCGCCGGGGATGGTGAGCCCGGCGCGGCGGACCGCCTCGTAGACGCCGGTCGCCTGCTGGTCGCTGCCGGCGAAGATGGCCGTCGGTGGGTCCGGCAGCTCCAGGAGGCTCTGCGCGGCGATCAGGCCGCCGTCGTGGTGGAAGTTTCCGTAGCGGATCAGCCGCCGGTCCACGGGCAGGCCGGCGGATTCCAGGGCGGCCCGGTAGCCGGCGATGCGGGCCCGGGTGCACTGGAACTGCTCGTGGCCGCCGATCGCGGCGATCCGGCGGTGGCCGAGGGCGGCGAGGTGCTCGGCGGCGCTGTAGCCACCGGCGAAGTTCGTGGCGCCGATCGCCGGGGTGCCCGGCGGCGGCTGGTTGACGGCGTCGACGATGACGAACGGAAGGTTTCGCCGGGTGAGGTCGTCGTGCTGGCGTTCGGCGAGCTCCGACAGCACCAGGATCGCGCCCTCGGAGCCGCGGGCCAGCAGCGACTCGACCCAGCGGCGGGTCAGCGACTGCCGATTGTGCACGGCGGACACGACCAGGGCAAGTCCCGCCTCCTCGACGACCTCCTCGACGCCGGTGAGGATCGACAACCCCCAGACGCTGTCGAGCTCGTTGATGACGAGATCGACGAGGTCGTTGCGGCGCCGGCGGCCGTTCTTCGCCGCCCGCGGCCGCTGGTAGCCGCGCTCGGACATCAGTTTTTCGATCGTCTCGCGGGTCTTCGCGGCGACGTCGGTATGGCCGTTGAGCACCTTGGACACGGTCGAGATCGCGACGCCCGCCTCCTGCGCGATCTCCGCCATCGTGGGGCCGGTCTTGATGGTCATGGGTCACCTGTGTTTCGAAAACGATTGTCGAACCGTTGGGGCGTGGCTTGTGATCGGCACCGTACACCCCACACCCCCATTCCGAAACATTTCCCGAAATATGACAGAAATTTCGGGGATGTACGGATTGTTTCGATGGAAGGACGGTACGGCGCATGCGCCGTTCAGTGCAGCTTCGCCGAGTCATCACCGGGATGCTCGCCGCCACCACCGCCGTGGCGCTCACCGCCTGCGGCAGCTCCGGCCCCGGCACCTCGAAGCCCGGCGAGCCCAGCAAGGTCTCCGTCTGGGCCCTGCAGGACGCCGCGGTCAACCCGATCGCCACCTCGAGCATCGACGCGTACAACAAGGCCAACAACACCAAGATCGAGCTGGTCACGTACGTCAACGATGCCTACAAGCAGAAGCTCCAGGTCGCGATGGGTTCGCCCGCCGCGCCGGACGTCTTCTTCAACTGGGGCGGCGGCAACCTCGCCGAGTTCGTGAAGGCCAACCAGGTCGCCCCGCTCGACGACGCCCTCGCCAAGAACCCGGAGCTGAAGGCCAAGTTCCTGCCCAGCGTGCTGGACGTGGGCAAGGTCGACGGCAAGCAGTACGGCCTGCCGATGCTCGGCGTGCTCCCGGTCGTGCTGTTCATCAACAAGGACGTCTTCGCCGCCGCCGGTGTGCAGCCGCCGAAGACCTACGCCGACCTGCTGAACCTCGTCGACGTGTTCAAGGGCAAGGGCATCACCCCGATCGCCCTGGCCGGCTCGCAGGGCTGGACCGAGCTCATGTGGCTGGAGTACCTGCTGGACCGCATCGGCGGTGCCGACAAGTTCGCCAACATCGCCGCCGGCAAGGCGGGCGCCTGGCAGGACCCGGCCGTCGTCAAGGCCCTCGGTGAGATCCAGAACCTGGTGAAGCGCGGCGCGTTCGGCACCAACTTCGCCAGCGTCAACTACGACAACCAGGGCGCCTCGAAGCTCTTCGCGACCGGCAAGGCCGCCATGCACCTCATGGGTACCTGGGACTTCTCGGTGCAGAAGGAAGCCAACCCGGACTTCATCAAGAACGGCAAGCTCGGCTTCTCCGCCTTCCCCGCCTACGAGGGTGGCGCCGGCGACCCGAAGTCCGTGGTCGGCAACCCGAGCAACTACTACTCGGTGAACGCCGCCTCGAAGAGCAAGGACGCCTCGGTCGACTTCCTGGTCAAGTCGCTCGCGTCCGAGCAGTACGTCAACGGCCTCATCGACGCCGGTCAGGTCCCCGCCATCAAGGGCGTCGAGACGACGCTGAAGTCCAAGCCCAACGCGGACTTCACCGGCTTCACCTACGACCTGGTCGCCAACGCCCCCAGCTTCACCCAGTCCTGGGACCAGGCGCTCAGCCCGTCCGTGAGCACCGAGCTGCTCACCAACCTGCAGAAGCTCTTCCTCGGACAGATCACGCCGGACGCCTTCGTCGCCAACATGGCCAAGGCGAAATGACAACATCCAAAGCGGCGGCGCGGCCCGGAATCATCTGGGCCGCGCCGGCGGTCCTGTTCTTCGCCGCGTTCGGCATCCTGCCGGTCTTCGCGGTCGTCTACCTCAGCTTCACGAAGTGGAACGGCCTCGGCGACCCGGTCTGGACCGGGCTGAGCAACTGGGCCGCCCTCGCCGATGACAGCGAACTGTTCAACGGCATCGGCAAGACCCTGCTGCTGACCGTGGTGTCCTGGGTCGGCCAGACGCCGCTCGCCCTCCTCATCGGCGTGTGGGCGGCCGGCACGCAGCGCAGCCGCGCGGTGCTCTCCACGCTGTTCTTCCTGCCGCTGCTGCTGTCCACCGCCGCGATCTCGGTGACGTTCGTGTCGCTGCTCGACCCGAACTTCGGCCTCGCGGCGGACTACGGCAAGTACCTCGGCGTGCCCGACGGCAACTTCCTGGGCTCGCCCGAGAAGGCGCTCTACGTCATCGCGTTCGTCATCGCCTGGCAGTTCGTGCCGTTCCACACCCTGCTGTACCAATCGGCGACCCGGCAGATCCCGGTCTCGCTCTACGAGGCGGCGCAACTCGACGGCGCGACGGGGGTGCGGCAGTTCTTCTCCATCACGCTGCCGCAGCTGCGCAACACGATCATCGCCTCCTCGGTCCTCATCCTCGTCGGGTCGCTTACGTACTTCGAGATGATCCTGCTGATGACCAACGGCGGCCCGGGCACCGCGACGCGGGTGCTGCCCCTGCACATGTACATCAAGGGCTTCGTCGGCTTCGACATGGGCTACGCCAGCGTCCTGGCCGTCGTCCTGGTCACGCTCGGCACCGCCCTGTCGGTTGTCGTCGTCAGGCTCACCGGCTACCACCGGATGACCAGCGACCGGGAAGGTGCCTGATGAGTCTCGACCTCGCCCGCCGGCCGGCGCACCGCAGCCGGTCGGTGCCGCCGCCCTCCGCCGGTCCCCGCCGGCGCGGCCGGCCGAACTTCCCGGCCGGGATCGCGGCCACGGTGTGGCTGCTGATCGTGGCGGTGCCCGTCTACTTCGTGGTCATCACCGGGTTCCGCAGCCAGGACCAGTACATCGAGCAGGGGCCGTTGGACCTGCCGACCAGCCCGACGCTGGACAACTTCACCTCACTGTTCGACCTCGGGTTCACCAGGTTCCTCACCAACAGCCTCGTCGTCGCCTTCGGCACGGTGGCGCTGGTGCTCGCGGTCGCGTTGCCGGCCGCGTACGCGATCGTGCGCAACCCGAGCCGCTCGGTGCGCTCGATGTTCAACGTGTTCCTGCTCGGCCTGGCCGTCCCGGCACAGGCGGTCATCGTGCCGATCTACCTGATCATCACCAGGCTGCAGCTGTACGACACCCTGCTGGCGATCATCCTGCCGACCGCCGCGTTCTCCCTGCCGATCGCGATCGTCGTGCTCACCAGCACGTTGCGGGACATCCCGGGCGAGCTGTACGAGGCGATGACCGTCGACGGCGCCACCCCGGCGCGGGTCTTCGGCCGGCTGGTGCTGCCGCTGTCGCGGCCGGGACTGGTCAGCGTCGGCATCTTCGTCGGCCTCGGCGCCTGGAACGGGTTCCTGTTCCCGCTGGTGCTGACGCAGAGCCAGGACCAGCGGGTGCTGCCGCTGGGTCTGTGGAACTTCCAGAGCCAGTACGGGACGAACGTGCCGGGCCTGATGGCCGCGGTCGTGCTGTCCGCCCTGCCGGTCCTGGCGCTGTACCTGTTCGGCCGCCGGCACCTGCTCAGCGGCCTCGCCGCGGGCTTCGGCAAGTAGCACTGCGCACTTCGATCACGAGGGACGACCAATGACAGCCGGCTCCATCCGAAACCCGGTCCTGCCCGGATTTCATCCAGACCCGTCGATCCTGCGGGTCGGCACCGACTACTATCTCGCCACCTCGACCTTCGAGTGGTATCCGGGCGTGCGCCTGCACCACTCCAAGGATCTCGTGCACTGGCGGCCGATCGGTGGCGCGCTGGACAGCGTCCGGCTGCTCGACATGACGGGCAACCCCGACTCCGGCGGTGTCTGGGCCCCGTGCCTGTCCTATGTGGACGGACTGTTCCATCTCGTCTTCACCGACGTGAAGTCCTACTCCGCGTTCTGGGACACGCCCAACTATCTGGTGACCGCGCCGGCGATCGAAGGGCCGTGGTCGGCGCCGGTCCCGCTGCACGCGCAGGGCTTCGACCCGTCGATGTTCCACGACGAGGTCACCGGCAAGAGCTGGCTGCTGTCCAACCGCACCGACTGGCGCCCCGGTCACGCCTGGGCGAACGGCATCATCGCCCAGCAGTACGACCGCGACACCCGCAAACTCGTCGGCGACGCGGTGGACATCTACGCCGGGACCCCGGCCGGGATGACCGAGGGCCCGCACGTGTACCAGCGGGACGGCTGGTACTACCTGGTCACCGCCGAGGGTGGCACCGAGTGGTTCCACCAGGCGACGGTCGCCCGGTCCCGGGACGTGCTCGGCCCCTACGGGTCGGACCCGGCGGGGGCGCTCATCACCGCCGTGCACCGGCCCGACCTGGCGCTGCAGAAGGCCGGCCACGGCAGCCTGGTGGAGACCCCCGACGGCGAGTGGTTCTTCGCGCACCTCACCGGGCGGCCGCTCAGCCCGCGCGGGCGGTGCGTCCTCGGCCGGGAGACCGCCATCCAGCGGGTCACCTGGACCGCGGACGGCTGGCCGCGCATCGACGGCGGCGTGCCGCACGACGTCGTCGAGGGCCCGGACCTGCCGGCGCACCCGTGGCCGGACGAGCCCGAGACCGACGACTTCACCAGCCCGACGCTCGGCCCCCACTGGAGCACGCTGCGCCGCCCGGCCACGAGCACGTGGGTCTCCTCGATCGCGCGCCCCGGGCACCTGCGCGTCCAGGGCGGCCGCTCGCCCGGCGCCAATTCGGGGGAGAGCCTCGTCGCGCGCCGCGTGCAGCACGGGCGGGCCACGTTCGAGGCGACGGTCGAGTTCGCACCGGTGCACTTCCAGCAGCAGGCCGGGATCACCGCGTACTACAACAGCCGCAACTGGTACTTCCTGCGCGTCGGCTTCGACGAGACCATCGGCTCGTTCGTCGACGTGCTGTCCAGCGACCGTGGCCGGGTCAGCGTGCACGGCCCGGCGGTGCCGGTCAGCGGGCCGGTCCGGTTGCGGCTGGACCTCGACGGCGGGGCGCTGCGCGCCTCGTACGGCGACGTCGAGTGGGGCCCGTTCGACGCGAGCATCCTCTCGGACGAGTACGCCCAGGAGTCCGACGGCGGCCTGCCACGGGCGTGGGGCTTCACCGGTGCGTTCTTCGGCCTGTGGGTGCAGGACATGACCGGCGCCGGCCGGCCCGCGGACTTTTCCGCTGCCACCTACAAGCCGCAGCGCTGAGGTTGCGTCGATTGGCGGCTGCGGATCCACCCGCAGCCGCCGTCGACTACTCAGTGCGACGGCGTGCGGATACTTCACTTTCCTTCCCAGTGCCCTGCACCCTCCTGAGCAGGACTTTCGCGTCTTAGGATGCAAATGCACGTGCATCTGCGTGGGAGGGGGCGCTCGCGTGACCGAGACAGACCTGCGTTTGCTGGAGGGTGCGCCCTCGTTGTTCGGCATCGTCGCCGATCCCGAGGACGACGGCCACCCGTGCGTCGTCGCCTGGGGGCATCAGCTCGCCGACCGGGCCGTGACCAGCTGGTTCCTCGCCGACGGGAGTCTCGAGGTGGCGGTGTTCGGCTCCGCCGAGGCGGCCCTGGAGACGGCCGAGGCGCTGTACCCCGCCCGCCTGGTGTGGGTCCCGCCGGGGTGCGCCGTTCCCTGATCCGGTGGTAGGTGGGGTGCGCCGGCGCCGCGCACTCATGCGCGGCGGGCCACGGCCGATGGTCCGTCGTGGCTCATCGCTCGCTCCTGCGTGACCCGGTGCTGCTCGGCATCGGCGGGCTGACCGTCGCCGTCGTGCTCTGGTTCCTGCTCGGACCGGGCGGCAGCAGGTCGTCCTGGCTGATCCAGACGGGCCTGGACGTCTCGCTGGTGTGGTTCTCCCGCCGGCTGGCGGCGCTGTGCGTGGAATGGCCGGCCCGCCGGTTCTGGCGCTCGATGGCGTTCACCACCCTGTGCTGCGCCCTCGGCGACGGCTACCAGTCCGTGCTGGTGCTGCGCCACCCGGAGCTCACCGGGGCCAGCATCGTGCAGACCGGCCTGGTCGTCCTCGGCATGTCGACCATGGTCGTCACCATGCTCCGCCACCCGCTCGGCGCCGCCGGCCGGCAGCGGCTGCGGCTGTGGCTGGACGCCGCGACCGTCCTGGTCGGTGTCGCGGTGTTCCTCTGGTACTTCTCGATCGGTGCGAACCTCGGCGCCGCGAGCATGGCCGACCGCCTCGCCACGGCCGCCCTGTCGGCAGTCATGCTGGTCATCGTCCTCGGCGTGCTGAAACTCATCCTCAGCGACACCGCGCCGTTCACCCTGACGGCCGGGGTCACCGGCAGCATCGGCACCGCCGGCACCGCGGTCGGTGCCTCCGTCGCCGCCGGCCTCACCGGCGACACCGACCCCGGCCTGATGTACGTCGCCCAGCTCATCCCGTGCATCCTGGTCGCGTTCAGCCTCCGGCTGCAGGAACTGCAGACCCGCCACCGCCCCGGCGACCGGCCGGGAGGACCGCGGGGCCGGTTCAGCCGGATGCCCTACCTGGCGGTCATCGCCACCCAGATCCTGCTCGTCGCCGCGCTCGCCGGCGTGCGCCCGGACGCCCGGATCTGGGGCGTGACCGCCGGCGTCGTGATCATCACGGTGCTCGTGCTCACCCGGCAGCTCGCCGCCTTCCACGACAACGACCGGCTGCTGACCGACCTGGACCGCAGCATGCTGGAGCTCCGCGACCAGAAGGAGTGGTTCAGCTCCCTGGTCCAACACGCCTCCGACGTCACGCTCGTCGTCGACGACCGGGACGCCGTCATCTACGCCAGCCCGGCCGCCGGGCGCATCCTGGGCATCGACCCGGAGCAGGCGCTCGGCACGGTGCTCCGCGAACGCGTGCACCCCGAGGACGCCGGCCCGTTCGACGCGCTCACCACCGACCCCACCGGCCGGGCCTCGGCACAGGTCCGGCTCCGGCACACCGACGGCACCTACCGGTGGCTCGACGTGATCGGCGCCGACCTGCGCGGCAACCCGAGCGTGCGCGGCGTGGTGTACAACGCCCGCGACATCACCGAGGCCCACGCCCTGCAGGACGAGCTGCGCCACCAGGCCACCCACGACGCCCTGACCGGCCTCGCGAACCGTGCCCTGCTCGGCGAGCGCCTGCGACGCCACGCCGGCCGCCGGATCAGCGTGCTGGTCATCGACCTCGACGGCTTCAAGGCGATCAACGACGGGCACGGCCACCACGTCGGCGACCACGTCCTCACGACCGTCGCCGGCCGGCTGACCGCGCTGCTGCGCCCCGGCGACCTCGCCGCCCGGCTCGGCGGAGACGAGTTCGCGGTGCTGGTCGCCGACCCGCACCCGGCCCGCGTGGACACGCTCACCGGGCAGATCGTGGCCGCGCTCTCGGCGCCGATCGATCTCGACGGGCGGCCGCTGCGCGTCGGTGCCAGCGTCGGGGTCGCCACCGGCCCGGCCGGCGACCCGGACCGGCTGCTGCGCGACGCGGACGCGGCGATGTACCGCACCAAACAGCACCGCAAAGCGGCGGCCTGACCTCGCCCCGGCCCGGCTTCGCTGTCGCGGGTCTGGCGTCGCGGCCGGCCTGGCCTGGCCTCGCCGCTGCGGCCTGACCTGACGTCGCTGTTGCGGCCTGGCCTCGCCGTTGGGACCTGGCCTCGCTGTTGGGGCCCGGCGTCGCCGTTGGGGCCCGGCCTGGCTGTCGCGGTCGGGTCAGTGGCCGGCCGTGGTTGCGGTGAGGCGCACGAGCCGGTCGATGCCGCCGGCGTCGACGGTCAGCTCGTCGGAGAGCTTCGCGGCGAGCCACAGACCCCGGCCGTGGAGCTGGCCCGGCGGGGGAGGGGTGGCCGGCACGCTGAACCGCCACGGTGCCGTGCCGTGGTCGACCACCTCGACGACGACCCGGTGCGTCCGCAGGATGAGGGTCACCGCGGCGGTGCCGCCGCCGTGCTCCACGGCGTTGATGACGATTTCGTTCACGGCGACCGTGAACGCCGCCACCCGTTCGGGGGACAGGCCGACCTCGTGCGCGGCCTCGCTCACCCGGCGCCGGACGTCGGCGACACCGGCCACCGTCACCGGCGGCAGCGTCACCAGCACCGCCGGCGGGTCAGCGCCATCCCGCATGTCACATCCACGACGTCGCGCGTTGCCTGCGGCGGCGTCGCAGACGATCAGAATCCGCTGGCGCCGTCACCACGCCCTCGTCCAGCCACCATATAGGGTCAGCAGGCGCTTGTCGTTTCGCGCAAGGAGGGCCCATGACGCTGTCGCTGTCCACCACCCGCGACGCCGGCACGATCACCGTGACCGTCACCGGTGCCGTCGACCTGTCAACGGCCGCCGCGCTGGACGAGGCGGTCGCCGCGGCCGTCGACGACGGCCCGCCGAGCGTGGTGGTCGACCTGGCGGCGGTCACGTTCATCGACTCCGCCGGCATCAACGCGCTGCTCAAGAGCCGACGCCTGGCGGACGAGCGGGGGCGGCAGTTCCGGATCACCAATCCGACCGGGATCGTGCGGGACGTGCTCGACCTGACCGGGGTGCTGGATCACCTGTCCGGCTGACCACAGGGATCGTGGCCGATCCGACGGGCACGGTATGGGTGCGACACTGGGCAGGCAGCTCGACGGGTGAGGGGCAGGGACACGGTGCCGAAGCGCGGCGGGAAGGCCACGGCCGACAGTGCGGAGCGGTTACGCCGGCTGCAGGCGGTGACCGACGCCGCCCTGTCCCAGCTCGGGCTCGAGGACCTGCTCCACGAGCTGCTGGAGCGGACCCTGGACATCCTGAGCGCCGACAGCGCCGTGGCGCTGCTGCTCGACCAGGACAGCACCGACCTGGTGGCCACCGCGGCGGCCGGCCTCGACCAGGCCCTGCGGCACGACGTGCGGGTGCCCATCGGCCTCGGCTTCGCCGGCGGTGTCGCCGTGCGCGGTCAACCGGTCGCCGTCGAGCACTTCGACCACGCCGCCGGCGTCGAGGCGGCGCTGCTGCCGGCGCGGATCGTCTCGGTCCTCGGCGTGCCGATGCTCAGCAGCGGCAGGGTCACCGGCGTGCTGCACATCGGCACCGTGGCGCCGCGGCGGTTCACCGCCGACGACATCGAGCTGCTGCAGCTGGTCGCCGACCGGGCCAGTCTCGCCACCGAGGCACGCCGGTCGCACCTGGACCGGGCCGCCGCGGTGGCCCTGCAACGCAGCCTCCTGCCGGCCCGGCCGCCCTCGATCCCGGGCCTGGACGTGGCGGTGCGATACGTGCCCGGCGCCCAGGTCGGCGTCGGCGGCGACTGGTATGACGTCTTCGACCTGCCGTCCGGTCACGTCGGCATCGTCATCGGTGACGTCGCCGGCAGCGGGCTGCACGCCGCCGTGGTGATGGGCCGCATCCGCAGCGCGCTGCGGGCGTACGCCATGGAGACCGACGACCCGGCCGACGTCCTGACCCGCCTCGACCGCAAGGTCCAGCGTTTCGAACCCGACGCCATGGCCACCGCCCTCTACGCGGTGCTCGACCCCACCCTCAGCACGGTGACGCTGTCCAGCGCCGGTCACCTGCCACCGGTGATGACCCAGCCGGACGGGCCGGGCCGGCTGCTCGTGCTCGCGCCGGACCTGCCGCTGGGCGCCTACCGGGGCGCCGAACGCCGGGTCACCCAGCTGCCCATCGGGCCGGGCGAAGGCCTGTTCCTGTACACCGACGGTCTCGTCGAACGCCGCGACCAGAGCATCATGAAGGGCCTGCAGCGGATGGTCGGCGCCCTGCACCCCGGCACGGCGGACGCCACCTGTGACGCGGCGATGGGGCTGCTGGACGGCACGGCACCGACCGACGACGTCGCCGTCCTGGCCGTTCGCCGCGGGTAAATCCTTTTAGCCGGCGCCGTCGCGGATCAAGGGGTCCACCAGCCCTTCGGCGGCCCAGTCGCCTTCGCCGCCGGCCGCCTCACCGGCGGCCAGGAACACGGCCTCGACCGGGCGCAGCCGCTCGATCAGCGCGTCGACCGGGTAGCGGTCGACGAACCGGGCACCGGCCCGGTCCACCAGCAGCACGGCGAGCGGCTGGTCGCCGCCGAGCGGCAGGTCCGGGTAGACGTCGCCGCCCCAGTGCAGGACCGGCGTGGCCGCGCCGGCTTCGGCGTGGCGACCGGCGCCGGCGAGCATGAGCAGGCTGGTCTGGGTGCCGTAGGTGTCGGCGTGGTAGTCGTACAGGTAGAGCTCCAGCGCACCGTCGTGGTGGCGGGCAACGGTGCTGCCGCCGGCGGCGCGGGCCGCCAGGAGCCGCCGCGGGGTCGAGCCGCGGGCCTCGCGGATCGCGGTCACCGCGGCCGGATAGCCGGCGAGGTCGGCCAGGTCCCAGTCCGGGTCGCCGGCGTCGTCCACCCAGCCGGTCCACATCGCGGCCGGGTTCTCGATGATGTCCAGTCCCGGCAGCGGCGCGTCGAGCCACGCCTCGAAACCGGTCCGCGACATCGGCATCCGGGTCGCGAGCATGTACGAACGACCACCCACGGGTGCGAGGCTACCGTCAGCCGGCCGCGTCCAGGCGAGCCAGGTCCTGTGCCGTCAACCGCAGTGCGCCCGCGGCGACGTTGGCGGCGAGGTGCTCCGGGTCGCCGGTGCCGGGGATCGCCAGGACGTGCGGGCCCTGGTGCAGGGTCCATGCGATGCGGATCTGCGCCGGGCTCGCCCCGTGCGTCGCGGCGACCGCGCGCACCGCGTCGTCCCCGCCGGCACCACCCAACCCCGCGGTGCCCGCGGTCGCGTCAGCGCGGGCGCTGCCTGCGGCGCGGGCCGCCCCGTCCGCGCGGGTGGTGTCCGCGGCGCGGGCCATACCTGCGGCGCGGGCGGTGCCGGCGATGGAGTAGAACGGCACGAACGCGACGCCCAGCGACCCGCACCGCCGCACGAAACCGGCCTGCTCCGGGCGCACCCCGACGCCGTACATGTTCTGCACGCACACCACCGGCGCGATGGCGAGCGCCTCGTCGAGGTGGTGCGGGTGGACGTTGGACAGCCCCAGGTGCCGGATCAGCCCCGCCTGCCGCAGGTCCGCGAGGGCGCCGAACCGCTCCGCGACCGGGTCGGTGCCCACGACGCGCAGGTTCACCAGGTCGAGCTGGTCCCGGCCGAGCTCCCGCAGGTTCTGCTCGACCTGCCCGCGCAACTGCCCCGGGGTCGCGTGCGGCTCCCACGCGCCCGACCGGTCCCGCGCCGGGCCGACCTTCGTGGCGATGACCAGGTCGGTGCGGAACGGGGCGAGCGCCCGGCCGATCAGCTCGTTGGCGGAGCGCAGCGCGGAGAAGTAGAACGCGGCGGTGTCGATGTGGTTCACCCCGAGCTCGACGGCGCGCCGCAGCACGCGGACGGCCTCGTCGCGGTCCCGTGGGACGGCGCCGGGCGCGAACGCCTCGCCGTGCTGCGGCAGGCGCATCGCACCGAACCCGATCCGGTTGACCACCAGATCGCCGAGAGTCCAGGTGCCCGCGGCCGCCGCGTCGATCGTCTGCGAAGTCATGCCGGCAGCTTGGCGGCACGGGTACCGCTGGGCACAATGATTCAGCCAGGAACGAATCGTTAGGGTCGGGTGATGGAAGAGCTGGCGTTCTCGGTGGCGGATCTGGCCCGCGTCCGGTTCGCCGTCTCGCCGATGTGGGAGGCCGGGCCCAGCTACCGGCTGCTGGCACGCGGACGGGCGCACCCCGTGCACCAGGCGTGGATCGACGACGTCCGGCCCAGGGTCGACGCGGCCGGTCTCGCCGAGGGCCGGCTTGCCGAGCTGATCCCGGCGGCCGGATACGTGCCCGACTTCCTCAACCCGGCACCCGCCGGCGCGAACCCCACCCTCGCCGACGAGCTCGCCGCGATCCGGGCCACGCCGACCGCGCAGGTCCACCGCGACCTCGAACGCCTCGCCCGGCAGGAGGGCGGCCTCAGCCCCCGGGCGCGGCGCCTGCACGTCGACCCGGTTGCCGAACTGCCGCTGCTCACCGCCGAGATCGAGGTGTACTGGGAGCTGGCGCTCGCACCGTACTGGGCGCGCATCCGCGCGGTGCTGGACGCCGACGTGTTCCACCGGGCCCGTCTCGTCGCGGAGCACGGCGCCGGTCACGTCCTCAACGACCTGCACGCCTCGGTCGCGTGGGACGACACCGCGCTGCGGCTGGCCCGCCGGCCGGGTTCGCTGCCCCGCCACGCCGCGGGCCCGGGGCTGCTGCTGATCCCGTCGGTGTTCACCGGGCCGGACCTGTTCACCAGGTCGGCGCCGCCGGACCCGCCGCAGCTGGCGTACCCGGCCAGGGGAGCCGGCACCCTGTGGGACGCCCGGCCCGTCTCGGGGTTCACCGCTCTGGCCGCGGTGCTCGGCCGGGCGCGGGCCCAGCTGCTGGCGGAACTCGGTACACCCGCCTCGACCACCGAAATCGCCCAGCGGACCGGCCTGTCCGCTTCCGGCGTGTCGCAGCATCTCACCGCCCTGCGCGACGCGGGCCTGGTCAGCACGCACCGCGCCGGGCGCCGGGTGCTCTACGCGCGCACGAGCGCCGCCGAGGCCCTCCTGGACGCCGCCGCGGGCACTACGCTGGCCGAATGACCGCCACCGACCTGCCCGAGTTTCAGTTCGCCTTTCCCGGCCCGCTCCGGGACGCGCTCGTCGCCGCGGTGCTGGACGGGACGAAGACCACCACCACCGCCCTGGCCCAGGACTACGAGCTCGACGGCGAGCCGATGCCGGCCGCCGGCTACCGGGCGGCGGTGATCGACTCCGCGGGGCGCCCGGTCGCGGTCATTGAAATGACCCGGGTCGACGTGCTCCCGCTCGGCGACGTCGACGTCCAGCACGCCCGCGACGAGGGCGAGGGCCACGACACGGTCGCCGCCTGGCGGGCCGGGCACGAGGAGTTCTGGAACAGTCCGGACTACCGCGGCTGGCTCGGCGACCCGGAGTTCACCGTCGACGACACCACCCTCGCGGTGCTGCAACGGTTCCGGCTCGTGGAGACGCTGCCTTAGTAGACGCTGCCTTTAGTAGGCGGTGCCGCCGTCGACGGCCAGGGCGGCGGCGACCTCGCCGAGGACCGCGCGCCACTGGGTCTCGTCCTGCTTGGGCAGCACGTCGTCCCACAGCGTCAGGCAGCTGCCGCGCAGCTGGGTCAGCCCGGCGGGCCGGCCCATGAACCACAGGTGCAGGTGCTCCGCGCCGTCGCCGATCTTCTGCGTGTGCACCCGGCCGATCCCGCCGACGGACATGATGGCCCGCTCGACCCGCTGCATCATCGGCCCGATCTCCGCGGCCCGCTCGGGCGGCAGGTCGGCCAGGTCGTGGTGGGCGATCGGGCACAGCAGCACCACCACGGGGATGGCGGTGGGCCCGCCGGAGTGCCGCAGCGTCCAGTGCTCGTCGGCCCACACCACCCGGCTCACCTCGTCCCGGCAGACGGCGCACGACGCCGGGTCGCCCTCGCCGTTGCGCGGCGGCTCCGGCAGCACCGGCGGGTCGAGCGACTTCACCGCCAGGTCGCCGTCGAACGGGAACGTCTCCCAGCCGGGGATGCCGTCGCCGTCGAACGGCACGGACGGCCCGCCGATGGGCAGGTGGGTGAGGAACCGGTCGGTCATGCCTGTGATCATGCCAGGATGACGTCCATGGATCTCACCCGTCGGGTCATCGTCGCGCTGGACTTCGACACCGCCGAGGAGGCGTCGGCGGTCGTGGAGCGGCTCGGGGACGCGTGCCAGTCGTACAAGATCGGGCTGCAGCTGCTGACCGCCGCCGGCCCGGCGCTGGCGACCACGCTCGCCGAGGCCGGCAAGGACGTCTTCCTCGACCTGAAGCTGTTCGAGATCCCGACCTCGGTCGCGGCGGCGGTCCGGGCCGCCGGCCGGCGCGGCGCGACGATGGTGACCGTCCACGCCACCGCCGGCTCCCGGATCCTCGCGGCCGCGGTGGGCGCCGCCGCCGACTTCCCGCGGCTGCGCGTGGTCGCGCTGACCGTCGTCACCAGCCTCACCGCGGCCGACCTCGCCGAGGTGGGGGTGGTCGCCTCGACCGAGGAGCAGGTCACCCGGCTGGCCCAGCTCGCCCGGTCCGCGGGCTGCCACGGCGTCGTCGCCGCACCCCACGACGCCGCACCCCTGCGCCGCCTGCTCGGCACCGACCAGCTCATCGTCACACCGGGCGTGACCCTGCCGGCGCCGGACCCGGCCGGCACCGATCACGCCCGGCCGGCCCACCCGGTGGACGCGTTCCGCGCCGGGGCCTCACACGTCGTCATCGGCCGCGCCCTGACCCGCGCCGCCGACCCGCGGGCCGTCCTGGCCGCGATCGCCGAGGAGCTGCGGGTCAGCAGCGACGGAACACGCCCAGCGGACCAGGGACCAGATACCCCCGGCCGGTGACGGTTGGCGGCCAGGCGTCAGGTCGTTCGTCCGGCCCGGTGCAGCGCCTGCTCGGCCTGTGCCGCCAGGGCGGGCACGAGGTCTTCGGCGGACGGCAGGTCGTCGATGAGGTCCACGGCCTCGCCGGCCCACACCGGCAGCGGTGGGATCGCGCCGCGGGCCACGTCGTCCTGATACTCCTGCCTGGCGCCGGCGTCGAGCTCGGTCTCCCGGCCGCGCCACCGGTCCAGGTACGGATGCCCGAGCGTCCGCGCCGTGTACCGCTCCGGCCAGCTGGACCCGCGGGCGATGTCGAGGAGCCGGCTGCGCTCGGTGTCCTCGCCGCGCCCGTCGACGATCGCCTTCGCGATCGCGGGGTCCACCAGGGCCTCACTGGTGGCCTGGAACCGGGTGCCGATCACGGCGCCGGCCGCGCCCAGGGCAAGCGCGGCCGCGACGCCACGCCCGTCGGCGATCCCACCGGCGGCGAGGACCGGCACCGGCGCCGCGAGGTCCACCACGACCGGGACGAACGGCAGCGTCGAGCGTCCCCGCCGGGCGCCGTGCCCACCGGCCTCGGTGCCCTGCGCCACGATGACGTCGGCGCCGAGGTCCACCGCGTGGCGGGCCTCCTCGAGGTCGGTGACCTGGATGATGAGGAGCGCGCCCGCCTGCCGGACGAGGTCCGTGAACGGGGCCGGGTCGCCGAAGGACAGCATGACCGCCCGCGGCCGGTGTTCCAGCGCCCGCTGCACGGCGGCGACGTCGAGCATCCAGGTCAGGAAGCCGATGCCCCACGGCCGGTCGGTGCCGGCGGCGACGATCGGCACCTCCCGGTCCAGCCATGCCCGGTTGCCGTCGGCGGCGCCGAGCATGCCGAGGCCGCCGGCCCGCGAGACGGCCGCGGCGAGGGCCCCGCCGGCCGATCCTCCCATCGGGGCGAGCATGATCGGATGCCGTACCCCCGCGAGCGTCGTGAGCCGCGTCGTCAACGTCATCACTTGACCTTGCCACGGATCTCGGCGGCGCAGGCCCCGGCGACCGGCGCCCAGTCGGTGCCGAACACCGTGGGTGCCGCCTGCTCCGGCTCCTGGGCCTCGCGGACGACGGAGGTGAAGAACGCCAGCATCTTGTCCTCGCCGAACCGGTTGGCCAGGCAGGTCACGGTGAGCAGGGCCAGGCCGTATCGGGCGACGCTGTCGTCCTTGGACGCGCCGTTCGGCACGCCGGCGAGCGTGACGGCCCCGTCCCACCGGCCGGCCCGCAGGTAGCGGCGCACGAACGGCAGCCGGTCCCGCGTCCAGGAGCCGTCCCGATCGGCGACGTACTCCGCGAGACCTTCCGTGAGCCACCAGTCGCGCGCGCCACCGTACTGGTCGCTGATGCTCACCACGTGCGTGAACTCGTGCGTGAGCAGGTTCGTCAGGCCGTCCTGATCGGCCTTGACCGCGACACCGTAGGGGCCGTACGCGTAGCCGTCGGTGTAGTCGGTCCGGCCGTTCCACCAGGTGCGCCACTGCTCCGGCCCGGCGATGTAGACGACGTACCGCTTGGGCGGCGGATCCCACCGGGCGTACCGGTCGGCGAGGTCGGCGGCCCGGTCCGCGGCCTCAAGGGTCTGCCGCAACTGCCCGGCGAGCGCAGCCGGCGCGGCCACGATCACCCGCCGGCCCGCGACGGCTTCCAGGGCCGTCAGGTCCCACGGCAACACCGTGCGCTGGAACGTGGTGGCGACCGCTCTGCCGTCCCGGACCGTCCACGTGCTCGGCAGCACCATCTCGGCGGGTACGCAGTCCGCGTCGCCGAGGCAGTACCTCACCGTCACCTTGACGGTCCACTTGTCGTCGGGGTCCAGTGGCATGATCAAGACCTTCGCCGTCCACCGCGCCACGCGCAGCGCCCGCAGCGAGTGGAAGCGTTGGGTGAACTCGGGGTGCAGCGGGGCGTCCACGAAACTGAGGTAGGCGGCCAGGTCGCCGCCGAGCAGCGCCTGGCTCTGCGCAGCGAGCCCGGCGTCGATGAGGTCCTGTTTGACCTCCGCGGGCGTCCTCGACCGCGACGGCTCGGCGGTGGGCGACGCCGCGACGGCCGTCCGGGATTTCGCGTCGGTCCCGGAAGTCAGGGACAGCGCCGCCGCCAGCACCACCGGGACACCGGCCGCCAGCAGCCACCGGCCCCACCGTCTCGGTCGCCGGGGCGCCGGGTGTTCCGGCGGCTCGGGCGGCCTGCGGGAGGAGTTCGTGAACGGCAACGGCACGCCGTGCCCACCAGCGCCGACGAACTCGACGGGCCGGGGCTCGTCATCCTCCATGATCTTCACGCGCGGAACGTACTGGACCCGCGAACCGCCGTACAGTCGCGGACGTGTATTTCGTCTACCGCACGCACTACGAGGGGCCGTTCAGCCTGCGCATCCGCCGGCTGCCGGATCGCGGCGTGCTGGACTGGTTCCGGCGCGGCTGGGACAACGACGCGCCATGGGACTGGATCGAGGCGGAGCTCGGCGGTCCGGTGTACGGGCTGGCCTCGATCTTCGAAGCGGCCCAGGAGGAGCAGCTGCCCCGGCCGGGAACCGTCGATGAGCTACGCACACTGCTGCACGAACACCTCTACGTCGAGGGCGACACCGACTACATCCGGCTCGACGGACAGAGCCTGCGTGCGCGTACCAACGACGACGAGGTCGAACTGGCCTACTTCTTCCTCCACGACGACCTGGCAACGGCCCGCGCCGACCGGCTCGCCTACCTGCTGCACGGGTCGTGGCCGTTGCCCGGCGACGCACCGCCCGCCGGTGGCGCGGTGACGACCTACGCGGTGTTCCTGACCCACTACGACGGCGAGACCCTCGCCCGGCTGGAGCCCCTCGAGTTCCCCGGCGTCGACCTCCCGGGGCTGCCAGGTCACCTGCGCGCGGCCGCGCCGGCCGGCGACTGGCCGCCGGAGCTGCTCGTGCTGCGGGCGCTCGTCGCCCCGGACGACACCACCGTCGAGCCGGCCCTGCGGCGGTGCAACCAGTGGCCGGGCTTCAACCTCGGCGACGGCCCATGGCCGGCCGGCATGCCGGCCGCGCACGCCGCCGTGCACCAGGAGGCCACTTCGTTGATCGAGGTCGGCGAGTGCACCGACGGGCGGAACCCCGACGCTTCGCTGCTCCGGGTCGACGAGCACCTCGCCCAGCTGGCGATGCACTGCAACGAGCCGTTCGGGCACCAGCAGTGGTTCCTGTTCGACACCGTCTGGGCGGCGGCGCACCCGGACCTCGCCGCGTCGCTGCTGCGGTACGCCGGACACTGGGATCCGCTCGACTGACTGTGGCAACCTGACGGGGTGCTGATCGCGATGTGTGGCCTGCAGGGGACCGGGAAGAGCACGATCGCCGGGCAGCTGGCCCGGGAGCTGCCGGCGCCGGTGCTGCCCGTCGACCCCGTCGAGGTGGCGCTGTGGGCCGCCGGGATCGACCGGGACCAGCCGACCGGGCTGGCCGCGTTCGTCGTCGTCGGCGCGCTCGCCGGCGCGATGCTCAGGCTCGGCCAGACGGTCGTCGTCGACGCCGTCAACGACGCCGAGGTGGCCCGCCAGCAGTGGCGGGACCTGGCCGCCCGGCACGAGGTGCCGCTGCGGTTCGTCGAGGTCGTCTGCTCCGACCCGGCCCTGCACCGGCGGCGGCTCGAGGAGCGCCGCGACGTCGACCTCGCCGGCGCCGCCGAGCCGACGTGGGAGTCGGTCGAGGCCCGCCGGGAAGGCTTCGAGGGCTGGGACGACGAACGCCTGGTCCTGGACTCGGTCGACCCGGTCGCCGACAACGTCCGGCGTGCCCTGGAGTACGCCCGGCGATGAGCCTGCACTACGAGTGGACGCTGCGGCTGCGGCTGCGCCCGGACACACCCTCGTCGGTCCTGGCCGAGCTGCGCTTCCACCTCGGCCTGACCGACCTGCCGCCCGAGCCGCCGGAGCTGGAGGCCTGGCAGTGCCTGCTGCCGGTCCCGGACGACACCATGCCCGACGGCTGGGCCCGGTCCCTGGACGACTCCGAGCTGTACGTGCGGATGTACCTGGTCGACGACGCGATGTACGACCTGATGCGCTCAGTGCCAAGTTGGATGGCCCCGTGGTCGCTGACACAGGGCTGGATCGGCGTCGCCGACGTGCATCCGTCCGGGGAACCGTGGATGCACTTCTACGTCCAGGACGGCTACGCGTACATCGGCGAACCCGACGGCGAACTCGGCGCCTTCGACCGCACCGCCCCGCCGTTCACGCTGCCCAGGACCATCGGTGGGGAGTGACCTCGACGCGGCGCGGGCGCTGCTCCCCGGCGCCCGGCTGGGCCCGCTGGGCGGCGGCGACCGGGCCCGCCGCTCCTCCGGGACGCCGGCCCTGGCGGAGTTGTCGGGCCGCCGGCACGACACCCTCACCGAGCGGTGGGGATCCGTCCCCCTGCCGTACGTGCCCGCATTCGACCCGAGGCCCTGACCGATGCAGATGCATGAGACCGACCTGCGGATCCTCGCCGAGGCCGGGATCGCGGTGTTCGAGGACCGGCTGGTGCTGCGGGCGCAGCCGCCCGTCACCGACGAGGTGCTCGCCGCGGTGGCATCGCGGTGCGCCGGACCGCTGCCCGGCGCGCTCGTGGCGTTGTGGCGGACCACGTTCGGCGGTCGGCTGCACTACGACCTGCGCGCGGACCTCGGCGGGCACGACGTGGCACTGTCCTTCGCGGAGCTGTTCTACCCGGACAGCGGCGCCTTCGACGACCTGTGGGGCTGGATCGACCACGAGTGCGCGTTGGCCGCGGAGCACCGGCCGGACTGGTCCGGGCGGCTCGTCCACCTGCCGATCGGCGGATTCGAGTGTTACGACCGGGTGTACGTGCGCACCGCCGAAGGCCCGGACCACGGCGCGGTCGTGGCCTGGCAGGAAGGGTTGCCGGCGGGATGGGAGCTGGTGGACGGCGACCGGGCCGGGCCGCTCGCCCGGGACCTCCGTGCGCTGTTCGGTCGGCTGGCGCTGGAGCGCGACCCGTGGGAGGCCGGCAACACCGCCGACGCCGAGCTGCGCTACGCCGTCGACAACCTGCACGACTCCGGCGACCCGCGGGTCCGGGAGACGGCGGAGAAGCTGCGCCGGCTGGTGCGCTCCGCCGTGCTCGACTGGCGCGGCGCGCTGGAGCGCGGCACCCTCGTCGGGCAGCGCAGGCTGCGCCGGCTGGCGCTGGAGCGGGCGGCCGTGGCCGACGACCTCGCCCTGCTGGAGCGGTTGGTGGCGTCGGGGTGCGACCCGGCCGAGGAGGTCGGCGGCGGGCTGACCCCGGTCGACGTCGCGCTGCGGCAGCGGTCTTCCACAGTCGTCCGGTGGCTCGTCGATCGTGGTGTACCGGTGGGCAACAGCCTCCGGGTCGGCGCTCACGGAGTCGACGCGGACCTTGCCCGGCACCTGCTCGACCGGGGAGCGGCGGTCGACGCGACCGCCCTGGATCGTGCCCTGGACAACGACGACATCGCGGTCCTGCAGGCACTGGCGGCGGCGGTGCCGGCGGAGGCGGCGCGTTCGGACGACGGACTGCGCCGGCTCGGGCTGCGGCTACGGCAGCTCGCCGCCCAGGCCGCCCTCGCCGGCCGGCACTGTGCCGCCCGGTCCGACGCGTCGGGCGCCGCGCGGGAGCAGCGCCGCTCGGAGATCCTGAAGGACCTTGCCGGCCGGTTCGACCCGTCCGCCGCCCGCTGAGTCAGCAGGCGCTGTCGAACGACAGCTCGCTGCTGACCGGAGTGGCCCGCCAGACGGCGCGCAGCTGCGGGTGCCGTTCCAGGTCCGCCCGGGCCCCGGCCAGCGCGGCCGTCCTCGCCGGGCCGATCGGGTCGAAGGTGAAGCCGGTGTCCCGGGCCTCCAGGTCGTCGAGGCCGGCCAGGTCCGGCTCGTCGTCGAAGCACATGGTCAGGTCGACCTGCCAGAACTCGTCGTGGCCGTAGTCGTCCTCGTAGCCGTCCTCGTCGTCTTCGGGGTCGGGGTCATGGTGGACGATGAGCTGCCGGGTCAGGCTCAGGGACAGCCGCCCGCCATTCCACGAGTGCCGGCCCCACTGGATGATGAAGCCGTCGCCGTCCTGGTCCGGGTCGACGCCGTCGACCTCGACGTCCAGGAACTCGCCGAACGCGCACCAGGCCGCCTCGACATCGGTCACGGCCGCGGGGTCGACGCCACGACGGCGCAGGATCTGGGCGAACGCGTCGGGGCTGGACCGCCACGGGATGGGCACGGCCCACGGTAGCAATCGCCGCCGCCGAAACTCGCTCGTGTGGGCCGCCCGTCGCGGGGACGATGCGGTGATGACTGGATCGCCTGAGGGTTTCACGTACCGTGTCCGCAAGAGCGGCGACATCGAGCTGCTGCACCACGGCCGCCCCGCGGGCGTGCTGCGCGGCGCGGCGGCGGCCCGGTTCCTGGTCGACGTCGAGAACGACGATCCGCAGGAGCTGATGGCCCGCCTGACCGGCAACTACAAGCACGGCAACGAACGCACGGCGAAGGACCATCCCCGCAACCGCCGCCGATAGCCGTTGCGGTCCGGAGCGTCGGTGCGGCGCTGCTCCCCAACGTCCGACCTCACCTGATCAGCCGCCGTCGAGGGCATCATCCGGTGCGCCGACACCGGCTCAGGCCGGGCGTATCACCAGATCGACCGTCTCCGGCGCGAGCGGAACGTCGAAGTAGGCATCGATGAGGCAGATGCCGGGTTCCTGTTCGACGTACATCGTGATCTCTGGGCTTCGCTCAACGTCACCGACGACCAACCGGCCCGACGCCACCGTGAGCTGCACCGAGCTGATCGGCGCCCGACCGCCGTCGTGACCGAGCTGGTCACGCCAGACCCGGACCGTCACGTCGGCGATCTGCCTGTGCTCGACGCTGAACACCACCGCGTCGCGAGCGGCGACGAACTGCCACCCAGGGGGAAGCTGCTCGGGCAGCTCCTGGAACGTGGAACCGGCGTCGGACACGACCAGGAGACCCCACGGGTAGGGCGCGGTGCCCTGCACGATGAGCATCAAGACCACCGGCTTCCGACGTCGGTCACTCGGGCTGCGTGGGACGCCGTGGCGGGCGGTGGGCAGGTCCGCCGCCCGCCACGACGGGTGGGTGGTTACGCGCCGACGTACTTCGCGAGGTGTTCGCCGGTGAGGGTGGAACGGACGGCGACCAGGTCGGCCGGGGTGCCCTCGAAGACCAGCTTGCCGCCGTCGTGGCCGGCGCCGGGGCCGAGGTCGATGATCCAGTCGGCGCGGGCCATCACGGCCAGGTGGTGCTCGATGACGATGACGGACTTGCCCGAGTCGACGAGCCGGTCGAGGAGCTTCAGCAGCTGCTCGACGTCGGCGAGGTGCAGGCCCGTGGTGGGCTCGTCCAGGACGTAGACGCCGCCCTTCTCCGCCATGTGGATGGCCAGCTTGAGCCGCTGCCGCTCGCCGCCGGACAGGGTGGTGAGCGGCTGGCCGAGGGTCAGGTAGCCGAGGCCGACGTCGGCCATGCGGTGCAGGATGGCGTGCGCGCCCGGGGACTTGGCGTGGCCGGCGGCGAAGAACGTCTCGGCCTCGGTGACGGACATCGCGAGCACCTGGCTGATGTCCTTGCCGCCGAGCTTGTAGTCGAGCACGGCCGCCTGGAACCGTTTGCCCTCGCACTCCTCGCACACGGTCGCGACGCCGGCCATCATCGCCAGGTCGGTGTAGATGACGCCGTTGCCGTTGCAGTTGGGGCAGGCGCCGGCGGAGTTGGCGCTGAACAGGGCCGGCTTCACGCCGTTGGCCTTCGCGAAGGCGGTGCGGATCGGGTCGAGCAGGCCGGTGTAGGTCGCCGGGTTGCTGCGGCGCGAGCCGCGGATCGCCGTCTGGTCGACGGAGACGACACCGGCGCCCTTCGGCACCGAGCCGTGGATCAGCGAGCTCTTGCCCGAGCCGGCGACCCCGGTGACGACGACCAGCACACCGAGCGGCACGTCGACGCTGACGTCCTGCAGGTTGTGCCGCGTCGCGTTGCGGATCGGCAGCGTGCCCTTCGCCTTGCGGGGATCGGACTTCAACGATGCCCGGTAGTCCAGGTGGCGCCCGGTGAGTGTCCCGCTCGCGCGCAGCCCTTCGACGGTGCCCTCGAAGCACACCGTGCCGCCGGCGCCGCCCGCGCCGGGGCCGAGGTCCACGACGTGGTCGGCGATCGCGATCGTCTCCGGCTTGTGCTCGACGACCAGGACCGTGTTGCCCTTGTCGCGCAGGCGCACGAGCAGCCCGTTCATCCGCTGGATGTCGTGCGGGTGCAGCCCGACGGTCGGCTCGTCGAAGATGTACGACACGTCGGTGAGGCTCGACCCGAGATGCCGGATCATCTTGGTGCGCTGCGCCTCACCGCCGGACAGGGTGCCGGACGGCCGGTCCAGCGACAGATACCCCAGGCCGATCTCCACGAACGAGTCCAGGGTCTGCTGCAGGGTCTTCAGCAGCGGCGCTACGGCCTTGTCCTTGATGCCGCGGACCCAGTCGGCGAGGTCGCTGATCTGCATCGCGCACGCGTCGGCGATGTTGACGCCCTCGATGCGGGAGTCCAGCGCCGCCTTGTTGAGCCGGGTGCCGCCGCACTCGGAGCAGGCCGTGAACGTGACGGCCCGGTCGACGAACGCGCGGATGTGCGGCTGCAGCGCCTCCTTGTCCTTCTGCAGGAACGCCTTCTGGACCCGGGGGACGAGCCCCTCATAGGTCATGTTGATGCTCTCGACCTTGACCTTGACCGGCTCCTTGTAGAGGAAGTCGTGCAGCTCCTGCTCGGAGTAGTCGCGGATGGGCTTGTCCGCGTCGACGAACCCGGACGCGGCGAAGATCCGCACCAGCCAGCCGTCGACGCTGTAGCCGGGGATGGTGATCGCGCCCTCGGACAGGGACTTGTCCCGGTCGAACAGCTCGTCGAGGTCGATGTCGTTGGTGGTGCCCATGCCCTCGCAATTCGGGCACGCGCCCGCGGGCACGTTGAAGCTGTAATGGAACGCCGGCCCCGCGCTCGGCACGCCCAGCCGGCTGAACACGATGCGCAGCATCGCGTTGGCGTCGGTCGCCGTGCCGACGGTGGAGCGGGAGTTGGCCCCCATCCGCTCCTGGTCGACGATGATCGCCGTGGTCAACCCCTCGAGCAGGTCGACGTCGGGCCGCGACTGGCTGGGCATGAACCCCTGCACGAACGCGCTGTAGGTCTCGTTGATGAGCCGCTGCGACTCCGCCGCGATCGTGCCGAACACGAGCGAGCTCTTGCCGGATCCAGACACCCCCGTGAACACCGTCAGGCGGCGCTTCGGGATGTCTACGCTGACGTCCTTCAGATTGTTCTCACGGGCCCCGTGGACCTTGACCAGGTCATGACTGTCTGCGACATGCACCCGGCCACTCTAAACGAGGGGTCTGACACTTTCGGCAGATCAAGAGCTCAGACGGGCGACAGCACCGTGACGCGGTACCCCATCCGGACGGCGACAAGGGTGGTGACCGTGAAGGTCAACTGCAGCCACCGCAGGGGCCCGCCGCGCGGGTCGGCGACGAACGCGGCCGCCGCGTCACCGACGCCGTAGCCCATCTGCTTTTGGATCTGGCCCTCGATGACGACGCCGCACAGATACGCTTCTGCCTGCGCGACGACGGGTTGCTCGTGCGGCTCGACCGGCCGGACGTCGGGGACGAACAGGCCGCACGGCTCGCGGGGCAGCAGGCCGGTGATGGCGCGGAACCCGGTCGCCTGCGTGGCCAGGACGGCCTCGCCGGTGTAGACGGTCATCCGCCGTGGCTCGCCGGTCTCGGCGTCCCCGACGCGCACCACGAGCGTGGGCTTCGCGACGATCTCCGCGACCTGATACGGCATGCCGGCGATCGTATAGCGTGACCCGGCGTGAGCACAGGATCATGGGCGAGGGTGCCCTTCGAGGATGCCGACGCGGCGCTGCGGCTGACCAGGTTCGAGCGGTTCGACGCGGGCTTCGACACCGCCTACGTCTTCACGGGCGACCTCCACATCGGCGGCGACTGGACCGGCGGGCAGCTGTTCCGCGCCGCGGACGCAGACCTGGACGACGGGCTCATCGCGTTCGTGATCGACGGCGACCTCACCGTCGACGGCACCCTCGCCCTCGACGAGGACGCCGAGGCGAGCTTCGCCCTCATGGTGACCGGTGCGCTGCGGGCCGACGTGGTCACCCTGGACGCGACGATGCTGTTCGTGTATCAGAATGCCACGGTCACCCGGCTCATCGACTTCGCCACCACCGACGGCACCCTGTCCGTGGCCGGCCGCACCAACTGCCCGATCATCATCTCCGACGAGGGCGACCTCAACGTCAACAACACCGGCCACGTGCTGTGCCGCCGCTACGCGACGCTGCCGGAAGGCGCCGGACACACCGGCGACGACGTCGAAGAGACCGGCTGGGGCTGGACGGCCATCACGCTGAGCCGCGCCGAGGTGCCGGCCACCTTCGTCGCCGGGCTCTACGGCGACGATCACCGGGTCGACAACCGGCTCGCCGTGCAGTGGGCCCGCGAAGGCCGGCCGCTGCTGATCACGCAAGGCTGAGGGCGTGTTCGACGATCTGGTGTGGGAATCGGTGTGCCTGCTGGACGCGCACGACGACGACCGGCTGCGGGACCTGCTGCCGGCGTTGTTCGCGTTCCAGCGGCAGCACGACGGTTCGATGACGCACTTCCGTGGGATCGAGCTGCTGGTGCGGCGCCGGTTCGTCTACCGGTTCCCGCTCGACCAGCACCCCGACTACCCACGGCGGCGGGCGTATTTCGACGCGCTGACGCAGTACACGGCGCTGCGCACGTTCGACGAGGACGCCGAGGACTTCGACGGGTACGACACCGAGCTGGAGGACGGCTACGTCGACCCGCCGCTGCTGTACTGCGACGCCGGCACCGACCTGTGGCGGCGCATGGTCGACGCCGGGCGGCTCACCGGTTCGGACGCCGTCGCGCCACGCCCGGTCGCCCTCATCGACGCGGTGCTGGCCGTCGCCGCCGCGGCCGAGCGTGCCGGCGACCGTGAGCTGATCGCACTGTGGTACACACTCGGCAGCGGCATCCTCGTTGGCCTCGGGGTGGGCGTCGAGGAGCTCAGGGCGATCCCCGCTGTCCAAGAACTGCGGGAGATCGCCCTGCGGACCGACGCGCTCTCGGTGCCGGTGCCGCCCGGCCGCCGACCGTCCGACGAGGAGGTCGAAGCCATGGGCGACGAGTGCGAGTCGTGGTGGTACGGGCTCAGCGGGACGACGACCACCAGGTAGCCGGCGCCGCGGCGGTGAAGCCGAGGGACTCGTACAGCGGCCGGCCCAGCCGCGAGGCGGTGAGCGTGACCGGCAGGTCCACCAGCGGGGCGAGGGAGCCGAGCATGATCGCCCGCCCGACCCCACGGGAGCGGAACGCCGCCGGGGTGCCGACCCAGTAATGGCTGCCGAACCCGTCCGCCACGACGGTCACGCAGGCCCCGGCGACCGCACCGTCGAGCCGCGCCACGAACACGTCCACCCCCGGCTGCTCGATCAGCGCCGGCGGGAACAGCTCGCCGCCGCGGAAGGGCTCGAACCGGGTCAGCTCGAACCCGGCGATCACGGCCTGCTCGGCGGCGTGCAGGTCCTCCTCGTCGCGCACCTTCGCCACGGTCATCGCCGGTGCGTCCACCGGGCCGGGCCCGCGCAGCATGACCGGCATCTGCCAGGTGCGCATCCCCAGGTGGCTCAGGTCGGTCGAGCTGAACGGGTCCTCGACGTCCACCGGCCCCTTGGCGCGGCCGGCCAGGTCGGTGAGGTCGGCGACCGCGCCGGCGTCGAGCCCGTCGTCCTGGATCAGGATCCGCAGGCCCGCGCGCTCGTCGCCGGCGACGGCGAGGAAACCCGGGTGGCGGATCACCTCGTGGCCGCGGGCGACGCCGGTGGCGGTCCAGAAGGCGGCGGAGTTGCGGGCCTGGCGCAGCGGCGCCTCGGCCAGTGCGATCGTCATGGCGGTGCGGCGTCCCTCTCGTCGGCCGGGCTCGGCGTCACCACGGTACCGGTCCGTCCGCGCTGAAGAAGCCGCCGGTCGGGCCGTCCTCGCCGAGCGTCGCCAGGCACACCACGACCGCGGCGCCCTGCGCGGGGGTGAGGAATCCCGTGTGGTTGTTGCTGTCCGTGTCGACGAAGCCGGGCGCCGCGGCGTTGACGAGGATGCCGTCCTTGCGCAGTTCGTTGGCGTACTGCACGGTCAGCGCGCTCAGTGCGGCCTTCGAAGGGGTGTACGCCGCCGACGGCAGCAGCGCCGAGAACGGGCCGTCCGGGTTGCCGGTGAGGGTCAGCGACGCGGCGTGGCTGCTGACGTTGACGATCCGTGGCGCCGGTGACCGCCGCAGCAGCGGCAGCATGGCGTTCGTCACCGCGATCACGCCGAGGACGTTGGTCTCGAACACCGCCCGGACCAGGTCCAGGTCGACGGAGCTCGGGATCTGGTCCGTGGCGTCCTGGGGTGAGACCTGCCCGGAGCCGGTGATGCCGGCGTTGTTGACGAGCACGTCGAGGTGGCCGTGACGCTCCTCGATCCGCGCCGCGGCCGCCTGCACGCCGGCCCGGTCGGTGACGTCCAGGACGAGCGCGTGCACGTCCGCGCCCCGCTCCCGGAGCGCGGCGGCGGCCTGCTCGCCGCGGTGCGGATCCCTGGCGCCGATCAGCACCGTCATGCCCAGCGCCGCGAGCTGCTCCGCGGCCGCCCGGCCGATGCCCTTGTTCGCCCCGGTGACCAACGCGATCTTCATGTCCGCTCCCTGTTGTTCGGTTCGTACGACCAGACACCAGACGTGGCGGGGCGGCCGGCTGTGACATGAGGGCCGTCACACGATCTCCACGGCGGGGGCACCCGGCCCGCACGGTTTGCCGTTACCGTCGCGGTGGTGCCCCTGACGTTTCCGACCCATCCCGCCGCCGTGCTGCCGTTGAAGCTGTGGCGGCCGCGCTGGTTCGACGAGATCGCGCTCGTGATCGGGTCGACGGCGCCGGACCTCGCGTATGCCCTCGACGGCTCCGGGCTGCCGGTCTGGCCGCTGTCGCACCAGGTCCTCGGCCTGGTCCTGTGGTGCCTGCCGGTCACCCTCGCCGCGACCTGGCTGATCCGCCGCGTCACACCGGTGGTGGCGGCGCACCTGCCGACCTGGCGGCCCCTGGCGCTGGCCGACTACGGCGCGATCGGCCGGTTCCGGCCCGGGTGGCGGGTCGTCGTGTCATCGGCGCTGATCGGCGCGGCCAGCCACCTCGCGCTGGACCGGCTCGAGGCGGTCGTGCCCGTGTCGGAGTACGTGATGCACGTCCTCGGCGCGGCCGGTCTGCTCGCGGTCGTCGTGGTCATCGGCCGGGGGCGACTGGTGCGCCAATGGCACGGTGAACCGCCGCCGGTGCGCCGCCGGTTGGGACTGTTCTGGACGGTCGCCGTCGCCGTCACCCTCGCGGCCGCCGCGACGGTCCCGTTCCTGCCGGCGGCGGGTCTGGTCCACACCAGCCTGACCCGGTTGATGTGCGCGGTCGCCGCCGGTCTGCTCGCCGCGTCGTTCGCGTATGCGGCCAGATCCTGGTTCGCCAGACGGACGGCGTTCGGCTCCCTCGCCCCGCGTCCGGTGGACTGAGCCCGCGTCCGGTGGACTGAGGCGGCCGGCCTGCGCAGTCGGAGGGGCCGGGCCGCGCGGATCAGGGGGCGGTGTAGACGAGGATGCCGTTCGCGCTGCCCAGTCGCCGCCAGCCCAGCCGGTCGTAGAACGCGACCGTGCCCTCGGCGTGCTCGGCGGTGAGCAGCCACGCGGGCCGGTCGCCGACGACGGCGGCGAGGAGCCGCCGGCCGTGCCCGCCGCCGCGCGCGGCCGGGTGGACCGCCAGCTCCATCACCTCGAACGTGCCCGACAACTCCCCGGTGCCCGCGCCGAGCGCGACCCGGACCTCGTCGTAGCTGCGCCCGCTCGGGAAGGGCTCGGCGGTCGTGAACCCGTAGGCGAATCCGGCCAGGGCGCCGCCGCCGTCCCGGCTGAACGCGGCGCGGAACCCCGGCCGCGCGGCCTCGCCGGGCAGGGTGGCCCGGAACGCCTCGGCGCGCTCCGGCGGCTCGTTCCACGGCGGCCCGCCGAACACCGCCGCGTAGAGGCGGGCCAACTCGTCGCCCGCCGCGAGGAACCCGGCCGCATCGACGACCTCGACTGGATCTTCGTGCCCCATGGGATGCCAGTATTCTGTAATTGCAACTAATGTGCAATAAGGCCTGCGATACGGTGCAGTTCCATGAGCGAGGATGACTGGCTGGCGGACACCCGAACGTCCTACGACACGGTGGCGGAGAGCTACGCCGGCCAGCTGCGCGACGCGCTGACCGGCGAGCCCTACCTGCGTGCCGCCCTGAAACTGTTCGCCGGCCAGGTCGGCGTCGGCCGGGTCGCCGACGTCGGCTGCGGCCCCGGGCACGTCACCGCCTACCTGCACGAGCTGGGCGTCGACGCGTTCGGCATCGACCTGTCGCCGGCGATGGTCGACATCGCCCGGCGGGACCACCCGGGCATCCGGTTCGAGGTGGGCTCGATGACCGACCTCGACCTGCCCGACGCGTCGGTCGCCGGGCTGCTCGCCTTCTGGTCGCTGGTGCACATCCCCGACGCCGTGATCCCGGCCGTCTTCGACGGCTTCCGGCGGGTGCTGCGGCCCCGCGCCCCACTGCTGGTCGGGTTCCATGCCGGCCACGGGTCGCGCCTGAAGACGGAGGGGTACGGCGGGCACCCGATGCGGGTCCACGTCCACCGCCGCCGTCCCGAGCAGGTCGCGTCCTGGCTGCGCGACGCCGGGTTCACCATCGAGGCGCAACTGCTGCTGGACCCCGACCAGGCGGCCCCCGGCGCGGTGCTGTTCGCCCTCCGCGCGGCGTGATTCCTCCCCGGATACGGTTTCCCGCGCGCCGGGTGAGGTACCCCAGGGGTGTGGAGATTCCCTGATGGCCGACGGCTACGAGTTCGTCGTGGTGGCCAACCGGCTCCCCGTGGACCGCACGGTCGGCGACGACGGCGAGCAGCACTGGACCCGCAGCCCGGGCGGGCTGGTCAGCGCCCTCGAACCGATCGTGCGCAGCTCCGGCGGCGCCTGGGTCGGCTGGACCGGCGCGCCCGACGACGACACCGGCCCGCAGGAGGTCGACGGGATCGAGCTGCGCCCCGTGCCGTTGAGCGCCGAGGACGTCGACCGCTACTACGAGGGCCAGTCCAACTCGACCATCTGGCCGCTGTTCCATGATCTCGTCGAGCCGCCCGTGCACCGGCGACCGTGGCGGCAGGCGTACGACTCGGTGAACCGCCGCTTCGCCGAGGCCACCGCCGAGGTCGCGGCCCACGGTGCCACCGTGTGGGTGCACGACTACCAGCTGCTGCTCGTCCCGGCGATGCTGCGGGCGCTGCGGCCGGACCTGCGCATCGGGTTCTTCCTGCACATCCCGTTCCCTCCGGTGGAGCTGTTCATGCAGCTGCCCCGGCGGGCCGAACTGCTGCGCGGGCTGCTCGGCGCCGACCTGGTCGGGTTCCAGCGCCCCCACGCGGCACAGAACTTCCTGCAGCTCGCCGCCGGGCTGCTCGGCCTCGAACCGGACGACGACCGGGTCGCCTACGAGGGACGCACCGTGGTCGCCCAGGCCTTCCCGATCTCCATCGACGTGGCCGAGACGGACCGCCTCGCCGCCGACCCCGACGTCCAGCGGGAAGCGGACCGGCTGCGCGCCGAGCTCGGCGGCGACCGGCGGCTGCTGCTCGGCGTCGACCGCCTCGACTACACCAAGGGCATCGAGCAGCGCGTCGAGGCGTTCGGCGAGCTGCTCGCCGAGGGCGTGGTCTCCAACGACGAGGTCGTGCTCGTGCAGGTCGCCACCCCCAGCCGGATGCGCGTCGCGCAGTACCAGCAGCTGCGGGAGCGCGTCGAGCGCGAGGTCGGCCGGATCAACGGCGAGTTCGGCGCCGTGGGGCGGGTCCCGGTGCACTACCTGTTCCAGTCGCGCTCACCGGCCGAGCTGGTCGCGCTGTACCTGGCGACCGACGTCATGCTCGTCACCCCGCTGCGGGACGGCATGAACCTCGTGGCCAAGGAGTTCGTCGCCGCCCGCCGGGACGAGCAGGGCGCGCTCGTGCTCAGCGAGTTCACCGGCGCCGCCGCCGAGCTCGACGACGCCTTCGTGGTGAACCCGCACGACGTCGAGGACCTCAAGCGCGCGATCGTCGCCGCGCTGGACGCCCCACCGGACGACCGCGCCGTGCGGATGCGCCGGATGCGCGCCCGCGTCCAGGCCCACGACGTCGACCACTGGGCCCGCGAGTTCCTCGCCGCCCTGGCCTGACCCGGCTCAGTGCCGCTGGGGTGCCGGGTCCGGTTCGGGGTGGCGCAGCTCGGCGGACAGGTCGCTCAGGGTGCTGTTCGCCCAGCGCACGGCGGTCAGGTACAGCGACGCGAGGGCCGCCGGATCCTCCGTGACGCTCGCCGCGGCCGGTGCCGCGCCCGGCGCCGTATACGCGCGCACGGTGGCGAGGACCTCGCCGAGCGGGCCGGTGCCGGCGAGGAGCGCGTCGGTGAGGGTCTGGTCCAGCGGCACGCCGTTGAGGACCCGGTCGGTCGGCTCGCCGAACAGGTCGGCGACGGCCGACAGCAGCCCGCCGATGTAGGCGGGCTCGCCCGGCAGCGCCGCGGCCTCGGCGAGCAGCTGGCAGCACCGGGCCCGGATCAGCAGCTGGCTGAGTTGCTCCGGGTCGGCCTCGGTGATGTCCGCGACCAGCATCAGCGTCACCCACTGGCGCAGCCGGGTCAGGCCGAGCGCCACGACCGCGTCGCGGATCGACGACACGGTGCGGTTGAGGCCGAAGGATGCCGCGTTCGTGGCGCGCAGCAGCCGCAGGCTCAGGGCCGCGTCCTGGCCGACGAGGTCGACGAGCCCGTCGATGTCGACGTCATCGACGCTGAGCGCGGCCATGATGCGCAGCCGGGTGAGCCGGGACGGGGCGAGGGCGACGGTCGAGCTGACGTGCGGGCGGCCCAGCACGTGCCCCTGGAAGAACTCGAACCCCAGCGACATCGCGAAGTCGAGCGCCTCGGGGGTCTCCAGGCGCTCCGCGATCAGCTGCAGGTGGGCGTGCAGCCGGCAGTTGAGGACGGTGGCGCGGACGGTTGCCTCGTCGGCGTCCAGCATGTCGATCTTCACGTAGGTGGCGATGTCGAGCAGCCGCTCGTGGCTGGTGCCGAACACGAAGTCGTCCAGGGCGATCGTGTACCCCTGCTCGGCGAGCGCGGTCACGCCGGCCAGGACGTCCTCGTCGACGTCGGTGGTCTCCAGGACCTCGAGGACCGCCTGGCTGCAGTCGAAGGGCAGCGGCAGCTGGCCGGTGAGGAAGTCCCGGGTCAGGTTGATGAAGCAGACCCGGCCGCCGGCGACCTCGTCCAGCCCGAACTCCGTGAACGCGGCGACCAGCACCCGGGCGGTGGCGTGCGCGTCGCGGCGGGACGCGGTCGAGGCGGTCGCTCCGGCCCGGAACAGCAGCTCGTGCGCGACCACCGCCCCGTCACGGTCGTAGATCGGCTGCCGGCCGACGTGGACCACGTGATCGCCGTCAGGCCCACCCGTTTCCTGGCTCACCTCGTCATGATCGCCCGAAAATCCCCCCGATTACCGGAAAACGGAGGAATGCGGCTTTGAGCGCCACACCCGCTCACCGTCGACCTCCTCGTCCGTGACGGACAGGCCGGCCCGCGCCGCGACCCCCGCCGAAGCGTGATGGTCCGGATGGATGTTTGCGGTGACCACCGCGAGACCCCGATCGAGCAGCCACCGCACCAGCGCCGCCGCCGCCTCACCGGCGTAGCCGTGCCCCTGCCAGGGCACGCCGATGACCCAGGCGATCTCGGCGGCCCGGCCGGTCACGGTCGCCTGGACCGTGCCGATCGGTGCCCCGTCGTCCGCCCGGCGCACGATCCAGTTCAGCCACGACTCGTCCGGGTCGTCCGGGCCGGCCACCAGCCGCTCGTACCGGCGGCGCAGCTCGAGAGCACCGAGCGGATGGCCACCGGTGAACCCGTGCAGCGCCTCGTCGCCGAGCACGTCGGCCATCGCGTCGGCGTCGGACGGGCGCAGCGGGGTCAGCACGAGCCGCTCGGTGGTGATCGTCGAAAATTCGATGTCGCACCTCGGTCACATCTTGTACGTCGGCTCCGTCAGACCCGGTGAGAACGCATTTTCCGACGGCACGGAGGAGCACGACGATGAAGATGAGCAGCATCTCGGGAGTGGTCTGCTACGTCAAGGACCTGGACGAGACGGCGGCCTTCTACGAGCAGCTGGGCTTTCGGATGAAGCGCGACGCCAACCAGCTCACCGCCTACGTGAACTGGTTCTGGATCACGTTCCGGCCGCACGAGGGCGAGGAGCCGCCGGTCAGGGGCGCCGGCACCTACCTGTACATCAAGGTCGAGGACATCCAGGAGTTCTACGCGGGCGTGCAGGCGCTGGGCCTGAAACCGGCGACCGAGCCGACGAAGAAGGCCGGCATGGTGGAGTTCGAACTGGCCGACCCGGACGGCTACCACCTCGTGTTCTTCTGGAAGAAGTAAGCGTCATGCCGCCGGGGTGACGCCCGGACACACCGCGGGATGGTGCGCTGGCGGCATGAGCAATGCGGAGCGGGAGCGGGTCGCGTCCTTCGGGCGACCGGAGGACGGCCTTCTTGACGCGAGTCCCTGGTACCGGTGGGGGCCGTACCTCAGCGAGCGGGCCTGGGGCACCGTGCGCGAGGACTACAGCGGCGACGGCACGGCGTGGGAGGCGTTCCCGCACGAGCATGCGCGCTCCCGGGCGTACCGGTGGAGCGAGGACGGCCTCGGCGGCATCTGCGACGCCGAGCAGCGGCTCTGCTTCGGCCTCGGCCTGTGGAACGGCGAGGACCCGATCCTCAAGGAACGCATCTTCGGGCTCACCGGCAACGAGGGCAACCACGGCGAGGACGCCAAGGAGTACTGGTGGTACCTCGACGCGGTGCCCAGCCACGCCTGGATGCGCTGGCGGTACCACTACCCGCAGCGGGCGTTCCCCTACGAGCAGCTGGTGAGCGAGAACCGGCGCCGGTCCCGGGAGGAGCCGGAGTTCGAGCTGCTGGACACCGGCGCGTTCGACGAGGACCGGTACTGGATCGTCGAGACCGACTACGCGAAGGCGGACCCGGACGACCTGCGGATCCGGGTGCGGCTCACCAACACCGGGCCGGAGGCGGCGACGCTGCACGTGCTGCCGACCGTGTGGTTCCGCAACACCTGGTCGTGGGACTCGGAGGACCGGCCCAGGCCGCGTCTCGCCGCCACCGGCGGTGCCACGATCGGCGTCGAGCACGAGGGCCTCGGCCCGATGGTGCTGCAGGCCGCGCCGGGGCCCGACGGCGCGACGCCGCGGCAGCTGTACTGCGAGAACGAGACCAACGCCGAGCGGCTGTTCGGCAGCCCGTCCGTGACGCCGTTCCCGAAGGACGGCATCAACGACCACGTGGTGCACGGCGCCCCCACCGTCAACCCGGAGCGGGAGGGCACCAAGGCCGCGTTCTGGTACGAGGTGACGGCCCAGCCGGGCGAGACGGTCTCGCTGTCGCTGCGGCTGGCGCCGAAGGCCGACCCGTCCGCCTTCGGACCGAAGTTCGAGAAGGTGCTGCGGCAGCGGCGGGCCGAGGCCGACGCCTTCTACGCGGACCTGACGCCGCCGGGGACCTCCGCCGAGGACGCCATGATCATGCGGCAGGGCTTCGCCGGCATGATCTGGGGCAAGCAGTTCTACAACTACGACGTCGCCCAGTGGCTCAAGGGCGACCCGGCGCAGCCGCCGCCCCCGCCCGGCCGGCAGCACGGCCGCAACGCCGGCTGGCGGCACCTGGACGCCTCCGACATCATGTCCATGCCGGACCCGTGGGAGTACCCGTGGTTCGCCGCGTGGGACTCCGCCTTCCACGCCGTCGCGCTCGCCCACCTCGACCCGGCCTTCGCGAAGTACCAGCTGGTCCTGCTGTGCCGCGAATGGTTCCAGCATCCCAACGGCGCGATCCCCGCCTACGAGTGGGCGTTCGAGGACCTCAACCCGCCGGTGCAGGCGTGGGCCGCGCTGCAGGTGTATCAGATCGACGGCCGGCGCGACCTGCAGTTCCTGACCCGGGTCTTCTCGAAGCTGGTGCTGAACTTCACCTGGTGGGTCAACCGTGAGGACGCCGACGGCAGGAACCTGTTCCAGGGCGGCTTCCTGGGGTTGGACAACATCGGCCCGATCGACCGGTCGCACCTGCCGCCGGGGTACCGGCTGGAGCAGTCCGACGCGACCGCATGGATGGCGTTCTACTGCCTGAACCTGCTGGAGATGGCCCGGGAGCTCGCCCGGCACAACCCGGCGCTGGACGACCTCGTGGTCAAGTTCCTGGAGCACTTCGCCCTCATCTCCGAGGCGATGCGCGCCAACGACCTGTGGGACGAGCAGGACGGCTTCTACTACGACATGCTGCGCGCCCCCGACGGCTCCAGCACGCCGCTGCGGGTGCGCTCGATGGTCGGCGTCATCCCGCTGTTCGCCACGAAGGCGCTGCATCGGGAGGACTTCGACCGGGTCCGGCGGCTGTCCAAGAGCTTCGCCGAGATGCCGGCGCACCAGGTGCTCAGCGACGACGGCGACACCGGCCTCATGGCCGTCGGCGTGGCCGCGCACGGGCGGGCCCGCCGCATCCTGCCGCACCTGTTCGACGAGGAGAGCTTCCTGTCCCCGTACGGCCTGCGGGCCCTGTCCCGGTGGCACGCCACGCACCCGTTCAGCGTGGAGCTGCCCGGCTGGACCGCGCGCGTCAGCTACGAGCCGGCGGAGTCCACCACCGGCATGTTCGGCGGCAACTCCAACTGGCGCGGCCCGCTGTGGATGCCGCTGAACTACCTGGTGCTGCGCACCCTGGAGGACTACCACACCAACCTCGGCGACGCCGTGAAGATCGAGTATCCGACCGGCTCCGGGCGCCAGTGCACCGCCGGCGAGATCGCCGAGGATCTGCGTCAGCGGATGCTCTCGCTGTACCGCCGTGGCGCCGACGGCCGCAGACCGGCGTTCGGCTGGGTGGACCGGCTGCAGCACGACCCGAACTGGCGCGACAACCTGCTCTTCTACGAGTACTTCCACGCCGACAACGGCGCGGGGCTCGGCGCGATGCACCAGACCGGCTGGACCGGGCTGCTGGCCGAGCTCATCGCCCGTCCTTCCACGGGAGTCCAGCGGTGATCACCTTCGGCCGCCAGGTGTGCGGCGACCTCGATGCCGCGTCCACCCGCGAGTGGCTGGTGACGGACGGGCTCGGCGGCTACGCGATGGGCACGGTCGCGGGCCTGCGCACCCGCCGCTACCACGGCCTGCTCGTCGCCGCGGCGCCCGGCGCCAGCTCCCGGATGCTCGGCCTGGCCGCCCTCGACCCGGTCGTGCGGGCCGGCGACCGGGTGTTCCGCCTCGCCACCGACGAATGGGCCGGCGGCGCCGTCGACCCCGCCGGGCACGTCCACCTCGCCGAGTTCCGCCTCGAGGACGGCGTGCCGTGCTGGCGCTGGGACCTCGGCGACGTGGTGCTCGAACGGGAGATCGCGATGGCACACGGCCGCCCCGCGGTCGGCGTCGTCTTCCGCGTCCTGCGCGCCCCGGGCCCGATCACGCTCGAACTGACCCCGCTGTGCACCTGGCGCGACGCCCACGGCGAACGCCACGGCGACATCGAACCCCGGATGATCCCGGTCGCGGACGGCTTCGAGTTCGACGGCGCGTACCGGGTCACCGGGCCGAACTGGCAGCCCGGCGGTGAGTGGTTCCGGGGGGTGCATGCCCGCGCCGAGGCGGCCCGCGGCCTGAACCCGGACGAGGACCTGTGGGCCGCCGGCTGGTTCACCGCTTCCCTGGCGCCCGGCGCGTCCGTCGGGGTCACCGCCGCCGCGGCCCCCTACGGCGGCGTGCTGCCTCCCGCGGACGCCCTTGTCGCCGCCGCCCGGTCCCGCGCCCGCGCGCTCGTCCGGGGCGCCGGAGCGACCGATGCCGTCGGCCGGCAGCTCGTGATCGCCGCGGACCAGTTCGTCATCGACACCCCGACCGGCCCGTCGGCCGCGGCCGGCTACCCCTGGTTCGGGGAGTGGTCCCGCGACCTGATGACGTCCTTCGAGGGCCTGTTCCTGACCACCGGCCGCCTCGACGAGGCCCGCCGGGTCCTGCTGCGCGCCGGCGCCACCGTGTCGGAGGGGATGCTCGCCAACACCGCCGACACCGGCACGCTGGAGTACAACACCGCCGACGCGGCGCTGTGGTTCCTGCACGCGATCGACCGGTACTGCGCGGCCTCCGGCGACCTGGACACCGTCGCCGAGCTCGCCGACAGCATGAACGCGGTGCTCACCCACCACCAGCGGGGCACCCGCTACGGCATCGCCGCCGACCCCGCCGACGGCCTCCTCACCCAGGGCAAGCCCGGCTTCGCCCTCACCTGGATGGACGCCCGCATCGGCGGCGACCCCGTCACCGAACGCCAGGGCAAGGCCGTCGAGATCAACGCCCTGTGGATCTCGGGCCTGGCCACCACCGCCGCCCTCTTCGACCGCATCCGCCGCCCGAACGACTGGGCGTCCGCCGCCGCTCGCGCCGCCGCGTCCTTCGAACGCCGCTTCCCCCGCCCGGACGGTTCCGGCCTCTACGACGTCGTCGACGGCCCCACCGGCGACGACCCGTCCGTGCGCCCGAACCAGCTTTTGGCCGTCGCACTGCCGCACGTCCCGGCGGCCGACCCGCGGACCGTCGAGCTGTGCCGCACCGCGCTGCTCACGTCCCTCGGCCCGCGCTCGCTGGCCCCGGACGCACCGGCGTACCGCGGCCGCCACCAGGGCGGCCCCGCCGACCGCGACCGCGCCTACCACCAGGGCACCGTCTGGCCCTGGCTGATCGGCCCGTTCGTCGACGCCGCCCAACGCGTGGGCGCCGACGTCACCGGCGTGCTGGACGGCCTGGAGCTGCACCTCGGTGAGTGGGGCCTGGGCTCGGTGTCGGAGACCACGGACGGCGACGCCCCGCACACCGCCACCGGCTGCCCGTTCCAGGCCTGGTCGGTGGCCGAACTGCTCCGCGCCCGAGCCGCCGTGCTCTGACCTGCCGCCCCGGGGCTCGGTGGTTGAGCCCCAGCCGCAGCCCTGATTCCATCGGCCTGCGTTGGAGTCTGGCCGGACCGCGAACAAGGACCTCTACCCGGCTCTGGGTAGCGGATCTGCTCTGGTTCCCGGCATCTGGTTCCGCAGTCAAGGCCCATTGGCTTCATCCAGTTCGCCCACTACGGATCCGGCTGCCGCCGAGTTGGCGGAGTGTTCGACCGTCGGGCCGTACCCGACCGGGTGCCGTGATTGTCTCAGCCTTGCGCCATTGCCGGTGGTGATCGCCAGGAATCGGCGGACTCGCCGAGAGCCTTGGGCTCGACGTCGCACGGCGTACCGTCCACCAGCGCGGTGACGCGGCCCTCGATCAGGTAGAGCATGCCGGTCCACGGCGAGACGTGCGGTGGCGCTGGCGAGGCGGTGGGGCGATCACCTCGAAGACCTCAAAGTCCCGCCGACGTCCCGTACTCCCGCCTTCGCGGCGGGATCGCCGTCGATCATCGGGTAGCGCCGACCGCCGCCGGGCCGGACATGAACCTCGCTCATAGCTTCTCCCCGGGACACGCAGGAACAGCCTCGGTTGACCCGATTGGCTCCGCCCTCGCTGTTTGCGCCCTCGATGCGGCGGATTCACTGGCAAGCGACCACCTATGAACGATGACACGTTTGCCCGACTCACCCCATTTGAAACGGTCCAGATTTCCGTGGTGACGCTGTGTAACTCGATGTAATGACATGGATCACTGAAACTGCCTGTATCAGTGGCTCGTACACGGAGCTGTCGCCGCTAGCCCGGTAGCGGCGTGTAATGGATCTTCCCGCTCCTTCCCACAATCGTTGATCATCACTATCGTCCTGCCTGCATGATCGTTTGTGGGGGAGGCACGCATGGTGGGTCGTCGGGACGCATTCTCGATGCACGGGTCGGGGCGTGGCCGGGTGTGGCGGTGGTTGACCGCCATGTCGACGGGTGCGTTGTTGGCCCCCGTGGTGGTGGCGTTGCCGGCGCATGCCGCGCCTGTCAACCCGTCTGGGGCGGTGAATCCTCAAGAGCGTTCGGTGGCGGTGTCTGGTGTGCCGGGCCGCGCGCGGCCGGCGGTGGAGTCTGATTCGGCGGCGTTGGGGAAGGTGCCTGCACCGGTGTGGCCGGTGGCTGCGTCTGCGGTGGTGGCGGTGGCCGGAACGGCGCAGGCGCAGGCTCAGGCGAAGCAGCAGGGTGCGGTGGTGGCGCCGGGTGGTTTGCCGGTGGTGGTGCGGCCGGGTGGTCCGGTGTCGGAGCCGCGCACGGCGGGGGAGCAGTCCGCGCAGGCGGCTGCCGGGGCGGTGTCGCAGGTGCGGGTTTCGGTGCTTGGTCAGGACGCGGCCGCGGCGTTGAACGTCAAGGGTGTGGTGTTAACGGTGGCCCGGGCGGATGGCGCTGCGGGGTCTGCGGCGGTGGGCCTAGACCTGGATTACGCGGCTTTCGCGACGGGGTATGGCGGTGATTTCGGCGGTCGGTTGCGGTTGGTGTCGTTGCCGGCGTGCGCGGCGAGCACACCGGGTTTGCCGCAGTGTCAGGTGCAGACGCCGTTGAAGTCGGTGAACAACCCGGTGTCGAAGCGGGTGTCGTTCGACGCGGTGCAGGTGCCGGGTGACCCGGCAGCGGTGGCGGGTGGGTCGAAGTCTGCCAGGTCGGGGTCTGCCGGTGCGGTATTGGCGTTGACGGCAGGTACGACGTCGCAGGCCGGTGACTGGTCCAAGACCACGCTGTCGCCGGCCGGGTCATGGTCGCACGGCGGCTCGTCGGGCGACTTCACCTACAGCGTGCCGTTGAAGGTCCCGCCGTCGTTGGGTGGTCCCACGCCGAAGCTGGCGCTGCAGTACAGCTCGGGCGGCCTTGACGGTAAGACGGTGGCGACGAATGCGCAGGCGTCGTGGGTCGGCGACGGCTGGGACCTCGAGCTCGGCTATATCGAGCGGTCCTACCGTGGTTGTTCCGATGATGGCAACGCGACCGGTGACTTGTGTTGGACGTCGGCGAACGGCGACAACGAGCCGGTCTCGATCGTGCTAGACGGCGTGTCAGGGCAGTTGGTGCGGGACAGCACGACCGGTGAGTACAAGTCGGCGATTCACAAGGGTTGGAGTTTCAAGAAGTACACCGGTGCGGTCAACTTTGACAATGACGGTGAGTTCTGGCAAGTGATGTCGCCGGACGGGACGCAGTACTTCTTCGGTCACGGCGGCGCCTACAGTGCGACAGCGGCGCAGACGAATTCCACGGGGATCGTGCCGGTGTACGGCAACCACAGTGGAGAGCCGTGCTACAAGACGCCGGCGCAGGGTGGGTATGCGGCGTCGTCGTGTGCGCAGGCGTTCCGGTGGAACCTGGACTATGTGGTGGACCCGCGCGGGAACAGTGAGACGATCTTCTATCAGAAGACGACCGCGAAGTACGGGCACAACAACGGTAACGGTGTCGCGGACTACGACATCAACGTGTTCCCGACGCGGATCGAGTACGGCACCCGGCAGGGTTCGGAGGGCGCGGCGGGCAAGCCGGCGCCGATGGTGGTCGACTTCGCGGTGAACCCGGCCGGCCGGTGCAACGACGTGGGGTCCTGCGGGATCGACGTGCCGTGGGATCAGTACTGCGTGCAGGCCTCGTGCCCGAACCAGACCAGCCCGGCGCACTTCATGCAGTGGGCGTTGGCGTCGGTGACCACGAGGGTGTTGACGGATGCGACCACCGTCCCGCCCACCTATCAAAACGTCGACCAGTGGACTCTTGACCACGATTTCCTGAACCCTGGCGATACCAGTCCGGCGGCGTTGTGGCTGGAGGGGTTGCAGCACACCGGGTTCAAGGGTGGCGTGTCGTTGTCGGAGCCGCCGATGGCGTTCGGTGGTGGCGCGTTGGACAACCGGGTCGACTACAACCTGGCTGCTGGTGTGCTCAAGTTGCGCCGGTTCCGGCTCGGCAGCATCGAGAACGGCACCGGCGGTCTGTTGACGGTGTACTACGCGGGAACGGACTGCAGCCCGACGAACATCCCCGAGGGCAGCGCGAACGCCAACATCTACCGGTGTTTCCCGCAGTACTGGGCGCCGGAGGGCGGTACGGCAGGGTTCGGCTGGTTCCACAAGTACGTGGTGACCGCGGTGCAGCAGACCGACATGGCTGATTCGACCGCGCCGCCGGTGTTGACCAGTTATACCTACAGCCTCGCGCACTCCTCGACGAAGGTGCTGTGGGGTCATGATCCGTCCGAGATGTCGCCGCTGTCGCGGCGGTCGTGGTCGGACTGGCGTGGCTACACCGATGTCACCACGACGACCGGGCCGGTCGGCGGCACGCAGACGGTGTCCTCGTCGTTGTACTACCGGGGCCTGCACGGTGACCGCGCCGACGCTACTGGCGGGGCCCGGACAGCCACCATCGAAGACTCGCAGGGCACAACCACCGACTTCTACATGCTGCGGGGGAAACTGCGGGAGGACACGTCGTTCCGGCCGGGTGGGCTGGCGTACTCCTCGACGTTGCACAGCTACGGCTACGGCGCGGTCGCGACGCGTCCCCTCGCGTACGGGATGGGGACCCTGGTCGCGAACAACTTTGCCGAGACCGAGACCCGCACCCGCACCCACACCACCACGGCGGGAGTCGAGGGGTGGCGATGGACCAAGACCACCACCACGACCGACAGCTACACCCTGCCCACCCTGATCCGCGACTACGGTGACGAGGCCGACCCGACCGACGACCGCTGCACCGAGATCACCTACGCCGACCGCAGCGTCGACCCGAGCAGTGGCCGCTACCACGTCAACTACCAGCGGCAGACCCTGCAGACGTACTGCAACCTCTATGGGCTCGGCCACTACCAGGGCGGGACGTTCACGTACTACGACGGCAACACCACCGGCACCGGTCCGGTCGGCCAGGGCCTCGTCACCAGGACCGACGCGCTGAGTAGCGTCGATTACAGCGTGCCGGCGAACCCGGTCCTGAGTTGGCAGAACACCGCGAACACCGGCTACGACAGCTACGGCCGGGTCGTGTGGACCCGTGACCCGATGAACGACAACGCCCACAAGACCACCATCCAGTACACTCCCGCCGCGGACGCTCCGGTCATCACGACCGTTACCACCAACCCGCTCGGGCATAGTGCGACTATCACGTCGGACGGTGCCCGCGGCGTACCGGTGACGCTGAAGGACGCCAACGACAAGACCACCACCGCGGTCTACGACCCGCTGGGCCGGCTCACCCAAGTGTGGCTGAACCGCCCTGCCACCGGCCTCCCGGACTCTCAATACACCTACACGCTGTCCACGGGTCCGGGGTCGATCAACTCCGTTGCCACGACGGTGCTGGGCCCGAACGGGAACGGGATCACCAGCTACGACCTGTACGACGGCAACCTGCGGCTCCGGCAGCACCAGAGCCCGGCCCCGCAGGCCAACACCGGACGGATCGTCACCGACACCCAGTACGACGGACGCGGCCTCACCGCCAAAACCACCACGTTCTGGAACCTGAACGCGGCGACCGCCGCGCTCGCCAACTTCGCCGACACCGATTCTGGTGTCAAGAACCAGCACCGCTATACCTACGACAGCCTCGGTCGGCAGACCGTCGACGCGTTGTATTCGGTCAACACCCTGAAGTGGCAGATCACCACCGCCTACGACGGCAACTACACCACCGTCACACCACCCGACGGCGGCGCCGCCACCACCACCTACGTCAACGGCCGGGGCAAGACCACCGAACTGCGCCAGTACCTCGGCGGTACCCCGACCGGCAGCTACCACGCCACTACGTACACCTACGACCTTTTCGACCGCCTCAGGCAGGTCCAGGACCAGTCCGGCAACTCTTGGACGAGCCAGTACAATCTGCTCGGCCAACTCGTCTCGACCTCTGACCCGGACAAGGGCACCACAAGCATCAGTTACGACCTGGCCGGCCGGCCGGCGACGGTCACCGACGCCAGGCCGGGGGTGAGTACGACCCTCAAGTACGACGAGCTCGGCCGTAAGACCGGCCTGTACGACGGGGTCGGCACCACCGGGTTCAAGCAGG
>NZ_BONQ01000053.1 GCF_016862795.1 Dactylosporangium siamense | reverse complement strand
CCGGTTACGACGACGACTACCGGCCACTCGGCACCACCACGGTGATCCCATCCAGCCTGAGCATGCCGTGGCTGCCGAATGGCTCCTACACCACATCGATGACGTACAAGGCTGACGGGTCCGCGGCCACGCTGACGTACCCCGCGGCAGGCAACCTGCCCACGGAGACGCTGACCAGCACCTATGATGACAACGGCTACGCGCTGACGTTGAGCGGCCTGCAGACGTACATCGCTGCGACGAGCTACCACGCCTTCGGCGCCCAGTACCAGCAGATCCTGGGCTCCGGCAGCAAGCGGGTCCGGCAGACGACTGTCATCGACGAGGCCAGCGGCCGGCTCACCAGCAGCAAGACCGAGACCGAGAACGCCGCGAACCCCAACACGTGGATCGAGCGGCTCACCGAAGGCTACGGCTACGACCAGGCCGGCAATGTCAAGAACATCACTGAGACCTCGGCCGGGTCGACCGTGTCCAACCAGTGCTTCGGCTACGACGCACTCCGCGAACTCGCGGAAGCGTGGACCACGACCGCGGCGACCTGCCAGACCAACCCGTCCGCGGCGGTAGTCGGTGGACCTGACCCGTACTGGACCAGCTACCGGTACGCCACCGGCACCAACAACTACAGCAACGGCAACCGCACCCAGGAGATCCGCCACGCCATCGGCGGCGGCACCGACACCACCCGCACCTACACCTACCCCACCACCGGCAAACGGCACACCCTCACCAAGGTCGACGCCACCGGCGGCAGCACCGGCACCGACAGCTACACCTACGACAACGCCGGCAACATGCTCACCCGCAACATCGCCGGCAAGCCCGGTCAGACTCTCGGCTGGGACAGCGAAGGCCACCTCGCCACCGTCACCGACAGCGCCGGTGTCAGCAGCTACATCTACGACGCCGACGGCAGCCGCCTCGTGTCGAAGGACCCTGCTGGGGCGACCGCGTACCTGCCCGGGTATGAACTGCGCAAGGTCGGCGGCACCGTCACCGGCACCCGCTACTACAGCGTCGCCAGCCGCACTCCGGCCGGACTGACCTGGGTCGCCGCGGACCACCACGGCAGCGGACAACTCGCCGTCGACGCAGTCGCCCAGACCGTCACGCGGCGCAAGACCGACCCGTTCGGCAACCCTCGCGGCGCCGATCCGATGTGGCCCAGCACCAAGGGGTTCGTCGGTGGCACCCGCGACAACACCGGACTCATCCACCTCGGCGCCCGCGAATATGAACCCGCCACCGGTCGGTTCATCTCCGACGACCTCATCACTGATGTCAGTAATGCCCAGCAGGTGAACGGTTACGCATACGCTGAGAACAACCCGGCCACAAGCAGCGACCCGACAGGCCTGGCTACCGACGATGTTCTCTATCCGTGCGGACAGAAGAACGATTCGTGCCCTGTTGCGCCACCTGGCAGCGGTGGCGGCGGTGGCGGTGGCGGCGGTGGCGGCGGTGGCGGTGGCGGCGGTGGCGGCGGCGGCGGTGGTATCAAAGGTCTCGGCAACGATATCAACGGCGACGGTGTCGACGACGTCACTGACGGAGACCTATTTCGCGCGCTGATGATCCATCCCGAGGTCGTCGAAGATGACGATCCATATGTAGTCGGTCCGAAGGTGGTAGGCGGGGGCGGGATGGCAGCCCAAGCGCTGCGCATCTGTATCGCCCAAACCGCCACTGCGTGCAGTATTTACTTCGTTGCGCAGTTGGTTGAAGTGTGCGATTGCAAGCTCGTTTTCCCGAAGATGCCGAAGGGCGAGCGACTCGAAATCTTTGTTGTGCCTGGCGGGGCCGGTCGTCCAGGTGAAGTGCCGCGCCGTGGCGGCTCGGGAGCGCAGAGCGAAGCTAATACTGAGTTCCACCGACTGGCTCGAGAAATGGGTTATGAGAGCCCCGCCAAGATGGGCAAAGCTATTTGGGGGGCTAAGGAAGAGGGCGCCCTGCTGAAGCTGGAGCAGGCGCAGACGTTGGCGGACGTGCCCAGAGGCTTGACGTTCGAACGGGCGAAACGGATGCGAGACATCTACGCTGCGGAGACAGTCCGCAACGGTGTCAACAACCCGACAGCTCCTGCGAGGATGCGTTTGATGCAACGCTACATGGACCTGATGTCATGATGGCGATTGAGTCAAGGAGGCTCGCCATGTCGGGCGAGACGCGTCGAAATGCAATGTCCTTACTTGTCGAGGACGGAGGTACGGCGGTTGTGAAGATTGTTTCGGCAGATGATACCTTTGCATCCGTCGTTCTCGATCGAGATGTCGAAATGGAGTACGACGACCCTGCGTCCGGTCGCATGCAAATGGTCTTCAATGCGCCCGACCTGGTGGTGATCCGTGCAGACAATGTGACGATGACCGACGATTCGGGTATCCGACTGTATCCGGACTTTGCTGATGTGTCGACCAGTTCGGCGCGCCGTGACTCGCGGCGCGCAGGTTTCCAGATGATCGTGGCATCGGACTATCCAGCCGACTTTAGTTTGGGTATGGAGCCACTTGGAATGCAGTTGGCGTTAGAGGCCGGAAAGCTCGTAAATATCGAATATAGCGGGCAGCAGTCTGTGGAATTGGTGTTGTTTTCAGATGGACCGGCGATCTACGCAACAAACGTTTGTGTCGTAGATGAGAGTGGCTTGCAGTTGTATGTCGAAACGGACTAGGTGCTGCAGGTCGACCCCCGATGCGAGAGTGAGGAGCATTTCGAGGCGGACGACAGGCGGCCGTCCGACACTCGGGTAGATCGCGCAAATAGGTTCCCCGGCTTTGTTGGGGTGGTTATCTGCTTCCGGTCGGAGTAGAGGCGAGGTCATTCGCTGCGGCCTGCGCTTGCCGGGCGTCCCATACTCTCTGGGCGCGGTAGCCGAGCTCGTGTCTGGTGCGGCGCGTGTTTATCAGGTCCCTACATGTGATTGAGATAGGCCAATTTGCGGCAGCCGGAACCGCCCGATGCTCTACATCTGGGATGCTCACTCGGGCATCAACCTCGGAAACATCGGGCCGTTTCCGAGGTTCCCGGACCCAGCGAAGTCAACGGCGGACGGACTCCGATCACTCGATCGGATCGTTCGAATGGGCGCCCGACAGTCGTCGGTTGGTTGTTGTCAGCTTCGACTTCTGGGAGGTCGACGACAGCTCTGGTGTGGTCGACCTCGGCGACGGCCTGCTGACCTGAGCGGGCGCGGGGACCGCCGACGATCCCCGCGCCCTTGTGCTCAGCTGTAGACCTCGAACTCCAGCAGTGAGTAGCCCCACGCCGTGCCACGGGTGGTGCCGTTGATGCGGACATAGCGGCCGGTCGCGGCCAGGGCGGTGTTGTCGTCGACGCCGCCGTCACCGCCGGTCACCGAGCGCACCGTCGTCCAGGTGGTGCCGTCAGCCGACGTCTGGATCTGGTACGCCGAACCGTACGCCGCCTCCCACGTCAGCTTGACCCGATCGATGGCGTAGGACTGGCCGAGGTCGACCCGGATCCACTGTGGATCCGCGGCCGCGCTCGACCACCGGGTGGTCAGCGAGCCGTCCACGGCCGCCGACGCCGGGGTGCCGGCGTTCTCGGTGCTGGACACCGTCACCGGCTTGTTCAACGCCAGGTTCGCCGACGGCGGTTGCGTGGTGCCGGAGGTGAACGTGAAGTCGTCGATGTCGAACAACGATCCGGTCGCGGCGCCGGTGAACACCAGGTACAGCTGGTGCGTGCCGGCCGGTGGGCTGATCGTCCCGGTGACGTCGACCCAGGTCTCCCAGCCGCCGGTCGAGGTGACCTGCACCGTGCCGGCCACCGGGCCGGTCGGCGAGTCGGTCCGCACCGAGATGGTGCCGCCGACGCCGGCCGAGGCGACCCGCGCCTTGAAACCGGTGACACCGGCCAGGTTGTACGTGTTGAAGGCGATCCAGTCGCCGTTCTCGATGTACCCGACGGCGTTGCCGCCGTGCGCGCTGGCCTTGGCGGCGAGCTGGACGCCGTTCATGGTGTTGTAGTGCTCGGCCTGCCGGGTCCGGGGCTGCAGCTGGTGCTGGTCCTGGACCGCGGTCCCGCTGACCGGGGTGTACACGGCGGCCATGACCCCGAAGATGTTCGAGCTGGGGTCGTGTTCACCGTCCACTGTGGTCTGGATCGACCCGGTGCAGCCGGTCTTGCTGGTGATCGGGTGACCGTGACTGTCGTGGCCCAGGACGTAGTTGACCACGACCCGGTTGCAGTCGATGGTGCCGGCGTTCGGGTCGGTGACCCGCACCTCGAACGGCACCAGGTCCCCGAACTGGAACACCGAGCCGTCGGCCGGGGTGATGAGCTGGATCGTCGGCCGGCCGACCCCGACGACGACACTGGCCGTCGCGGTTCTGCCGCCGGTGTCCCGGACCGTCAGCGTCGCGGTGTACTCGCCGTTCGTGGGGTATGTGAACGTCGGGTTGGCCGCGGTGGAGTCGGTGCTGCCGTTGGTGGTGAAGTCCCAGGCGTACGTGATGGCGTCGCCGTCCGGGTCGTTGGTGCCGGCCGAGCTGAACTGCACGGTCAGCGGCGCCGCCCCGGAGGACGGGGTCGCGGCCGCCTGCGCGATCGGCGCCCGGTTGCCGCCGCTGTTGTACTCGATCCGGTACAGCGCCGAGTTGGCGTCGCCGCCGAACCAGGTGGTGCCGTAGTCGAGGACGTACAGGGCGCCGTCCGGCCCGAACTCCATGTCCATGATGGCGGTTCCGGTCCACGGGATCTGGGTGATCGCGCCGGCCGTGCCGTTGGCGTTGATGGCGGCCGCCTTGATCCAGCGGCTGGTGAACTCGCCGAGCATGACCTGGCCGTTGTAGGAGGCCGGGAACTTCACGTCGGAGACCAGGTTCGGGTTGAAGTTGTAGACCGGGCCGGCCATTGGGCCGCCGCCGCCCAGCTCGGGCCGCCACGGACCCTGGCCACCGTAGGGCAACCAGGCAGCCTGCGACGGCGGCAGGGTGGTGATGCCGGTGTTGTTGGGCGAGTTGTTCGTCGGTCCCCCGGCGCAGTTGTACAGGCCGAGCGACGGGCCGGTCGGGAACACGTACTCGTTGTACGGAGTGTTGTAGTTGGAACAGTACGGCCAGCCGAAGTTGCCCGGCTGGGTGATCCGCTCGAACGAGACCGTGCCGGCGGGGCCCCGGTTCGCATCGGCGGAGCCCGCGTCGGGGCCGTAGTCACCGAGGTACACGACGCCGGTGGCCTTGTCGACGCTCATCCGGAACGGGTTGCGGAAGCCCATCGCGTAGATCTCGGGCCGCGTCTTCGCGGTGCCCGGGGCGAACATGTTGCCCGACGGGATGGTGTAGCCGCCGGTCGCGCCCGGCTTGATCCGCAGGACCTTGCCGCGCAGGTCGTTGCTGTTGCCCGAGGTGCGCTGCGCGTCGAAGGCGGGGTTGTGGTCGGCTCGCTCGTCCAGCGGCGCGTAACCACCGGAGTCGAACGGGTTGCTGTCGTCGCCGGTGGACAGGAACAGGTTGCCGGCCGCGTCGAAGTCGATGTCACCGCCGACGTGGCAGCACAGGCCACGGCTGGTCGGCACGTCGAGGATCGTCACCATCGAGTTCGGGTCGATCGTGTAGTCGTCCCGCACGGTGAACCGGGCCAGCTTGTTGGAGCCGTTGAACGGGGCGAACTGCGCCGCGGTGCCGGTGGACGGGGCGTCGCCGGCGGGTGTGCTCAGCGGCGGCGCGTAGTACATGTACACCCATTTGTTCGTGGCGAAGTTCGGGTCGGCCTTGATGCTCTGCAGACCCTCCTCGTCGTGGGAGTAGACCTGCAGCGTCAGGGCGACCTTCGTGTTGCCGTTGACATCGGTGTACCGCACGACGCCGTCCCGCGCGGTGTGCAGCACGCCGCGGTTGGGCAGCACGGTGAGGCCCATCGGCTCGCCGGTCTCCGCCACGCCCTTGGCCAGGTTCACCTGGCTGAACGTGCCCGCGGCGGACACCGAGCAGTTGCCGATGTTCTGCGCGGCGTACTTGATGCCGCCGAGCAGGTGGGTGCGGAAGTTCGCCTCGGTGTAGCTCTCCTGGGTGTGGCCGAGGCCGGTGTACCAGGAGCGGCCGCCGTCATACGCGCGGCACCAGGAGATCGGGTGATCGCCGTTCATGGTGCCGCCGGTGTACGTGGCCTCGTTGAGGTTCGCCAGGACGTGCACCTGCGAGCGCGGGTTGGTGCGGTAGTTGTACAGCTCGTCGGTGCGGTTCCAGTTCGTCGGGATGCCCGCGTTGGAGGGGTGTGCGGGGTCCTCGATGCGGACCGTGACCGGCTGGATCGCGGGGTGGCTGGAGAAGTAGGCGCCGACGAGGTTGCCGTACCAGGGCCAGTCGTATTCGGTGTCGGCCGCGGCGTGCACGCCGACGTAGCCGCCGCCCGCCCGGATGTAGCGCTCGAACGCGGCCTGCTGGTTCGCGTCGAGCACGTCGGCGGTCGTGGACAGCCAGATGACCGCCTTGAACCGGGCCAGGTTCGTGTCGTTGAACTGGCTCGCGTCCTCGGTGGCCTCGACGGTGAAGTTGTTCTGCGTGCCCAGTTGCTGGATCGCGGCGATCCCTGCCGGGATCGCGTCGTGCCGGAACCCCGCGGTCTTGCTGAAGATCAGCACCGTGAAGTCGGCCGCGAACGCCGGAGCGATGTTGAAGGCCGCTCCGGCCAGCACCATGGCGACGCAGAGCAGCACTCTGCGAATCATGATCGGTTGCACCTCTCCTGTGAATGCAGCAGCGTCGAACGACGTGCGCCGATCACGTCAGCTCTGAGGCCGCGATCAGGTGATCCGCGGGCACCGATGCCACGCGGATGTGCGGCACGTCGCGCCCCGCCGAAGGCCGCGTGGTGCCGTAACAGTGTTGAATTCGCGCAGCCCGGCACCGTTGGCGGCGGCAACCGGACGTCTCTCCTTCCACCCCGACCCGCACTCCAGAGAGCGCTCTCTCATCGAGGTGCCGATTAGTTAAGCAGACTCACCAGCCCCTGGCAACGGTTCATCGATTACCGTTTATCGGCGACGGCCCGTGTCCACTTGTTCACTCGGTGTCACCGGGCTGTGTCGTGTCACGTCACCGTCAGGTGGACCAGGTCGGGGTCGCCGGTGCGCCACGCCGGCACGGCCACGGCGATGTACCGCGCGGACACCGACCCGCCGAACGTCGTGTAGGCCGCCCCGTCGGTGGACGTCTCGATGCGGGCGGCCGGGACGGTGCCCGCGGTCCAGGTCAGCGCTACGGCCGCGACGGTCCGGGCGGCGCCGAGGTCGACGACCATCCGCCCGCCGGTGCCGGGCCGCCAGGACGTGGCCGGGTCGCCGTCGACGGCCCGGGACGGCTCGCCCATGCCCGCCGGCAACGGCGAGGTGGGAAACGTGGTGCGGCCGCGGGCCAGGTCGGTGGCCGGGGTCACCGGCCCGCCGAAGGTCGCGGTGTAGCTGCGGGTGGCGCCGGCGGGCACCTGCGCCTGCACCGACCAGCCGCCGGCGGCCAGCCGGACGTCGACGGCCGTGCCGGCCGGGGCGGTGACGCTGAGATGGTGCGAGTCGGCGACGTTGAACCGGGTCCCGGCCGGTGCGGTGCCGGTCACCGTGAACCGGGTGGGCCGCACCGCGCCCCCGCCGGCGGGCACGGACGCGGTCAGGTCCAGCCCGCCGTCGGCGCGGACGACGGACAGTCCCCGGTGGAGCCGGTCGCCGCGCGGCAGCGTCAGCACCGCGTTGTTGACTGCGGTCGTGGACAGGTTGAGCAGCGTGAGGTATCCGTCGGCGTCGCTGAGCCGCAGCGTCGCGGGCCCGCCGGACGGCAGTCGCCGGGCGGCGGCCGCGGCGAGGTCGGTGCCCGTGCCGGTGTAGCCCTCGATCAGGGTCGCGGCCGGGATGCTGACCTGGGTCGGGGAGGCGGTGATCGGGGCGGTGGCGCCGTGCGCGACGACCCCGGCGCGGCCGTCGATCCCGGCCCACGCGCCCAGCGTGGCGACCCCGGGTGCGGCCGCGGCGGTGCTCCACGTGCTGCCGTCGGTGGAGGTCTGCACGAGGTACGACGTCGCGTACGCGGCCTCCCAGGTGAGGGTGACGCTGGTGAGCTGGACGGTGGTGCCGAGGTCGACCGCGAGCCAGCTGTCGGCGCGGCCGCGCTCCTCGCGGGCGACCGCCCAGCGGGTGCCGGCGTTGCCGTCGACGGCGTTCGCGGCGGGGTAGGCGGGATCCGCCGACGAGACGGTGACGGTACGGCCGCGGGCCCGGTCGGTACCGGCTGTGTCGAACGCCTCGAAGGCGAACAGTGAGTAGCCGTACTGGTTGGCCGCGGCCCGGCCGAGGAACCGCACGTGCCGGGCGGTGCGCGCGGGGAACGTCATCCGGTCGGTGCCGCCGTCGCCGACGCCCGTCTGCGGGGTCACGCTGCCGGACGGGCCGGTGAACGTGCGGTTGCCGTCGAGGCCGGGTACCCCGGGCATCGTCAGGTTGAACAGGGTCAGCGACGACGGGCCCGGCCCGGTGTAGACGACGGTGCCGGTCGGCAGCGTGGCGTAGCCGGCCCACCCGGCGGCGGTCTGCAGCACGGTCGCGGTGGAGTCGACGCCGTCGCGGGCGACGCTGTACGCGACGGTCGACTGCCGCGTCGGCGCCGCCGTCTGCGCGGGCAGGAACGCGGGCGCCCGGGTGTCGATCAACCAGTTGTCGTGGCCCGGCTGCCACAGGAACTTGACCTGGCCGGGCTTGGTGACCGCGGCGGCGAAGCCCGTGGCGCTCTGGTGCGCGGTCAGCCCGACGGCTGCGCCGAAGTCGCGGGCACCGGCGGCCGCGGCGAAGAACTCGGCGGCCGTCACCGGCTGCACCGGGGTGGTCCGCCAGCGGTGGAACAGGTAGGCGATGGCGAGCTCGGCCCGGGCCTCCGGCTCGTACTTCTCCTCGCCGCTGAACTTCGTGAGCCGGTTCTCCGGCGCGTACTGCAGGTAGGGCATCAACCGCGCGGCGAGGTCGGCCTCCGCGCGGGCGGCGTGCGGGTCGCCCTGGACCTGCGCGAGGAAGGCGAGGGGCAGCACGTCGCGGCCGTACAGGTGATACCGGTCGGCGACCATCGGCATCACCGGCTCACCCGCGTCGCTGGCGAGCAGGCGCAGCGTCGCCCACAGCTCCCGCCCGTTGGGCTGGCGGGTCAACACCTGCGGCAGCGCCCGGCCGGCGGCGAGGAAGTGCGCGGCCGCCCGCCCCGCGGTCCGCCACAGCTCGGCCTGGTAGTGCGGGTTCGCCGAGTTGTGGTTCTCCACGATGAACGTGTCGTGCAGGTTGCGTGCGACGTTCCAGGCGCTGACCGCCTTGCCGTCGATGACCGTCGGGTTGGCCCGGTCGGCGGCGGGCAGCCCGCTGGAGTTGGCCGCCCAGAACACGAACCGCTCCTGCCAGCGGGCCGCGTCGGCGTCGCCGGTGGGCGCCCACGCCAGGCCGGGCGCGATGGCCTGCGCGTAGACGCCCATCTCCTCGAGCTTGGTGTCGCCGACGTACCCGCCGGTGCTGCCGTTCGGCGTCCAGGAGCCGCTGAGCGGGTCGTTGCCGGTGCCCAGCCCGTACGCGTAGGCGGCCTGCCCACGCGCGATCGCGTCCACGTTCGCGCGGGTGGTCGCGCTCAGCTCCGCCCACAGCAGCCGGGCGGCGAGCACGAAGTACAGCTCGAACGTGGAGTCCCAGAACAGCCGCTTCCCCCACTCGGTCCCGCCGGCGAGCGTGTTCGTCGCGGCGAACCGGGTGATCGTGGCGAGGGTCCGCGAGCGCAGGGTGGCCGCGTCGACCCCGGCGAGGTCGGCGTCGTAGCCGTCGGTGGTCAGCAGCACGGCGTTGCCGAGCACCGCGGCGAACCGGAAGTCGGCGACCCGGTACGCGCCGATCGCCGGATCCCACTGCTGCTGCACCCAGCGGGTGTGCACGAGCAACAGCCGGTGGTACTCGTCGGCGACCGGGTCCACGACCGCGGCGGCGGCGGACGGAAGCGGCAGTGCGAGCGCGCCACCGGCGGCGCCGAGCGATGCGAGCAGGGTGCGGCGGGTCAGCATGCCTGCACCCTCGCAACGCCACGGCACTGGGTCAATCGCCGCCGGCAAGGTTTACAAAACCCAGGCACCCGCAATGCGTTCTCCGGGCATCACGCGATGTCGGGCACCTGCACACGCCGTCTGGTTCGTGGCGGAGCCGGCGGCCCGCCTGCGACTGCGGGCGTTCTCCGGCACCGGGGCCGGCCCGCGGGCAGAATGATCATATGCGGTACGAGACCTTCCTGGCCGAGCACGCGTGGCTGGAGGTGGCGATGTGCTGGACGGTGGTGGAGCCGGTCACGGTTCCGGTCGACGTCGCCGAGGTGGTCCGGCGTCTCGGCGGCGACCCGCGCGACCTACGCCCCCGCGGCCTGGACACCGGGTACGACGTCGGGCCGCACGAGCGGCTCTACTACCTCGACCAGGCCGGCCCGGCGGTCACCATGCTGGAGGTCAACGGCTACGAGGGCCGCCGGCCGGAGGTGCTGCGCCAGCTCAGCGACGGCGCCCGCGTGCACAGCGCCTACTGGAACGTCAATTCGGTCAACCAGCTCAGCTACGCCGTGTACGGCACGCTCGTCACCGCCCTGGACGGCGCGTTTCCCGAGGACCGGTACGGCTCCGACCCGGACGCCCTGGACGACGACTTTCCGTTTCCGGCGCGGGACGAGGACGACGACGAGGACTGGCCGTGGCGGCCCGCGATGCTCGCCTGCATCGAGGCCCGCACCGGCGTGGCCCTCGACGGCGACTGGACGCGGCGAGACCATCCGGCGATCGTCCTGCCGCCGCTGCCGGAGGACCCGCGCCCGCCGAACCCCGGGATCGAGGCAGACCTCGACGCCTCCCTGCGCCTGGCGACCGACGCCGACCGGCGCGCCGCGCTGGCCTGGCTCCTCGACCAGACCGTCGACGCCTTCGACCTGCGCGCCGAACCCGCCCTGCCGGCCGCGTTCGCCGCGTTCCGCGCCGGCCGGCAGCTGGACGAGCCCGGCCAGGCCGCGGTGTACGCGGTCCGGGACCGCCTGTGGCTGCACTGGGAGCGGCACCCGAGCGGCGACGACATGGAGCGCGACCCGGGCTGGCGCCGCGCCCAGGCCGGCTGGGCGCTCGGCGCGGCCCTGTGCGCGGATTCGTGGCAGGACCCGCTCGAGTCGCTGCAGCACCTCCGCCTCGCCTTCGGGGACCGGTGGCCGGGGCTCGCCAAGGACCTCAAGGCCTACCTGAGGTCGGCGGCCGGTTCACCGGTGACAGCGGTGCGTGGCCGTTGAGGACGCGGACGGCTTCCTCGGCCGCGATCGACCGGATGGCTTCGACGGACTGCTCCGAGTAGTAGGCGGCGCGCGGGGTCACGATGACGTTCGGCAGGGTCAGCAGCGGGTTGTCCGGACTCTGCTGCTCCAGGTCGTCCAGCGCGGCACCGGCGATGGTGCCGCGCTCGAGCGCGGCGGCGAGGGCGGCGTCCTCGATGATGGAGCCGTGGGCGGTGCTCACGAGGATCGCGTCCGGTTTCATGCGGGCCAGCGTGGCGGTGTCGATCAGGTGGTGGGTGTCCGGTGTCAGCGGCGCCTGGACGATGAGGTAGTCGGAGTCCATGACGAGGTGGTCGAAGGTGACCGGGCGGACGCCGTAGGCCCGGATGTCCTCGTCGTCGACGAACGGGTCGTGGCTGACGAGGTGGACGCCGAAGGGGCGCGCGCGGTCGGTGATGAGCTTGGCGATCGCGCCGAAGCCGAGCAGGCCGAAGACGCGCCCGCGCACGCGCCGGATCGGCGCGCCGGTCTGCCGGTGCCATGCACCGTGCCGGGTGGCGGTGGCGTACTCGGTGATCCGGCGGGCCGCGCAGAGCCAGAGCGCGATCGCGTGGTCGGCGACCTCCTCGGCGCCCCAGTCGTCGGGCGCGCCGGTGACCTGGATGCCGCGCCGGGTCGCGGCCTCGACGTCGACGACGTCCACGCCGGTGCCGTAGCGGGCGATGACCCGGCAGCGCGGGAGCCGGTGCATCGCGGTCGCGCCGATCCGGGCGTACTGGGTGATGATGCCGTCGGCGTCCTGCCCGTGGCGGATCACCTCGTCCTCCGACCTGCACTGGTACGCGCGAAGGGTGAACCCGGCCTCCTCCACGATGGTCCGCTCGAGCTCGGTGTCGCCGAAGTCGGAGTCGGCGATCATGATCGTGCCGCGATCAGAGTGGGTCACGAGGATGTCCTCTCGACGGAACTCGACGGCGAAGAGGCCTACCCCCGATGTCCCGGCCTAACCCGCCGTCACGGGGCAGCACGACCTCGTCGCGTTCCGTATACGTTTCAACGGGGAAACTTCACCGAGCCCGAGAAGGCAACCTTCCTCGAAACGCTCGCGCGGACGAGCGGACCGCCCTCGACAACGTCCTGCCGAAGGTCGAGTGGGGTCAGGCGTCGACATCGACGCCGAAGTCCCTGGCGAGACCGGCGAGACCGTCAGCCCAGCCCTGACCGACGGCACGCACGCGCCAGCCGCCGTCCCGCCGGTACACCTCGATCGCGACTGCGGCGGTCTCCGTGGTCAACCCGTTCAGCGGGAAGACCGCGACGGCCTCGGATTCGGCGGTGACCGCGACCCGGAGGCGGTGCACCGCCGCAAGCGCGGCGGCGCCGGATCCGTCCAGGCTGACCGCGATGACCACCTTCGCGACCGCGGCCGGCATACCGGGCAGGTCCAGCGCGATGCTGTCCGTGGCAGATGCCGCGCTCGGCTGGTCCCGGCCGACCGCACGGACCGCGCCGCCAGCGCCTGCGGGCTGGTTGTAGAAGACCATCGCGTCCGGGGCGAGTACCCTGCCGTCCCCGCCGCACAGTAACGCGCTCACATCCAGGTCGACGCCGGCGGTCGCCGGATCCCAGGCGAGCGTCACCGTGACCGGCACCGACGGCATCGCCGTGTTCGCGCCCTTCGGCATCGGTACGACCGTGACGTCGTCGATGTGGAACGTGGCCGGCGGGCCTGAACGGTCGGCGATGTCGGTCAGTGACTGGCCGCCGGCGTACGCGGCGCCGACGGCTGCCAGTACCGCGGCGAGTTCAGGCTCGTCACGCAGCTCCAGTGGGACAAGTTCCAGGGCGACGCCCTTGCGGTGCAGGCGGGCGTCGGGGGCTCGCAACAGTTCCTCGACCGGGTCGACGGCGGGCCAGTTCCAGCCGGCGAGCCGCTGCCGGTGGAACCGGCCGGCGTACATCGCGGCCAGGTAGCCGGACGGGTCGGCCGCCGCCGGGTCCCGCCGGATGACCAGGACCTGAGCCTCGGTGACACCGGGGGCGACCGCGAACGCCTCCTTCACCGTCGCCAGCACCGTGGATGCCAGCCATCGCAGGTACAGCTCGGCGAGGTCCTTCTTCGTCCGCTTCGCGCTCGACGGTGCCCCGGCGGCCGTCCGGGTGGGCTTGCGTTCCGGCAGCGTGGCGGTGGTGCCGACCATCACGACCAGGCTGACCAGCGCACCCGACGGGGTCGGCTCGCAGTTGACGCCCACCGCCTCGGATTCGTTGTCGGCGAACGCGGCCTCCAGCACGTCGAGCACCGCACCAGGATCGTTCTCGACGAGCGCCGTCCAGGCCGCCATCTCGGTGGCCCGCTGTGCCTGGTAGGTGCCGGCGCGCGCCGCCTGCTCCGCCGCGACCGTCGCGTCCAGCAGCCCGAGGGCGCGCTGCTTCGCCTCCCGCCGCCCGGCGAAGTCGAACCTGCCCAGCGTCGCCAGCTCCCGCTGCTCCAGCCAGCTGTACACCGCCGCCCGATCGACCGGCTCCGGCCCGGTGTCGGGCGGCGCGACGGTCGTCGGGAAGACCTCGACATGCAGCGACGTCAGCTGTCGCTCCAGCGCGACAAGGGCCTCGAAGGCCTCCTCCGCTGCCTGGCGCCGCGCGTCCCGCTGCAGCTGCGCGATTTGTGCGCGGGTTGGGCCGCCCCCCGGCCGCTGCTCGGCGCCCGGCGGACCGGCCGCCGCTAGTGCTGCGGCGACGGCCGCCAGCGCTGGTGTAGTAGCTGAACGGTCCGAGCCCGGTCGAGAAGCCGGTGCGACCCGCCCCTACATGCACCCGCGCGATCCGCGGCCCGATGCCCATGCGCAGGCCACGACTTGACGCCGAAAGCCGGGTGCCAACCGGATGCCGAACCCCACCTGGTCCTCCACCTGTCGATCCCACGCTGGGCAGCATCGAACCACGGGCGAAGCGTCCAGCACCTACGAAACCACCGGCAGTGGCCGAACCGTCGACGTGAATTCGTCCGAAACGCTGCCCGGCGTCATCGGGAGGACGATGAGACCTCCGAGCGGCGGGTGGCGCGCACCGCCCAGCGGGCCAGCAGCAGCACCGTCGCCACCTCGGCGAGGCCGAGGAGGCGCTCCACCCCGCCCAGCGGAATCGCCCGCCACCAGCGCACGCCCGTCCACGGCTCGGACAGCAGCGCCCACAGGATCGGGGCGAAGCACAGCAGGGACACGACCCCGCCCAGGGCCACCAGCCGCGCGGCCGGCCGGGTGCGCCCGGCACGCAGCCAGGGCAGGGCGGCCAGTAGGGCACCCGCCGGCAGGCTGAGGAACGCGACCAGGCTGGCGGCGCGGTGGATGTCGCCGCTCATCGACGGGCCCGTGGACCAGTTGTGCTTCTCGAACCAGACCACGCCGACCAGGCCGGCGACCCACAGCAGCAGCGCGGCCGCGGCGGCCCGGCGCACCAGGGCGGCGCGGTGCAGCGCGACCAGCACCGCGAAGGAGCCGGCGGCGAGCAGCAGCGTCGCCACGTCGAACATCCAGCCGTTGGACAGCAGCGCGTACTGGCTGATCGTCCGGCTGCTCCAGTCCAGCCCCGCCGACGGCGGCACCACGTGCAGCACGCCGAACAGGACGACGGAGACCGCCACGCACAGCACGCCCAGCCCGGCGAACGCCCCGACGGCCCCAGATCCGCTTCTCATCACCTCCAGCGTGCCACGCGCGGGGACGGCGGCGCCGGAGGAGATTTGCAAGGATCGCATCGGAAGGCATCGGGGACGAGGGGGCATGGATGCGCGAGCTTGAAGGGCTGCACGCGGTCGTGGCGATCCGCGGCGGGAAGACGGTGCTGGAGCACTACGGCGAGGGCGAGGACTCCTCCTGGGCCCGGTCGCTGGGGACCGTGCGGTTCGGGCCGGACACGCTGCACGACCTCCGGTCGGTGACGAAGAGCGTGACGGCGCTGCTGTACGGCATCGCGCTCGGCGAAGGTCTCGTGCCGGCGCCGGAACAGCCGCTGATGCGGTACTTCCCGCAGTATCCGGACCTGGCGGCCGAGCCGGACCGGGCGCGGCTCAGCGTCGAGCACGCGCTGACGATGTCGCTGGGGCTCGAGTGGCGGGAGGACATCCCGTACGACAGCCCCGCCAACGCCGAGATCGCGATGGAGCTGGCCGCCGACCGGTACCGGTACGTGCTCGAACGGCCGGTCGTGGAGCCGCCCGGCACCCGGTGGAGCTACTGCGGCGGCGCGACCGCGCTGCTCGGGCAGCTCATCGCCGACGGGACCGGACAACCCCTCGAACGCTACGGCCGCACCGCCCTGTTCGACCCGCTGGGCATCGAGTCCGTCGAGTGGATGGCCGGCGCCGACGGGGTCGCGTCCGCGGCGTCCGGGCTGCGGCTGACGCCGCGGGACCTGGCGCGGATCGGCGAGCTGGTGCTGGCGGAAGGGGAATGGGACGGCCGCCGGGTGGTGCCCGCCGAATGGATCCGCACGATGGTCCAGCCGCGGCTGCGGACGGACTGGGGCGCGGGGTACGGCTTCCACTGGTACCTGGAGACCATCGCCGGCCAGCGGATGGTGCTCGCCGCGGGCAACGGCGGGCAGCGGCTCGCCGTGGTGCCGGAGCTGGGCCTCGCGGTCGCCGTCACCGCGGGCAACTACGACGACCCGGAGCAGTGGCGGACCCCCGTCGCCGCGCTGGAACAGGTCGTCCTAGCCTGAGCGGATGTCGGAACGGGAAGTCCTTGGGTTCAGCGTCGACGTGGACCGGTTGTGGGCGCTCGTCGGGTCCGGGCAGGACGCCGACGAGCTGCTCGGCAAGGAGGCCGGGGCGGCGGCGGACCTCGACTATCACCTGGCGCACACCTGGCCGGGCATGACCACGGCGCGGCTCGCGGCCGACGTGTTCGCCGGGCGTCTCGACGAGCGCAACGCCGGTGACGTGACCCGCCTGCTGGTGCCGGTGCTGAGTGCCGTCGGGATTCCGGTGTACGACCAGGAGGCGATCTGGCTCCAGGAAACCATGTTCCTGGCGTGGGGGCCGGTCCTCGGCGCGCTCGGCCTGCCGACGCTGGCGGGCCTGTGGGAGACGTCGAACGTCGCGTGGCCGTGGCCGCGCGGCACCGCTCCCAGGTCGACCTGGCCGATCGTGACGGAGCTGCCGCCGGCCGCCGTGGCGGCGGCCGCCGCCGAGTTCGAGGTGGGGACCGGGTGGCGGGCGGCCCCGCCGGATGAGCTGCTCGTCGACGTCGACGGTGAACCCCTCGACGACCTCGACGACGCCCGCGAGGAGCTGGCCGAGCATCTCGACCTGCTGGCCGCCTGGGTCAAGCGGGTGCCGGCCGGTGAGTCCCTGATCCTGGTGATCGACGGAGATCAGTGACGCCCTAGGTATGCCGCGAGCCGGTCGGCGGCGGTCGCCCCGGCCGGCGCGGGTTGTTCCGGGCCGAACGAGCCGCCGGGGGTGCGGGGGAGGGCGCCGTACATCGCCCGCACGGCGGGCAGCACGGCCCCGGCGACCTCCGGGGCGAGATCGGTCGGCTGCCCGGTTGCCCTGGCGAGGTCCCAGCCGTGCACCAGCATCTCGATGACGACCTGTTCGGCCAGCCGCCAGCCGGGCGCGTCGCCGTACCGTTGCCGCAGCATGCCGGGCCGCCGGAACGCTGTGCGGGTCGCGGCGGCGGCGAGCCGGAACGCGGCCACATGGTCGGCACCGAGGTGGTCGGCGGCGAAGTCGGTCCGCGGGGCGCCCTCGGCCAGGCTGGTCCACAGCAGGTTCTCCCACACCAGGTGGTCGATCAGCGCGCGCACGTCCCATCCGGCACACGGGGTGGGGTCGCCGAAGCGGGCGGCTGGCACGGCGGCGACGATCAGTTCGACCTCAGCCAGGACCCGCTCGCAGGCGGCCAGCATCTGCGCCGGGTCGGCATCGGTGCCGTCGAGCATGGCGGCGATGCCGGCGGCGCGGGCGCCGGGGGCCGGGTTCGCCCGCAGCGCGGTCGTCAGCCACTGCCCGGGTGCGGCCAGGCTCGGGCGCACCGGCCAGCCGTTGATGACGCACAGCAGCTGCCAGTACCGTTCGACGCCGGCGTCTGCGGCGACCTCCAGCTGCTCCAGCAGCCGCTGCCGGGCCGCCTCGCCGTCGCCGTCGACCTGGAGGTCGGTGCGGGTCTGGGTGGGCAGCCACGCCTCGACGATGCTGGCCACGACCGGGTCCGCCGCCGGTGAGTCCGGCATGATGCCGGCGTCGATGGCCGCCGTGACCTTCTGTGTCCACAGGTCGGTGAGGTCGCGGAGCGCCTCGACCTCGTGCTCGTCGTGCTCGCCGGGCGCGTGTTCCGCGGCGTACGCGGCCATCCGCGCCAACGCTTCCCGCAGTCGCGGGGTCCGCACCAGGGCGGCCAGTTCGAGCCACGCGTCGAGCTGCTCCGGGGTCGGCTGGTCGGGCAGGTCGGGAGTGGCGGCGAGGAGCCCGTCACGATACGTCGGCACGTCGAGGTCGCCGAGCGCCTCCGCCACGAACTCGTGCACGACGGCGGTCCGTTCGGCCGCGGACAGCCTGGCGAGGCGGGTCAGCTCGGCGAGTTCCCCGGCCCCGTGGGACGACGTCCCCTGCGCGGCCGACCGCAGCACGGCCTGCTGCAGCCGCAGCGTGCGGATCTGCGCCTCGAGCGCGTCGGCGTGGATGGCCGCCGCCTCGGGCAGGCTGCGCTCCCGGTCGACCACCTCGCGGATCGCGGCCATGCCCAGCCCAAGGTCCCGCAGGGTCCGCGCCAGCTCCAGCCGGGCGAGCGCCCGTGCGTCATACCGCCGGTAGCCGGTCGCGCTGCGCTCGGTCGGCGGCACCACGCCGATGTCGGACCAGTGCCGGATCACCTTCACGGGCAGCCCGGTCCGTTTCGCCAGGTCGCCGATACTCCACAAGGTCACACCGTCCACCCTGAGGTCTCCCACGGTGGGAGAGTCAAGTCAGCTCTCCACGGCGACGCCGGTGACCGTCCCGTGCCCGTCGAAGGTCACCGCGACGAGCTGGTCGGTCAGGTCCCGGCCCAGCGTGTAGTCGAACACCGCGGCGGGCTCGTCCGGATACAGCCCGATGCGCACGAGGTGCAACGCGGCCAGGAAGGGCTCGGGCGCCTGCGGGAGGTTGTCCGAGCCGTCGAAGTCCAGGTAGTCGCGGATCACGGCGTCGAGGTCCGCCCGGATGGCCTGCCGCGCCCGCGCGTCGCACCCGGCGACGTCGTCGAGCATCCCCGCCGGCACTTCGGCGTCCCTGGGCGTGACGTCGACGTCGACGGTACGTCCCGCGTGTTCGACGGTGATGTCCAGCATCTGGTCCGGTCCCTTCAGTCGTCGAATTCCCGGAGGAACCACCAGTGTCCACTGACGTGCGTCCACTGCTCATCCGGCCGGGACTGCTCGGGTGCCGAGTCGCGGTCGGGCAGGTAGACGTACGCCCAGTTGTACTCCCGGGACCTGTCCTGGATCTGGACGACGGTCCCCCCGCGGTTGAGGTAGATCCGCTCGACCGCGACACCGGACCGCCTGACCGCGCGGGTCACCTCGGCGTAGTCCGCCCGCGCCTGGGCGTCGAACGGCACCGGGTCGTCGCCGCAGTCCCGCCCGCCGTCACGGAAGATGCCGTGCGGGTACTCCAGGACGTGGCAGGGTCCCGATGCCATCAGGTAGAAGATCCTGAGCCGCTCGACGACGGGCCGCACCTCTTTGTCGAGGCCGGCCACGTCCGCGCGCCACTGGCCGGGCCCGGGAGGTCCGCCGGGCACGAACCGGGCGACCGCGGCGCGCACGGCGCCGCTGCCCGGCACCGTCATGGTGCCGCCGCCCGGCGAGGGCAGCGGACCGGCGACCGCCAGCGCGAGGTAGGCCGCCATCGCGCCGGCCGCGACCGCCACGGAGGTCCGGCGCCGGCGCCGGCGCAGCCGCAGCGCGCGACGCGCACGGGAGGTGACGGTGCCCGGGTCGAACACCACGGCCGGCACGCCGGGGGCGCGGTCCCGCAGGTACGCCACGACGACGGCGTCGTCGGCAGGTCGGGCGGCGCGGCTGGGGTCCATCACTGCCGTCCTTCCAGGAGCAGGACGCGCAACCGGGCCAGGGCCCGCGCGTTGTGGGACTTCACGGTGCCGACGGAGACGCCGAGCTCGGCGGCGGTCTCGGCCTCGGTGAGGTCGAGCAGATGGCGCAGGACGACCACCCGCCGCTGGGCCAGTGGCAGGTCGGCCAGGGCGCGGACCACCTCGTTGCGGCTGTCGACCGCGTCGGCGTGGCTCGGTGTCGCGAGGTCGGGGAGCGCGTCCAGCGACGTCAGCACCTCCCGGCGGCGACGGCGCCACCGGTCGATCCGCAGGTTCACCAGGACCTTGCGCGCGTACGCCCGGGGGCCGGCGGCACAGGCCCGTTCCCACGACCGGTAGGTGCGTTCGAACGTGGTCTGGACCAGGTCCTCCGCGTGACTCCAGTCGCCGGACAGCAGGAGCGCAACCCGGAGCAGGTATGGCCCCACATCGGCGACGAATGCCTCGAACCGCTCGTCCTGGCTTCCGGCCGCCCGGAGCTCGACGCTCGGGGGCGCGCCTGCGGGTTCGGCGCTCACGTCGGACCGCCTCGCGTGCTCATACCATCTACCACGGACGTCTGCGCCGGATGGTTGTCAGCGAGGCTCAACCAGGTCGAACCAGTACCGCCGCAGCCGGCCGGACTCGGCCTCCTGGATGCCCTCGAAGGCGCCGCCGCAGCGTTCGATGGTCTTCGCCGAGGCGGCGTTGCCGGCGGCGCAGACCACCAGGACCCGGTCCAGGCCCTGGGCGCGCGCCTCGTCGAGGGTGCGGGCCAGCGCCCAGGCGGCGAGGCCGCGCCGAGCGGAGGGGCGGATGCCTTGACGTCCTCTCCCACCTGACGGTGGGGGATTCCGGTCTGCTATCCCCCGGTGGGGGCAAGCTCCCGGCGGGTTACCGCTTCGCCGCGCGGTGCCGGGACAGGTCCCGGTCTTATCTGCGCTCCACGGTCGTTGCTGTCCGCCCGTCCGGCGGCCAGGATGTTCAGTGCTGCGTTCACGTCCCGGTCGTGGGTGCTGCCGCACGGGCAGGTCCACGACCGCACGTTGAGCGGCAGCTTGCCGCCGATGCGCCCGCAAGCCGAGCACCGGCGGGTCGACGGGAAGAGCCGGTGGACCTTCCCGAACGTGCGCCCAGCGCGGGCCGCCTTGTACTCCAGCATCGCCGTGAACATGCCCCACCCCGCGTCGTGCACCGACTTCGCCAGCCGGGTCCTGCCCAGACCCGCCACGCACAGGTCCTCGACGTAGATCGCTTGGTTGTCGCGAACCACGATCGTGGACAGTTTGTGCAGCCAGTCCCTGCGGGTGTCGGCCACCTTGGCGTGCGCTCTGGCGACCTTGACGACGGCCTTCCTGCGGTTGTTCGAGCCTCGCTCCTTGCGGCTCAGTGACTGTTGCAACTTCCGCAGCCGCCGGGCCGCGGTGCGCAGGAACCGCGGCGCGGCGACCTTCGCGCCGTCGGAACGGACCGCGAAATGCGTCAAACCGAGGTCGATCCCGACCTGCGAGCCTGACCGCGGCAGCGTGGCGTCCGGTGCCGCCACGACGAACGACGCGAAGTACCGCCCCGCAGCGTCCTTGATCACGGTGACCGACGTCGGCTCGGCAGGCAGGCCTCGCGACCAGCGCACCTCTACGTCGCCGACCTTCGGCAGCCGCAGCCGTCCGTTGGGTAGGACCTTGAAGCGAGCGTTCGCGGTGAACCGGATCGCCTGCCGGTGGTCCTTGCGGGACCGGAACCGGGGCGGCGCCAGCTTGCGGCCCTTGCGCTTGCCGGACAGCGAGTTGAAGAAATTGCGGTAGGCGGTGTTCAGGTCCGCCAGCGCCTGCTGGAGCACGACCGAGGAGACCTCGCCGAGCCAGGCCCGTTCCGGTGTCGACTTCGCGGCTGTGACCCGTTTCGACAGGTTCCCGTCTGAGATGTACGGCAGTCCCGCCGCGCGTGCTTCCTGCCGTGCGCGGAGTGCGTCGTTGAACACGACCCGCGCGCACCCGAACGCTTGCGCCAACGCCTGCTGCTGCCCCGGCGTCGGGTAGACGCGGTAGTTGTACCGCAGCAGCATACGACCAGTTTACCTTGGTCTATGGCACCTGTACGTCCTCGACGATTGAGCGGTACGTGCAGCCGTGCCGGCCGGGGCTGGGAGCCGCCTCGCGGGCCAGTCGCGCCACCCAGGTGGCGAATCCGGCGGGAGTGATCACGTCGTCGGTGGTGGCGATCCCGAAGCCGTCCTCGTGCAGTCCCGGGCCCCACTCGGCGTGGGCGTCGAGCCAGGCTCGGTGCAGGTGGGCGTCGGGCTCGATCAATGCGGGCACAGCACGACGATACGGTGCGGTGCCGGGTCCGCGGAGCTGCTGGCCGGGCCCGGGAAGGGGGCCTCGTCGCGGCGCTCGACGCGGTGTCTGAGGTGCTCGGGTCGGGCGGGACGTCCGGTCAGAGCGAGGGCTGGCCCGGCTGGTCGGTGATGTAGCCCATCTGCGGGGCGGCCTCGTCGCGGCAGGCGGCGGGGGAGAGCACCTCGGAGGTGGTGCCGCCGACGGTGCCGACGCGGAAGGTGCCCTGGGCGCCGGTGCAGGACCGGGCCTTGTACGTGATCGTGGTGCTGTCCGGTGACCAGGCGGGTGCGGTGCCGGTGCGGTCGCTCACCTGGTGCTTGCCGGCGCCGTCGGCGGCCATGACCCAGACGGTGTTGTTGTGCACGTAGGTGATGGTGGTGCCGTCGGGGGAGAGGCGGGGCTGCGAGTTGACCTCGTCCTCGGTGAGCCGCACCTCGCGGCCGCCGTCGTGGATGTAGATGACGCCGGCGCGGGCGTAGACGTCGTGGTCGGCGTGCGCGGCGTGCGCGGCGCTCGGGCCGATCATCGTGCTGAGGCCGGCGATGGCGGTGAAGCCGGCGAGCGTGAGCGCCTTCGTGATCGCGGTGCTGTTCATCCGTGCCCCCTGTGGTTCGTCGCGTCCGTGTGACGCTGAGACCATCGGCGCAACCTGGCGGCACCTGAACGGTTCCCGGCGGGAAACTGCGGAAGTCAGGGCAGGTAGAACGTCAACAGATCCGCGCTGACCGGCGGGAACAGCGCCCGCATCAGGTCGGCGTTCGGGCCCGTGTACACGTCGGCGTGCCGCTCGGCGAGACCGGCGATGCCGTGCGGGCCGAACAGCAGCGGCCCGATCAGGTCCGGGGCCACCCCCGCGCCGCCGAGCGAGGCGGGGCCCTGCATCGGGCCGCCGGCCACGACCGACGTCACGGAGCCACCCGCGCGCTGCAGCCGTACATGACGGCGAAAGAAGGACACGATGACGTCATCGGGACCATCGTGCGGCGCCAGGCGGGCCGACAGCACGGGTCGCAGGTGTTCCAGCAGTGCCGCCACGTCGGGGACCCGCACGTAGTAGTCGTGGGCGTCGGGCTCCGGCGCCGCGAGGCGGTCCGTGAGCAGCCCGGCGCGGTCCTTCGCCTGGAACGGCTCGCCGCCGGCCAGCTCGGCCGCGTGGGCGAGCAGCGCCGCGACGGCGGACGGCTCCGAGACGGCGACCTCGCCCAGGATGACGCCCTCGTCGGGCGGCGTGATCCGGCCGGTACCGATGACGCGCCCGTCCCGCTCGACCACCACCTGCGTGCTGCCGGCCCGGGCGACGACGGCCCGCCAGCACATCGGCGAATGCGGCATGCTCAGGTCGAACCGCCGTTGGGTGGCGTCCTGCAGCTCGGCCATCGCTGCGATGTCGCCGGGCCCGGCGGCGCGCACGGTGCAGCCGTCGGGCCGCGCCGGCACGTCGTGCACCGCGAGGCTCGGCGGGATCGGGACGGCGTACTGGTAGCCGAACTGCCGGTAGAAGTACGGGATGCCGATCATCACCTGCATGAGGTGCCCGCGGCCGGCGGAGCGCTCGTGGGCCCAGCCCATCAGCGCGCGGACCAGGCCGCGACCCTCGTAGGCGCGGTCGGTCGCCACCAGCTCGACCTGCCCGGCCGGGATCGGCCGGCCGGCGAGGACGATGGTCTCGTCGAGCAGCGTCGCGGTGGACACGACCCGGTCCCCGTCGACCACGACCGCGCACGCGTCGAACCCGCCCTCGGCGTCCTGCACCACCAGCCGGTGATCCTCCGGGTCGGCGTCCTCGCCGCGGTCGGCGAGCAGCGCGCCGATCTGGTCGAGGTCGGCGGGCCGGGCCGCGCGCAGGGTCAGTCCACCGGGCAGGTCCATCACCCGATCCTCACGCCGGTGTTGCCGGATGTCCACGGATTTGCCGTGTCCTGGGTCTTGTCCGACCGGAGATTGACAGTCCACGATATAGACCGCTTTATTTACAGTAGTGGTGGGCGGGTGCATGCAGACGCAGAACCTGATCGTGAACGGCACGTTCGAGGCGTCGACCTCCGGCTGGACCACGGTCGAGGGAGCCGCCGCGGTGATCGCGTACGGCACCGCCGGCTACCCGACGCCGACCAGCCCCGGACCGGCCGACCGCGGCGGCAGCTTCGCGGGCGGCGGCACGGTGGCCAGGACCCGGCTGCGGCAGCAGGTGACCCTGCCGTTCCCGGCCCAGATCGACGCGGGCACCGTGACGTTCGAGATCGCCGGATGGCTCGGCGGCTACGCCGACCAGGACGACGGCGCGCGGCTCTCGCTGGAGTTCCTCTCCGCCGCCGGGCTGCCGCTGGGGGTCTGCGTGCTGGGTCCGGTCACCGCTGCCGAGCGCGGCAACGTCACCGGCCTGCTGCGCCGCGCCTGGTCCGGCGTCGTCCCGCCGGGCAGCCGGGCCGCCCGCACGGTGCTGCTGTTCACCCGCGACGGCGGCACCTCGAACGACGGATACGCCGACTCGATCTCGTTGGTGTTGACGGCACCGACGGCGAACCTGCTGGCCAATCCCGGCGCCGACAACGGCACCAGCGGCTGGACGGTGACCGAAGGGGCGCCGGTGGTCATCGCCTACGGCACCACCGGCTACCCGGCGCCCACGAGCCCCGGCCCGCCGGACCGCGGCGCGAACTTCTTCGGCGGCGGTTCGGTCGCCCGGAGCCGCCTCGCGCAGACCGTGACCCTGCCGGCCGGCGCGAGCGGCTTCGAGTTCGCCGCGTATCTCGGTGGCTACGCCGACCAGAACGACACGGCGACCGGCACGGCCACGTTCCTCAACAGCGCCGGCGGGTCCGTCGGCGTGGCCTCGCTCGGCCCGGTGACCGCCGCGGACCGGGGCAACGTGACCGGGCTGCTGCGGCGCTCCACCGGCGGCGCGGTCCCGGCCGGTGCCCGGACCGCCCGGGTGGAGCTGCTGTTCACCCGGGCCGGCGGCACCTCGAACGACGGCTACGCCGACTCGATCCATTTCGGCGTGACAACGGGGGGATCCTGATGGGCCTGGACCGGCGAACCCTGCTGCGGGCCGCGATCAGCGCCGGCGCGTTCAGCGCGGCCTGGCCCCTGACCCGCGGCCCGGGCGAGGCCTATGCGGCGGCCGCCGCCCTCGGCGCGACCTGGGACGCGGCCCCGTTCACCGTCGGCGTCGCGTCCGGCGATCCGCTGCCCACCAGCGTCCTGCTGTGGACCAGGCTCGCCCCGGACCCCCTCGGCGACACCCAGCCGCTGCCCGACATCGTGCAGGTGGACTGGGCCGTGGCCACCGACGCCACGATGGGCACGGTCGTCGCGTCCGGGTCGCTCGCCGCGTCGGTCCTGCTCGGCCACAGCGTCCACGTGATCGCCGAGGGGCTGCAACCCGGCCGGCGGTACTGGTACCGCTTCAGCGCGCTCGGCAGGACCAGCCGCGTCGGGCGCACGAAGACGGCGCCGGTCGGTGCCGTGAGCCAGGTGCGGTTCGCGTCGCTCAACTGCCAGGACTACCGCGCCGGCGAGTACCCCGGCATGCGCGACCTGGCCGCCGACAGCGCCCTGGACTTCGTGGTCCACCTCGGCGACTACATCTACGAGGGATCCGAGCTCGGCACCGCATACACCCTGACCGACTACCGCAAGCTGCACGCGCTGTACAAGGGCGATGCGCTGCTGCGCGACCTGCACGCCGCGCACCCGTTCTACCTCACGTGGGACGACCACGACGTCTTCAACGACTACTCGGGCTCGCGCGGTGCCGCCACGTTCGTCGCCCGGCGCGCCGCGGCCTACCAGGGCTGGTACGAGCACATGCCGCTGCGCCTCGAAGCGGGTGACGACTCCGCGCTGCCGGACCCGCGCATCTACCGTAGCCGGCAGTGGGGCGACCTCCTCGAACTGGTCATCCTCGACCTGCGGCAGCACCGCTCCGAGCAGAACCTCGCCGACGGCACGATCCTCGGCGCCCGGCAGAAGACGTGGCTGAAGGACCGGATCGCGCAGCGCGGCAACGGCTGGCAGTGCTGGATCAACTCGATCTTCCTCAGCCAGCAGCGCGCCCCGCAGGGCGGCTTCATGTTCACCGACCAGTGGGACGGTTTCCGGGCCGAGCGCGCCGAGCTGCTCGCGCACGTCCACACCGCCGGCGGGCCGGACTTCGTGACCGTCACCGGCGACTGGCACAGCGCCTTCATCCAGGACGTCAAGCCGGACTTCGACACCGCGGGCGCCCCGGTGATCGGCACCGAGTTCGTCGCGCACTCCGTCTCCTCCAGCGCCTACTCGGCGTCGTGGAACGCCACCAACGGCCCGCTGCTCGGCGCCGCGAACCCGCACCTGCAGTACTTCGAGGGCAACCGCTACGGCCACGACGTCTACGAGGTGACCCCGCAACGGTGGACGACCCGGCTCCGGGTGGTGTCCAGCCGCACCGACCCGTCCGCCGCCGTCAGCACCCTCACCAGCTGGCACGTCGACCGGGGCCGGGCCGGCGCATACGAGGACCCCGCGACCCGGACGTCGGCCGCGCAGTACCGCCGCTGACCCTTCGTGGGCTTGGCCCATCCACGGTGGTGACCGTGCACGTTCACCCTGGGCGTCAGCGACTGAAGGTCATTCCGGCACGGTGACCCGCCTGGTGGTGTGCCGGCGGCCGGTGCGGATCCGCTCGATGTGGCCGCAGTAGCACTCCAGGTCCAGCAGGACGCCGGTGTCGGTGTTGCGCAGGTTGCGGATGCGGCGCTCGGAGAGCAGGACGCGGGACCCGTGGGCGGGGCAGTCGATGACGAACATGGTCTCAGCCTGGTCCGGCCGGGCGGAATGCGACAGTGGCAGACCTGCACGGGATCGCAGGTTTTCTGCCATCATGGCGGGATGAGCCACCACCCCTTCCGTAAGGTCGCCGTGTATCTGCACGAGGGCACCGGCGCGTTCGGTGCCGGCATCGTCAGCGAGATCTTCGGCTACGACCGCACCGCGCGGGGGCTGCCGGGGTTCGACTTCGCCGCGTGCACCGACCGGCCGGGTCCGGTGGTCACCGACGGCGGGCTCAGGCTGCTGGTGGAGCACGGCCTCGACCGGCTCGCCGAGGCCGACCTGGTGCTGGTGACGTCGTGGGAGCACTTCGACGTGGAGCCGTCGCCGGAGGCGCTCGCCGCGATCAGGACGGCCTACGAGCGCGGCGCCACCATCGCCGGGCACTGCACCGGCACGTACGTGCTCGCCGCCGCCGGGCTGCTGGACGGCCTGCGGGCCACCACCCACTGGCGCTGGGCGGACGCCTTCGCGGCGCGGTTCCCGGAGGTGAAGCTGGTGCCGGAGGTGCTGTACGTGGACGAGGGCCGCATCGTCACCGGCGCCGGCGCGGCCGCCGGGGTCGACATGTGCCTGCACCTGCTGCGCCGGGAGTACGGAGCGGCGGTCGCCAACGGCATCGCCCGGGACATGGTCGTGCCGCCGCACCGCGACGGTGGGCAGGCGCAGTACGTGGCGGCGCCCGTGCCGGTGGACTGCGACGACGAGCGGCTGGCCGAGGTGCTCGGCTGGGCCCGCGAACACCTGCACCTGCCGCTGACCGTGGAGGTCCTCGCCGGCCGGGCGCTGATGAGCCAGCGTTCGTTCGCCCGCCGGTTCGCCGCCGCGACGGGCTCGACGCCGCACGCGTGGGTGCTGTCGCAGCGGCTGCACCGCGCCGAGGAGCTCCTCGAAACGGTGGACCTGCCGATCGAGGAGGTCGCCCGGCAGGTCGGTTTCGGCACCGCGGCGACGCTGCGGGAGCAGTTCGTCCGCCGCCGGGGCATCCCGCCGCGCGCCTACCGCAGGACGTTCGCCACCTGATCCGGGGTGCATTCCGCCGATCCGGTTGACGGTGGAAATGAAAACCGATACCACTAAGGCGTGAAGACTGCTTTCGTGGGCAAGGGTGGCAGTGGGAAGACCACGCTCGCCGCCCTCTTCGCCCGACATCTTGCCGAGGACCGAAACCCGCCGGCGCTGCTGGCGATCGACGCGGACATCAACCAGCACCTGGCGGCGGCGCTCGGGGCCGGACCCGACGCCGTGTTTCCCGCACTTGGTGACCATCTCGACCTGATCAAGGAGCACCTGCGCGGGGACAACCCGCGGATCGCCGGGGCCGCGGCGATGCTGAAGACGACCCCGCCCGGCGCCGGCTCGCGGATCGTCACCATCGACGAGGCCAACCCGATCTACGACCGGCTGGTCACACCGGTCGGCGGGGTGCGGCTCGCGGTCACCGGACCGTTCGCGGAGGGCGACCTCGGTGTCGCCTGCTACCACTCCAAGGTCGGCGCGGTCGAGCTGCTGCTCAACCACATGGTCGACGGGCCGGGCGAATACGTGGTGGTCGACATGACCGCGGGCGCCGATTCGTTCGCGTCCGGGCTGTTCACCCGGTTCGACCTGACGTTCCTGGTGTGCGAGCCGACGGTGCGCAGCGTCGGGGTCTACCTGCAGTACGTCGGCTACGCCCGCGACCACGGGGTGCGGGTCGCGGTCGTCGGCAACAAGGTCGAGGACGCCGGTGACGTGGCGTTCCTGCGCGAACAGGTCGGTGCGGACCTGCTGTGCTGGATCGGCCGGTCCGGCTTCGTCAAGGCCGCCGAGCGCGGGCGGCACCTGCCGGTCGGCGAGCTGGAGGCGGCCAACACCGCCGCGTTGCGCACGATGCGCGCGGCGCTGGACGGCTGCGAGAAGGACTGGGCCCGGTACGCGGCGCAGGCCGCCGACTTCCACACTCGCAACGCGACCGCCTGGGGCAACGCCCGCGCCGGCGCCGACCTGACCACCCAGATCGATCCCGACTTCGTCCTGCGCCCGTCGGCTGAAGTCCTGCGCCCGGCGACCGTCGCCGCGCATTGAAAGCCCTGAAAAGGAGCATCATGTCTCTCGACGTACCGACCGCACTGCTGGAGCGGGCCGAGGCCGGCCCGGTCGACGACGCCGAGTTCGTCGCGTGCGTGCGCGACTCGCTGCCGTACGCCTGGACCGTGATCAGCGGCGTCGCCGGCGAGCTGAACAGCACCGGCGCGGACTTCGCCGACCACGAGATCCCGCCGCCGGGCGAGGCCGAGCGGGGGCAGCTGCTGCGCGCCCTCGCCAGCGACGCGATCCGCGGCGCCCTGGAGCGGCACTTCGGGGTGCGGCTGGCGTTCCAGAACTGCCACCGCGTCGCCGCGTTCGCCCCGGCGGCGGTCGGTGGCGAGCGGCACCAGGCGTTCGTCTCGCCCCGCGGCCAGCTGCTCAACCAGTCGCCGGAGTTGCGCGACTGCTGAGCCCGCGCATGCGCACATAGCGATCCTTTGGCTCGTTATTGAAAATGAAAACCACTACTGTCTGACTCCTGAACGGCTCGACGTTGAGGAGTACCGACATGAAACTGCGATCAGTCGTGGCAGTCGCCACACTCATGAGCCTGGTGTCCGGAGCCGCCGCCTGTCAGAGCAGCGCGGCGGATCCGGGCACCAGGCTCGCCGTGGTGGCGACCACGACCCAGGTGGCCGACTTCGCCCGCAACATCGGCGGCGACCGGGTCGCCGTCACCCAGATCCTCAAGCCCAACATCGACCCGCACGACTACGAGCCCACCCCGGCCGACCTGACCGCGATCGGCGCCGCCACGGTGCTCGTCAAGAGCGGCGTCGGGGTGGAGCACTGGCTCGACGCGACCGTCACCGCCGCCGGGTTCAAGGGCACCCTCGTGGACGCCAGCACCGGCGTGACGATCCGGCAGGGCGACGGTGAGGAGGATCCGCACATCTGGCACGACCCCCGCAACGCGAAACGCATGGTGCGGAACATCGAGCGGGCGTTCGCGGCGGCCGCGCCCGCCGACGCCGCGACGTTCGCGCAGCGGCTCGCCGACTACAGCGCGAAACTGGACGCCCTCGACGCCGACATCGCCGCGAAGATCGGCAAGCTGCCCGCCGGCAACCGCAAGCTGGTCACCAACCACGACGCGTTCGGGTACTACATCGACCGCTACCAGCTGGAGTTCGTCGGCTCGATCATCCCCAGCTTCGACACCTCCGCCGAGCTGTCCGCCCGGGACGTCGACGACATCGTGGCGAAGATCCGGCAGACCGGCGCGAAGGCCGTGTTCTCCGAGAGCTCCCTGCCGCCGAAGACCGCCGAGGCGATCGCCAGGCAGGCCGGGGTCAAGGTCGTCGCCGGTGAGGACGCCCTGTACGGCGACACCCTCGGCCCGGAGGGCTCCGCCGGCGACACGTACCTCAAGATGATGGAACACAACACCGACACCATCGTGCGAGCCCTGGGTGCCTGACGTGGCCCTGCGCATCGAGCGCGTCACCGTCGCCTACGACGGCCGGCCAGTGCTGCAGGACATCGACGGGCAGGTGCTCGCCGGTGAGACCGTGGCGCTGATCGGCCCGAACGGCGCCGGCAAGTCCACCCTGATCAAGGCCGCCCTCGGCCTGGTCCCGGTGGCGTCCGGCACGATCACCGTGCTGGGGCGCCCACCCGCGGACGCCCGCCGCGACGTCGCCTACGTCCCGCAGGCCGACACCCTCGACCCGCAGTTTCCGATCTCGGTGGCGCAGGTCGTGCTCATGGGCCGCTACCGCCGGGTCGGCTGGCTGCGCCGCCCCGGCCGGGCCGACCGGCGGATCGCCGCCGACGCCCTCGACCGGGTCGGCCTCGCCGACCGTGCCCGCGCCCGGTTCGGCACCCTCTCCGGCGGCCAGCGGCAGCGGGTGCTGCTCGCCCGGGCGATCGCCCAGCAGCCGCGGCTGCTCCTGCTGGACGAGCCGTTCAACGGGGTCGACGCGGTCAGCCAGGACGCGCTGCTGGACACGATCGGCGGGCTCAAGCAGCAGGGCGCCGCCGTGCTGATCAGCACCCACGACCTGTCCCTGGCGCACCTGGCCTGCGACTGTGCCTGCCTGCTCAACCGGCGCATGCACGGGTTCGGCCCGGTCGGCGAGGTCCTCACCGCCGACCTGCTGCTCGCCGCGTACGGCGCCGCGCATGGCGCTTTGTACGGCGCCGCGTGATGGACGCGCCGTTCATGCTCCGCGCCCTCGCCGAGCTGCTCCTGCTGGCCGTCCCCGCCGGTGTCGTGAGCACGTTCGTGCTGATCCGCCGGCTCGGGTTCGTCGCGGACACGGTGACCCACACCGTCTTCCCGGGCGTGGTCATCGGGTTCCTCGCCGGTGGGGCCGGCGGCGTGTTCCCCGGGGCGCTCGTGGCGGGGGCGCTGACCGCGGTGCTGCTCACCCTGCTCACGCTGTCGCGGCGGGTCACCGACGACACCGCCATGGCCGTCCTGCTCGCCGGCATGTTCGCGTTGGGTGTGGTACTGGTGTCGCGGCGCACGTCGTACCGTGCCGACCTCACCGCCTTCCTGTTCGGCCGGCTGCTGGCCGTCACGGCGGCGCAGCTGGCCCAGACCGCGGCCGTCGGGCTGCTCGTGCTCGCCGCGCTCGGGCTGCTGGCCAAGGAGCTCCGGCTGCGCGCGTTCGACCCGCAGGCCGCGGCCGCGATGGGATACCGGGTGTGGGCGCTCGACCTGGTGCTCAACCTGAGCATCGCGCTCGTCGTCGTCGCGGCCGCCCAGTCGGTCGGCACGATCCTCGTCATCGCGCTGCTGATCCTGCCGGCCGCGACGGGCCGGCTCCTCTCCGGCCGCCTCGCCGTGATCACCGCGGTCGGCGTGCTCGCCGCCGCGGTCGCCGGCTATCTGGGGCTGGCCGTGAGCTACGCGGCCTCCGTCACCTACGGCCTGCGCCTGGCCGGCGGCGCCACCGTGGTGCTCGCCCTCGTCGCCCTGTACCTCCTGGCCCTGCTGGTGAGGCGCACCGATGCCGTGGCTTGACGTGGCCTTCCACCGTGCCCTCATCGAGGCGGTCCTGGTCGGCGCGGCGGCCGGGCTGCTCGGCGTCCAGGTCGTGCTGCGGCGCCTGTCGTTCTTCACGATGGCCATGACGCACGCCACGTTCCCCGGCGTCGTCGTGGCGGCGGTCGTCGGCGTGAACCTGTACCTCGGTGGCGCCGGTGCCGGGCTGCTCGCCGCGCTCGCCGTCGTCGCCCTGTCCCGGCGCCGGGGCCACGACCCGAGCACCGCGACCGCCGTGGCCCTCGCCGCCGCGTTCGCGCTGGGTGTCGCGCTGCTGTCCGCGCAGGCCGGCTTCACGAAGGACCTGACCGCGTATCTGACCGGCTCGATCCTGACCGTGACCCGCCAGGACCTCGGCGTCGCCGCGGCCGTCACCGCCGCCGTGGCCCTCGTGCTGGCCGCCGGGCACAAGGCCCTGACCTACACGGCGTTCGACCACGCCGGGGCCAGGGCGGCGGGGTACCGCACGGCGGCGATCGACCTCGGCGTCCTGCTGCTGATCGCGGTGGTCGTCGCCACCGCCGTTCCCGCGGTCGGCACGATCCTCACCCTTGCCCTCGTCGCCGCCCCGGCCGGCGCGGCCCGGCTGTGGACCGACCGGATCGGCACCATGACCGCGCTCGCCGTCGCGGTCGCGGTCACCAGCGCCGTCACCGGGCTGCTGCTGTCGCGCGCCTGGGACGTCGCGGCCGGCGGGGCGATCAGCCTCACCGCCGCGGCCGTCTTCGCCGTTTCCCTGCTGCTCGCCAGGCGACGGTATTAGGCGGTACATAATTCCTCTGGTATTATGTACCGCATGATAGCTGTTGACGACGCAGCGGAACGGCAGGCCCAGCTGCTGCGCGGCAGCCTGGACATGTGCCTGCTCGCGCTGCTCGCCGCGGAGCCCGCGCACGGCTACGAGCTGGTCCGGCGGCTCGACACCGCCGGCTTCGGCGCGGTGAGCTACGGCACCGTCTATCCGCTGATCACCCGGCTGCACCGGCTCGGTCTCGTCGCGAACGCGCTGGAGCCCAGCCCCACTGGCCCGCCCCGCAAGGTCTACCGGCTCACCGACACCGGCCACGAGCGACTGTCCGCCTGGCGCGAGCAGTGGATCCAGTTCGCCGGAGTCGTCAACGCCACCCTCGACGTGAAAGGAACTTCCGCATGAGCACGTCGGCATCACCCGTTGACGATCTTCTCGCCGCCGCGGACCGGCAGTGGCGCACGCTCGGCGTCCAGCGTGGCGACCGGCTGGCCCTCGGCACCGACCTGCGCGCCGAGCTCGAGGCGGCGCAGGCCGACGGTCTCGCCCCGGCGGAGCTGCTCGGCGCCGACCCCGCCGCGTTCGCGCGCCGGCTCGCCGAGGAGGCCGGCGTCGAGCGGCTCCCTCCGCGCTACGGCCCGATCCTCGCCGCCGCCTTCTTCGGTGCGGTGGTCGCGCTCATCGTGGGCTTCGTGCTGGCCACCGGACTGCACGAGGCCTTCGTCGCGGCCTTCGACCTGCCGCGCAGCGTGCACGTCCCGGTGTGGCTCGCCGGCGGCGGCTTCTACGCCGGCGTCGCGGCGGTCACCATCGCCGGCTCGGTGTTCACCGTGCGTGTCCTGCTCCGCGACGCTCCCCGCATCCGCCACACCACCACCCGCATGGCGCTGCTGCTGCCACCGGCCGTGGCCGCCGCGGTCGCCGCGGCGGTCGCCTTCGGCAACGCCCTGGACTATCCCCTCACCCCGTTCGCCATCGGCGCCGAGGTGGCCATCGTCCTTGTCGGGTTCCTGGCCACGACGGTGCTGGCCCGCCGCTGGTCCATCACCAGCGGCGGGACCGCCGAAGCAGGTGGCCGCCCTTAGCGGGGCACCGTCCTGCCGCACTCCGCCGCGGGGCCGGTCAGTCCTGCTCGTCGGCTCCCTGGGCGCGACCCATGTAGGCCAGCGCGACCTCCTCCAGGTCGAGGCGCTGCACGTGCGGCGCGGCGCCCGGGATCGGCAGCGTGGACCGCACGGTCAGGGTGCTCTGGCGGTCGGTGTGCAGCGCCTGGATGATCTCGGTGCCGTCGGGCAGGCCGTCGGGGTCGCCGGACGGGCGCAGCAGCCGGTAGTGGGTGGTGAGGATGTCCTCGACCGGACCGGCGAGCTGGACCCGGCCGCGGGTCAGGACGATCAGCTGGTCACAGACCCGCTCGAGATCGCTGATCAGGTGGGAGGACAGCACGACCGTGGCCTGGAGGTCGGCGACGAGCTCCATCAGCCGGCGCAGGAACTGCCGTCGGGCCAGCGGATCCAGCGCCGCGACCGGCTCGTCGAGCACCAGCAGCTCGGGGCGCTTCGCGGCGACGAGCGCCAGGGCGAGCTGGGCCCGCTGGCCGCCGGAGAGCTGCCCGGCCTTGCGTTTCAGGTCGCCGCGCAGCGGCTGCAGGTGCTCGTCGGCGAGCCGCTGGTCCCAGCGCGGGTTGAGCTTGGCGCCGAGGCGCAGGTGCTCGGCCACGGTGAGGTTGTCGTACAGCGGGATGTTCTGCGCGACGAAGCCGACGCGGGCCAAATGCGCGGCGCTCACGCCGGGCCGGGCGCCGAGGACGCTGATGGTGCCGGTGGACGGCTCCAGCAGGCCGCAGATCAGGGACAGCAGGGTCGACTTGCCGGCGCTGTTGGGCCCGACCAGGCCGACGACGCTGCCTTCCGGGATCTCCAGGGTGCAGTCGGTCAGCGCGTCGCGCTGCCCGTATCGCAGGCCGAGGCCGACGGCCTTGACGGCGTGGTTCATCGCTTCGCCCCCAGGGCGGTGCGGAACGTCGTCCTGAACAGCGCCTCGATGTTCTCCGCGTCGAGCCCGGCCTTGTACGCCTTCGCGAACCACTGCAACAGCTCCTGCCGCAGCGGCTCGTGGGCCGGCAGGGAGTCGTCGACGAGGCTGCGGGTCACGAACGTGCCCACGCCCTGGCGGGCGGTGACCAGCCCCTCGTGCTCGAGCTCGCGGTAGGCCTTGAGCACCGTGTTGGGGTTGATCGCCAGGCTGGCGACGACTTCCTTGACCGTCGGCAACTGGTCTCCGACGGACAGCATGCCGAGGCGCAGCGCGTGCCTCACCTGCTGGACGAGCTGCACATACGGTGCAACACCGGAGCGGACGTCCAGTTGGAAGTCGATCAAGCCGTCACCACCACTTGCCTCATCCCGTTTCCGTTGCCGCTCATCAGCCTCGCACGTGCCGGATCCGCCAGAACGCCAGCCCCGACAGGAGCAGGCCGAGCCCGACGAACGCGCCGAACTCGATCCACTGGAACGACCAGTACCGGTTGGCGGGCTGCGCCTCCAGGTCGAAGTGCAGGTTCTTCGCGGCGATGCAGCGCTCCACCTGCTGCCACCCGTCGGTCGACGTCACCCCTTCGTCGGCGAGGCAGTCCTTCACGTCGGTGGCACGGACCTCCGTGCCACCGGCGTTGCGCAGCGACGTGCGGTCGGTCAGCGTGAGGGCGCCCGGGATGGAGTAACCGGTGATGGACAGCGGGTTGCTGCTGGGGATGTCCAGCGACCCGCCGCGGGCCCGGGTCTCCGCGTTGTAGGCCACGGACACCGTGACCGGCGCCCGCAGGTAGGGCCGGACCAGGGTCGGCGCGAGCACCTGCACGACGCCGATGATGAGCAGGGTGACCGCCATCGCCGGCACTGTGCGGCGGGTGACCATGCCGAGCAACGTGCCGAGGACGACCGCGAACACGATGTAGCCGAGCGGCGCGATGTTGCGCGACGCGAACGACATCTGGTCGAAGCGGTTGCCGCCGACCAGGTCGTAGCGGCTGGCCGCCCAGGTGAGCAGGACGCTCAGCGTTCCCGTCAGCACCAGGCTCACCAGGCCGATGAAGCCGAGCTTGATCGCCAGCCAGTAGGTGCGCGTCACGCTCTGGTTCCACACCAGCCGGTGGGTGTTGGTCTCCAGCTCGCGGGTGATCAGCGGTGCGCCCCAGAAGACCCCGATGAGCGCGGGCAGGATCATGAGCACGATCGACGGGATCGTCACGGGCCCGCGGTAGTCCCGGATGAACGAGGCCGTCGCGTCGTCGATGAGGCAGCCCCTGGCCGCGACGCAGCCGACGATGTCGCTGTCATACGCGTCGCGGATCGTGACGCCGAGATACAGCAGGTATGCCACGAGCACGGCGAGCAGGCCGACGGTGGCCAGGAACTGGCCGCGGAACTGACGCCAGGTGAGCCAGATCATCGCAATGTCTCCAGGGCCGGCGAGTGGTGGGAGGCGGCGCCCGACGGGTCGGTCGCCCGGGTCAGGTAGGCGAGCACCATCTCTTCGAGGTCGAGCCGCTCCGCGTTGGCGAACGACCGCGGGATCGGCGTGGTGTCGGTCCGGCGCACCACGAGGGTGCTCTGCCGGCCGCGGTGCTCGGCGCTGATGACGTCGAACCCGGGCGGCAGGTGCGCGACGTCGTCGCGCGACCCGACGATCCGGTAGTGCGTGCTGAGCAGGTCGTCGACCTCACCCGCGAGCTGCACGCGGGCCGAGGCCAGCAGGACCAGGTGGTCACAGACCCGCTCGAGGTCGCCGAGCAGGTGCGACGACAGGATCACGGTGACCTCGAGCTCGCTGACGAACTCCATGAGGTGCTGCAGGAACTGCCGCCGCGCGAGCGGGTCGAGCGCCGCGACGGGCTCGTCGAAGATGAGCAGCTCCGGCCGCTTCGCCGCGGCGATGGTCAGCGCGAGCTGGGCCCGCTGCCCGCCGGAGAGCCGGCCGGCCTTCTGGCTCAGGTCCAGGCCGACCTGGGCGATCCGCCGGCGGGCGAGCTGTTCGTCCCACCGCTGGTTGAGGCGGGCGCCGAGCCGCAGGTGGTCGCCGACCGACAGGCCCGCGTAGACCGGCGTGTCCTGGGCGACGAACCCGACCCGGGCCAGCTGCGAACCGCTGGCCGCGGGGCGGCTGCCGAGGACCTCGATGGTGCCCGAGGTCGGCTCGATCAGGCCGCTGGTCAGCCCGAGCAGCGTGGACTTGCCGGCGCCGTTCGGCCCGACCAGGCCGACGACCCGTCCGGCCGGGATGTCCAGGTCGGCTTCGACGAGCCCGGGGTGGCGCCCGTAGTGCTTCGTCAGCCCGTCAGCACGCAGGACAGATGTCATCTCGCACCCTCGTGGCCCTTCTCGATGTCGTCTCGGACAGACCTTGGAACCACCTAACTGGTAGATAACTAGTAACGTAGCACAATGACGCTCGCCGGGTGACCCGTATCGATCGTCGGGATCGGATGGCGTCAATGGCGAGCGGCGCTGGCGCATGCCCCTGTGCAACGGAAGGCCCTCGCCGCGGCGGGTGGGCGAGGGCCTTTCCGGGTGTTGCGTGGAGGTCAGCCGCCGGATGACCCGTCGACCGGGCGGCCGAAGGTGATGGCCTCCCGGACGGCGGGCGGCGTGGTGTCGTGCAGGGCGCGGTCCGGGCGTGCCCCGAGCGCGTCGTTGACGGTGGCGAAGGCCAGCCGCAGCGCCACGAACACCGTCATGGTGAAGACCTGCGAGTCGGTGAACCCGGCGTCGCGCAACTGCTGCACGTCCTCGGCGGTGGTGGCGTTCGGGGTGCGGGCGACCTTGCGCGCCCAGCCGGCCATGACCCGCTCGGCGGCGGTCAGCCGGTCGTCGGTGCCGGCGATGACGCCGGCGGCGGTCTCCGCGTCGCTGACCCCGGCGAGCTTGCCACCCCACGACAGGGCGCAGTAGGAGTCACCGGCCGCCGACGCGCAGGCGACGACGAGAATGCCGCGCTGGCGCAGGCTGAGCCGGTCGGTCGCGTTGGCCCGTCCGATCAGCTCGAACAGGCCCTGCATGGTGTCCGGCTGGTAGGCCCACAGGCGCGAGACGTTCATGACGAACCCGAGCTCGGCGAGGTCCTCGTCCAGCAGTCGCTGCGCTTCGGGGGTCGCCTCCGGGGCGGCGAGAAAACCGATGGTGTCCACCGCACCAGCCTCGCCGATGGGCGGCGTGGGGGCGCTGGTCGGCCGGGAACGCGACACCGGTGCCGGCACCGCGGGAGCGCTGCGGTGCCGGCACCGGCGGTGGTTACGGCCGCTGCACCAGGCGGAAGGTCTGGGCGGGACCGCCCGTGCAGGTCCACTGCTGCAGCCACGCGCCGTCGGCGGTCGAGACGTCCCGGACGTCCAGGCACTTGCCGCTGTTGCGGGCGGTGAACCGGTAGAGGCCGTTGCCGAGGTGGACCGGCTGCCACTGCTGGTTGGTGCCGCCCGCGTAGGCCCACAGGTGGACCTGGGTGCCGTCGCCGGTCGCGCCGGCGCCGCCGTTGACGTCCCAGACGAGGTTCGTGGCGTGCCGGCTGACGACCTGGTAGTAGCCGTTGCTCGTCGGGCGGAACTGCCACTGCTGGTTGGTGGCGGCGGGGACGCTGCAGGCCCACTGCTGCAGGACGGTGCCGTTGGCGGTGCCGCGGTTGGCGTCGTCGAGGCACTTGCCGCTGTTGGTGTTGCTCACCTCGTACCAGGCTGCCGGGTTGATCGACGTCGCCGGAGGAGTGCTGGGCGTGGGCGACGTCGGCGGGTTGCTGGTAGGAGTGCTGCCGCCGGCCGGCCAGGTGAGGGTGACCAGCGCGTTCGGGGGCACGGTGTAGGGCACGAACATGCCGTTCCAGGTCACGCCGAACGTCTGGGTGCCGCCGCCGATGTTCTTGGCCACCAGCACCATCGAGCCGTCGGGGTTGCGGAACGCCGCGTTGTGCAGGTCGCCGGCGTTGTCGGTGTGCACGCGGACGGCGCCCGGCCGCAGGAACTTGCTGAAGTGACCCAGGGCGTAGTACTCGGCGTTGCGGGTGACGGTGGTGCCGTCGACCGACACCACGCCGGTGCACCAGCCGGTCGCGTCGCCGCAGCCGCCGTTGTGCGGGTTGCCCTGGGAGTCCAGGGCCAGGTTCCAGTTCACGACCGCCTTGGCCCAGTTGCGGACCGTGCCGAGCTCGACGTTCTGGGCGTGCCAGTTGAGGGTGTCGGCGAAGTACTTGGCGGCGTTGTCCGCCGCGCCGTGCCAGCCGGAGCACTCGGTGAACCAGATGTCCTTGGCCGGGAACGCGTTGTGCAGCGCGGTCTGCGCGTTGGCGTCGCCGCTGTAGCAGTGGTAGCCGGTGCCGGCGATCCACTGCGCCGCGGAGGTCCGCAACAGGTCGTAGGGGTAGTTCGGCTCGGCCGGCACGCCGAGGCGGGCGGCGTCCGCGGCGTCGTCGGGGTGCTGGGTCCAGTTGTGGTCGTAGCCGATGATCTTCACGCGGGACAGCCCGGCGTCGCGGAGCATCGGGCCGAGCTCGTTGATGATCGCGGCCTGATGGGCGACCGGCATGTCGGTGCCGGCGTAGGAGTCGGGGGTGCGGTTCTGCGGCTCGTTCTGCACCGTGAGGGCGTAGATCGGGACCCCGGCCGCCTCGTATGCCTGCACGAACTTCAGCAGGTACAGCGCGTAGGCCCGGAAGATCGCGGGATCGTCCTTCAGCCGTCCGCCGATGACCGAGGCGTTCGCCTTCATCCACGCCGGCTGGCCCCACGGCGAGGCCATGACCTTGAGGGTCGGGTTGAGCTGGAGCGCGCGGCGCAGCACCGGCAGGATCTGCGCCTCGTCGTGGGCGACGCTGAAGCGCGCCATGGCCAGGTCGGTCTGGCCGCTGGGCAGGTCGTCGTAGGTGTAGGGGGCCTCGTCGATGAAGTCCGACCCGCCGATCGGCTGGCGGAGGAAGCTCATGCCGATGCCGTCGACCGGGTGGAAGATCGAGGTCAGCACCTGGTCGCGCTGCGCCGCCGGCAGCCGGTAGAGCACGGCGGCCGACGAGTCGGTGACGGACGCGCCGAAGCCGTCCATGGTCTGGTACGTCCGCGACGGGTCGATGGTGATCATCTGGCCGGGGCGGCTGCCGTCGGTGTTGAACACGGGGCTCGCGCCGCGGGCCAGGAGCTGCGACCGGTCCGGGGTGGTGACCCACGAGGTCACGGTGGGGCCGGTCGCCGCCTGTGCGGAGGTGGCGCCGAGCCAGACGGTGGTGGCGGCGGCGAGCCCGAGCACCAATCCTGGAATGGTGAGTTTTCGCCACAAATTGCGCTGACGAGGGTGCATGCGTCCTCCTGCGAGGCTGATGACGGGGTGTGCGCGCCTTGGCGGGGCGCCGGGCTCTGAAACGGTTGTAACAGCGGATGTAACGGCGGGGAACAAGAGAAACATCTCGATGTAGCCCTGTCAACGGGTCTGAAAAGGCAGCTATATTGCCCGATATGAAACAGCGGGATGAAACAAATGGCTAGCCGGGGCGTGACGGTCCGGGAGGTCGCCGCGGAGACCGGGCTGTCGATCGCGACGGTGTCCCGCGTCCTGAACGGCTACGCGCACGTCGCACCGCAGACCCGCGAACTGGTCCGGGCGGCGATGGAGCGGCTCGGGCCGCACGCGCCCCGCCCGCGCGCCGGCGGCGCCCGCGCGGACCCGGCGCAGCCGCGCGCGGTCTTCGTGCGCTGCCCGTATCAGCTCACCGACTACTTCGGGCTGATCGTGTCCTCGATCGCGGAGACGCTGCAGCGGCACGGCCGGCACGCGGTGCTCGACGCCGGCCAGTTCGCCCAGCAGGAGGACGTGCTGCCCGGCCTCGCCGAGCGGCCCGGCGTCGGCGGCGCCATCCTCATCCTGCCGCCGGAGCCGAGCGGGCAGCTGGAACAGCTCAACGCGACCGGGTTCCCGTTCGTCGTCGTCGACCCGCGCACCCGGCCACCCCGGGACATCCCGGCCGTCTCGGCCGCGCACTTCGCCGGCGCCCGGGCCGTGACGGAGCACCTGCTGCGCCTCGGCCACCGCCGCATCGGCGTCCTGGCCGGACCCGGCAACTGGCTCGCCGGCAAGGCCCGCCTCGCCGGGCACGCCTCCGCCCTCGCCGACGTCGGCCGGCTCGTCGACCACGAGCTGGTGCGCGCCGCCGAACCGACCGCGCAGTTCGGCCACCACGCCGCCGGTGAACTGCTCGAACTGCCCGACCCGCCCACCGCGATCGTCGGCTTCAACGACAAGGTGGCCACCGGCGTCCTCACCGCCGCCGCCAACCGCGGCCTACGGGTCCCGGCCGACCTGTCGGTCACCGGTTTCGACGACATCGACCTGGCGCAGGCCACGACCCCGCCGCTGACCACCGTCCGGCAACCCCTGGAGGAGATGGGCCGGATGGCGGTCAGCCTCATCATCCGGCTGCTGGACCGTCACCAGCTCGAAGGACTGCACGTCGAGCTGTCCACCGAGCTGGTGATCCGCGGCACCACCGCCCCGGTCAAGGGGTCAGGCTGAGCCGGCGATCGAGCGGGCCACCTCGTCGACCGGAGCGAGCAGGACCGTCTCCACCGGCAGCTTCGCCAGGGAGTCGACGTCGAACCGGCTGTCCAGCTCGGTCACCGTGGCCTGGATCTCGTCGAGGCGGGTGCCGGTGGCGTCGAGGATCTCGCTCAGGTGCGCCGCCTCCGCGGTGTCGTGCAGGCCGACGTGCAGCAGCGTCAGGGCGTTGATCCGGGCGCCGGTCAGCTCGGGCACCAGCAGGACGAGGCGGCCGTCGCGGGCGCCGCGGACCAGGCGCACCATCCGCGACTGCACCGCCAGCCACTTCGAGCCGCTCAGGTCCGCGCCGTCGCCGGCCCGGCTGGGCAGGCCCTCGGACACCCCGGAGCGGCGCACGACCCGGATGGTGGTGCGCTGCGGGGACCAGCCCAGCTGATACCGGGTGGCGCCGTCGACGTGGTCGACGACCCGGGCGAAGGCCCGCAGTGCGACCAGCACCGAGTAGCTCATCGTCGACGGGTCGGCGCCGACGCCGGCGATGGCCCGGGTCAGCGGGTTGTCCACCAGGTCCGAGTCGCCGCGGGAGGTGCCGACGGTCACGGTCTTGGCCTGGTGCTTGACCGAGTCGATCGAGCGGGTCAGCTCGTCGACGGCACCGGTGATCCGGGCCCGGGTGTAGTCGATCGGGTCGGCGGCCACCCTGGGCGCGGTGACCAGCGAGCCGCCGTGCCGCAGCAGCAGCGCCGCGTCGGACAGGCGCAGCGCGGTGTCGCTGGACAGCACCCCGCGCATCGTGCCCTCGGCGGCGTCGGCGAGGAACGGGTGCAGATCCGTGCAGGCCCGCTCGATGTCCTGCAGGGCGGTCTGTCCATTATCGACGGACAGCTCCAGGGCCGCGAGCGCGCCGCGCAACGGATCGGCCTTCGCGTCGATCGCCCGGGCGGTGTGGTACGAGAAGAGGTGGCCGGCCGCGGTGCTGAGGATCCAGGCGAACACCGGGTGTGCGGCCGGGACCCGGACGACCCACTCGGTGGCCCACGGCACGTCCATGCCTTCGTCGACGATGATCACCGGCGCGTTGCGGTGCGCGGCGAAGATGTCGACCTCCTTGGCCAGGTCGCGCACCTGGCCGGGCGGGGTGCCGGCGGCGCAGATGAGGATGAACGCCTCGGCGGAGAGGTCGACGTGCTTCTTGTCCTCCACCGCGTCGGTGGAGATGGTCTTGTAGCACAGCTCGGACAGCTTGATCCGGGCCTCCTCGGCGGCGACCCGGTTGGGCCCCGACCCGACCACGGCCCAGTGCGGGTAGCGCAGCGCGACCTCGCTGATCCGGGCGATCACCGGCTCCTGGGCGCGCAGTTCGGCGAGCTGGTTGGGCATCTCCAGCAGCGCGTGCAGCAGGGTGTTCTCGAGCTCCGCCGCCAGCCGGCCGCAGACCCGGGCGAGGTGCAGGCCCAGCACCGAGCCGGTGGCGACCTGCGAGTAGAACGCCTTGGTGGAGGCGACCGCCATCTCCACGTCGCGGCCGTCGGAGGTGTACAGCACGCCGTCGCTCTTGTGCGCCAGGTCGCTGTCGCGCCGGTTGACGATGCCCAGCACGGCCGCGCCGCGGGCCCGGACCATGTCGACGGCCCGGTTGGTGTCGGTGGTGGAGCCGGACTGGCTGACCGCCACGATGCACACCGAGGACATGTCGGGTCGCAGGCCCCACGCCGACAGCTCGGTCGCGGGCATCGCCTCGACCGCGATCGCCGGCTGCAGCAGCGGGCGGACCACGTTGGCGATGCCGCGGCAGGCGACGGCCGCGGTCCCCTGGCCGATGAAGAGCAGCTCGGTGATCTCCCCGGCGGCGAAGCGGTCGCGCAGCTTGCGGGGCAGGGACGCCTCGCCGAGCACCGTGGTCAGGTGCTCGCCATCAGCCACGATCCGGCCGCGCAGGCTGCGGCGGAACGACGACGGCGCCTCGGTGATCTCCTTGACCAGGTAGTGCTCGAACGAGCCGCGGGCGACGTCACGCGTGGTGATCTCGGCCGTCGACACGTGCTCCTCGGTGACCGGCACCGGCCGGCCCAGCACCGAGAACCGCTCCACGGCCGCGAGCGTGCCGGCGCCGGCCCGGCTGAGCGCCACCACGGTGCCGTGCTCGCCGTCGCCGTCCACGACCGCCCCGTCCAGACGCAGGTAGCGGTCGGTCCAGCCGACCAGCCCGTACACCTCGCTCGCGACGAGGAAACAGGCCGGCGCGAAGCCGACGTAGAGCCCCTGGCCGCTGCCGCGCACCGCGAGCAGCAGACGGTCCGGGTCGGCGTCGCTCTGCGCGGCGATGGCGAACGAGCCGTGGAACCGGCGGATCGAGGCGGCGAACGCCTGGATGGGGTCGGTGCCGGCGTCGAGCTCGCGGCGCAGCATGACCGGGATGACCTTGGCGTCGGTGGTGATGCCCGCCTCGTCGACCGGCAGGTCCAGGGTCTCGCGCAGGTCGAGGTGGTTGTCGATGTCGCCGTTGAGCACGGCCGTCGCGTAGCCGCGGGCGCCCTGTGCGCGGGTGGTGCTGTCGACCGGGTGCGCGTTGGCCTCGCTGATGCGCCCGACGCTCGCCCACCGGGTGTGCGCGAGCACGGTGACCCGGGCGCTGGGCATGGCGAGGACCGCGTGCAGGAAGTCGTCGGCCTCGATCGCGGCGCGGAGGAACGCGACGTTGTCGCCGAGCCGGCCGATGATCGAGGCCCGCTTGTAGACCAGCGTCAGGCCCCGGTCCAGCAGCGTCACCGCCGTGTGGCCATAGCTGGGGTCGGTGCGCCCGGAGTGCAGGCCGGCCGCCGCGGCCCGGTCCGTCTCGTCGAGGGTCACCCAGACCTGCAGGCCGGCGGAGTCGCGGCCGCGGACCTCGAGCCGGTCGATCGCCTCGAGGGTCGCGTCGATCGCGAGGCACGCGCGGCCCACGTTGACGTCGGCGAGCCCGCCGCGGGCCAGCCGGCTGACCCGCTCGGCCACCTGGATCCGGTCGTTCGCGATGGTCCACAGCAGGTCCCGGGCCTGCCCGGCGAGCCGCTGGACCGACTCCAGCTGCTCGGGGTCCAGGACCTGCCCGCCCTCGTCGAGTCCGCGGTCCAGCGCGTCGAGCCATGCGGTGTGCCCGTCGACCCGGGCCTGCAGCCGCGTGCGCAGGGTCGCGTCGACCGTCAGCCGGTAGCACCCGGTCGGCTCGGTGTGCAGCGCCACCGCCGCCGACAGGTCCTTCACCAGCACACCGAGGAGGCCGGTCAGCCCGGCGTGCGCCGCCGCGCCGGCCGGGTCGGCCGCCGGGGGCTCGGGCACGCTGTCCAGCAGCTGCGTTGCGGTGACCTCATCGAGCTGGACGCTGTAGTCCGGCACTGCGGCGACGATCCCACACACCTCGTAAACCCCTTCGCTACCTACCCGGTGCGCCCTGGCGCTGTCCAAGGCAAGACGCTAGCAGCGATCGCCCATCCGTGGTGCGCGCAACATCGTCGCCGGAGTCATCAAACGATCACCACAATCAGATAACAGCAGCTCAGCATGCCTGGAAAATCGCGCATGTCAGATGCGCGATTTGCTGGCGCGATGCTCGTTGAGTATGCCGAGCGTAGCGACCGTGGCAGCGCACGGTGACGGATTCAGGTTGACGGCCGGGCCGGGAGCGCCTGCCGCGCGCGGTCGCGCAGGTGGTCGAGCAGCTCGACGACGGCGGGTGGGACGCGGGCCTGCCGGCGGTGCAGCGCCGCCATGGTGATGACGGTCGTGTCGCCTTTGATGGGCCTTGTCATGATCAGGCCGGCCCGCTCGAGGGGGTCGCCGAGCACGCTGTAGTCGGGCAGCACGGTGAGGCCGATGCCCTCCGCGACCATCATCTTGCCCATCTCGGCACCGTCGGTGGAGTGCCAGCGGGTGGGCAGTTCGGCGCCGAAGAGGCGGTGCGCGAACCGGTGCATGAGATAGCCGGATCGCATCGCGACGAACCGTTCGGCGCGCAGGTCGTCGACGGTGACCTCGGCGCCGGCGGCGAGCGGATGGCCGGCGGGCAGGACCGCGGCGGGGCTGCCGACCAGCAGTGGGGTCGCCTCCAGATCCGGCGGCACGTCGTCACCGTCGAGCAGGTTGACCAGGCCCAGGTCGAGGGTGCCCTCGGCGAGGGAGACGTGGATCTCGTCCTGCTGCAGGTTGCGGACCTCGACGACGGTGGCGCTGTCGGCGGCCTGGAGGGCGCGCACGGCGGGCAGGACCAGTGCGGCGGTGCCCGCGTTGACGGTGCCGATGCGCAGCGTCCGGCGGGTGGTGCGCTGGTTGCCCGCGGCGGCCTTGAGCCGGTCGACCGCCTCCAGGACGTCGACGATCGGCTGCAGCAGCTCCTGGCCGGCGGCGCTGATGCGGGCGCCGGAGCGGCGCCGGTCCAGCAGGGCCACCCCGAGCTCCTGTTCGAGCTTGCGGATCGCCTCGCTGAGCGCGGGCTGCGACACGTGGAGTTGCTCGCCGGCGCGGCGCAGCGAGCCGTGCCTGGTCACGGCGGCGAGGTAGGTGAGCTGCTCGATGCGCATGCGCACTCCCAGGTGATCGGCGACGTCGTCGGGGGGATCGACAACGCCTTCAACCCGGGGCCTTGCGCGTCGATACCCTACTAAGTCTATAGTATTTACCGAGATACCCGAGGGGTCGCTGACGACACCTTGGCCAGCGGCCGGCCCGGCCCGATGAGGGCACCAACCCCCGCTGTCCCGCGGCACTGGAGACGACGTATGCCCGAGCGACCCCTACATTTCGCTGCCTTCGTCATGAACACCACCGGCCACATCATCCAGGGGACCTGGCGCCGCCCGACCGCGCGCCAGGCCGACTTCAACAGCCTCGACCTGTGGGTCGACCTCGCGAAGACCCTGGAGCGCGGCACCTTCGACGCGATCTTCTTCGCCGACGTCGTCGGCCTCTACGCGCCCTACCGCGGCGACGAGCGCAAGTACGTCGAGGCGGGCCTGCAGGTGCCGAGCAACGACCCGTCGGTCCTGGCCAGTGCGATCGCCTACGCCACGCAACACCTCGGCATCGCGTTCACCGCGTCGATCCTGCAGGAGCACCCGTTCAACTTCGCCCGGCGGATCTCCACCCTCGACCACGCCAGCAAGGGCCGGGTCGCCTGGAACATCGTCACCAACTACCTGCCCAACGCCTCGCGCAACTTCGGCCTGGAAGGGCTGACGAAGCACGACGAGCGCTACGCCTGGGCCGACGAGTACGTCGACGTCGCCTACAAGCTCTGGGAGGGCTCGTGGGAGGACGACGCGCTGGTGCAGGACCGCGAGACTGGCGTCCACGCCGACTACGACAAGATCCACCGGATCAACCATGAGGGCCCGCGCTACCAGGTGGAGGGCCCGCACCTGGTGAGCCCGTCGCCGCAGCGCACGCCGCTGCTGTTCCAGGCCGGCGCGTCCGAGGCCGGCCGCACCTTCGCCGCGAAGAACGCCGAGGCGGTCTTCATCGTCGCGCCGACGGTCCAGGCCGCGGCCCGCGACACCGCCGACATCCGGGCCCGCGCGGTCGGGCACGGGCGCTCGCCGCAGGACCTGAAGTTCTTCCAGGGCCTGCACTTCGTCGTCGGCTCGACCGAGGAGGAGGCGAAGCGCCGCAGCGACGAGCTCGACCAGTGGATCGACTACGACGGGCAGCTGTCGCACATGTCCGGCGCGATCGGCATCGACTTCGGCCACGAGGACCTCGACCGGCCCGTCGGCGAGCTCGAGACCGAGGGCGTCCAGTCGATCCTCGGCTGGATCAACGACCTGGTCACCGACCGGCCGCCGACGCTGCGCGACGTCGCGCACTACACCTCGCACAACGGCCGGGTCACCGGCACCCCGGAGCAGATCGCGGACCAGCTGGAGCGCTGGCGGGCGGCGGGCGTCGACGGGATCAACGTCGTCAACGCCGAGATCCCCGGCAGTTACGAGGAGTTCGTCGACCACGTCATCCCGGTGCTGCGCGAGCGCGGCCTGGCCCAGCGCGAATACGCCGAGGGCACGCTGCGGCAGAAGCTGTTCGGCCGCGACCGCCTGCCCGACACGCATCCCGCCGCGCAGTACCGCAGGACCGCGGCGGTGCCGGCATGAAAAGACTCATCCTCAACCTGTTCGAGATGAACTGCGTCAGCCACATCACCCACGGGCTGTGGCGGCTGCCGGACAACAACCGCGAGCGGTTCAACGACATCGAGTACTGGACCGAGCTCGCGCGGCTGCTGGAGGAGGGCGGCTTCGACGCGGTCTTCCTGGCCGACGTCGTCGGCACCTACGACACGTTCCGCGGCTCCGCGGCCACCGCCATCCGGCAGGGCCTGCAGATCCCCAACAACGACCCGGCCTCGGTGGTGCCGGCCATGGCGGCCGTCACCCAGCACCTGGGCTTCGGCATCACGTTCTCCACGACCTACGAGCCACCGTTCGCGTGGGCCCGCCGGCTCAGCACCCTCGACCACCTCACCAAGGGGCGGGTCGGCTGGAACATCGTCACGTCCTATCTGCCCAACGCGGCCCGCAACTTCGGCCACGACGGCGAGGTCGAGCACGACAACCGGTTCGAGCGGGCCGACGAGTACCTCGACGTCCTCTACAAGCTGTGGGAGGGCTCGTGGGACGACGACGCGATCGTCGCCGACCGCGACGGCAACCGGTTCGCCGACCCGGCGAAGATCCGCCCGATCCACCACGAGGGCGAATACTTCAAGGTCGAGGGGCCGCACCTGCCGTCGCCCAGCCGGCAGCGCACGCCGGTGCTGTTCACGGCGACCGCCAGCGCGGCCGGCACGAAGTTCGCCGGCAAGCACGCCGAGGTCGTCTTCACCGGCGGCCCGACCACCGAGGCGCTGCGCAAGACGATCGCGGGCATCCGCGCGGCGGCCGTCGCCGCCGGCCGTCGCGCCGACGACGTCCGGTTCGTCACCATCGCCGGCGTGGTCGTGGCACCGACGGAGGCCGAGGCGAAGGAGAAGTTCGCCCGTTACCAGGAGCTCGCCAGCGCCGACGGCTACCTGGCCCACGCCGGCCTGCCGTGGGACCCGACGGCGTTCCCGCCGGACACGAAGGTCAAGGACGCGGTCGGCGACGGTGACAAAAACGGCCGCGCCGGCCGGTTCCGGGTCATCGACCCGGAGCAGACCGTCGGCGAGGTCCTGGAAGGCTTCGGCGACCTCGGCCGCCAGCCGCTGCTCGCGGTCGGCGACCCGGAACAGGTCGCCGACGAGATCGAACGCTGGCTCGACGAGGTCGGCATCGACGGGATCAACCTGCTGCAGTACCACTCCCACGACACCGCCCGCGACTTCATCGACCTGGTCGTGCCGGTGCTGCGCGACCGTGGCCGGCTGCGCCGCGAATACGACGAACGCGAAACCCTCCGCGACCGCATCTTCGGCGACGGTGACCGGCTGCCCGACCGGCACTTCGGCGCCAGGTACCGCGGCGGCGCCAATCTCCCGGTGAGCGGCATCACCGACCCACTCCCCACCGACGTGAAGGAAGCCCAGTGAAGGCTCGAACAGCTGCTGTCCTCGCCGCCGCCGTGCTCGCGACCGCGTCGCTGAGCGCCTGCGGCAGCGACCCCGCGGCCGGCGGCGGGACCCCGAAGGCCGGCGGCACGATCGTCTACGGACACGTCCAGGAACCGCCGTGCATCTTCGGCGGCTGGATCCAGCAGGCATACATCTCCCGGCAGGTCCTCGACGGCCTCGTCACCCTCGCCGAGGACGGCACCGTCAAGCCGTGGCTGGCCACGAAGTGGGCGGTGTCGCCGGACGGCCTCAAGTACACCTTCACCCTCAAGGACGGCGTGAAGTTCACCGATGGCACGCCGGTGGACGCCGAGGCGGTCGCCTGGAACTTCGACTACTGGGAGAACAAGGGCGGCAACAGCACCGCCAAGGTGTCGATCGACCCGTACTACAAGGCCGCGAAGGCGATCGACGCGAGCACCGTCGAGATCGAGTTCAACACGCCGTTCCCGCCGTTCCTGACCCTCGCCACCCAGGGCTACTTCGGCATCCAGTCACCGACGGCGTTCAAGTCCCGCACCGAGAAGGAGAACTGCGAGAAGCCGATCGGCTCCGGCGGGTTCACGGTCAAGGAGTGGAAGCACGGCGAGGAGGTCGTGCTCGCCAAGAACCCCGGCTACACGTCCTGGCCGGCGACCGCGAAGCACGAAGGCCCGGCGATCGTCGACGAGGTCCGCTGGAAGTTCGTCGCCGACGGCGTGTCCCGGTACGCGTCGCTGAGCACCGGCGAGTCACACGTCGTCTACGAAGTGCCGACGGTCAACTGGAAGGACGCGCAGTCGCGCTACCAGACGATCCGCTACATCACACCCGGCAAGCCGGTGTCGTTCTACATCAACACCAGGACCGGCCCGTTCACCGACGCGGCCGTGCGCAAGGCGTTCGCGTACGGCGCCGACCGCAAGTCCGCCGTCGAGGCCGGCTTCCACGGCGTGATCCCCTACGAGGGCAACCCCGCGGTCAGCCAGGCCACCCCGGGCTACAACGCCGAGGTCGCCAAGGCGTACGCCTACGACCCGGCCAAGGCCAACCAGCTGCTCGACGAGGCCGGCTGGACGCAGCGCAACGCGGACAAGGTCCGCACCAAGGACGGCAAGCCGCTGACCATCAAGCTCGTCTACGGCTCCGGGTTCATCTTCACCCAGGAGGGCGCGACCGTCCTGCAGGTGCTGCAGGAGCAGTGGAAGCAGATCGGCTTCGACATCAAGCTGATCCCGGCCACCCAGGCCGAGCTGTGGGGCGGCAAGTACACCGACCCGAGCACGTTCGACGCGACCCCCTCCTACTGGACCAGCCCGGCCCCGTCGATCCTGTGGATTGTGTGGCGCCCGTCCACCACCGAGAAGCCGAACGGCAGCAACCGGTCCTTCTACAACAACGAGACGCTGTCCGCCGTGATCCAGCAGGCCAACTCCGAGCCCGACGCCACGAAGGCGAACGACCTCTACGGCCAGGCGCAGAAGATCATCCAGGACGACGCGGCGGGTATCGGCCTGTACACGCAGAACTCGACCTACGCGGTCGCCCAGAACCTCAAGAACGTGTGGCTCGAGAAGAGCCAGGGCGAGCCGGTCTTCTCCGACGCGTACTTCACGGGATGAGGCGACGATGAGCAGGCTGCGCCGCATCGCGGTGAAGGCGGTGACGTCGGTGGTCGTGATCGTGGCCGCCGCGTCCGTCACCTTCTTCGCCCAGCTCGCCGTCCCCGGCGACCGGGCCAACACCCTCATGAACCTGCAGACCGGGCAGGACAAGAAGTGGTCGGTCGATGAGCTCGCGCCACTCAACGAGCGGTTCGGGTTCGACGACCCGGTCATCGTGCAGTACCTGGACTACGTCACCGGGCTGTTCCACGGTGACCTCGGCACCTCGTACACGCAGAAACGGCCGGTGACCGAGGTGATCGGCGGGCAGCTGCTGCCGAGCCTGACCCTGACCGGAGCGGCGCTGCTGGTCGCCTGGGCCCTCGCGCTCGGCATCACCCTGCTGACCGTCAAACGGGGCAGGTTCCTCACCAGCCTCGGCACCACCTGGGAGGCGCTGACGGCCAGCCTCCCGCACTACTGGGTCGGTGTCGTGCTGCTCGTGGTCTTCGCGGTCCAGCTGCGGGTGTTCCCGATCATCGGGGGCACCAGCGCGCTGGGCACGGTCCTGCCGGTGCTGACCCTGGCCATCCCGCTCGCGGGGTTCCTCGGTCAGGTGACCCGCGACGAGTTCGAGCAGGTCCTGCAGCAGCCGTTCGTGACGACCGCCCGCACCCGTGGGATGTCGGATCTGGGGGTGCGGGTGCAGCACGTCCTGCGCCACGCCATCCTCCCGGCGATCACGCTGTCCGGCTGGGCGCTCGGCGCGCTCGTCTCCGGCGCCGTCATCGCGGAGAACATCTTCGGCCGGCCCGGGATCGGCCAGGTGCTGGTCACCGCGGTCAACACCCGGGACCTGCCGACGGTGTCCGGGATCGTGCTGGTGGTCGCCGCCATCTACGTGGTGGCGAACCTGCTGGTCGACCTGGCCTACGCGATCGTCGACCCGCGGCTGCGTGCCGCATGAGCACGCTGACGGTCACCCGGGCGGTCCACCTTCCCAAGGTCGGGACGGTGCTGTCGCTGCTGGTCGTCGCGTTCGTGGTGGCCGCCGCGCTCGTCCCGGGGCTGCTGGTCGACGGCAGCCCCACCGCGATCGACCTGAAGTCCACCCTGGAGGCGCCGTCGTGGGCGCATCCGTTCGGCACCGACGACGCCGGCCGCGACCTGTTCACCCGGGTCGTGCACGGCGCCCGCGAGTCCCTCGGCATCGGCCTCGGCGCCACGGCGCTGGCGTTCGTGATCGCGATCGGGCTCGGGTTCACCGCGGCCCTCGCCGGGAGAGTCGTCGACGCGGCCATCACCCGCGTGCTCGAGGTCGCGTTCGCGTTCCCGGCGCTGCTCCTGGCGCTGCTGGTCATCGCCGTGCGCGGCCCGTCGCTCGCGACGTCGATCGCCGCCGTCGGCATCGGCTCGGCACCCGGATACGCCCGGATGATCCGCGGCCAGGTCCTGGCGGTGCGGCAGGCCGGGTTCATCGAGGCGGCGGCGGCGCTGGGCCACGGATGGTTCACCGTCATCCGCCGGCACCTGTTCCCCAACGCCATGCGGCCGCTCGTCGCGGTCGCGACCCTCGGCGTCGGCCAGTCGATCGTGTGGGCGTCCGCCCTGTCGTTCCTCGGCCTCGGCGTCGCCCCGCCCAGCTCCGAATGGGGGGCCCTGCTCGACGCGGGCCGCCTGCACATCACCACCTCCTGGTGGCTGGAGATCCTGCCCGGTGTCGTGATCGTCCTGGTGGCGATCTCCGTGACGTCGCTGGGCCGAACCCTGCAGAACCGACTCGGAGGAGCCGCCCGATGACCACTGTGGACGATCGCCCGGTCGGCCGGGCCGACCGGGTGTCCGGCACCACCGAACTGCTGCGGGTGGAGAACCTGCGGGTGTCGTTCGGCGCCACCGAGGTCGTCGGCGGCATCTCCTTCACCGCCCGGCCCGGGCAGTGCCTCGCCATCGTCGGCGAGTCCGGGTCCGGCAAGAGCGTGACCGCCCGCACCCTCGTCGGGCTGACCGGGCCGGGCGCCCGGGTCAGCGCCGACCGGATCGACCTCGCCGGCGCCGACCTGCTGCACACGACCGAACGGGCCTGGCGGGGCCTGCGCGGCCGGCAGATCGGGTTCGTCCTGCAGGACGCCCTCGTGTCCCTCGACCAGCTGCGCCGGGTCGGCGACGAGGTGGCCGAGCCGCTGAAGCTGCACCGGTGGGGCAACCGCGCCGCACGGGCCGCGAAGGCGGTCGAGCTCCTGGCGTCCGTCGGTGTGCCCGAGCCCGAGGTCCGGGCCCAGCAGCGGCCCTACGAGCTGTCCGGCGGCCTGCGCCAGCGCGCCCTCATCGCCTCGGCGATCGCCCTGGACCCGCCGCTGCTCATCGCCGACGAGCCGACGACCGCGCTCGACGTCACCGTGCAGGCCCAGGTGCTCGACCTGCTCGCCGCCTCCAAGGAGCGGGGCACGTCGATCATCCTGATCAGCCACGACCTGTCCGTGGTGGCCCGGCTCGCCGACGAGGTCGCGGTCATGCGCGACGGCCACATCGTCGAGCACGGCCCGGCCGGCCAGGTCCTGCACGACCCGCGGCACGACTACACCAGGATGCTGCTGGCGGCGATCCCGTCGGAGCACACCCGCGGCACCCGCCTGAGCGGGACCGCCACCACGGTGCAGCGGGCCCGCAGGCAGGTCGACCGGGGCCGGCCCGTCCTCGAGGCGCGGCATCTCACCAAGGTGTTCCGCGGCCCCGACAAGGTCGACCGGACCGTCGTCGACGACGTCTCCTTCGAACTGTTCGGCGGCGAGACCCTCGGCATCGTCGGCGAGTCCGGCTCCGGCAAGACCACCACCGCCCGGATCGCCCTCGCCATCCTGGAGGCCACCTCGGGCGAGGTGCTGCTGCGCGGCGAGCCGTGGTCGGCGCTGTCGACGGACCGGCGCCGGCCGCTGCGCAAACAGGTCGGGGTGGTGTATCAGGACCCGCTGAGCTCCTTCGACCCGCGCTGGTCCGTGGGCCGGATCGTGACCGACGCCCTGGCCACCGGCCGGCGCCCGCCGAGCTCGAAGACCGAGGCCCGGGACCGCGCGGTGCGGCTGCTGGAGCAGGTCGGCCTCACCGGGGCGCACCTGGCCTCCTCGCCGCTGCGGCTGTCCGGCGGGCAGCGGCAGCGGGTCGCGATCGCCCGGGCGCTCGCGCCGGAGCCGTCGGTCATCGTCTGCGACGAACCGGTGTCCGCGCTGGACGTCTCCATCCAGGCACAGGTGCTCGACCTGCTCACCGACCTGCAGGACGAGCTCGGCGTCAGCTACCTGTTCATCTCCCACGACCTCGGGGTGATCCACCACGTGAGCGACCGCATCCTGGTCATGAAGGACGGCCGGGTCGTCGAGCACGGCACCGCCACCGAGGTGTTCGAACGGCCCCGGCACCCGTACACCCGGCAGCTGCTCACCGCGGTGCCACGGCTGGGGTCGGCATGAAGGACGTCTTCGCCCGCATCGCCGAGGGCGCCGTGGAACGCGAGGCCGATCGCCGGCTCCCGGTCGAGGAGGTCGAGTGGCTGCGGGAGGCGGGCTTCACGAAGCTGCGCGTCCCACGCGAATACGGCGGGCTCGGCGCGACGTTCCCCGAGTTCATCGAGCTGCTCATCCAGCTGGGGCGGGCCGACTCGAACCTGCCCCAGCTGCTGCGCGGGCACATCGGCTTCGTGGAGAGCCGCCTGGCGCACCCCCACGCCGAGGTCCGCGAGCGGTGGCTGCGCCGCATCGGCGCGGGCGTCATCGTCGGCAACGCGCAGAGCGAGCGCACCAGCACGTCGTGGCTGGCGCCGGAGGCCACACTCAAGGACGGCCGGCTCAACGGCCGCAAGTTCTACTCCACCGGCAGCCTCTTCGCCGACTGGATCCAGACCACGGCGTCACTGGAGGCCGGCGGGGAGGCCGGCGGGACGGCCAACGTCCTCGTCCCCGCCTCCGCGCCCGGCGTGACCCGCATCGACGACTGGGACGGCTTCGGGCAGCGGCTCACCGGCAGCGGCACCACGCTGTTCGACGACGTCCAGGTCGCCGCGGAGGACGTGGAGCCCATCGACCTGACCGCGCCGACGTCGCTCACCGCCGTCTTTCAGCTGGTACACCTCGCGACCCTGGCCGGCATCGGGCGGGCCGCGGTCGCCGACACCGTCGCGTACGTGGCCGGGCGCACCCGCAACCTGCACAACCCGGCGCACCCGGCACCCGGCACCGACCCGCAGGTGCAGGAGGTCGTCGGCCGCATCGGCGGCGCCTCGATCGTCGCCGACGCCGCGGTCGCGGCCGCCGCGACCGTGCTGGAGGAGGTGCACCGGGCACATCCGGCCGAGCAGTCCCTGCTGGACCGGGCCGACGTCGCCGTCTTCGGCGCGCAGGGCGTCGTGGCCCGTCTGGTCCTGGACCTCAGCACCGAACTGTTCGAGGTCGGCGGGTCCTCCGCCGTCACCGACCGGTTCCGGCTCGACCGGCACTGGCGCAACGCCCGCACCCTCGCGTCGCACAACCCCGTCATCTACCGTGACAGGATCGTGGGGCAGTACCTCCTGCACGGCACCAGCCCCAGTTCGGCGTACGCCGAACTGCGCGACGGTGTGGGGGAGGACTCGTGACCCAGGTCCTCGCCCCGGTCCTCGGCGCCGCCGACGCGGTCGCCGTCGCCGCCGGGTTCGCGGCCCGCTTCGCCGCCGGCGCCGCCGACCGCGACGCGCACCGGACGATCCCGCACGCCGAACTCGACGAGCTCAGCGGATCCGGGCTCCTCGCGATCACGGTCCCGGCCCGGCACGGCGGTGCCGGCCTGCCCGTCGAGGTCGTGACCGAGGTGATCCGGCTGCTGTCCACCGGCGACCCCAACATCGGCCAGATCCCGCACAGCCACTTCGCCTACGTCAACCACCTGCGCCTGCAGGGCACCGACGCCCAGCAGCGGCACCTGTTCGGCGAGGTCCTCGCCGGCCGCCGCTTCGGCAACGCCCAGTCCGAGGCCGGCACGAAACACGTCCGCGACATCCGGACCACCCTGACCGCCGCCGGGCCGGGACGCTGGCGGCTCAACGGCCGCAAGTTCTACGCCACCGGCGCGCTGCTCGCCCACCGCATCCCGGTGCTCGCCCACCTGGGGACGGACGGGCCGCTGCACGTCGCCTGGGTCGACCGGCACGCCGGCGGCGTCGAGGTGATCGACGACTGGAACGGCCTCGGCCAGCGGACCACCGCCAGCGGCTCGGTCGTCCTGCACGACGTCGACGTGCCCGACGAGCTGATCACGCCGTACGCGGCCACCTTCGACGGGCCGCAGACCTACGGCGCGTTCGCGCAGGTGCTGCACGCGGCGATCGACGCCGGCATCGCCCGCGCCGCGATCACCGACGCGGCCCGGTTCGTCCGCGAGCGCAGCCGGCCCTACCCGGACGCACAGGTGGAACTGGCCGCCGATGACCCGCTCGTGGTGCAGGCGTTCGGCGAGATCGAGCTGACCGTCCGCGCCGCCGAGGCGCTCCTCGCGGAGGCCGCCCGGACGATCGACCGCGCCGACGCCGACCTGACCGCCGCCACCGCGACCACGGCGTCCCTCGCCGTCGCCGCGGCGCGGGCGGCCACCGCCAAGGCCGCGGTCGAGGCCGGCAGCCGGCTGTTCGAGGTGGCCGGCACCCGCTCGGCCGCCGCCGGTCTCGGCCTCGACCGGCACTGGCGCAACGCCCGCACCCACACCCTGCACGACCCGGCGGCCTGGAAGATCCAGCACCTCGGCCGCTGGGCCGTGGCCGGCACCCCACCCCCAAACCACGGACAGGTGTAAATGGCAGCGCTCAAGTTCCACTGGTTCCTGCCCACCAACGGCGGCGACGGCCGGCAGGTCGTCGGCGGCGGCCACGGCACCCCCGCGGGCGCCGCCGGGCGCCCCGCCTCGGTCGCGTACCTCGGCCAGATCGCCCGCTCCGCCGAGCAGCTCGGCTTCGAGGCCGCGCTCACCCCGACCGGCGCGTGGTGCGAGGACGCCTGGATCAGCACCGCCATGCTGGCGTCGGTCTCCGAACGGCTGAAGTTCCTGGTGGCCTTCCGCCCCGGCCTCACCGCGCCGTTCCTCGCCGCGCAGATGGCCGGCACGTTCCAGAACCTCTCCGGTGGCCGGCTGCTGCTCAACGTGGTCACCGGCGGGGAGAGCCACGAGCAGCGCATGTACGGCGACTTCCTCGACAAGGACGCCCGCTACGAGCGGTGCGGGGAGTTCCTGCGGATCGTCCGGGACCTGTGGTCCGGCAAGCCCGTCACGTTCGACGGCACCCACTTCCAGCTGTCCGACGCGGTCCTGGCGCAGATCCCGGATCCGCTGCCGCTGGTGTACTTCGGCGGGTCGTCACCGGCCGCGCTGGACGTCGCCGCCCGCCACGTCGACGTGTACCTCACCTGGGGCGAGCCGCCGGTCGCGGTCGCCGCGAAGGTCGACCGGGTCCGCTCGCTGGCCGCCGAACAGGGCCGGAGCCTGGCGTTCGGGCTGCGGGTGCACACGATCGCCCGGGACACCGCCGAGGAGGCCTGGGCGGAGGCGGACCGGCTCCTGGCCGGGATCTCGGAGGAACAGATCCGCAAGGTCCAGGACGGCCTGCGGCGCAGCGAGTCGGAGGGGCAGCAGCGGATGCTCGCACTCAACGGCGGGACCAAGGACGGCCTGGAGATCCACCCCAACCTGTGGGCCGGGGTCGGGCTGGTGCGCGGCGGCGCCGGCACCGCGCTCGTCGGCAGTCACCAGCAGGTCGCCGACCTCATCGAACAGTACGTCGAGGCCGGCATCAGCGAGTTCGTGCTGTCGGGCTACCCGCACCTGGAGGAGGCGTACCGCTTCGGCGAGGGCGTCCTGCCGGAGTTGGCGGCGCGCGGGCTGTGGCACCATCCGGCGCCCGGCCGGCACACCGTCGCGGCGGTGCCGTTCGGGACGCGGGTGGCGTCATGAGCGCCCGGACCGAGGTCGCCAGCCCGACCTGCGAGGGCACGTACACCGGCCCGCTGAAGCTGGTCCTCGACCGGTTCCCGGGCGGGACCGGGCTGCGCGGACTGTTCGTCATCGACGGTTCTCACGACGACCCGGCGGCCTGCGCCGACTGGCCGGCGGCGACGAAGCCCCTCGTCTCGACGATCCTGGCGAACCGTGGGGAGCCGGCGTGACGACGTTGCGGACCAATCAGGACCTCGACCCGGACCGCCTGCGCGAGGTGTTCGGGATCTTCCCCAGCGGGGTGGTGGCGGTCGCGGCGCTCGTCGACGGCGTGCCGGTCGGCCTGGCGGCGAGCTCGTTCACCTCGGTGAGCCTCGACCCGCCGCTGGTGTCGTTCTGCATCGCCAACACCTCCAAGACGTGGCCGGACCTGCGCCGCGCGCCGCACCTCGGGGTCACGATCCTGGCCGACCACCACTCGAGCGTCGCCCGGCAGCTCGCCGGGGCGGTCGAGCGGCGGTTCGACGGCCTGCCGCTCATCGTGACGGCCGAGGGCGCGGTCACGCTCGACGACGGCCTGGCCCACTTCGACACCACGATCTACAACGAGGTCCCCGCCGGTGACCACACGATCATCCTGCTGCGGCTCAGCGCGGCCGGGCGCTCGCAGCTGCCGGATCCGTCACCGCTGGTGTTCCACCAGAGCAGGTTCGGGCGGCTGCACACCGGCTGAGCAACGGTGGCCTCGTCACGGCGCCGGTCACAGGCGGAACTGGCCCACGAGGCGGCGCAGGTCCTGCGACATCGAGCCCAGCTCCGACACGGCGTGCTGGGTGGCGGTGACGCCGTCCGTGGTGATCGTGGCCGCGCCCGCGACCCCGGCGATGTTGCCCGCGATCTTCTCCGCGCCGACGGCGGCCTCGGCCACGGAGCGGCTCATCTCCGCGGTCGTGGCGGACTGCTCCTCGACGGCGGAGGCGATCGTCGCCTGGTACTGGTTGATCTCCTCCACGACCTCGGACATCCGCCGGATCGCCTCGGACGCCGCGCCGGTGTCCGCCTGGATCGTGGTCACGCGCTGCCGGATGTCCTCGGTGGCCTTCGCGGTCTCCTGGGCCAGGTCCTTGACCTCGTTGGCGACGACGGCGAAGCCCTTGCCGGCCTCGCCCGCGCGGGCGGCCTCGATCGTGGCGTTCAAGGCGAGCAGGTTGGTCTGCTCGGCGATCGCGGTGATGAGCTTCAGCACGGAGCCGATCTCGGTCGACGACTCGGCGAGCCGGTCGACGGTGCTGTTGGCGGCGGCGGCCTCGCGGACCGCGCCGGAGGCGACGCCGGCCGCGTCAGCGGCGTTGCGGGCGATCTCCTGGATGGAGACACCCATCTCCTCCGCGCCCGCGGCGATCACGTTGACGTGCCGGGACACCGCCTCCGAGGCGTTCGAGGCCTCGGTCATCTGCGCGCTGGACGTCACGGCGGCGTTCGAGATCCCCTCGTTGACCTGCGCGAGGTTGCGCGACGCGCCGGCGAGGGCGTCGGAGCTGTTGTTCACCTCGGCGATCGAGCCGTGGATGCTGTCGATGGCGTTGTCGAGCGCGATGGCCATCTGGCCGATCTCGTCCCGGCCGGTGACGCCGGAGCGGTGGGTGAGATCGCCCCGCGCGAGCGCCTCGATGACGTCGCGGACCCGGCGGACCGGGCCGCTGATCGCGCGGATCACCGGGATCGACAGCAGCAGGAAGAACAGGATGCCGATCCCGATCACGCCGCCGGTCGCCCAGCGGGCGGTGGTCTGGGCCGTTGTCATGGTGTCGCGTTCCTTCGCCACCTGCGCGTCGATCGCGTCCTGCAGCGCGCCGAGCTTGTCGTCGACGGCGTGGTTGCGTTCGGCGATCTCGGGCTCGCGCTCCTGGACGGACGCCTGGTCCTTCGCGGCGTCGCGGACGAACGTGTCGATGAACGTGTTGAAGGCCAGCGCGTCGGCCTTGATGTCGTCGATCTGCGCGCGGATCGCGTCCTGCAGGTCGAGCGTGTCCAGCTCGGCGATGGTGTCGGTGACGGAGGCGAGGTCGTCCGGGAGGTCGGCGATGATCGCGGCGATGTCCTTCTCGGCGAGGGCCCGGTAGGCGTCCACCTTGAGCTCCGCCTCGCGGGTGTCGAGGTGGTGCATGAGACCGCTGGCCTGCTGCAGGTCACGGACAATTCTCGCCTGGTCGGTCAGCTTCACCTGCGCGACGATGCCCGTCGTGCCGGTCGCCGCCGAGACGACCACCCCGGCCGCGCAGAGCAGGCCGATCTTCTGCACGATGCCGATGTTGGCGAACACGCCCATGAGTACCCTCCACCGCACGGTTCTGCTACCCGACTGCTACATCGGCGGCGGATGGCCGGCATTGAGAGGTATGCGCCGCCGGTGCAGTTCGACGGTCAGGACGGCGAGCAGCAGCACCGACAGCCCGAGGCCGACGGTGGCGTCGAACTGCAGGGCGGTGAACTTGAAGACCTGCCCGGCGAGCAGGTCGACCAGGACGGACGTGCGCAGCAGTCGCAGCGCCCGGAGGCGGTCGGCGCGCAGCAGGAACGCGGCCCGGCCGGCGATGACGGCGGCGACGGCCGCGGCGGCGACCATGGCGAGGCTCGCGCCGAGTTCGCGGGTCTGCCGCAGGTCGCCCATGGCGGCCTCGACCGCGCCGCCGATCAGGGGCGGCACCAGCAGGACGTAGACGCCGGCCACCGCGACGGCGACGACCTTCCCGGTCACCAGCCGGCGGGCCAGCGCCGCGAGGGCGCGCCGGCGGGCCGCCCACGGGTCGTCGCGATGGGGGAGCGCGGCGATGAGCGCGAGCGCCGCGGAGCCCGCCGGGGTCGGTTGGTCCAGCAGCCGCAGTGCCTCGGCGCGGTGCGAGGCGGTGAGGCCGGTGGCGACGCCGTCCAGGGCCAGCCGCAGTGCCTCGGCGGTGCGCTCGTCCGGGGTGCGGCGGCCGGGGTCGCGGGGCCGGACGACGAAGGCGACCAGCACCGCGAAGCTGAGGTAGATGATGCCGGCGGCCGGCCGGTAGAAGTAGTCGGTGCGCTCGGTGACGAACTTGCCGACCTCGTCGATGAACAGCCCGAACCCGGCGCCGCCCAGCACCGCCGCGGCCCGCCGGGTGGCCCGGCCCGGGTAGGTCAGCGTGACCACGAGCGCGGCGGCCAGCAGCAGCCCGCCCCACAGCACGTGGGCGATGTGCAGCCCCCCGCCACCGATCTTCGGGTAGCCGGCCGCGGCCAGGAACCAGCGGGTCAGCAGGACGGTGGCGATCCCGGACCCGGCCAGGACCCAAAGGTCAGACCGTGAACTGCCGGACCTGGCCGGGAGACGGGGTAGGAGCATCGGGCCAGCCTCGCCCGCGCTGCGGCCGAGACGCATCCGGGCGTTTCCCCGGACCTGACCCTGAAAGCCTGGGCAACCCGCTGGGCCTGCGCAGCGTCACTCGTGTTCGGGTGCGCCGGTCACCTGGTGGTCGGCGGCGTGCAGCACCTCGGTCACCAGGCGCCGCACGTGCCCGCCGCGGGCCCGGTACAGCACCCGCCGGCCGTCCCTGCGGGTGCTGACCAGGCCGGCGAGCAGCAGCTTCGCCAGGTGCTGCGACACCGCGGGACGCGCCGCGCCGACCGCCGCGGTGAGCGTGGTGACGTCGTGCTCGCCGTCGCGGAGCACCCACAGCAGCCGCAGCCTGGTCGGCTCGGCGAGCATCCGCAGGGCCGTCACCGCGGCGTCGACCTGTTCGTCGGACGGTGGTTGTTGCCCGTCGGTGGCAGTTGCAGCGTTGTCGCGTGCGTACATGAGCACATATCATGCCAGGAGAACCGCCGCGGCCGTAGGAGGGCGCCATGCACCACGACCACGACCATGCTCACGACCATGCTGGCGGGCATGCTCACGACCACGCCGGCACCGGCCGGCGGCACCGGCTGCGGCACCTGCTGACCCCGCACTCCCACGACGCCGCGGACAAGGTCGACCCGGCGATGGAGTCGTCGAAGGACGGCATGCGGGCGCTGTGGATCTCCCTGCTGGTCCTCGGTGCCACCGCCGCCGTGCAGGTCGTCATCGTGCTGCGGTCCGGATCGGTCGCCCTGCTCGGCGACACCCTGCACAACGTCGCCGACGCGCTCACCGCGGTGCCGCTCGGCGTCGCGTTCATCCTCGGGCGGCGGGCGGCGAACCGCCGGTACACCTACGGCTACGGTCGCGCGGAGGACCTCGCCGGGATCGTCATCGTGCTGACCATCGCGGCCTCGGCCGGGTTCGCCGCCTACGAGGCCGTGCAGCGGCTGATCCACCCGGCGACCGTCACGCATCTGTGGTGGGTCGCGGCCGCCGGGCTGGTCGGGTTCGCCGGCAACGAGGTCGTCGCGCGGTACCGCATCGCCGTCGGCCGCCGGATCGGCTCGGCGGCGCTCGTCGCGGACGGGCTGCACGCCCGCACCGACGGGTTCACGTCGCTGGCGGTCGTGGCCGGCGCCGCCGGGGTGGCGGCCGGCTGGCGGTGGGCGGATCCCGTGGTCGGGCTGCTCATCACCGTGGCGATCCTGCTGGTGCTCAAGGACGCCGCGCGGGAGGTGTACCGCCGGCTCATGGACGCCGTCGACCCGGGCCTGGTCGGCGTGGCGGAGGGGGCGCTCGCCGGTACACCCGGCATCCTCGGTGTCGGAGCGCTGCGGATGCGGTGGGTCGGCCACCACCTGCACGCCGAGACCGACGTGCTGGTGTCGGACAGCCTGACCGTCGTGCAGGCGCACGCGATCGCCGTCGAGGCCGAGCACCGCCTCCTGCACGCGGTGCCCCGGCTCACCGCCGCCACCATCCACACCGACCCGGCCATGGCCGGGGCCCACGCCGCCGTGGCCCATCACCGCTGAGCGGATCAGGCCGCGGCGGTGGTCTCCGCGATGAGGTCGTCGCCGGTGTAGGCGCGCCCGGCGATGCCCCAGCCGCCGTCCGGGGCGTTGAAGATGGTCACCCAGGTGTCCGCGGGTTCGTGCTCCGGCACGGCGCAGGACCGGATGATCTCGGTCGCGGCCCGCACGAAGGCCGCGCGCAGCTCCACGCTGCCGAGCGCGATGTTCGGGATCTCGAGTTTCACCACGACGAGTGGGCGGTTGGTGCCGCCGGCGTACACGTCGCCGGGCTCGACCACGTGCACGTGGCCGCCGACGATCGGGGTGAAGAAGCTGTTGCCGGTGGCGCCGCTGATCTCGATGACGGCCCGGCTGAGCAGGGGCAGCACCTGCTGGCGGCCGCTCGTGGTGAGGACCCCGCGCGGCGCGGTGACGGTGATGGGCATGACGCTCTCCTCCGTGGACTAGTACGTACATCCTAGCTAGTCGAACTATGGGCTAGGATGGCCGTACGAGTCAAGGGGGAGTTTCCGTTGCCGAACGACACGCGTGGCCGGATGGTCGAGGCGGCCGTGACCGCGCTGCGCCGCAACGGGGTGGCCGGCATGTCGTTCACCGAGATCCTCGCCGACAGCGGCGCCGCCCGCGGCGCGATCTACCACCACTTTCCCGGCGGCAAGACCCAGCTCGTGGCGGAGGCCGCGGCGCTCAACGGCGGCCAGGTCCGGGCCCTGCTGGAGGAGCTGCCCGCCACCGACCCGCGGCAGGTGGTCGAGGACTTCCTGACCCTGGTCCGGCCGGTGGTGATCGAGTCGAGCGCCGGCTGCGGGTGCGCGGTGGCCGCGGTCGCCGTCGCGGCCGACGAGCTCCCGCACGAGGCCTCGGCGGCCGCCTTCGCCTCGTGGGTCGACGCCCTCACCGGCCGCCTGGCGACCGCCGGCCTGCCCACGGAGGTCGCGCGTGACCTCGCCACCACGCTGATCACCCTCCTGGAGGGCGCCCACGTGCTGTGCCGCGCGGCCGCGTCGATCGAACCGTTCGACCGCGTGTGCCGCACGGCAATGGCCCTGGTCCCCGCCTGAGATCAGGGTTCGGAGCCTTTCTGCGGTCAGGGGCCGGCGTCGAGGGGGTGGGCGGCGATGCGGGCGGCGAGGTGCCGGTCGACCGACGCGGCGGCGGCGCTGCCGGGCTTGCGCGCCGCCTGGTCCTCGAAGTGGGCCAGGAACTCCTTGCCGAAGCCCAGCCGGGGATAGCGCTCGAGCGTCGCCGCCCGGTCCTGCGGCGGGAACTCGTCCTGCCACCGGCCGACCACGTCCCAGCTCGTCGCGACCTGCAGCAGGTGCGACTCCGGGTCCATGTCCGCGGAGACATCGTCGCGCATGTGCAACACGATGATCTCCGCGACCCGGTCCGTGCGGCCGGCCGGCCAGCCCGCGGCGAGGCCGAACACCCGGGCCACCTCACCGCCGGCCTCCTCGAACGGCACCGTGTGACTGTCGAAGGACGGCGCCAGGGCGATGTCGTGCAGCAGCGCCGCCACGCAGAACAGTTCGTCGTCGCGGTCGATCCCGTGGGCCTCTGCGTACATCGTGCCCCAGACATAGCTGCGCACGGAGTGGTTGAGGAACGCGGGGGAGAAGTAGCGCTCCGCCACGGACATCGCGGCCGTGACCGCGGACGACTCCGGCACCATGGGGCAACCGTCGCACGGACCGGAGGCGGACACCGCCACCTGGTTAGAGTGGGGCCGGTGCAACGTTTCGACAGCTTCCTCGCCACCGGCAGCGGGTCGGGCTCCGTCGAGCTCGACCTGGACGACGACACGGCCACCGTCCGGCTCCGGTCGCGGTGGATGGGCGTCGACCGCCCGGAGCGGCTCGAGCTGCGCTTCGTGCACCGGTCCCGGGCCGAGCACCACGGCGTCCTCGAGCTGACCGCGGCCACCGCCGACGGGGTGCCGGTGCCGCCGCCGACCGGCGACGAGGCGCTGCTGCCGCTCGTCGTGGAATACCTGCGGGTGCCGAGCACGAGCGTGTACCTGCACCCGCAGTCCATGCTGACCGACATGGGCGCGCTCGGCTATGCGGAGTGGACGCAGCGCTTCGACCTGGTGCTGCTCGTCGTCGAGGACTACGCGTGGCCCGAGGGCGAGCCGTGGACCCAGGTCCGGGAGGCCCTGGACAAGGCGAAGCTGGAGACCACCCGGGACTGATGAGGGGGTTCAGGCCAGAGCGGGAAGGAGCACCCGCATGCTTGCCACCATCATGTACGGCGCCGGTGACGTGCGCATGGAGACCGTCCCGGACCCGGTGCTGCGCCAGCCGACCGACGCGGTCGTGCGCGTGGTCGCGTCCTGCATCTGTGGCAGCGACCTGTGGCCGTTCGGGTCGATGCCCCGCAGCGAGCAGGGCCGGCGCATGGGACACGAGTTCCTCGGCGTGGTCGAGGACGTCGGCACCGCCGTGCCCGGGTTTCAGGTCGGGGACCTGGTGCTCGCCCCGTTCGTCTGGGCGGACAACACCTGCGACTTCTGCCGGGAAGGGCTGCAGACGTCCTGCCGGCACGGCGGCGGGTGGGGCGTCGACGGCGTGGACGGCGGGCAGGGTGAGGCCGTGCGGGTGCCGCAGGCGCAGGGCACTCTGGTGAAGCTGCCCGTCGCGGTCGACTCGGAGCTGTTGCCGTCGCTGCTGACGCTGTCCGACGTGTTCTGCACCGGCCACCACGCCGCCGTCTCCGCCGGGGTGAACCCGCGCACCACCGTGACCGTCATCGGCGACGGCGCGGTCGGCCTGTGCGCGGTCCTGGCCGCCCGGCGGCTCGGCGCCGAGCGCATCATCCTCGCCGGGCGGCACAAGGACCGCACCGACCTCGGCCGCGAGTTCGGCGCCACCGACGTCGTCGCCGAGCGCGGCGAGGAGGGCGTCGCCGCAGTCCGGGAGCTGACCGGCGGCGACGGCACCCACGCCGTGCTGGAGTGCGTCGGCACCCAGGCCGCCGTCGACATGGCCATCGACATCGTCCGCGACGGCGGCACGGTCGGCCGGGTCGGCGCCGCACAGTACCGCCAGGTGCCGTTCGGCTTCGACACGTTCCTGCGCAACATCACGATCACCGGCGGGGTGGCGCCGGCCCGCGCCTATATCGAGGAGCTGCTGCCCGACGTCATGGAGGGCAACATCGAGCCGGGACGGGTCTTCGACCGGACCATCGGCTTCGAGGAGGTGCCCGCCGGCTACCAGGCGATGGCCGACCGGGAGTCGCTGAAGGTGCTCATCCGTCCCTGACCGCACTCAGCGGGAGGCGGGCGCGGACGGTCCAGCCGGCGTCACCGGGTGCGGCCCGGGCGGTGCCGCCCGGACTCAGACGTCGACGTCGGTGCGGCGCCGGGAGCGGAGCAGGAACGCGGTCGCGGCGAGCAGCACCGCGAGGCTGGTCCAGGTGTTCAGGCGCAGGCCCAGGATGTGGTTGGCGTGGTCGACGCGCAGCAGCTCGATCCACAGCCGGCCGAGGGTGTACGCGGCGACGCACAGCGCGATGAGCCGCCCGTGGGTCAGGTCGAACCGCCGCTCGGCCCACAGCAGCACGGCGGCGGCGGCCAGGCACCACAGCAGTTCGTACAGGAACGTCGGGTGGTAGAGGGCGACGTCCGGCGTGTCCGCCGGGCGGTGGGCGGGGTCGATGCGCAGCGCCCAGGGCAGCGTGGTCGGGCCGCCGTAGAGCTCCTGGTTGAACCAGTTGCCGAGGCGGCCGATGGCCTGCGCGACGAGGAGTCCAGGTGCGACCGCGTCGGCGAAGGCTGGCAGGGCGATCCCGGCGCGGCGGCAGCCGATCCAGGCGCCGAACGCGCCGAGGGCGACGGCGCCCCAGATGCCGAGGCCCCCGTCCCAGATGTACAGGGCCCGGACCGGGTCGCGCCCGTCGGTGAAGTACAGCTCGGGGCTGGTGATGACGTGGTAGAGCCGGCCGCCGATGATGCCGAACGGGACCGCCCACGCGGCGACGTCCAGGACCTGCTCGGCGCGGCCGCCGCGGGCGACCCAGCGCCGCTGGGTCATGAGGACCGCGACGATGATGCCGGCGAGGATGCACAGCGCGTAGGCGCGGATGGGCAGCGGCCCGAGGTGCCAGACGCCCCGGGCGGGGCTCGGCAGGTGGCCCAGCAACATGCGAGCAACTCTGCCAGGCGCGTCGCCGGTACGTGCGCCCGGAACCCGCTGATGGGGTTTGATGGGGTGGTCAGCCGACCTGACTCGAAAGGACCATCGGAATGGCAAAGGTCATCTCCACGCTGTTCATCTCCGCCGACGGCGTGGCCGAGATCGACCCCGACTGGCACTTCCCGTACTTCGACGAGAACATGGGCCGTGCCGTCACCGAGGACTACGACACCTCCGACGTGCTGCTCATCGGCCGTGAGACCTACGACAGTTTCGCCGGGGCGTGGCCCGAGCGGGAGGCGGCCGGCGGCGAGGACGCGCCGTTCGCCAAGCAGCTCGGGGACACGCGCAAGGTGGTCGCGTCCCGGCAGCCGCTGGCGTTCACCTGGCGCAACTCGGAGCTGATCGAGGGCGACCTGGTCGACGCCGTCGCCGCGCTCAAGGCCGACCCCGGCATCAAGGGCGTCCTCATCCCCGGCTCGATCTCGGTGGTGCAGCAGTTGCTCGCCGCGGGGCTGGTCGACGAGCTGCGCCTGCTGGTGCACCCGGTGGCGGCACGGAAGGGCCGCAAGCTGTTCGACGACGGCGACGCGGCGCTGCACCTGAAGGTGGTCGCGACGGAGGCGTTCCCGACCGGGGTGATCCGCGTGATCTACGCGCCGGCCGAGGCGCCCGCCGCGGCCGGCTACGACGACATCAAGGATCAGGCGCCGAAGGGCCAGTGACCGGGGCACGCGACGGGCGGGACGAGCCCGCCCGTCGCGCCGTTCACCGGGCCGCGGGCGTCGCGGCCAGCACCAGTACCGACGCCGCGGCGAAGCAGGCGGCACCGAGGAAGACCAGGCCCGGCTGGGCGCAGGTCAGCGACCACGCGAACGCCGCGCTCGCCGCGACGGGCACCACCGTCTCGGCCAGGGCGCCGATCCCGGTCACCGCACCCTGGACGGTGCCGTGCTCGTCGGCGCCCGTGGCCCGGGACAGCCACGCCTGCGCCGCGGCGCCGCCGACCGAACCGAGCACGCCGACCGCCTGCAGCACGTAGATCATCCACGGTTCGGTGGCGACGGCGGTCCCGGTGAGGGCCACCACCGCGACCGTGCCGCCGAGCACCGCGGCCCGCTTCTCGCCGAGCCACCGCACCAGCGGCCCGACCGCCCGGGCCTGGAACAGCACGCCGGCGAGCGCGCCCGCGGCCATGACGGTGCCGACCTGCGCCGTGCTCCAGCCGAACCGGACGGTGACGAAGAACGTCCAGATCACCTGGCTGGTCATGCGGGCCACGTCGGCGCCCAGCCGCGCCCACGCGAGCCGGCCGAGCACCGGGCGGCGCAGCACGGCGGCGAGCGCGCCGACCGGGTTCGCGACCCGCAGGGTCAGCGGCGTGGTCCGGTCGCCGGGCCGGGACTCGGGCAGGATGAGCCAGCCGTAGGCGACGTTGGCGAACGCGAGCCCGGCCGCGGCGTAGAACGGCAGCCGGACGTCGACCGCGCCGAGCAGGCCGCCGACGGTCGGACCGGCGATGAAGCCGAGCCCGAACGCGGAGCCGACCAGCCCGAACGCGCGGGCGCGCAGCGAAGGTTCGGTGACGTCGGCGATGTAGGCGTTGACGACGGTGTTCGTCCCCGCGCAGGCACCGGCGACGGCGTGGAACAGCACCAGCAGCCACACCGTGGGCGACGCGGCGTGGGCGAGGTAGTCGACGCCGAGGCAGGTCAGCGACGCGAGGAGGACGGGTCGCCGGCCGTACCGGTCGGAGAGGCGCCCCAGCAGCGGCGAGGCGAGGAACTGCAGCAGGCCGTAGCTCGAGCCGATCAGACCGTTCCAGCGGGCGCCGTCGGCGGCGTCCCCGGTGAGGTCGGTCAGCAACGCCGGCACGATCGGCACGATCAGGCCGAGGCCGAGCATGTCGATGAAGACGGTGACGAGGAGGAAGGAGAGGGCGGGTGCCCGGCGCATCGTGACTCCTGGTTTCGGGAGGGGCAGGGCCCCCCTCGAACTCCCGGTCTGCGCCTGTACGGCCGGCCCGAAGGTACGGAGGATAAACGTATCGCGGCTGTCAAATGGTTTTTCCTGACGCGATATGTTTGCTCTGACCGGGCGGACGACGGGAGTGGGCATGACAACGTTGGACGGGTTCGCCGCGCTGGCGGCCAGGGAGCGCGGCCTGGTCGTCGTGTCGACGCTGCGGGCGGACGGCACGATCCAGGCGTCGGTCGTCAACGCCGGGGTGCTGCCGCACCCGCTGACCGGGCGACCGGCGCTGGGGTTCGTCACCTACGGCAAGGTCAAGCTGACCAACCTGCGGTCCCGCCCCCAGCTGGCGGCGACGATCCGGTCCGGCTGGACCTGGGCCACCGTCGAGGGCGCGGCCACGCTCATCGGCCCGGACGACCCGGCGCCGGGCGTCGACGCCGAGCGGCTCCGGCTGCTGCTGCGCGAGGTGTTCACCGCCGCCGGCGGCACCCACGACGACTGGGACGAGTATGACCGGGTCATGGCCGAGCAGCACCGCACCGCGGTCCTCATCGAGCCGTCCCGCGTCTACGGCAGCTGAGCGTCGTCGGTGCCCGGTCGGGTCCGGAACTGGTCCAGCGCCGCTCGCCGGTCCCGGTGATACGGGCGGGCGGTCAGCGTCGCCACCAGGCCCCACATCTGCCGCTCCTGCTCGATGGTCTCCGGCAGGTCGAGCGCCAACGCCTCGGCAAGGGGTTTGCGCCCGAGGTTCACCAGTGAACGGACCGCCGCGGCCCAGTCGTCGGTGCTGCGGATCGCTACTTCGTACCAGACCCTGGCGAGCAGAATGAGCCCAGCCCCGACGGCCGCCAACAACCATTCATGATCGGTGTCGGCGACGGGAACAGTGCCCAGCGCCACCGCGCCGACGATGAGATGTCCATACAGCAGGCAGATCAACAGATCGACCGTGGTGCGGGCCTGTTCCACCTGTTTGGCCGCGCGTTCGGGCGCCACCGCGGTGAGATCGTTCCACATTCGCTGCGAGTCGAGCCGGAAGCGGTCGTATCCGTATTCCTCGAACCGGCGAATGGCATTTCCGAGCCGGGTGGGAACGATCTGCTGCTCGTCGACCGGGTATCGCTGCAGCTTTTCGTCGAGCAGGTTCCGTTGTGCCGCAGTGCGCCTGGAATCGCCCGCGAAGAAGCGCACGAGCGTGTCGTCGGCGCGCAACTCGCGGAGGCGGGCGACATCGTCGGTGTCGAGCGCGCCGCCCGCCTCGAGGTCGGTGAGCTCCAGAAGATCAAGGCGACCGAGGAGCTGGTTCCTCCGGCTCACCTGCCGCTCCTGCCAGCGCGTCAATGACAGCGACGGCACCCAGCGCGGCAACGCACGACGCGACGCGGCCTGCGGTCGCCAGCCGATGTACCCCTCGAGCACCCGGTACAGCGGTGTCTGGACGGAGGCGAGGAGCACCCCGAGGAGCACGGCGGCGCCGGCCGCGGCGAGATCCCGGTTGACGCCCGCCCGGTCCAGCGAGGTGAGCAGGACCTCGGCCTCGCTGGCGGGCAGCACCACATAGGCGAGCAGCAGCACGTTGACCGCGGCGGGCAGGAGCCAGCCGACCAGCAACGTCCAGCCGCCGCCCATGATTCCTTTGACAATGTCGCTCAAGGCGCAACCCCAACGTCGGACGGCACCGTACCGGTGTCTCCATGATGCGACACTTTCGTCGTCTGTCGGGCCGGCTGGTGCCGGGAGTATCGTCGTGCGGGAGGCGGAGATTCCGATTGGACCGGGTCATGAATCGCGACGCATTCCTCGACAGGCTGGCCGACCGGCTGGGTAGCCGGGCCGCCGCGATGGAGGCATTGGCGGCGTTTGTCGCCGAGGCCCGGGATGCGGCGGTAGAGGGGAAGACGATCGCGGTCGAGGATCTCCTGATCGCATACACGGCCGAAACGCCGGCGCGCGTCAAATCCGCTCCCGCCAAGAAGGAGCCGCGCGGCAAGAAGGAGCCCCGCGGCAAGGGCGCGAAAGCAGCCAAAACCGCGAAAACCGCGAAGGCCGGCACGAAGGCAGCGGGTCGGAAGGCGACGACGGCCAAGGCAGCACCGGCCAAGGCGACGACGGCCAAGGCAGCACCGGCCAAGGCGACGACGGCCAAGGCAGCACCGGCCAAGG
>NZ_BONQ01000052.1 GCF_016862795.1 Dactylosporangium siamense | reverse complement strand
AAGGCAGCACCGGCCAAGGCGACGACGGCCAAGGCAGCACCGGCCAAGGCGACGACGGCCAAGGCAGCACCGGCCAAGGCGACGACGGCCAAGGCGACGCCGGGCAGGCTGACGGCGACCAGGGTTGCGCCGGGCAAGGCTGTCGGGGTCAAGGTCACGGCGGTCAAAGTGACCAAGGTGACGCTGGGCAAGGCGGCAGCGGCCAAGGTGACCAAGGTGACGCTGGGTAAGGCGGCCGCGGCCAAGGTGACGCTCGGCAAGGCGACCGCGGCCAAGGTCGTGCGCACGACGGCGATGGTGACCCCGCCGGGTCCTGGATTCCCGACCGGCCGTTGACGGCAGGCACGCACCAGCATGAAGCGCGGTGTGAGGCGCTGGAGCCTTGAAGCACCGCCCGCTGGGCGTGAGGGTGGTCTCGTGGTGAGAACTGCCGGACGTCTGCCACACGGTGCGTAACAGAACGGCAACCTGAAGAAGCGGCACCCGGATGGGTGTCGCTTCTGCGTTTGACCAAAAACGATCAAGCAATGCCACCCGCGCCGCGCCGTGGGTGCTTCGCCATGCCCGCTGCCGGTCCGCCCCAGGGCCGCGCCGGCATCAGCAGAGATTGGGCTGTATTTGTGAGCCATGCACGCACCACGGCGAGCGTAGTTCCGCGCCAGCCGGGTGACCGCGCCGCGAGGCGCCTGCATCACGTGTTCGAGGCCGCGTGCGACCGCACCCCCACCGCCGTCGCGCTCGAGTGCGACGGGGCCCGCCTCACGTACCAGGAGCTCGACGAGCGTGCCAACCGCCTCGCCCACCGGCTGCGGGCGCACGGGATCGGCGGGGGCGCCCGAACGGCGATCCTGCTGCAGCGGTCCGTCGCGACCTACGTGGCGCTGCTCGCCGTCGGCAAGGCCGGCGGGGCGTTCGTGCCGATCGACCCCGAGTCGCCGGCGGACCGGGTCGCCTACATCGCCGAGGACTCCGGCATCGCGCTGCTGCTGACGTCGGCGGAGCTGGCCGACCGGGCGGACGGGCTGGCGTGTCCGGTATTGATCGCCGACGACGTCCCCGACGCCGCCAGCCATCGCCCGGCCCGCGACCTCGTCGGCGACCAGGCCGCCTACGTGATCTACACGTCCGGGTCGAGCGGCCGCCCGAAGGGTGTGGAGGTGGCCCAGTCGAGCATCTGCAACTTCCTCGACGTCGTGCCGCGGGTGTACGACGTCCGCCCCGGCGACCGGGTCTACCAGGGCATGACGATCGCGTTCGACTTCTCGATCGAGGAGATCTGGCCGACGTGGTCGGTCGGCGCGACCCTGGTCGCCGGGCCCACCGACTCGCGGCGCTTCGGCGTCGAGCTCGCCGACTTCCTGGACACCAACGCCGTCACCGTCTTCTATTGCGTGCCGACCCTGCTCGCCACGATCCCCCGGGAGCTGCCCCGCATCCGCAGCGTCCTCGTCGGCGGGGAGGCCTGCCCCGGGCAGCTGGTCGAGCGGTGGAGCCGGCCCGGCCGGCGCATCCTCAACACGTACGGGCCGACGGAGGCGACCGTCACCGCCACCTGGTGCGAGCTGCTGCCGGGACGGATCGTCACCATCGGCCGGCCGCTGCCGACCTACAGCGTCGTGCTGCTGGACGAGCAGCGGCGGCCGACCCCGGACGGCGAGGTCGGCGAGATCTGCATCGGTGGGCCCGGCGTGGCGCGCGGCTACGTCGGGCGGCCCGAACTGACCGCGGACCGGTTCATCGAGCATCCGCTCGCGCCGCCGGGGTCCCGCCTGTACCGCACCGGCGACCTGGGCCGGCTCACCGCCGACGGCGAGATCGAGTACCTCGGCCGCGCCGATGCCGAGGTCAAGATCCGTGGCCACCGGGTCGACCTCGGTGAGATCGAGAGCGTGCTGCTGGAGGACCACGGCGTGGCCGAGGCGGTGGTGGCCCTCGACGCGGCCCAAGAGCTCGCCGCCTACGTCGTGCGCCCGGCCGCCGGCGGCGAGCCCGACGATGTGGTGGTGCGCCGGCTGGCCGAGCAGCTGCAGGACCGCCTGCCCGGCTACATGGTGCCGGCCTACCTCGACGTGGTCGAGGCGCTGCCGGCCATGCCGAGCGGGAAGGTGGACCGCAAGCGGCTGCCGCCTCCCGTCAACCGGCGGCCCGCCCGGGGATCCGGCCCGGTGGTGGCCGCCGAGGGCGACCGCGAGGAGCAGGTGCGTGCGGTGTGGGCGGAGGTGTTCGGCCTGCCACCGGAGCAGCTGTCGGTCGAGGCGGACTTCTTCGACGACCTCGGCGGGCACTCGCTGCTCGCGGCGAGGGTCGTGTCGCTGCTGCGGACCCGCGACGTGTGCGCCGGCGCGGCGGTCCGTGAGCTGTACAGCCACCCGACCGTGCGTGGCATGGCCCGGCGGATGACCGTGACCGCCGGGCCGACCGCGCCGCCCCGCCCGGCGCCGTTGCGCCACGACAGCCGCCGGATCGCCACCGCCGGCACCGGCCAGGCGCTGGTCATCTACCTGCTGGTGCTGCTCGTCACGCTGCCGGTGTCCTATGTGTACACCTGGAACAACGGCCGCGTGTCGGTCGAGGTCCTCGTGCAGCTGATGATGGCGATCCTGGTCAGCTACCTCGGCGTGCGATGGGTCGTGCCGGTCCTGCTCGCCCGGCCGGTCGCCGCCGGCATCAGGCCCGGCCGGTACCGGTTGTGGGGCCCGACCTACCTGCGGCTGTGGACGCTGAACCTGCTGCTGGCGATCGGGCCGATGGCCGTCATCAGCGGGTCGCCGCTGATGGCGCTGTACCTGCGGCTGCTCGGCGCCCGCGTCGGTGCCCGGACGACCATCGCGACCAGCTCGGTCAGCCTGCCGACCCTGATCGACATCGGCGCCGACGCCAGCATCGGCTACGGCGTGTCGATGCGGCCCTGGCGGGTCGAGGACGGCTGGGTCGTCGTCGAACCGATCACCGTCGCCCCGCACGCGTTCGTCGGCGCGAACGCCGTCCTCGAACCGGGATCGACGGTCGGCGCGAACGCCGGGCTCGGCGAACAGTCCGTGCTCGAGCAGGGCGAGACCGTGCCGCCCGGCACCCGCTGGGCCGGTTCGCCGGCGACGCCGGTCGCGGCGCTCGGCCCGACCGTGGAGGTCATGCTCGGCGCCGCCGGCCGGGGCCTCGCCCGCGGCTGGCACCTGAAGCACCTGCTCGCCGCCACGCTCGGCGTCGTCGGCCTGGAGCTCAGCGCGATCGCGACGATCCTGCCCAGCGTCGTCCTGGTGTGGTGGGTGCTGCTGGAGTGGGGGCTGCTCGCCGGCCTGTTCGCGACGGTCCCCGCCGGGCCGCTGTACGTGCTGACCACCTGCGCGGTCGTGGCGCTCGGCAAACGGCTCGTGCTGCGGCACGCCCCGGCCGGCATCCACCCGGCGCGCTCCGGGCTCGGCATCCGCAAGTGGGTCACGGACAAGCTTCTCGAGTTCAGCCTGCTGTTCACCAACTCGCTGTACTCGACGCTGTACACCGTGCCGTGGCTGCGGCTGCTCGGCGCCCGGGTCGGTCGCGGCGCCGAGGTCTCCACCGCCGCGCACCTCGACCCCGACCTGCTGACCCTGGAACCGGACAGCTTCGTCGCCGACATGGCCAGCGTCGGCGCCGCCACGTTCGCCAACGGCCGGATGGCGTTGCTACCGACCAGGGTCGGCCACCGGGCGTTCGTCGGCAACGCCGCGTTCGTGCCGGCCGGCACCACGCTCGGCGCCGGCAGCCTCGTCGGCGTGCAGACCCTGCCACCGGACGACGACGTGCCGGACGGGACCTCCTGGCTGGGGTCGCCCGCGATGCACCTGCCGCTGCGGCAGAGCAGCGGCACGTTCAGCGAGGAGCAGACGTTCAGCCCGCCGCGGCGGCTCGTCGCGCACCGCCTGGCGGTCGAGTTCGCCCGGGTGACCGCGCCCGCGTCGCTGCTCGGCATGAGCGTCTACCTGTACCTGTGGGTGCTGTCCAGCCTCGCCCGGGGCCGGGATCTGCCGGTGCCGGCGCTGGTCTCGCCGTTGGTCGTCATCGCGGCCGGCGCCGCGGTGATCGGCTGCTGCGCGGCGACGAAACGCAGCGTCATCGGCGCCTACCGGCCGCGGGTCGAGCCGCTGTGGAGCACGTTCGTGCGGCGCACCGAGTTCGTCACCGGCCTGTACGAGGCGGCCGCGATCCCGGCCGGTGTCGGGATGCTCGTCGGCACCCCGTTCCTCCCGCCGGTCCTGCGCTGGTTCGGCGCCCGCATCGGCCGGCGCACCTGGATCGGCACCACGTACCTCACCGAGTTCGACCTGGTCGAGATCGGCGACGACGCCACGGTCGGTGCCGAGGTGTCGCTGCAGACCCACCTGTTCGAGGACCGGGTGATGAAGATGTCCGTCGTCACCGTTGGTGCCGGCGCCACCATCGGCACCCGGGCGATCGTGCTGTACGACGCCGTCGTCGGCGACGACGTGTCGCTCGGCTCGCTGTCGCTGCTGATGAAGGGCGAGCACCTCACGCCCGGCAGCCGGTGGCGCGGCATCCCCGCTCAGGGGGTCACCACCCGACCGGCGATCACCGCCAGGGGCGTCGCCAAACCGGTGATCGTCGCCAAGGGCGTCGCCAAGCCGGTGATCACCGCCGCCTGAACCGTCACAACCCATCGCACACCACACAAACAAGGAGCGCACCATCCGGTGAACACCGAACTGCTGGTTTCCGACGCCGCCCACTTCCGCATCGACTACGAGATCAACCCGTACATGCACACCGAACTGCAGCCCGACCCGGCCGCCGCGACGGCCGAGCACGCCGCGATCGTCGCCGCGCACCTGGCGGCCGGCCGCCGCGTCGAACACGTGTCCTCCGCCCCGGAGTGCCCGGACATGGTCTTCACCGCCAACGCCGCGGTGGTCCGCGGCGACCGTGCCGTCCTGGGCTTCCCGCCGCCGGAACGCAAGGCGGAGACGTCCTACTTCCAGGAGTGGCTGGTCGACCGCGGCTACGACGTGCTGGAGGCGCCGTTCCCGTTCAGCGGCCAGGGTGACGCCCTCGCCTGCGGCGACCTGCTGTTCGCCGGCTACGGGCAGCGCACCGACCGGCGGATGCACGCGGTGCTCGCCCGGGAACTGGACTACGACGTGGTGCCGCTGCGCACGGTCGGTCCGCGCTGGTACGACCTCGACCTGGCGCTCGCCGTCATCGGCCCGCACACCGTCGCCTACTGCCCCCAGGCGCTCGACGAGCCGAGCCTGACCCGCCTGCGTGGGCTGGGGCTGGAGCTCATCGAGGTCGATCCCGGCGAGGCGACCCGGCTGGCGCTCAACCTGATCAGCGACGGCAGCACCGTGACCATGACCCGGGGCGCGCCGAAGCTGGCCGCGACGCTGCGGGCCCGCGGGCTGCGCGTCATGGAGCTGGACACGACCCAGCTCACCAAGGGCGGCGGCGGCGTGCGGTGCACCGCCCTGACCCTGGACAACCCGCCACCGAGGGGGTCGAGGTGACCAGGTCGCCGGTGGCGCTGGTGTACCGGGGACCGGCGTCGACGCCCGGCTGCCCGGAGGCGGTCGCCGCGCTGCTGCGCTCCAGCCGATGGGGCTTCGACGTCCGCTACGCCGGCCCCGACGAGGACGTGCCGGTCTCCGCGCTCGCCCTGATCGGCGCGGCCGTCTACGCGCAGCCCGGCGGCGGTCAGCTCCGGCACGGCTACCGGCAGCTGCGCCGGCACCGCGCCGCGATCCGCGGGTTCGTCCACTCCGGTGGCCGGTACCTCGGATTCTGCCTCGGCGGATACCTCGCCGGCGCCACCCCGGGCTTCGACCTGCTGCCGGGCGACACCGACCAGTACATCGCCTCAACGGCGGCCACGGTCGGCTCAACGGCGGACACCCTCGTCGAGGTCGCGTGGCGGGGCCGCATCCGGACACTGTTCTTCCAGGACGGCCCGTACTTCTGGGTGCGGCCCAGCGCGGAGGCCACCGTCGTGGCCACCTACCCCAACGGCACCGTCGCGGCGCTCGTCGCCGGTTTCGGCCGGGGCAGGGTCGGTGTCGTCGGCCCGCATCCCGAGGCCACCGGCGACTGGTTCACCGACGCCGGGCTGTGCGTCGACCGGCTCGGCGTCGACCTGGGCCTGGACCTGGTGGACGCGGTGATGGCCGCATGACCGCAGTCATGGACCTGCCGGCCGGTGCCGCGGTGGCGGTGCCGGTGCAGGTCAAGCGGCCCCGGCTGGCCGGGGTCGACGCCGCCCGGGGCGTGGCACTGCTCGGCATGATCTGCCTGCACGCGCTGTACGAGGCCGACGCGGCCGGCAACCCGACCTGGTCGGACATCGCCTTCAGTGGGCGGGCCGCGGCCGCGTTCGCGCTGCTCGTCGGCGTCGGCATCGCGTTCGTGACCGGCCGCCGTCAGGTCAGCCGCGCCGACCGTCACGCGGTCGCCGCGATGATCGCGACCCGGGGTCTCGTCATCGCCGCGATCGGCTTCCTGGTGTGCGCCGCCGACTCGGTGCTGGACGCGGTGATCCTGCCGTACTACGGGGTGGTGTTCCTGCTCGCGATCCCACTGGTGTTCCTGCGCACCCGGGTCGTCGCGATGATCGGGGTGCTGCTGGCGACCGTCGGGCCGTTCGTCAACCACGTCCTGCTGCCCCACCTGCCGGAACCTTCGCTGACCAACCCGTCGTTCAGTCGGCTCGTCGAGGACCCGGTCGGGATGCTGACCGAACTGACCCTCACCGGGTTCTACCCGTCGCCGACGTGGCTGGCGTACGTGTGCGCCGGCATCGTCATCGGCCGGTCGGACCTGACCAGGCCGCGGTTCGCCGCGCTGCTCGTCGCCGGCGGGACGGTCGTCGCCGTCTGGGCCAACGCCATCTCGGCGCTGCTGCTGCACCGCTTCGGCGGGCTGGCGCACATCTGGGCGGCGCAACCGGGCAGCGGACTGACCGAGGCGGAGACGACCGAGCTGCTCAAGTTCGGCGGCAACGGCTTCACGCCGTCCTCGACGTGGTGGTGGCTGGCGGTGAACGGCGCGCACACCAGCACCTCGTTCGAGATCCTGGGCTCCGGCGGCTGCGCGATCGCCGTGCTGGGCCTGCTGCTGCTCGCCGGGCACGTCCGGCACCGGTTCCTGCGTCCACTGTGCACGGTCGTGCTGGCGGCGCTCGCCGCGGTGGGGAGCATGACGCTGACCTTCTACAGCGCGCACGTCCTGTTCATCAACTCGGAGTACGACACGTACAGCGCCGGCACCGGCTGCCTCGTCCAGGTCATCGGGGCGGTGCTGATCGGCCTGGCGGTCCGGGGAACGGTCGGGCGTGGGCCGCTCGAGGCCACGGTCACCGCGCTGGCCACCCGCGCCCGGCGCTGGGCCGCGGCCCGTGTCGCGGCCAGGGCCGCCGTGGTCCCGCCGTCCGCCGTGGTCCCGCCGGTCTCAGCGGTGCCGTCGGCAGCCGCGGTGCTGGAGCCGGCCGCGGTGCTGGAGCCGGCCGCGGTGCTGGAGCCGGCTGCGGTGCTGGAGCCGGTCGCGGTGCTGGAGCCGGCCGTGCGGGTCGCCGGTTCGGTGAAACCGCCGGCGCCGCGCCGGCCGCAGCGCTCGGACGACAGCCGGCGCCGCACGGCGCACCGCCGGTCACTGCCGGGTGCCGGACCGTGAACCACCGGCGCGTGAGCCAGCGGCCGGTGAACCGGCGGCGCCTGCTGTTCGGCGCGGGCGCCGCCGGGGTCCTCGCCGCGCTGGGCGGGGTGGCCGGGGTCGGATACGCCGTGCTGTCCGGCGACCGGCCCCTCGCGCTCGTCTACCGGGGCCCGGCGTCCTGCGCGGGCTGCTCCGAGGCGGTGGCGGCGCTGCTGCGTGGCACGCCGACCGGGTTCCGCACCGAGTTCTGCGGCCCCGGCGAGGCCGTCCAGGTGTCGGCGGCCACGCTCGCCAATGCCGTGGTGTACGCGCAGCCCGGCGGCGGCGACGTCCGGCAGGCGTGGCGGCGCCTGCGCACCACGGCCGACGACGTCCGCGCGTTCGTCCACAACGGCGGGAGCTACCTCGGGTTCTGCCTGGGCGCGTACCTCGCCGGCGCCGACTCCGGGTTCGATCTGCTCACCGGGGTCGGCGTCGAGGGCTACATCTACAGCGCCGGGGCGGCCGTCCGCGACACGGACGACACCGTCGTCGAGGTGGACTGGCGGGGGCGGCGGCGGCACATGTTCTTCCAGGACGGCGCGCTGTTCCGGCCGCGTACCGGTGCCGGCGCCACCGTCCTGGCCACGTACGGCACCGGCGGCGCCGCGTCCGTCATCACCGGTTACGGCGCCGGGCGGGTCGGCGTCGTCGGACCCCACCCGGAGGCCGACTCGTCGTGGTACGCCGACTCGCGTCTCACCAACCCGGACGGCATCCGGTTCGACCTCGGCCACGACCTGATCGAGAGCACCGTGCAGCGCAGCTGACCGGCCCGGCCGGGCGCGTCACGTGCCCGGCCGACGCGCGTGCGGGCCGGCGGACGGGGTCACGATGCGCGCCCTGCCTGCGGGCCGGCGGACGGGGTCACGATGCGCGACCTGCCTTGCAGACCCGCGAGCGGGGTCACGATGCCCGCCGTGCGTGTGGGCCGGCGGGCGGGGTCACGATGCCCGCGCCGTCCCACTGGCACCGCACGGTGATCAGCGAGTGCAGGGCGACCACCTCGCCGGCCAGGTTCGGGGCCGCGCCCTCGGCGGCGACGGACCAGTCGTTCGGCGCGCTGACGTCGACGATCTTCATGTCCACCGACACCAGCCTCACCCGCTCGAAACCCAGCAGCCGCAGCCGCTGCAACGCCTGGCCGCACTTCAGGCCGCGAAGCTCGGGGAAGACGGCCCGGTCCGCCGGCGAGGCGGACCTCGCGTCGACGGCCACCCCCGTGACGTCCGTCGATTCCGGCGCCGACCCACCGGCCGGGGCGCGACCGAGCCCGGCGACGGACTGGACGAGCAGCCAGACGCTGACGGCACCCGCACCGAGGCACGCCACACCGGCCGTGGCCAGTCCCAGTCGGCCGAACCGGCGTGGTGCCCGGTGCCGCCGCACCTCGTGCGCCACCATCGCACTCCTTCCCGCGCTGTCCGCAGTCGGCGATGCGGCGCCGCACGCCGCTTCGCCCGCCAATCTGGCAGCTTCGCCGGCCGCGGCGACGCGGGTGCCCGAACTCCACCCGGGCCGGCCCGCGAGGTTCACCATCAGGGCGAGACCCTCCGGATGCCCGGGTGAGGCGGGCGGCATGGACGGGGGAGCGGTGGGTAGGCCGCAGCCATGGCCGAACCCACCTGCGTCATCATCGGCGGCGGCCCGGCGGGCATGATGCTCGGACTGCTGCTGGCCCGCGCCGGCGTGCGGGTGGAAGTGCTGGAGCAGCACGGCGACTTCCTCCGCGACTTCCGCGGCGACACCGTGCACCCGTCCACCCTGCGGCTGCTCGACGAGCTCGGCCTGGGCCGGCGGTTCGAGGAGCTGCCGCACAGCCGGCTGGACGAGGTCCGCTGGCCCGTCGACGCCAACCGGTCCGTGGTCCTGGCCGACCTGCGCCGGCTGCGGCAGCCGCACCCGTACATCGCCATGGTGCCGCAATGGGACCTGCTCAACCTGCTCGCCGACGCGGCGCGGCAGGAGCCGTCCTTCACGCTGCGGATGGACACCGAGGTGACCGGCCTCATCCAGGCGTCGGGCCGGGTGCTGGGGGTGCGGTACCGCACGTCGGACGGCACCACCGGGGAACTGCCGGCGGCGCTGACCGTGGCCTGCGACGGCCGCCGGTCGATCGCGCACACCGACGCGCGCCTGCGCCCCCGGGAGTTCCGGGTGCCGATGGACGCCTGGTGGTTGCGCCTGCCCCGGTTGCCGCAGGACAGCACCGCGCTCACGCCACGCGCCGCACCCGGCCAGCTCGCCGTGGTGATCCCGCGGGCGGGATACCTGCAGATCGCCTACCTCGCCGAGAAGGGCGCCGACCAGCGGCTGCGCGCGGCCGGGATCGAGTCATTCCGGCGGGACCTGGCGGCGCTCATGCCCGAGTTGGCCGGCCGGCTCGGCGCGCTGGCGTCGATGGACGACGTCAAGCACCTCGACGTGCGGCTGAACCGGCTCCAACGCTGGCACACCGACGGCCTGCTGTGCATCGGCGACGCGGCGCACGCGATGTCACCCGTCGGCGGCGTCGGCATCAACCTCGCCGTGCAGGACGCCGTCGCCGCCGCGACCCTGCTCGCCGGGCCGCTGCGGCACGGCACACCACCCCCGGCGACCCTCGCCGCGGTCCGCGCCCGCCGGCTCCTGCCGACCGTCGCCGTGCAGACCCTGCAGCGGCTCCTGCACCGGGGACTGATCGACCCGACGCTCGCCGGCCGGCGGACCGGCCCACCCGCGGCCGTCCTCGCACTGCTGCGGCGGTTTCCGCGACTGGCCGTCGTGCCGGCGTACCTCATCGGCGTCGGCATCCGATCCGAACACGCGCCGTGGTTCGCCCGCGGTTACAGCCTGACGAGCGGGGAAGGTCATGACCGACAGAATGACGACGTCAAGGAGCTGATGATGAAGGCGAAGGTCGGCGACCGGATCATCGAGGAAGGCACCCATGTCGGGGACCACCGCCGGGTCGGGGTGGTGACGGCGCTGCGCCACGACGACGGCACCCCGCCGTATGAGGTGCACTGGCTGGACACCGGCAACGACGCGCTGGTCTTCCCCGGTGGGGACGCCCGCGTCGAGCCCGGCAAACCCGGCTGAGCCGGGGCCCGGGGCGGGCGTCGCGGCGCGGTCCGGGACCGCCGTGCGGTGCACCGCTGCTCGCCGGAGGGGACCGGGCACGTCACCCTCCGGCCGGTCAGCCGCGCTCGAGCGCGTCCGTCACTTGAGCGCGTCCGTCAGCTGGGACTTCGTCATCGTGGAGCGGCCCCTGACGTTGCGGCGCTTCGCCTCGGCGTAGAGCTCGTCCCGTGAGCGCTCCGACCGGGGCTGGTTGCGCGGCGACCTCTGATCGCGCGACGACTTCGCCGCCGCACGGGGCTTGCCGAGCTCCTGCCAGCGGGTCTCGGTCATGTCCACGCCGTGCCGCTTCGCGGCCCGCTTGATCCGGCGGAACGCCTCGTCGCGTTCCGCGTCGGTGGCGTCGCGGACCTGGTCGAACCGGGCGATCGCGTTCCGCACGTGCGAGGCGTCGTTGAGCGGTTCCTTGCGCAGCCGCGGGAACGCGAAGGCACTGTCCTTCATGGCGTTGCGGTCGGCGGCGTCCAGTTCGTTCGTCTTCTGCCTGCGGGTAGCCATGCCCGGTGGTTACCCCGCGCCGGGCCGTCCATTCGCCGACCGGCCGGCCAGCCAGCAGACGGCCTCAGCCGACGCGGACGGCCTCAGCCGACGAAGATGACGGCCTCAGCCGACGAAGATGCAGAACGGGTGCCCGGAGGGGTCCCGGAACACGTACAGCGGCTCGCCGGCGTCGGCGGTCCGGTCCAGCGCCAGCCGGGCGCCGAGGGCCTCGGCCCGCTGCCGGTGGCGCTCCAGCTCCTCGACGCCGGGCACGGTGAAGTCGAGGTGCAGCTGCATCGGCACGGTGTGGTCCGGCCACGTCGTCGGCTCCAACCGGTCGACCTGCTGGAACGCGAGCTTCCGCGCCCCGGCCGCGTCGACGAGGACGAGCCAGTCCTTCTCGTCGCCGCCCGGTTCGTCGCCCGGCCGGTATCGCAGGCCCAGCAGCTGCCGGTAGAACTCGGCCAGCGTCCGCGCGTCGGTGGTGTCCAGGACGGTGTGCAGCAGCTGCGGGTAGTCGGCCATGTTCACTGATCCTGCCACCGGGACGCGCGGGCCTCCTCCTTTGGTAGGAGGCGCACCACCATCCGCCGGCCGCGGGTGCGGCGCCGGGCAGGAGGTGCCGGACGTCCGCGCTCGGGATCGTCGACGGCATGATGCATCTTCGCCCGGCGCTGCGGTGGCATCGGCCGCTGCTCGCGCTCGCCGCCGTCATGGCGCTGCTGGTCCTGGTCTCCCTCGTCGGACTGCTGGTGGACGACCGCCGCCTGCTCGGGGTGTCGGTCTGGCTCAAGCCGCTGAAGTTCGGCATCTCGTTCGCCGCCTACGCGCTGACCCTCGCCTGGATGCTGTCGCTGGTGACCCGGGGCCGCCGGGTCGCCGCGGCCGCCGGCACCACGGTCGCCGTCGCCGGTCTCGCCGAGGTCGGCCTCATCGTGTTCCAGTCCGCGCGGGGACGGTTGAGCCACTACAACGTGGCAACCGACCTCGACGACACGCTGTGGATGTGGATGGGCATCAGCATCGGCGTGCTGTGGGTCGCCACCCTGGTCCTGGCGGTGGTGCTGTTCTTCACCCCCATCAGCGACCCGGCCAGCCGGTGGGCGGTCCGGCTGGGGGTCGCCGTCGCCCTCGGCGGCATGGCGGTGGGCCTGCTGATGCTCCGGCCGACCCCGGAGCAGGAGGCGGCGGACGTGGAGACGGTCGTCGGCGCGCACAGCGTCGGGGTGCCCGACGGCGGGCCGGGCATGCCGCTGACGGGGTGGAGCCTGACCGGTGGCGACCTGCGGATCCCGCATTTCGTGGGCATGCACGGGCTGCAGGCGTTGCCGCTGCTGGCGATGCTCCTCGGGATGCTGGTCGGGTACGGGTCCCGCCTCGACCGGCTCCGCCTCGTGCTGGTCGGCGCGGCCGGCTACGTCGGGCTGATCGCCCTGCTCACCTGGCAGGCGCTGCGTGGGCAGCCGCTGCTGCGACCCGACGCGGCCACCTGGGCGGCGCTCGGCCTGCTGGTCGTGGCGGTGGGTGCCGGCGCGGCGTCGGCGCTGCGGACGACGTCCCGATGACGCCTTATGGTGAGGCGGTGCTCACCCGGCTGTTCGACGAGCGGTACGCCGTGCGGCGCCTCCTCCTGCTCGCGCTCGGTGGCCTCGGGTATGTCGTGCTGCTGCGCGACCCGGCCGAACCACGGACCTGGATCACCTGGGCGACCGACGCCGCGGCGGTGCTGCTGTCGGTCGGCTGTGCCCGGTGGCCCCTGGCGGGTGCCCTCGCGCTCACGGCCGTGCTCGCCGTCGCCGACACCTGGTCACCCGTGGAGCCGGTCGTGCCCGCGGTCGGCGCCAGCTGGGCGGTCCTCGAGCTGGCGCTGCGGGTGCCGGGCCGGCGCCTCGGTGCCGCCGTCGCCGCGCTGAGCCTCGTGCACGTGGCCGACGACTGGCGGCGGCTGCCCGGCGGGACCGTCGGGGTGCTGTTCAACGTCGTCATCCTCGTCGGTGTGCCGGTCCTGTTCGGCGCCAACATCCGCGCGGCCCGCCGGATCGCCCGGCAGGCGGAGGAGCGGGCGGAGGCGGAGGAGCAGCGCCGGCACGCGGACACCCGCGCCGCCCGCGCCGACGAGCGCACCGCGATCGCCCGGGAGCTGCACGACGTGCTGGCCCACCACGTCGCCTCGATCGTGCTGCGGGTCGGCGTGGCCCGGCACGTGCTCGCCGGCGCCGACCCGCGGACCGGCGCCGTCCTCGACGACGTGCACGCCACCGGCAGCGCCGCCCTCGCCGACCTGCGCCGGCTGCTCGTCCTGCTGCGCGACCCGCACGCACCGGTCGGCGCGGCCGCCGTCATGTCGATCGAGCCGGCCGCGCTGCCGGCCGGGATCGAGGCGGCCGTGGACCGTGCCCGGCGCGGCGGCGTGACCGTGGAGACGGCCGTCGACCCCGCCGTGTCCACATTGGACGCGATCCGGAGCCTGGCGGTGCTGCGGCTGGTGCAGGAGGGCCTCACGAACGTGGCCCGCCACGCCGGCCCGGCGGCCCGCGCCCGGGTGCGCCTGACGATGCGGGGGCAGACACTGGAGTGCGAGATCACCGACGACGGTCCCGGCGCCCCGGCCGACAGCGACGGCCACGGCACCGGGCACGGCATCATCGGGCTGCGCGAACGGGTCGAGGTGGTCGGCGGCACGTTCGAGGCGGCCCCGATCGCGGCCGGCGCCGGCTGGCGGATCCGGGCGGAGCTGCCGCCACCGGCGACCTCCGCCCGGACGGAGCAGCCGGCATGATCCGGGTGCTCCTCGTCGACGACCAGCACCTCGTCCGGGCCGGTCTGCGCATGCTGTGCGAGTCCGATCCGGGCATCGACGTCGTCGCCGAGGCCGACAACGGCCGCGACGCCGTGCGGCTCGTCGACGAGCTGCACCCCGACGTCGTGATGATGGACCTGCGGATGCCCGGCATGGACGGCACCACCGCCACCGCACGGATCCGGGCCGCGCACCCCGCCTGCCGGGTCGTGGTCGTCACCACGTTCGACGACGACGACCACCTGTACCCGGCGCTCGCCGCCGGCGCCTGCGGCTTCCTGGTCAAGGACGCCGCGCCCGCCGACCTCCTCGCCGGGATCCACCGGGCCGCCGAGGGCGACAGCCCGTTCAGCCCGGGCGTGCTGCGCCGCCTGGTCGACCGGGCCGTCCGGTCCCGCCAGCCGGCGCCGGGCGGCGAACTGCCGAGGCTGACCCCTCGGGAGCGAGACGTGCTCCGCCTGATCGCGGAGGGCCTGTCCAACCAGGAGATCGCCGAGCGGCTCCACCTGGGCGTCACCACGGTCAAGTCGCACGTGACCAGCCTGATGACGAAGACCGGCAGCCCCAACCGGGTCCGCCTCGCCATGCTCGCGCCGCGCGTCACCGAAGCGGATCCGTGATCCGGACGTCACCGGGCGGACACGCCGGCGCCGGGACCATAGGGCAGGATCTGCCACATGGGCGCGACCCGGCTGGCCGAGCGCACCGGCGACCTGCTGACCGGCTGGGTCGACCGGTTGCCGCCGCGACTGCGCCGGTTCCTGCCGCGGGACCTGGTCGGATTCGCGATGCTCGGCGGGTTCACGCTGTCCGTCGACCTGGCGCTGCTGGTCCTGCTCCGGCGGACGACCGACCTGCCGCTGCCGGCGGCGGTCTCGATCGCGTACCTCGCCGCCTTCGGGCTCAACTTCGTGCTGAACCGCACGGTCAACTTCCGGTCCCACGCGCCCGTGGGCCGGCAGGTGGTGCGATACGCGCTCGTCGCGGTCGGCGACTACCTGCTGACCGTCGGCGTGTCCTCCGGGCTCGCCGCCCTGGGCCTGGACTTCCGTGTCGCCCGCCTCGCGGCGTCCTTCACCGTCGCCGTGTTCACCTACGCCGCCTCACGCTGGTGGGTGTTCCGCGACCGTCCCGGCACGGGCCCGGACCGGTTCACCTGGAGAGCGGACCGCGACGGGTGACGGTGCGCAGTTTCGCCGGGTTGACCACCAGGTTCAGTTCGGTGATCCGGCCGCCGGCGATCTCGATGCCGATCACGCCGATCAGGGTCCCGCCGAGCTCGAGCGTGAAGCCGTCCCCGCCGGCCAGCCGGACCGGCCGGGCCAGCACCCCCGCGTACCGGCGACCCAGCCCGGACAGCAGCGTCAGCACCCGCTCCGGGCCGAGCACCGGCACCCGCGCGGCGAGCACCTCGCCGCCGCCGTCGGAGCGCAGCACGACCCGGGGATCCAGCAGGCTCACCAGTTCGGTGAGGTCGCCGTCCGTGCTCGCCCTGAGGAACGCGGCCGTGACCCGCCGGTGCTCCTCAGGGGAGACCGGTTCCCGCGCCGGGGCCTCGGCGCGGACCCGCCGGCGGGCCCGCGACGCGAGCTGCCGGCACGCCGCCGGGGTCCGGCCGACGACGGCCGCGAGCCGCTCGAAGTCCATGCCGAACACGTCGTGCAGCACGAACGCGATCCGCTCGGCGGGCGAGAGGCTCTCCAGCACCAGCAGGACCGCGGTGCGCACCGACTCCCGCAGCGCGGCCGCGTCGCCCAGGTCCGTGTCGTCGTAGCCGGGCAGCGGCTCGGGCAGCCAGATGCCGGGGTAGGTCTCGCGCCGGGCCCGGGCCGAGCCCAGCAGGTCCAGGCAGATCCGCGACGTCACGGTGGTCAGCCACGCCCGCGGCTGCGCCACGTCGGCCTGCAACGTGTACCAGCGCAGCAACGCCTCCTGCACGGCGTCCTCGGCGTCCGCGGCGCTGCCGAGCAGCCGGTAGGCGACCGCGAACAGGTAGCGCCGGTGCTGCTCGCCATCGTTCATGTCACATGATTGTGGCCTACGTCGTCACCCGGTCATGCAGAGGATCACCGTGGTCGGCGGCGGGTTCGCCGGCCTTGTCGCCGCTATCACCTGTGCCGAGGCCGGAGCGCGGGTCCGGCTCCTGGAGGCGCATCACACGCTCGGCGGGCGCGCCCGGGCCACCGTGGGGCCGTACGTCGCCCATGACGGCCCGCACGTGCTGTACCGCGACGGACCGTGGTGGCGGTGGCTCGCCGGCCGCGACCTGATCGGCCGGTCGTCCGGGGTGCCGTTGTCCGGCCTCGCCGGTTTCCGCTTCCGGCACGGCGGCCGGCTGCGCCGCACCCCACCGCCCGCGCTGCTGCCGGTCCTGGCGCGGCGCCGCCGCAGCGCCCCGGTCGACGTCGACTTCCACACCTGGATCAGCCGCCACCACGGCGAGGCGGCGGCCTCGGCCGCGGCGAACCTCATGGGCGTGGCGACCTTCGACGCCGACCCGGGCCGGCTGTCGGCCGCGTTCGTCTGGCCGCGGCTGCTGAGGGTCTTCGCGCCGAGCCCGCCGGCCCGGTACCTCGCCGGCGGCTGGAACGGGCTCATCGACCGCCTCGCCACGCACGCCCGGACCCGCGGTGTCACCATCGAGACCGGTGCCCGCGTCACCGAGCTGCCCCCGCCGCCGGTCATCGTGGCCACCACCCTCGACGCGGCGGCCCGCCTGCTCGGCACCGCGCTGCCGGCCGGTCCCAGCGGCCGGGCGGTGCTGCTGGACCTCGCCGTGCGGGCCGACCGCCGCGACGCCTTCGTCGTGTCCGACCTGGACGCGGCCGGCTGGCTGGAGCGTTACACCGTGCCCGACCCGAGCCTGGCGCCGACCGGCGAGTCCCTGGCGCAGGCGCAGCTGCCGCTGCTCGACGGCGAGGGCAAGGCCGGCGGGCTGGCCCGGCTGGAGGCCCTGACCGACCTGGCCCTGCCCGGCTGGCGCGACCGCACCACCTGGCGCCGCGACGGCGTCGCCAACCGCCGCTCCGGCGCGCTGGACCTGCCCGGCCACACCTGGCGCGACCGGCCGGCCGTCGACCGTGGTGACGGCGTGTACCTCGCCGGTGACATGGTCGCCGCGCCCGGCCTGCTCAGCGAGGTGTCCTTCAACAGTGCCGTCACCGCCTCCCGGCTCGCCGTCAGCTGAGCCGTGCCGCCCGGTCCTGGGCGCGGCGCAGGGATGGCGCTACCAGTACCGTGGCAACACCGGCGACGGCGATCGCCAAGGCCGGCGTGGTGAGCTGGGCGAGGGTGCCCAGGAGCAACGGTCCGACGCCTTGCAACGCCATCAAGCCGGTCGACTGCAGCGCGAACAGCTGGCCCCGGCGGTCCTCCGGGGCGGCGGCGAGGAAGGCCCGTTGCAGGCCCAGCCCGTAGGCGAAGCCGGTGCCCGCGACGACGAGCAGGGCCACCAGCAGCGGCAGCGGCGGCGCGGCGAGCAGCCCGATCAGTGGCGTGCCGAGCACCAGCAGGAAGGCCGGCGAGGACCGCTCCCGCAGCGACGGGCGCATCAACCGGCCGGCGGCGAAGTTGCCCACCAGCATGCCGACCGGGGGCGCGGCCATGAGCACGGCACCGGTCCCGGGCGGGAACCCGCGGCTCGCGCCGTAGGCGACGAGGAGGGCCTCCGCGCCGGCGACGAACGCTGACGGCAGCCACTGCGCCAGCAGCAGCCGCCGGATGGTCCGGTCGGACAGCAGGGCGACGGCGCCGGTCCAGCTGTCGCGGACCGCCCCGCCCGACCTCGCCGCGCTCCGACCGGCCGTGGGCAGGCCGAACCGGACGATGGCGGCGGCCAGCAGGTGGCATCCGGCGGCGAACAGCAGCGCGTCGCGCGGTCCGACGGCGGCCACCGCGACGCCGCCGCCGGCGAGCCCGAGCAGCTGCGCCGCCGAGGAGGACATGTTCGACACGGACCGGCCGAGGACGTACGCGTCGCCGGTCAGCCGTTCGGCGATGACCCGGGCGGCCGCGCCGGCGAAGACGGGGGTACCGCAGGCGACGACCGCGACCAGGGTGAGGCTGACCGCCACGGGCAGGTCGAGCAGCCCCAGCGCGGCGGCCAGCAGCGCCTCCACCGCGTAGCCGGCCACGATGAGCGGGCGGGCGCGCAGCCGGTCGGTCAGGGATCCGAGCAGCAGGCCGCCGACGACCTGCGGCAGGAAGCCGGCCCCGAAGGCGAGGGCGCTCAGCAGCGGTGAGCCGGTGCTCGCGTACACGAGCACGGACAGCGCGAAGATCTGCAGAGAGTTGGCGCCGATGGCCAGGGTCCGGGCGGCGAACAGGGCCCGGAACGACCCCTCCGCGAAGACTTCACGGTAGGTGGCGGGGCGGTCGACGACGGTCATGGGACGAGCGTGTCGGCCTTTTCGGAAGGCAGCGATTGATTCGCCGTGTGGCGTAAGGTCGGGGGATGCTGCGGTTCGTGGTCGGGGCCGAGGACCTGCTGCGCACCCGGTTCGCGCTCTCGCCGATGTTCGAGCTGCACCACCTGATCTGCGCCCTCGCCAGCCGGCACCGCCAGGGCGTGCCGGAGGCGTGGCTGGCCCGGCTCCGCCCGCGGTTCGCGCCGCTGCGCGCCGACCCGGTCATGGACGCCGTCCTGGCCCTGCACGGGCCGCGGTCGGGTGCGACGTTCTTCTCCCCGCCGCCGCGGGCGCTCGGGCAGACCATCGACGACGACCTCGCCGCGCTGTGGGCCGCCCCGCCCGCCGCGGTCCGCGCCGAGATCGACTTCTACCTGCGCCGGCGCGACATCACCGACGCAGCACGCGCGGTCCTGACCGGGCCGGACGTCGTCGAGCGGCTGGCCGGGCTGCTGTCCAGAGCGTGGGCCGAACTGCTCGCCGACGACTGGCCGCGGCTGCGGCTGCTGTGCGAGCGCGACGTGGTGCACCGCGTCGGCGAGCTCGGCCGGGACGGCTGGGCCGCCGCCCTGGCCGGGCTGCACCCGAAGGTGCGGTGGCGCGACGGTGCGGTCGAGGTGCTCGGCCGGGGGCGCCGCGAGGTCGGGCTCGACGGCGCCGGGCTGCTGCTCGTGCCGTCGGTGTTCGTGTGGCCGAAGCTCGCCCTGTACACGGACGAGCCGTGGCCGAAGGCGATCGTCTACCCGGCCCGCGGCGTCGGCACCCTGCTGGAGCACGGGCCGCCCGAGGCGCCGGCGTCGCTGGCGGCGCTGCTCGGCCGGTCCCGGGCGCTGCTGCTGGTCACCCTCGCCGACCCGGCCAGCACCAGCCAGCTCGCCCAGGCCCTCGGCATGGCCACCGGCGCGGTCGGTGACCACCTCGCCGTCCTGCACCGCGCCCGGCTGGTGCAGCGCGCCAGGTCCGGCCGGTCGGTGCTGTATCACCGCACCCCGCTGGGCGACGCGCTGGTCGGGTGAGGTTGTCGTACAGCTGTCATATTTTCGAGGGATTGTTGCAATGCAGCGGCGTGACGATGGTGAGAGTTCGACCGGAACGGCGGTTCAAGGGGGCGTCGATGATGACCGCGGTTGACGGCACCGACTTCGGTTTGCGATGTGACGGTTGTGGACTGATCCTGCGCGGTCTCGGGGGCGTCCTGCACCGCTGGGATCTCGCCTGGAGCGTGCTGCGGCGGTACGGATGGATCGGCGAACGCACGACCGGCGGGCCGCACTGCTGCCCCCGGTGCGTCCGTCACGGCGTGCCGGCGGCCCACGACGACCTGTAGCGGCGGCGGCCTGTAGTGCGCGGCTCAGCCGGTGAACCGGCCCCAGGCCACGAACACCGCGACGGCCAGGTAGATCAGGTCGGGCGTGATCGTCGCCCGTTCGCCGCGGCGCAGGCGCATGGTCGCCGCGCCCACGAACAGTGCCGCCACGCAGACCGCGGTGACGGGCACCAGGACCGGCGCGATGTCGAGCGCGCGGGGCAGGATCAGGCCCGCCGCGGCCAGCAGCTCCAGCGTGCCGATGGCCCGCAGCGCCCCCGGACTGAAGTCCAGGACCCAGGCGGCGGCGTGGCCACCCATGGCCGCGATCTTGTCCCTGGGCACGAACATCTTCGACGTGCTGATCAGCAGGACGGTGGCCAGCAGGCCGGCGGCGATCCACAGGGCGAGGTTCATCGGGAAGCTCCTTGGTTGCATCGGTGTTCGGTGCCATTCAGGTGCCGCCGGTCCCGCCCCCGTGACAGGGTGGCGGCGTGACGTACGCCACCGCCCGCGGCTGTCACAGCGCGGCCGGGACCGGCATCCGGTGGGGTGGCACCGTCGAGCGAAGGAGCAGGCAGCAACCATGGACCCGGCCACGGAGGCGTTCGTCGCGCACCGCAACCTGCTGTTCACCGTCGCCTACGAGATGCTCGGCTCGGCCGTGGACGCCGAGGACGTCCTGCAGGAGACCTGGCTGAAATGGGCGGGCGTCGACCTGGACGTCGTGCTGGACCAGCGGGCGTACCTGGTCCGGATCACCACCCGGCAGGCGCTCATGCGGCTGCGGACGCTGCGCCGGCGCAAGGAGTCCTACGTCGGGCCGTGGTTGCCGGAGCCGTTGCTGACCGCGCCCGACGTGGCGGAGGACGTCGAGCTCGCGGAGAGCGTGTCGATGGCGATGCTGCTGGTGCTGGAGACCCTGGCGCCGACGGAGCGGGCGGTGTTCGTGCTGCGGGACGTGTTCGCCCTGGAGTACGAGGAGATCGCGGAGGCGGTCGACAAGAGTCAGGCGGCGGTGCGCCAGATCGCGCACCGGGCCCGCGCGCACGTCGCCGCCCGCCGGCCGCGCGGGGAGGTGTCGGCGGCGCAGACCCGCGACGCCCTGGCAGCCTTCCAGCGGGCGGTGGAAACCGGTGGCCTGCAACCGCTGCTCGACATCCTCGCGCCCGACGTCGTGCTGCTCGGCGACGGCGGCGGGGTGGTGCAGGCCGTGCGCCGGCCGATCACCGGCGCCGGCAAGGTGGCCCGGCTGCTGCTCGTCGGGCGCCGCAAGGTGCCCGCCGGGGCGGTGCTGCGACCGGCGCAGGTCAACGGGCACCCGGCGCTGCTGCTCCGGGTCGGTGACGCGGTCGACACCGTCATCACCGTGCGCATCGACGACGGCCGCATCACCGGGCTCTACGCCGTGCGCAACCCGGAGAAACTGTCCCGGATCGGCCGGGAGACACCGGTGGGCCGCTGACCCGGCCGCGCGGTCAGCGGTGCCACGCGGTGCCGCGTGGTCACCGGTGCCGCGTGGTCACCGGTGCCGCGTGGTCAGCGGTGCCGCGTGGTCAGCGGTCGGCCGCGCCCGGCGTCGCGACGGTCCGCCAGGCCGGCGCGGTGGCCTCGTCGACGACGACACGCCACTGTCCGCACCGGCAGTGCTCGTATCGGACCCGGCCGCCGCTGGTGACATGGCTCGATGTGGTTCGCCAAGTGTGCTCCTGCATGGCTCCGAGCATGCTGTAATGGTCTTGTGCACATCAACCCTTACGGCGAGGAGCCGGTGCGGCTCGCCCTCGCCCTGGTCCACGACCCGCCGGCGACGGTGGCCGCGCTGGCCTCGCGGTGCCGAGAGGCCGGGTTCGTCATCGACGTCGCCGTGCGCCCGGAGGACCTCACCGAGACCCTGGCCTTCCTCGACGACTGGCTCGCCGTCGTCGACGCCCCCGACGACGCGACCCGGGCTTCGCGGCTGAACGTCCTGCTGCAGCGGGCCGCCGCGTATCCCCGGCTGTCCAACCACGCCGAGGACGGCTGGCACCTGCACTACCGGGATCCGGACCTGCCGCTGGCCGGCGCGCTGCGGGCGCTCATCAGCGTGGGCACCGCCCTGCACCTGTCGGGTCGCGGCATGCACCGCCTCGGCCGCTGCTCGGCCGCCGGCTGCGCCAGGCCGTTCGCCGACCTGAGCCGCACCGGCCGGCAGCGGTACTGCTCCCCGGCCTGCGGCAACCGCGACGCCGTCCGCCGCCACCGGAGCCTGACCGCCGCGAACCGCCCCTGAGCCCGTGACCCCTCGCGCACCTCGCCCGCGTCGTGCTTTGTGTGCTTTGTGTGCCTTGTGCCGCAGGCAAGCCGATCTTCCCGGTGATCGAAGTCGCGCGCTGGCCGTCCACACGACCGCCGCGCGACTTCGATCACCGACCCAGGTGGGCGATCCGGCCGGAGGTGACTCCGCGTGGAAGAGCGTTCCGGGCCCAGTAATGCAGCGCGTGATGGCGCGACGAGCGGAACGAGGATCCTTCCGGTTGCGGGGATCCGGCAACGACCTCCGTGTGCCCGGCGCTCGATCAGGCATCCCGAGGTCCGGATCAGCCCAAATGCCGCGCCCGGGGTGGATCTCCCCGGTGATCGAAGTTGCGGGTTGGTCGTCCGGGCGACCAGTGGGCGATTTCGATCACCGGGGTGTGCTCGCGGGAGGGGTTCCGGCGGTGCGGTCAGCGCGTCGCGGTGATCGAAGTCGCTGGCTGGTCGCCGGGCGGCGCGGCCGGCCGCTGCTGGACGGCGGCGACGACCTCCTCGAGGCGGCCGTGGATCCGGGCGGCGGTGAGGTGGTCGAAGTAGTCGCGGGAGCTGACGATCTGACCGTCGCGGACGCGGAGCACGAAGATGCCGGGCAGCGAGAACGGTTCGCCGGCGGCGGTGCCCTGATACTCGAACTCGGCGACGATGACCTCGGGATCGGTGGTCTCGTGGACGGTGATGTTGACCGGCCGGCGGTGCAGCTCCGGGCCGGTGCCGGTGGGCCGGAAGTGCTCGCGGAGCTCGTCGCGGGTGCGCAGCGCGGGCGCGCGCAGCGGGTCGAACGGGTGCACGACGTCGGTCTGCTCGGCGTAGAGGTCGGCAAGCTCGTCCCACCGCCCCTCCGAGACGCCGTGGACCAGGGCAAGGAACACCTCTCGCGGAGTCATGCGATTCCTCCCGGTAGTATCCGAAGTGTTGACTCCGATTATATGGAGTCGCCACTCCGGATATCAAGGGACGCCGCATGCCCAGGACCCAGCGGGTCGACGCGCAGGCCAATCGTGGCCGGATCCTCGACGTCGCCGAGGAGGTGTTCGGCGCCAGCGGTGCGGCCGCGTCGACCGAGGAGGTGGCCCGCCGGGCCGGGGTCGGCATCGCCACCGTGTTCCGGCACTTCCCCACGAAGGCGGCCCTGCTGCAGGCGGTGCTCGTCCGGCGGTACGACCGGCTCCGTGAGCAGGCCGAAGCGCTGCTCGGGGCCGAGGACCCGGGCAGCGCGTTCCGTGACTTCTTCCGCCACCTCGTCGCCGACGCCGCGACGAAGATCGCCATCGGCGAGGCGCTGCTGCACGCCGGCGGTGACAGCGACGGCGAGGCGGCGCAGGCGTCCAACGGCCTGCGCCGCGCCGTCGGGGCCCTGCTGCAGCGCGCCCAGCGGGCCGGCGCCGTCCGCGACGACGTCGAGCTGCCCGAGGTCTATGCCCTGCTGGTGGCCATGTCCCGGCTGGCCACCGACGCCGAGGTGACGGCCCGGGCCCTCGAGATCGTCTTCGACGGCCTCGCTGAGGTCACCGGCGGCGGACGGCGAACCGTTCGGCCGTGAACGTCCCGCCGTCGACGCGGATCCCGAAGCCGTAGCGGTACTGCGCCCGCACGGCCGGGTCGTCGAGGCGGGCGAAGCGGCCGACGTCGGCGGTGAACAGGTACTGCCACGCGCCACCCGCGGCGACGGCGTAGGCGCTGAGCTCGTCGCGGTGCAGCACGCACGCGAGGCGGGCGTTCGGACCCGGATAGTTGATCGTTGCGTCGAGCTGGGTGACGCGCTGGCCGGTGAGGGTGCCGGCGATCCGCACGTCCCAGCCGGTCCGTTTGAGCTTGTGGTTGTACCAGACGAGCAGGTAGTTCTGCGCGTCCTTGACCAGCCCGGCGAACAGCGTGTCCTGGCCGGTGGCGGCCGCGTTGGCGTAGGAGCGCTGGCTGGCGATGACCGCGACGGGTGAGACGGTCGCGGCCACGGTCGAGCGCAGCAGCGCGAACGCCGGCGCGCCGCCCGCCGCGACGGTCAGCACCCCGCCGGCGGCCTGCACGGTCCCGGCGCGGCTCTCGGGCGCGGGCGCCAGCACCGTGAACCCGCCGAGCCCGGCGTCGAACTCCTGCTCCAGCACCACAGTCGGATAGTTCTCCGGCGTCGGCAACGGCGGCAGCAGGTCGACGTCGCGCAGGTGCGCGTCGAGGGCCGCGTGCAGCGCCTGCACCCGGGCCGGTTGGCTGGCCGCCAGGTCCGTGGCCTCGCCCGGGTCGGCGACCAGGTCGAACAGCTCCTCGCGGCCGTCGTGCAGGTATCGCAGCAGCTTGTGCCGTCCACTGCGGACGGACGCCGTCGGCGCGCCCGGCGGGTGCCAGTGCGGGTAGACCCAGAACAGGTCCTCCCGGGCCGGCGCCGCCCCGCCGCTGAGCAGCCCGGCGAAGCTGGCCCCGTCGAGCTGCTGCCCGGCGGGCCGGGCCACGCCGGCCACGTCGAGCAGCGTGGGCATGAAGTCGACGGTGCTGAACGGCGTGTCCACGACCCGGCCGGGCGCGCCCGCCGGGTGGTAGGTGATCATCGGTACCCGCACGCCGCCCTCGTACAGGGTCGCCTTGCTGCCGCGCAGCGGTGCGTTGGTCGCGACGGCGCTGTCGCCGCCGTTGTCGGACAGCAGCACGATGACGGTGTCGCCGGCGATGCCGAGCTGGGTGAGGGTGGCCCGGATCGCGCCGACGCCGTCGTCGATGACCTCGAGCATCGCGGCCAGGACGGGATTACGGCCGGGCTGCCCGCTGCCGGTTTTCGCGGCGTACTTGTCGACGAGCGCCTGCGGTGCGGCGAGGGTCGCGTGGGTGGCGTAGTGGGCGAGGTACAGGAAGAACGGCGTGCCCTGCTGGTGCGAGCCGGTGATGAAGTCGACGGCCTCGAGGTTGAGCCGGTCGACCAGGTACTCGTCGGGCTTGCGGGCCGGCAGGTCCGGCAGCATGAAGTACGGGTGGAAGTAGTCGCCGCCGGCGATGTACTGCTGCTCGGAGGCGATGACGTCGGTGAACCCGTGCGACCACGGGTTGCCGGGCCGGGACGTGACCGGGCCGGTGTAGGTCTCGCTGAGGTGCCACTTGCCGATCAGGCCGGTGCGGTAGCCGGCGTCGCGCAGCGTCTCCGGCAGCGTGCGGTGGCTGGTCGGCAGGAAGTCGTCGCCGGACGGGCCGAGGAACTCGGTGATGCCCACCCGCGCCGGGTACTGCCCGGTCATGATGCTGGCCCGGGTCGGCGAGCAGACCGGCGCGGCGGTGTACCCGGCGGTGAACCGCACCCCGTCGGCGGCGAGCCGGTCCATGTGCGGGGTCTCGTTGAACGTGTTGCCGTAGCAGCCGAGCTCCCGCCGGGCCAGGTCGTCGATGAGCACGACGACGATGTTCGGTCTCGTCGCGGCGGCGGCGTCACCCGGTCCGAGCGCCCAACCGGTGCCGGCGCCGATCCCGGCGGCACCGAGCCCACGCAGCACGGCGCGGCGATCCATTGCACTGCTCATGTCGATTCCCCTCGTGGCGGCGGCGGGAGCCGTGCCAGCGAAGGTAGGCCGCCCGAATTCCTCCGTCGAGCACCCGGCAATATCGAACCACATCTGTTAACAAGGGCACCGCGGCGCGGGCGTCGCCGGCACGCTCGAGGGAGCAGCTCCGCAAGGACACGCCCCCGCGGGACGCGTCACAGCCCGGGCATGGTCCACCATGGGTCACGTGTCCGCCCTCCTGTCCGTCCTGTACATCGTGCTACTGGTCACCGCCGGAATGGCCGGGGCGCAACTGGTGCGTTCCACGCCCCGCCGGACCCCGATCGCCACGATGATCGCGTTCGCCCTCACCGCCGTGCCGTCGCTCCTGCAACTCACCGTGGCGCCGGGCCTGTTCGAGGCGCTGCGCCGCGACCGGACGGCGATCGGCGACGGCGAGCTGTGGCGCCTGGTCACGTCGTTCACCGTCCAGGACAGCGGCTGGACCGGCACGATCTTCAACCTGGCCGCGCTCGCCGTCATCGGTACCCTCGCAGAACGCCGCTGGGGCCCGGGCCGGTGGGTCGCCATCGCGCTCGCCGTGCAGGTCCTGGGCAACCTGTGGGGCCTCGTCGTCCAGCCCGTCGGTGCCGGCACCTCCCTGGTCATCTTCGGTCTCGCCGGGTCGCTCGCGGCGGCCGCCGTCGTCGCCCGCGACGTGGACCGCCGGGCCCGCTCGGCGGCCGCGGTGAGCCTGATCGCCGCGCTGACCCTCCTCGTCCTCGCCGACATCCACGGCGGCGCGGCGCTGCTCGGCGCCCTGGCCGGCGCGGCGCTCGCCGTCCCCCGGCGATCGATTCCGGTCACCCCGCCGTCCTGAGGTCGGACCCGGCAGGCCCGGCCCGAGGCGTGGCCGGCGGGTCCGGCAGGATCTGCCCCCATGGGATCTTCGCCGCGGTGGCTCAGCCGCTACAAGGACGGGCAGCAGGACCAGGTCTGGCAGGAGCTGCGCCTGCTCGGCGGCGCGGTCCGGGAGTCCGAATGGGCCGGGGAGGCGCAGCTGGTCTGCGACGAGATGGCACACCGGGCCCGGCACAACGTCGAGCTCATCGTCGAGCGGCTGACCGCGGAGGGGTACCGCTTCCACCGCAACGACGACGAGGAGACCCCGACGAGGGGGCACATCCCACCGGGGCCCGGCGCCGAGGCGCAGGCGGCCTGGCTGCAGGAGCGGTTCGGCGCGGTGCCGATGACGCTGCTGTCGTGGGTGCGGATCGTCGGCGACGTCTGGCTGGTCGGCACGCACCCGCAATGGGCCTCGTCGGCGAGTGGCGACCCGCTGGTGCTGCAGGTGGAGGGCACGCACCACCCGGACTCGTCGATCCGCGACTACTTCGACGAGGGCTGGACCGGCTGGCAGCAGGACCAGGCGGACGACCCCGACAACGCCGGGCTGTTCGTGTTGCCGCTGGCGCCGGACCGGTACCACAAGGCGAACGTCAGTGGCGGCGGGCCGTACGGGATGGTCCTGCCCGACCGTTGCGTCGACGGGCTGTTCAACTGGGAGACCACGATGCCGTTCGTGTCGTACCTGAACTGGGTGTTCCGCGAGGGCGGGTTCCCCTGGCCGTCCGGCGAGGCCACCCAGTGGCGGGTCCGGCGCCGCCTGGTGGGCGGCATGCTGAGGCTCTGACCAGGCGGGGAAAGTCGAACGTTCGGGTGAGATCCGGTACGTAACCGGCACGATAGGGTCGGGACCGTGACGCGGGAGGCGCTTCGATCAACGGCCGCCCCCGCGGTCGATGCGGTGACCCGGCGATGCGTCGCGGCCACCATCGTCAATGCCGTGCTGGGCACCGCCTGGTGCGTCGCGTTCGTCACGGTCGGCGCCGGCACGGAGGCGTTCGCGTATGCGTTCGCGCCGCTCGGCGGGGTGTTCGCGGTCGCGGCCGTGCACCGGCTGGCCCGCAGCGGGCACCTCGGCAGGGTCGCCCGGCGGTTCTGGCGCACGGTGCTCGTCGCCGTCGGCACGGTCACGGTCGGCTACGGCTGGCTGGCGGTCGACATGCTGGTGCACGCCGACACGGCGCACACGCGGACCATGCCGGTGCCGGCCGCGGCCTGCGCGGCGGTCGGGTTCGGGATCGCCATCTGGGCCATCGCCCGGGTGCCGGTCGCCACGACCGGGGGCACCGAGTGGTGGCGGATGCTGCTCGACCGCGCGATCGCGTTCCTCGGCTGCACGGCCGTGCTGTGGTATGCGGTGCTGGCCCCCATGCTGTCGGCCCGCGAGCCGTGGAGCCGCCAGGCGATGGTGCTGACCGCGCTCGCGTTCCTGGTCACGGTCGGTGCCGTGACGAAGGTGTCCTACGTCGCGGGCGGGCCCATCGACCCCACCGCCCTGCGGCTCGTAGCGGCCAGCGGCGGGGTCATCGCCGGGGTCGTCGCCGTGCTCGCGGTGCGGTTCGGATACGCCGCCACCGTGCCCGCCCAGGCGGTCGTGATGCCCCTCGCCCCGGCGCTGGTCGCGCTCGGTGTCGCGGCGCAGTGGCGGGCCGACCGGGGCCCCCGCCGCGACCCGAACCGCGGCGGTGTGCTGCTGCCCTACCTGGCCGTGATCGCGGTCGACGCGCCGCTGATCGCGGTCGCGTTCGGCGCGCCGGTGCACTGGCCGGCCCGCGTGGTCGTGATCGCCGCGGTGGTGGTGACCGGGCTGGTCACGGTCCGGCAGTACCTCGCGTTCCAGGAGAACGCCCGCCTGCTGCACAACACGCGGGTCCAGGAGGAGCGGCTGCAGTACGAGGTCAGCCACGACGCCCTCACCGGGCTGGCCAACCGGGCGCTGTTCCGGGGGCGGCTGACGACCGCGCTGACCAGGACGGAACGGGCGACGGTGCTCCTGGTCGACCTGGACGACTTCAAGGCCGTCAACGATCTGCTCGGCCACGGCGTCGGCGACCACCTGCTCGTCTCCGTGGCGCGGCTGCTGCGCGCCGAGGTCGGCGACGACGGTCTGGCGGTGCGGGTCGGCGGCGACGAGTTCGCGGTGCTGCTCACCGCGGCCGACGCCGACCCCGAGGAGCTGGCCGGCCGGCTGGTCGACGCGCTCAACCAGCCGATCAGCGAGCACCGCCTCCTGGTGCAGGCGAGCATCGGCATCGCCACCGCCGCGCCCGGCGCGACCGTCGACTCGGTGCTGCGCAACGCCGACGTCGCGATGTACACGGCGAAACAGCGCGGCAAGGCCGGCTTCGTGCGATACGTCGAGGGCATGGGCGAGCCGGTGCTGGCGCACATGCAGCTCGGCGGGGAGCTGCGGCGGGCCCTGGACGACGGCGAGCTGCGCGTGGTGTACCAACCGATCATGCGGCTGGCGGATCACCGGATGATCGGCGTCGAGGCGCTGGTCCGCTGGCACCACCCGGCCCGTGGCGTGATCAGTCCGGCCGAGTTCATCCCGGCCGCCGAACGGACCGGCCTGATCGTGCCGCTGGGCCGGTTCGTGCTGCGCGAGACCTGCCGGCAGGCCGCCGCGTGGCTGGCCGAGTTCGGGCCGGACGCGCTGCCTGAGGCGGGGCTCAACGTGTCGGCGCGGCAGCTGCACGACCCCGACTTCGTGTCCGACGTGACCGCCGCGCTCGCCGACAGCGGGCTGCCCTGCGAGCGGCTGGTCCTCGAGGTGACGGAGTCCGCGGTGCTGCGCGGGCAGCAGGTGTCCCGGACCCTGTACGAGCTGGACCGGATGGGCATCCGGCTGGCGCTGGACGACTTCGGCACCGGCGAGTCGTCGCTGAGCCTGCTGCGCGCGTTCCCCGCCGCGATCGTCAAGCTGGACAAGTCCTTCGTGGACGGCATCGAGATCGACGACGGTCAGCCGGCCGCGGCCGACGCCCGGCAGGCGGTGGCCCGGGCGGTGATGCAGCTCGCCCGCGCGCTCGGCCTGGACACGGTCGCCGAGGGTGTGGAGAGCGCGGAGCAGGCGGCCGTGCTCCTGGAGCTCGGCTACACCCTCGGCCAGGGCTACCACCTGGCCCGGCCGATGACCGCCGACGGCGTGTCCCAGCTCCTGGCCCGCCAGCAGTCAGTGGCGGCCGGTCCCTTCACACACGGCAGCGCAGCCGGACGATGATGACGTCGCCGGGGAGCTCCTCCAGGTAGGTGGCTATCCGGGCCCGGGTCCACGGCTCGGTCCAGCCGTCGCGGTGCGGGCAGGTGCTGAGGCTGTCGCAGGCGCTGTGGACCGGTTCAAGGTCCAGGTCGACCCACCAGCCGTCCAGGGTGAGCAGCGCGGAGTTGCGCCGCACCTCCTCGGCCCGGGCGGCCACGTATCGCTCCCGGGACACGGTGAACCACGGCAGGATCTCCGGGAGCTGGGCCACCGCCCCCGCTCCGAAGTGCGGCGACTCGAGGAGCTGCCGGATCAGCGGCTGGGCCCGGTACTGCTCCCCGGCCTGCTGGCGGCCGGGGTCCGGCAGGAGCTTGAAACCGCCGTGCTCGTCCCGCCCGATCGGGACGTACGGGATCTGATTGCGCGGCAGTTGGGCGAAATGCTCCATGGGCAGGGCAGGCGGCAGCTCGTCGCGGAGCTGGTGGAACAGGTCCCAGATCTGCCCGGCGGCGACCTCGGCCGCGGCGCCGGCGCTGGTCAGGTCGAGCAGCCCGCGGGGGCCGCCCGTGCACATGCCGGGCATGCTCGGCTGCTCCCCGAGGCTCCAGTGCGGCTGGTCGTGGATGAGCCGGGGGTCGTCCTCGGCACCGGGCCGGATGTGGAAGCCGTGGCCGTCGTTGCCGCCCGCGATGCGCCAGGATTCCCACTGGTCCCGTTCGGCCGGATAGCCCTGATACGCCTCGAACGGTGCCAGCGCCACATCGAGCGCGCCGACCACGTCCGCCGTCGCGTCCGGCGGCAGGCACACGATGATGCTCAGTCCGGCCATCCGTCCTCCCAACATCCGCACGGCTGATGCTGCGGCGTGCGGTGGGATCGTGTCACAGTGCCGGCCGGCCACGCACGACGATTGTTACGAGCGCGGTGGTCGGGCTGGAGATGACGGATCGCCGGCCCGCAGCGTCCGCCCGATGAGGATCGCGTCGGGCGGGAGGCCGCCGAGGGTCATCGCGGCGTTCAAACCGTCCCGCGCGAGCGTCGCGTCCTGCCGCCCGCAGATGCGCAGGAACGCCGTCACCACGACTTCCCGCGGCGCTGTCCGGTCGCCGGTCAGCCACAACCGGCCGCCGAGCCGCACGTCGCCGCCGACCGGCCGGCCGGTCACCACCGTGCGCCCGTCCGGCAGGGTGAAGGCGTCCTCGATCCGCATCGTGACCATCGGCGTCCACCCTACTTGCCCGTTGCGTTTCATCGATGATTTGATGAAAGTGGATGGGTTTTGCCAGTCACGACGTCGGGGGTTTCTCATGACCGCAGTCAGCGAACATCAGGCCGGGGCGCTGCCGCCGTTACCGTTGCCGGGGGAGCAGAAGTGCCCGTTCGGGCCGCCGCCGGAATACGAGGACCTGCGCGCCGGACAGCCGGTGATCCGGGTGTCCTGCCCGACCGGCGTGGACGCGTGGTTGGTCAGCCGGTATGCCGACGTCCGTCAGGTGCTCGGGGACCCGGAGCTGTTCAGCAATCGGGCCGGGGTCGCCGCGCACATCCTGCTCGGGTTCGGTGGCGGCACCGACGTCCCGGTCAGCGAGGGTGAGTTCCCCCGCATGGACGGCGCCGAGCACCTGCGGTTCCGCCGGCACATGGCGCCCGAGGTGTCCAACATCAAGCGGATCAACCAGCTCCGCCCGCTGGTGCAGGGGATCGTGGACCGGCAGCTGGACGCGCTGGCCGCGACCACGCAGCCGGTGGACCTGTACGCCGACTTCGCCCGGCCCGTCACCACCGCCGTCATCGCCGAGCTGCTCGACGTGCCGGAGGCCGACCAGCCGCTGTTCAAACGGGCCGCCGAGTCGCTGTCCGCGGGCGGGTCGAGCGCCACTGACGTCGCGGCGGCGCTGCAGCCCCTGTTCGAATACCTGTACATGACTGTCGTGACCCGTCGCGCCGCCCCGGGCGAGGACGTCATCAGCCGCATGATCGTGCGCAGCGACCAGACCGACCAGCCGTTCACCGACATGGAGCTGGTCACGATGGCCGCGGCGCTGCTGATCGCCGGGTATGACACCACCGCCAGCCTGATCAGCCACGGCGTCCTCGCGCTGCTGGAGCACCCGCAGGAGCTGGAGCGGCTGCGCGAGGACCCGTCACTGGCCGGGACCGCCACGGAGGAGCTGGTCCGCTACCTCGGCGTCGGTGGCGGGCTGCTGCGCGAGGTCACCCAGGACACCGAGATCGCCGGGCAGCCGGTGAAGGCCGGCGACTACGTGGTGGTCGCGGTCCAGTCGGCCAACCGCGACGGCGCCCTCTACGCCGACGGGGACCGCCTCGACGTCGGCCGGACCAGCGGCGCGCACCTCGGCTTCGGGCACGGCCCGCATCAGTGTGTCGGGCAGCAGCTGGCCCGCCTCGAGCTCACCACCGTCCTGGCCACCCTGCCGCGGCGGATCCCGTCGCTGCGCCTCGCGGTGCCGTTCGACGAGATCCGGTTCAAGGTGAACAGCTCGGTGCTCGGCCCGGTCGCCGTGCCGGTCGCCTGGGACGAGATCGTCCCGGCGCTGGAATCGGGCGCCTGATGCGGGTCGAGATCCACGCGGACCGGTGCATCGGCTCCGGGGTCTGCGTGCTGCTCGCCCCGGAGGTGTTCGACCAGCGCGACGACGACGGCGTCGTGGTGCTGCTCGACGAGCATCCCGACGCCCGGCACCACGAGTCGGCGCACGACGCCGCGACCCGCTGCCCCGCGCTCGTCATCGAGATCCACGACGAGGGGTAGGTTCGGCGCACGGTCATCGTCGACGCCTGCACGCCGCACGCGGGCGGCGGCAGCCTTACCGCCGTGTTCGACGACGATCCGGAGCTCACCGATGCCGCCCGCCGCGACCTGGTCCGGCGGGCGGGCATCTCCCACGCCGCGTTCCTCACCGTCGGCGACATCCCGGCGGTCCGCTTCTTCACCGCGTCGGGCGAGCCGGCGACATCCCGGCGGTCCGCTTCTCCACCGCGTCGGGCGAGCCGGCGACACTCCGGCGGTCGTTTCTTCACCGCGCCGGGCGAGGCGGTCAACTGCGGCCGCGGCACCATCGCCGCGCAGCGGTCCGGCTGACCCGCCGCGGCGTCACGTCCGCGGGTAGATTGACCGGATGCGGCTCACCAAGTATGGCCACGCCTGCGTGCGCCTCGAGGACGGCGACCGGGCCCTGGTGATCGACCCGGGCGTGTACTCCGAGCCGGCGGCCCTGGCCGGCGCCACCGCGGTGCTCATCACCCACGAGCACGCCGATCACGTCGACGTCGACCTGCTCGCCACGAACCCGGCGCTCACCGTCTACACCCATCCGGCCCTCGCCGCGCAGCTCGGCGCGGTCGCGGTGGAGGTGGGCGACACGTTCACCGCCGCGGGGTTCACCGTCCGCGTCGTGGGCGGCGTGCACGCCGAGATCGTCGACGGCCTGCCCGGCTGCCCCAACGTCGGATACATCGTGGACGGCGTCTACCACCCGGGCGACGCCCTGTTCGTGCCCGCCGAGCCCGTCGACACCCTGCTCGTCCCGGCCTCTGGCCCGTGGGTGAAGCTCGGCGAGGTCATCGAGTTCACCCGCGCCGTCCGCCCGGCCCGCGCGTTCCCGATCCACGACGTCAACCTCAGCGCCCGGGGCCTCGAGTCGTTCGACGACTGGCTGACGGAGACCGCCGGCACCGACTACTCCCGCATCCCGCTGGGGAACTCGGTAGACCTGACCTCCCGGTGATCCGGAAGAGACCTGTGGCGCACCAGGTCTCTTTCCGGATCATGAGCGTCAGGTGACCGCGTCGATCACCTCGAACGCGGCGTCGGGGCGGCCGATGACCACGACGACGTCGCCGGCGCGGCACCGCAGCCCCGGGCCGGGGGCCGGGATGACGTGCTCGCCACGGACGACCGCGACGATGGCCGCGCCGTCGACGCCGGTGCCGGCCAGCGGGCGGCCCACCCGTGGCGAGTCGGTGCCGATCAGCACCTGCAGCACGGACACGCCGCCGGCGTGCCGGTCCAGCCGGGCGCAGTGCGTCACCGGGCCGGCGGCGCCGACCAGGTCGGCGAGGACGCCCGCCTCGGCCGCGGTGAGCAGGACGCCGGTGAGGCGGGTGTCCGGGTCGGCCGGGTCGTAGACGACGAGCTCCCGGCGGTCGTCGGCGTGCCGGACGACCCCGACGCGGTGACCGTCCCGGGCGGCGAGCACGTGGAGGGTGCCGATGCCGGGCAGTGGAGTGCTGGTGGTGTGCATGATGCCTCCTTCGGCGGTCATGTGAAGTACCGCAGCCAGACGTAGCCCCACGCGATGATGGTGGTCATCACGGTGGTGACGATGCCGTAGCGGGTGAACTGCCAGAAGCTGATCGGCTCGCCCGACCGGGCGGCGATGCCGAGCACGACGACGTTGGCGCTGGCCGCGATGGCGGTGCCGTTGCCGCCGAAGTCGGCGCCGAGCGCGAACGCCCACCACAGCGACTGGCCGGTGGCCGGGTCGGGGGTCATCGCGACGATGTCCTCGACGATCGGGGCCATCGTCGCCACGTAGGGGATGTTGTCGAAGAACGCGCCGAGAATCGCCGAGCCGAACAGCAGCCCGGTCGCGGCGAGGAACCAGTTGTCGCCGACCTGACCGGTCGCCCAGCTGCCGATGTTGTGGATGACGCCGGTCTCGACGAGGCCGCCGACCATGACGAACAGGCCCATGAAGAAGACGAGCGTCGACCACTCGACCTCCTGCAGGTACACCGACGTGTCGACGCGGGCGACGAGCACCATCAGCCCGGCGCCGAGCAGGGCGATGATGGCCGGCTCGACGTGGATGACGGCGTGCAGCGCGAACCCGGTGACGACCAGTGTCAGGACCGCGAGGCAGCGGATCAGGAGCCGCCGGTCGGTGATCGACGCGCGCTCGTCCAGGGCCATGACCTCGGCGACGCGCTCGGGGTGGTACTCGAAGCGCTTGCGGAACATGACCCACGCGAGGAGCACGAACAGGACGAACAGGACCACGACGATCGGGGCCATGTGGACGATGAAGTCGTTGAACGTCAGCCCGGCCCGGCTGCCGATGATGATGTTCGGCGGGTCGCCGATGAGGGTGGCCGCACCGCCGATGTTGGACGCGAGGGCCTCCGCGATGAGGTACGGCGCCGCGGGGATCCCGAGCTTGCGGCACACCAGGACGGTCACCGGCGCCACCAGCATGATGGTGGTGACGTTGTCCAGGAACGGCGACGCGACCGCGGTGATGACCATGAGCAGCACGAGCAGCTTGTAGGGCCGCCCGCGGGACCGTTTCGCCGCCCAGATCGCGAGGAACTCGAAGACGCCGGTCTGCTTGATCACCCCGACGATGATCATCATGCCGAGCAGCAGGAAGATGACGTTCCAGTCGATGCCGGCGTGCTCGGAGAAGAACACGTCCTTGCCCGGCACGAGCCCCAGCAGCGCCATCATGCCGGCGGCGAACAGGGCGACGGCGACCCGGTGGACCTTCTCGGTGGCGATGAGGACGAACGCGATCGTGAAGATGGCGATCGCGGCGAGGGCGCTCATCGGCGACCCGGCGGGCCGTGCGGCGTGACGAGCTGACGGGGGCGCGGCGGTATGCGGTACATGATGGACAACCTCCGAAAGGGCAACGCGACGATGCCGTCGACCCTTGTGGGTCACGGCTGTGACAGGTGTCGTCTCGTGCTTCAGGAGGTCGGTGGACCGCGGCAGCCCGGCGTCCCGGCCGACCGTCCATCGTGGATGGTCGCGGAAGCGGGCGCGTCGCACACCGGCCCGAGGTGGACCTCGGCGCCGGTGATGCGTGGCAGGACGGCGAGCCAGTGCGGCGCGTCGGCCCGGGAGTCCCGCGGCTCGGGCAGCTTCCTGCCCTGCGGGGTCTCGGCGCCGGCCACGGTGGCGACGGCGGCCGTGGCGCGGGCGACCTGGAACATGTCGCCGGGCAGCGCGTGCTGGGCCCGGGACAGCCCGAGCAGCAGCGCGCAGGCGCTGAGCGCCAGCCCGATGGCGGCGGCGCGCAGCGCGGAGGAGTTCTTCACGCCGCACCTCCCGCCGATTCTGGAATCGTCAACCCTACCAGGCGCGGCGGGAAGGCGGCTGAGTGTCGCAAGTGGACGGTCAGAACGCCAGGGCCAGTCGGCGCACCGCCTCGCGCAGTTCGTCGGGGGTGCGGTCGCCGTTCGCGAACCGCAGATGCCGGGCCGAGTCCCGCTGCGGGCTCGCCGCGAAGAACTCGCCCTGCTGGTAGACCACGCCGTTGGCGGCCGCCCGCTGGTAGAGCGCCGCCGGGTCGACTGCGTCGTCGGCGAGCCGCGGCCACAGGAACAGCACGCCCTCCGGTGCCTGCGTCTCGAACGCGCCCGGCAGCTGCTCGTGCAGCGCGTCGATCAGGATCCCGGCGCGCTCCCGGTGCAGGTCCCTCGCCGCGGTCAGGACCCGGTCGAACCACTGCTCGTCGCCGGTGACGAGCCGCTCCACGTTGATCGGAAGGACGACGGCCACAGGGGCCAGGAGCTGCTCTCGTCGATCCATGATCACTCCGCCGCGTTGTGGACGGGGGTGGGGGCTATCGTGCTGTACTGTGCAGCGCCTTGACGAGATCGAACGCCAGCTCCACGCCTCCGAGCCGGGTGCGCCAGCCCGCCGGCTGAGCCGCCTGCTCGCCGACCGGGCCGAGCACAACGTCAGGACGCGGTCGGCGCCACTGCTGGACCTGGTGTCGAGGCTCGGCGACCGGCTGCGCGCGGACGGGGTGCCGGTGACCAGCTCGGGCGGCCCCTGGAGCTTCCGCGAGTTGGACGTGTACGACCTGTTCGTCGCCGAGGACATCCCCTTCGAGCTGGAGCCGCCGAACCGGATCCCCCTCGCCGACTGGTTCGCCGACGGCGAACCCGGCCGCCGGCCGCTGCTGGCGCTGGGCACGCACCCGCTGTTCACCACCAGGTTCCGTCGCGAATGCGTGGACCTACTGGGCAGCCATTCCTTCGGTGCAGAGATAACGGGTGGACAGCCGCTGCACCCGAACCTGCTCGCACGGGCGCTGGCGGTCCCGGGGGTGGCCGCGATGCTCGCCGCCGAGGTCGACGTGCTGACCGCGGCGGCGGCCGCCGCGCCGATCGGCGAGCTGAAGCGCATCCTGCACCGGCTGGGGCCGCTGCGGACCCCGGCGGGCTACGCCGCGTTCGGGCCGCTCCTGGACCGCCTCGCCACGCTGGATCCGGCGGACGCCCTGTCGCGGACACTGCGCTGCGGCATCCCAGTTGAGCTGGCTTGGCCGGCGTACGTGCAGGCCTTTGCCGGCCTCGACCCGGCGCACCTGCGCACCGACCAGGACTGGCCACTGCTGGCGATCCACGACAACGACAATGCCGTGGTCCTGGGCCCGTCCGGCGTCATTGCCCGGTATCACCTGAATGTCCCGGAACGCGATGGGATCGAGGGCCGGTTCCAGCCGCGCTGCACCCTGCACGGCGGCCGGCTCCTCGTCAGCTGGCGGGCCCGCGGCACGGAGGTCGGCTACTGGGCCGACACACTGGACGTCGTCCTCGACGTCGCCGACGTGGACGCCGAACTCGCCGGTATCGTGGTCGGCCCGGCGACGCGGCCGCCCACGTTCTCAGACGTCGTCCCCGGTGGCCGGTTCGAGCCGGTCCCCGACGGCGGTCCGGTCCGCCGGCGCTGGCGTCGGGAACTGCCGGCCGGCGCGCCCGCCGCGTTCGGCGCCGTCGACGGTGAGACCGGCTGGGACGTGATCGACACCGCCGGTATGTCGTGCGTCCGGTCGGTCGACGGCCGCCAGGTCCCACTGCCGGCCACCGCTGTCGTGGCCCAGATCGCGGGGGTGCTGCGACTGCCGGGCGGCGCCGACCGCCTCGTCACCGCCGACCCGTTCGGCGCCGTGACGATCTGGGATCCGGTGACCGGCACGCCCGCGTACGGCCCGGACAGAGCCGAGGGAATGCCGCCGGTCGGCTGGTGGGATCTGCTGGGCCCGCGGGACCAGGCCGCTTCCGCGGCCATGCGTGCCGGCGGACCGCTCCCGCCCGCCACCGACCCGGTCCTGGTCGCCGGGGTGGAACGGCAGGCCACGATCGCCGCGGACCTGACCGCGACCGTCCACCTGTTCCGGGCGCTGCGCCACCTGCCGCCCTCGCCACTGGTGCCGGCCCACGCCGATGACGCGACCCTCACCAATGCCGTCGCCGGACTCGCCTACGCGTCGAAGTTCGGCGCGCCCAGGCGGTCGGCCCGCGCCGACCTGACCGCCGGCTACCGCCTGATGGACTTGCTGCACAGCCTGCCGGCCGCACTGCGAGGCGGGTCGAGCCCTCGCTCCGCCGGGGTGAGGGGTTGGAGCCGTGTGGTCGGTGGTCTCGGCGCCCTGGCGCTGCGAGCGGGGATGGCGACCACACCGGCACCGGAGCGGGAGGCCCTCGCCACGCTGCTGACCGCCCTCGCCGACGCCGGCCTCGCCGACGGCACCGCCGGCCTGTCGATGCTCACCGTGGTGGTCGACGACGAGTTCCCGGGCGATATCGCCGCGAAGTTCGACCTGCGGGCGGTCGTCGCCGAAGGGATCCACTCCGGGCTCGGCCGCTCGTGTCATCGGGTCATCGTCCGCGGGGCGGCGCCCGAACGTGACGGGCTACAGGTGGTGGAACGCACTCCGCTCGGCGCATGGGGCACCACGGGGTCCGTCCAGCGGTTCGTTGACCTGCTCGCCGAGCGTGGCCCGGTCACCTGGCGCCCGGAGTGGGCAGCCCCTGCGGCGACCGCCGTGGGCGTGCGGGCCGCGACCGCCACAGCGCTGCTCACCGGAGCGCTGTACGCGGTTGCCGCTGACGATGTCGTCGTTCCCGCGGACTACCTGGCTGCGACCGGTCTGACCGCACGTCGCGAACGCGCCGCGTCGCGCAAGCTCGGCGCGCTCCCGCCGGGCCGGCTGCTGCACCTGCTCAACGCCGCCATGCCCACGGACCCGGAGACACTGTGGCGATCGGGCCCGGACGTGGCACGCCTCGCGGCCGCCTGGAACACGCCGTCGCCGACCCCGTACGAGCCCTGAACCCATCAGGGCGCCAGCAGCTGCTTCCGCAGGGCGGTGGAGAGCTCGTCGACGGTCAGCGTGCCCTTCTCCGAGATCACGGTGAGGGCCTGGTACGCGGGATCGGCCGGATGCGTGAGCGTGATGACGGCGACCGGCTCGGTGTAGTGGTTGGCGGAGTTCGTGTACTCCGAGTAGGCCTGGGTGAACACGACCGCCTCGCCGAGCGCGGTCGGCACGGTGACATTCCGGCGGTCCGCCGGGATGTCGGCGGTCGTGCGGTAGACGCCGTGGTCGCCGTTGATGTGGCGGGAGGTGTCACCGGCGGGGCAGGTGGTGGCGAACGCCATGAGCCGGAACGCGCGGCCGGCGCCGAGGTACACCACCGTGTCGAGGCCCGGGCAGCCGCTCGGTGCGGACGAGCGCGGGATGAGCCGTTCGCCGGCGCCGAGCTGGATGCGCAACGGGACGGGGCCGCCGGCCGGGGCGACCGTCGGCGAGGTGACGGGTTCGGGCGAGGGGTCCGGGCGGGCGTCGGCGGGGCGGCAGCCGCTGACAAGGGCGGCCACGGCCACTGCGATGACGAGACTGCGAGACATGCACCCTCCGACGTCCGGTCCGGGTGGTGGCGTTCCCCGCTGTCCGGTTCACGACCGCTTCAGTTCGCCGCCCGGCCGCCGATGAAGGGGGCACGTTTCTGCGATTGGTTGCTTGATGACACGGACTGTTGACGTACGCGCCCGCGAGGCACACGGCACCGGCGCGATGATCGGCGCGGTGCTGGACGGGCGCCTGGTGCGGCCGGTGTTCCAGCCGATCGTGGACCTGTCCACCCGGGCCGTGGTGGGGATGGAGGCGCTCGCCCGCGGGCCCGCCGGCTCGGTGCTCGAGTTCCCGGACCGCCTGTTCGCGGCCGCCCGGGACGCCGGCCGGTTCGGGGAGCTCGACATGCTGTGCGCCGAGCGGGCGCTGGAGCTGGCGGTGGCCGCGCCGGTCCCGCCGCCGCTGCTGTTCGTCAACGCCGAGCCGGCGGTGCTCGACCAGCCGCTGTCGCCGCGGCTGATCGAGCTGGTGAGCGCCGGGCTGCCGTTCCGGGAGGTGCTCGAGTTCACGGAGCGGGCCCTGCCGTCCGTGCCGGGCAGCATGCTGCGGCTGGTCGGGGCGGTGCAGCAGTGGGGGAACGCGATCGCGCTGGACGACGTCGGGGTCGATCCGATGTCGCTGGCCTTCCTGCCGGTCCTGGAACCCGAAGTGATCAAGCTGGACATGAGCCTGGTCCGCAATCCGGAGGCGCACACCACCAGGGCGGTGGCGGCGGTGGTGCGGTCGGAGGCGCGGCGCACCGGCGCCGTGGTGATCGCCGAGGGGGTCGAGACGGAGGACGACCTGGTCGTCGCCCGCGACCTCGGCGCCCACTGGGGGCAGGGCTGGCTGTTCGGGCGGCCGGGCCGCATCGAGCAGGCGAGCGACCGGTTCGACGCCACCGCCCGGGAGGCGTTGCGCCCGCCGCGTCCGGGGTTCCACCAGGCGCCCGGCACGCCGTTCCAGGCTGCGGGACGGGCCACCGTCGGGAGTGCGGAGACGGTCGCGGAGGCGCTCACCGGGCTGCGCCGGGTGCTCGCGGCCGACCGTTCCGCCGTCGTGCTGGTCTCCAGCGGGGCGGGGGCCGTCCCGGGCATCGCCGGTTCCCTGGACGGCCTCGTCGGTCAGGCCCGATCGGTCATCGTCATCGACAAGCCCGTCACCGACGAGTTCACCGCTGTGGTCATCGGCGCCGGCTACGGCCACGCGCTGTGCGTCCGGTCGTCCGGTCCGCTGGAGGTCGCCGTCGTCGAGGACCTGCCCACGGTCGCCGCCGTCACCCGCGCCCTGCTGAACCGGCACGGCTGAACCCCGCGACCGCGACGAGCGCACGAAGGACCTGCTCGCCGGGCTCGTGAGACGGTGAGGAGTCAGGCCGGTGGCCGCAGCAGCTGGGTGATCAGGGCGCCGGCGAGCCACTGTTCGTAGCGGTCGGCGGTCCAGCCGCGCTCGATGACGAGGGTCCGGTAGACCTCGGGGAGCACGAGCGTGAGGTAGATGGCGACGCCGGCGTCGACGTCGATCCCGGGCGCCAGGTGGGCGGCGACGGCCTCGACCTGGCGGCGGAAGGCGCGTTCGCGGTTGCCGGCGATGGTGCGGAGGTCTTCGGCGATGTCCGGGTCGGTCCGGGCCGCCTCCTGGTAGATGTCGATGACGTCGTACATCTGCTCGTGCTGCCGGCGCTGGAGGTTCGCGACCAGGCGCAGGGCCGATCGGGGGTCCGGGTGCGCGAGGGCCTCGTCGTGGGCGCGGTCGACGTCGAGGGTGCCGACGACGCCCCAGGCGATGGCCCGCAGGATGGCGGCCTTGCCACCGAACGCCGAGTAGATCGTCGGGGCCGGGATGTCGGCGGCGTCGGCGATCGCGGCGATGGTCGTCCCCACGTAGCCCTGGGTGGCGAACAGGGTGCGCGCCGCCGCCGCGATCTGCGCCTTCGTCGCCTCGGCCTGCCGCTGCCGGTGGCCCTTCTTGACAACCACGCACGGAGAGTATCACTCTTGTCGTCATAGCTTCACTATGATGAAAAGAGCGGGACTATGGCTGACGAGTTGATCGAAACGCCCGTGCTGATCGTGGGCGGCGGGCCGGCCGGGCTGACCGCGTCGCTGCTGCTGTCCCGGCACGGCGTCGACTCCCTGCTCATCGACAAGCGGGCGAGCGAGTCCGGGTTGCCGCGGGCCCGGGGCGTGCACTCCCGCGCGATGGAGATCCTGCGGGTCTGCGGCGTCGAACCCGACCTGCGCGCCGTGGAGCTGCCGATCACGCCGGGGGCGCAATGGCGCACCGACCTGACCGGGCCGCCGCTGCGGGAGGACGTGCCGTCGGCCGGCCGCATGACGGTGAGCCCGTGCGAGGGCCTCGCCGTCTCGCAGGACGTGTTCGAGTCCGTCCTGCGCGACCACGCCCGCGGTCACCAGGCCGCGCGCGTCGAGCGGGGCACGCTGCTGGAGTCCTTCGAGCTCGCCGACGGCGGCGTGCTGGCGAGCGTGGTCGAGCCGGCCACGGGACGTGCGAGGCGGGTCCGGGCCCGGTGGATGATCGCGGCGGACGGCGCCCGCAGCGGGATCCGCGAGCGGCTCGGCATCGCCATGGACGGCCCCGACGACCTCGGCCGGCAGGAGATGATCGCGTTCCGGGCCGACCTGACCGGCTGGACCGGTGCCCGCCCGCGTGGGATCTACTTCCTCACCGCCACCGGTGCCGCGCTGATCTGGACCCACGCCGACGACCGCTGGATCATCAGCCGGCCCGGCACCCCGGACGGCGAGGACCCGGCGACGGTCGTCCGTGCCGTGCTCGGCCTTCCCGACCTGAAGCTCGACGTGCTGGCCGGCGGCCCGTGGACGGCCGCCGCGCAGTCCGCCGCCCGGTATGCCCACGGCCCGGTGTTCCTGGCCGGCGACGCCGCGCACCGGTTCCCGCCCGCCGGCGCGACCGGCGTGAGCGCCGCGATGCACGACGTCCACAATCTCGCCTGGAAGATCGCCGCCGTCGTCCACGGGCACGGCGACGATCGGCTGCTGGCCAGCTACGCCGCCGAACGGGAGCCGGTCGGCCGGCGCAACGCCGAGGAGACCGGCGCCGCGTGGTCCCGGCTCTTCGACGGGAGCGCCGCGCCGTTCAACGGGCGGAGCCTGAGCCAGATCGACATGGGGTACCAGTACCGGTCGCGGATCGTCGTCGACGACGGTGGTCCCGACGCCGATCCGGCCGGCGCCGACTACGAGCAGCGCGCCGCGCCCGGCTGCCGCGCCCCGCACCTGTGGCTGCCCGGCGGGACCTCGACCATCGACCTGTTCGACGACCGGTTCACGCTACTGACCGCCGGACCCGGCAGTGCGTGGCGCGACGCGCTGCGCCGTCCCGCGGTGCCGGTGGCGAGCTACGTCGTGACCGATCCCGGATGGCCCGGCCTGTACGGCGTCGCACCCGACGGTGCGGTGCTCGTCCGCCCCGACGGTCACGTCGCCTGGCGCAGCCGCACCGCCTCCGCCGACCCCGCCGCCGGCCTCCGCGATGCCCTGGCCACCTGCACCGGGCTCACCAGGAGGTGACGGTGACCGACCTGGCCCGCAGGGCGGCGAGCTGCTCCTCCGGGATCAGCTTCAGCGGGGTCACCTCGAGGCGCTTCAGGTTGCGCAGCGTCTCGATGCCGTCCAGGGAGCGGATGTCGAACTCGTCGGTCTCGCCGTCCCACTGGCTCCACACGGCGTGCTGGATGGTGTAGCCGCCGCCGGTCCAGTGCAGCCGCTCGATGCCGTCCAGCTGCTCCTGGGTCAGTTCGATGGCCAGGACGCGGGCCAGGTTCGCCTCGTCCAGCTCGTACTCGTCGAAGAACTCCGCGGTCGGCAGCGGCAGCCCGAGCAGGTCGATGACGGCGAGCTTAAGGTTCTGGTCGGCGAACGGCGCGGTGAGCGTCGACGGGTCCGGCAGGAGGGAGTCGACGTGGACGCCGCGGTCCGCCAGCGTCACCAGGACCTCGCGTTGCTCCGGCGTGTGCCAGTCGACGTCGACCCGGGTGAGGCGCGCACAGTCCAGCAGCGGGCGCAGGTCCGCCGCCGGGGTGACGCCGAGGCTCAGCAGCCGCAGCGACGGCAGCGCGGCGAGCGGCGCGAGGTCCCCGACGGCGGACTCCACCAGGTGCAGGATGCCGACGTCCGGGTAATCCGTGATGCCGGCCAGGCTCCGGATGGTGGTGTCGATCCCGTCGGGCACGGCCTCGAACAGCTCGGACCGGTCGGTCCAGCGTCCCTCGTCCGTGTCCGGCGGGATCGGTGTCACCAGCAGCTCGTCGTACCGTTGCGTGGGCACGTCGGCGGTCTCCAGCAGTGCCAGTCGCAGACACGGGTCCATGACCGGCACCCTAGCGAAGGTCAGCGCTGTCCCGGCGTGATGTAGTCGATCCAGACGACGTCGCCGCTGTCCAGGCGCAGCGTCACGGTCGCGTCGCGGGGGACCGCGACCGGGATCGTGACCGTCGCCCAGGCGGTGGCCGAGCCCCGGTTGGGCAGTGCGAGGCGGTGCCGTTCGACGCCGTTGACGAGCACCGTGAGGTTGACGTTGTCGGTCACGGTGGCGTAGCGCAGGTCGATGCCGCCGCCGCGGGCGACGTGGTCGAACTGCATCGACGCGCCGTTGGCATAGACGAGGGCGGTGCGGTCGTTCGAGGCGGTCGTGTCGGCGATCGCGATGCCGGTGGTCCCGCCCTGCGGCAGGTCGGCGTACTCCGCCTCGGAGCGTCCGGCGCCGGAGAAGTCCGGCGGTTCGAACGCGGCGACGCGGCGCGGGCCCTGCACGTAGATGCGCTTGCTCAGCTCCGCGCGGAAGCGGGCCAGGACGGTCGGGTTCGCCTGGACCCGGCTGTCGCCCCAGTATCCGTTGGCGCACGCGCCGGGCTGGCAGTTCCACATGGACTGGGAGCTCCAGTTGGTGTTGATGTACGCGACGCCGCGCACGATGTCCCGGTTGCGCTCGATGAACCGGAAGTACGGCGCGTACCAGGTGTCCCAGATCTGCTCGGCGGTGACGGGCACGGTCGCCCGGGGGCCGCCGGTCGCCGGGTCGACGAAGATGCAGCCGGCCGTCAGCTTGCCGAGGTCGAAGCCCTGCGGCGCGGACTCGGAGACGAACACGGGCTTGCGGTGCCGCCGGGCGAACGCGAGGAACGAGTCCTGCACGGCCGCCGGGGTCGCGGCGATCTTGCCCGGGTCCTCGCAGCCCCACTGGTACCGGTCGAACGCCGTGCCGTAGAAGTGCGACAGGCCGGCCCAGTCGACGTACTCGTCGCCCGGGTACCACTGGTCCCAGTGCCCGGCCGCGGTCGACGCGTACGGTTCGGCTTCGACGCGCGGCCAGGCCGCCGTCTGCCACACCGTGGCGATCCTGCGGGCGTGCAGCTGGTCGATGCGGCGCGCGATGTACCGGTACGCCTGCTTGTACAGCTCCGGCTCGTAGGCGTTCCAGGCGCCGTCGAACTCGTACCCGATGCGCAGGAAGACCTCACGGTCGGTGCGGTCGAGGTAGGTGATGAACTCATCGAGCCAGCGCCGGTAGCGCGCGGTGGTGGCGGTGTCGGCGGTGCCGGCGAGGGCCTTCAGCGGCGTCTGCGCGGGGTCGGACAGGAACAGCCCGACCGCGAGCCCGCCGCCGTAGCTGTTGATCGTGGCGGGGAAGTCGTTCTCGCCCGCGCCGTAGTCCGTCGGCTGGAACATGCCGCTCATCGGCGCGCCGACCAGGTTGGTGTAGAGCGTGACCCCGGCCGGCACCGGGAAGTCGCGGTCCCGGTCCAGCACCGAGGCCTTGTAGTCGGCCAGGGTCGTGCTGTCCTGGCCCAGGTAGAACAGGACCCGGTCGCCGGACGGCAGGTTGCGTGCCGCCAGGGGGCGGTGCCGGCCGGCGTCACCGGAGGCGGCCTGCGCCGACGGGGTGAGGGCGAGCACGGTCGCGGTGACGGCAAGGATCGTGGCCCAGCGGGCCGAGCGTCGTGACAAGGGTGACCTCCAGGGCGGGGTGTTGCGGCGACGGTAGGGCCACCGCCGCGAAGCACTCCACGCCTTTCGAAAGCGCGGTGCCGAAACCGCGGTGCCGAACGTGCGGTGCGGAGGGCGTGTTGCCGAAAGCGCCTTGTCGAAAGCGCCGACGTTTCGTCCCGCTGTTATCGGGCACGATCCGGCCATGCAGACGCCGGTCGGGATCGCTGTCGCCGGGATGCGGGTCGTCGACTCCACCGGAGCGCCGGTCGGCACGGTGAGCGCCGTGCAGCCGGCGGGGACCGACGTGCGCCCGGACGTCGTCGCCGGCATCGCCGAGCACCTGATGGTCACCGGCTACCTCCGCATCGACGGCACCGGTGTCCTGTCGAACGACGTCTATGCCGCCGGCACCCAGGTCGGTGTGGTCACCGACGGTGAGCACGGCGTCGTCGAGTTGCTCGTCCATCGGGAGGATCTGCACCGGGCCACCCCCTGACCGCACCGACCGAGCGCCGCCGACCGGGACCTACCTGGTCGGCGGTACATCCATGTCCGGAGTGCGGGAGATCCACCGGTGTCGACGGCCGGGATTAATCGTAAGGATTGTTGACAGTTGAGGCATCGACTCGTACCTTACCCATGGTCACGCCGACGAGAGGGGGACTCGTGTCGGGAGCTTTGTCTTTCGGTCAGGAACGGCTCTGGTTCCTGGACCAGCTCGACCCCGGAGATGCCTCCTACAACATCCCGCTGGTCCTGCGCCTGACCGGAGACCTGGATCCGGCGCGGCTGCGGGCGGCGTTGCAGGGCCTGGTCGAACGGCACGAGACCCTGCGCACCAGGTTCCCCGCCGTCGACGGCCGCCCACACGCGACCGCCGGCCCGGCGCCGCAGCTGGCCGAGCTCACCGGTACCGCGGAAAACGTCGACGCACTGCTCGCCGAGCGCAGCAACGCCCCGTTCGACCTCGCCGAGGGGCCGCTGCTTCGGGCGACACTGATCCGGATCGGGCCCGGCGAGCACGTCCTGAGCCTGGTCGTGCACCACATCGTCGCCGACGGCTGGTCGCTCAACGTGCTGCGAGACGAGCTGGCGAACCGCTACGCGGGCACGTTCGACGAGCCGCCGCTGCCGACCACGTACGCCGCGTTCGCGCAGGCCCAGCGCGACGCCGGCACTGTCACCGGCGCAGGGCAGGACACCACCTTCTGGCGCGGCCAGCTCACCGGCGCCGCCCCCCTCGAACTGCAGCCGGACCTGCGCCGGCCGGCGGCGAAGACCTCCGACGGCGCGTTCCACACCCGCCGGATCCCGCTCGGCCCCGACCTGGACGCCGTCGCCCGTGAGCAGCGGGTCAGCCCGTTCATGGTGCTGCTCGCCGCGTATCAGGTGCTGCTGCAACGGCACACCGGCCAGGACGACATCAGCGTCGGCGTGCCGGTCGCCGGGCGCAACGACCCCGACGTCGAGCCGCTCGTCGGCTACTTCTCCAACACCCTCGTCATGCGCGCCGACCTCGGCGGCGACGGCACGTTCCGGGAGCTGTTGCGGGCCACCCGCCGCACCGCCCTCGGCGCGTTCACACACCAGGACCTGCCGTTCGAGCGGCTCATCGACGAGCTGCGGGTCGAGCGGGACCTGACCCGCAACCCGCTGTTCCAGACCCTGCTCACCGTGCACAGCCAGGACGGCGACCGGCACGGCGTCCCCCGGCCGTTCGGGCCGCTGACCGCGGTCGAGATCGACGGCGGTCACGCCCAGACGAAGGTCGACGTGATGCTCGACGTCTGGCGCTCCGGCGACGACCTGGTCGCCGTGTTCGGCTACCGGCGCGACCTGTTCCGCCCCGGGACGATCGCCGCCCTCGCCGAACGGCTCGAGGTGCTCCTGCGCGCCGCGCTCGCCGCCCCCGACACCCGGGTCCGCGACCTGCCCGTGCTCACCGACGCCGACCTGGCGTTCCTTGACGTCGCGGGTACGACCGCCGCCCCGCCGACCGGCTCCGTGCTGGACGGCCTGGCGGCCCGGGTGGCCGCGCACCCGGACCGGCCGGCGCTGGACGGCATGACCTACGGGGAGCTGTGGGAGGCGTCCGGCCGGCTGGCCGGGGCGCTACTGGAAGACGCCCCGCGGATCGTCGGCGTCTGCCTGCCCCGCGGCCCGCAGGCGGTCGTCGCCATGCTCGCCGCCTGGCGGGCCGGCGCCGCCTACCTGCCGCTGGACCCCGCGTACCCGCCCGCCCGGCTGGCGTTCATGGTCGCCGACAGCGGCGCCACCGTCGTCGTCGGCGCAGACGCTGTCGTCGGCGCGGACGCTGTTGTCGGCGCGGACGCTGTTGTCGGCGCGGACGCTGTCGTCGGCGCGGACCTGTCCTTTGCCGGTGTCCGGACGGTCCCGGTCACGGCGGGCGGCGCCGGCACCCCGGTGCGGCCGGACCCCGAGGACACCGCCTACGTCATCTACACCTCCGGCTCCACCGGCACCCCGAAGGGCGTCCTGGTGCCGCACCGGGCCCTCGCCGCCCGGGCCGACTGGATGCGTGACGGCTACGGCATCACGGCCGCCGACACCGTCGCGCAGTTCGCGGCGCTGAGCTTCGACACCCACGCCGAGGAGCTGTGGCCGGCGCTGACCGCGGGCGGCACGGTCGTCTTCGCCGACGCCGACCTGCCCGACTTCCTCGCGACCCCGGCCGGTGCGGCGGTGACCGTGCTGGACCTGCCGACGCCCTACTGGCACCGGCTGGTCGACGACCTCGGCGGCGTTCGCTGGCCGGCCGGGCTGCGCCTGGTCATCCTCGGCGCCGACCAGGTCGAGGCGGCCGCCGTCGCGCAGTGGACCGCCGCCTTCGGCGACCGGGTCCGCCTGGTCAACTCCTACGGCCCGACCGAGACGACCATCATCGCCACCGTCGCGGACCTCACCGGCACCAGCGACCACCTCACTGCCACCGAGCGCCCGCCGATCGGGCGTCCACTGTGGAACACCACGGTCGCGGTCACCGACCGGCACGGCCGCCCGGTGCCGCCCGGGGTCCCGGGCGAGCTGCGCGTCGGCGGTGCCGGCGTGGCCCACGGCTACCTCGGCCGGCCCGGCCGCACCGCGGAGGCGTTCGAACCCGACCCCGACGGCCCGCCCGGCGCCCGGCGGTACCGCACCGGCGACCGGGTGCGGTGGCGGCCCGACGGCCAGCTGGAGTTCCTCGGCCGGCTCGACGAGCAGGTCAAGGTCCGCGGGTACCGGATCGAACCCGGCGAGATCACGGCCGCGCTGCTCGGGCTCCCGGGCGTCGGCCAGGCCGCCGTCGTCGCCCGCGGCGACGCGCTCATCGGCTACGTGGTCCCAGCCGACCTCGATCCGGCGGCCCTGCGGCAGGCGCTCGCCGGGACGCTGCCGGCGCACCTCGTCCCGAACGCGATCGTGGCCCTCGCCGCGCTGCCGCTCACCGTCAACGGCAAGCTCAACAAGGCCGCCCTGCCCGACCCCGAGGTCCGCTCGGCGACGGGGTTCGTCGCGCCCCGCACCGACGCCGAGGACCTGGTCGCCGGGGTCTGGGCCGAGGTCCTCGGGGTGGAGAAGGTCGGCGCGCTCGACGACTTCTTCGACCTCGGCGGCCACTCGCTGCTCGCCACCCGCATGGTGGCCCGTATCCGCGCCGCCGTCGACCTGACGGTGCCGATCCGCACCCTGTTCACCCACCGCACGGTCGCCGGGTTCGCCGCGGCCGTCGAGGCACTGCTCATCGCCGAGATCGAGGCGATGGACGAGGAGACGGCACAGCACATGCTCACGGGGAAATCATGACCGGCCAGCGGAGCGTCTCGGGCCGGTCATCAGGAGGACGGCAATGGGTCAGGCGCCCGGAACGAAGTGAGGACGCATGACCGTAGACGACCTGTCCGCGACGAAACGGGCGCTGCTCACGGCCCGCTTACGCAACCGGCCGGCGGCGGCCACGGCCACCATCCCGGTCCGGCCGGCCGGCACCACCCCGCCGCTGTCGTTCGCGCAGGAACGACTCTGGTTCATGGAGCAGTTCGCGCCCGGGACCGCCGCCTACCACATCCCGGTCGCCCGCCGGCTGCGCGGCGACCTCGACCAGGCCGCGCTGACCCGGTCCCTGGACGACGTCGTGGCCCGGCACGAGTCGCTGCGGACCCGCTACCCGGTCACCGACGACGGCCGGCCCGTCCTCGACCTCGCCGAACCGGGCCCCGTCAGCCTCACCCTCGTCGACGCCCTGGACGACGAGGCCGCCGTCAGGATCGTGGACGAGGCCGTCGGGCGGCTCTTCGACCTGGTGCACGGCCCGCTGCTGCACGCGCTGCTGGTCCGCCTCGCCGCGGACGACCACGTGCTGCTGCTCGTCACGCACCACAGCATCAGCGACGGCTGGTCCAGCGAGGTCCTCGTCGGCGAGGTCCTGGCCGGCTACGACGCCCACGCCGCCGGGGTCCCGTCGCCGGTCCCGCCGCTGCCGGTGCAGTACGGCGACTTCGCCGCCTGGCAGCGCGAACGGCTCACCGGGGCGGCGATGGCCCGCGAGGTCGAGCACTGGCGCACCGAACTCGCCGGCGTCGAACCCCTCGCCCTGCCCACCGACCGGCCCCGCCCCCGGCAGCAGACGTTCGCCGGCGCCGGCTACGGCTTCGACATCGACCGGGACCTGCTCGACGGGCTCACCGCCCTGGGCCGGGCGCGCGGCGCCACCGTCTACATGGTGCTCCTCGCCGCGTTCCAGGTCGTGCTGTCGAGGCACAGCGGCCAGCTGGACTTCGCCGTCGGCTCACCCATCGCCGGGCGGCCCGAGCCGGAGCTGGAACGGCTCATCGGCATGTTCGTCAACGTCCTCGCCATGCGGGCCCGCCTCGACGGGGACCCGACGTTCGCCGAGCTCGTCGAGCGCACCCGCGAGACGTGCCTGTCCGCGTACGCGCACCAGGAGCTGCCGTTCGCGCAGCTGGTGTCCGAGCTCAACGTGCCCCGCGACGTGAGCCGCTCCCCGGTGTTCCAGGCCGTCCTCGCGGTGCAGAACTACGCCGCCGCCGGGCCACCCACCGGGCCGCTCGACGTCACACCGTTCGGCCTGCGGGCCACCGGCACCCGCTTCGACCTCGAACTGTTCGTCATGGAGGACCCGAGCGGGCTGCGCGGCGCCTTCAACTACAACGTCGACCTGTTCGACGAGGCGACCATCGCCCGCCTCGGCCGGCACCTGGACCAGTTCCTGCGCTCCGTCGTCGCGAACCCCGACCGCCCGGTGTCCACAGTGGACCTCCTCGAGCCGGCCGACCGGGAGCGGGTCCTGCACGGCTGGAACGACACCGCCGCCGACTTCCCGGACACGGCGACGCTGCCCGGGCTCATCGCCGCGCAGGCCTCCCGTACCCCGGACGCCGTCGCCGTGCAGTTCCAGGACCGCCGCCTGACCTACCGCGAGCTCGACGCCGCCGCCGACCGCGTCGCCCGCCGGCTGCGGGCCGAGGGTGCCGGGCCCGGCGGGCTCGTCGCCGTCAGCGCCGAACGCTCCACCGACCTCGTCGTCGGGCTCCTCGGCGTGCTGAAGTCCGGCGCCGCCTACGTGCCCCTCGACCCGGACTACCCCGCGGACCGGCTCGCGTTCATGCTCGCCGACGCCGACGCGCCGGTCCTGCTGACCCAGTCGCGGCTGCCGGTGCCGGACACCACGGCCACGGTCATCTTCCTCGACGACCCGTCGGCCTTCGCCCGCAAGCTGCCGCCCGTCCCCGACGCGCCGCAGGCCGGCGACGTCGCGTACATGATCTACACGTCCGGTTCGACGGGAAAGCCGAAGGGCGTGCCCAACACGCACCGGGGCATCGTCAACCGGCTCGACTGGATGCAGCGCACGTATCGCCTCGACGGCACCGACGTGGTCCTGCAGAAGACCCCGGCGAGCTTCGACGTGTCCGTGTGGGAGTTCTTCTGGCCGCTCATCACCGGCGCCCGGCTGGTCCTGGCCAAGCCGGGTGGGCACAAGGACGCCGCGTACCTGCGGGACCTGATCGTGCGCGAGGGCGTCACCACCACGCACTTCGTGCCGTCGATGCTCGCCATGTTCCTCGCCGAGGACGGCGTCGCCGCGTGCACCAGCCTGCGCCGGGTCGTCTGCAGCGGCGAGGAGCTGCCGCCGGACGCCGCCCGCGCGTTCGCTCTTGCGTTGCCCGCGACGGCGCTGTGGAACCTGTACGGCCCGACCGAGGCGGCCGTCGACGTGTCCGCCTGGGAGTGCGCGGCCGCGTCGGACACGGTGCCCATCGGGGCGCCCATCCAGAACATCCGGCTCTACGTGCTGGACCCCGCCGGCCAGCCGGTGCCCCCGGGCGTGCCCGGCGAGCTGCACATCGGCGGCGTCGGGCTGGCCCTCGGCTACCACGACCGGCCCGGGCTCACCGCGACCCGGTTCGTCCCCGACCCGTTCGGCCCGCCCGGCGGGCGGCTGTACCGCACCGGCGACCTCACCCGCTGGCGCGCCGACGGCACGATCGAGTTCCTCGGCCGCATCGACCACCAGGTGAAGCTGCGCGGCCTGCGGATCGAGCTCGGCGAGATCGAGGCGGCGCTGCGCGCCCAGCCCGGCGTCACCGAGGCCGCCGTCACCGTCCGCGAGGACCGGCCCGGCGACAAACGCCTCGTCGCGTACCTGGTCGGCTCGGTGTCTTGTGACGCGACGCCCCTCAAGGCGGCGTTGAAGAAGGTCCTCCCGGACTACATGGTGCCGACCGCGTTCGTCGGCCTGGAACGGCTTCCGCTCGGCCCCAGCGGCAAGCTCGACCGGCGGGCCCTGCCGGCGCCCGTGGCCGTGGCCGCCGGCGCCGACGCGGCCCCGCCGACCACCCCGGCCGAGCTGATCTTCGCCGCGATCTGGGCCGACGTCCTCGGCCTGCCGTCCGTCGGCATCGACGACGACTTCTTCGACCTCGGCGGGCACTCGCTGCTCGCGACCCAGGTCGTGGCCCGCGCCCGCAAGCAGCTCGACGGCATCGGGCAGCCGGTCAGCGTCATGGACGTGTTCACCCTCAAGACGATCCGGGAGCTGGCCGCGTTCGCGTCCGCCTCCGAGGAGGACCGCGGGCCGCGGCGGCTCCTGCACCGGCTGACGTCATCTGTGCAGACCCCCGAGTTGTCGCTGGTCTGCGTCCCGTACGGCGGTGGCAGCGCCGTGGTCTACCAGCCCCTCGCGGGCGCGCTCCCGGCCGGGCACGCCCTGTGGTCGGTCGCGATCCCGGGCCATGACGTCGGCCTCACCGAGCAGCGGCTGCCCTTCGAGGAGCTCGCCGACCGGGTCGCCGCCGAGATCCAGGAACGCGTCAGCGGGCCCGTCGCCCTCTACGGGCACTGCGGCGTCGGCAGCGCCCTCATCGTCGCCGTCGCCCGCCGCCTCGAGCACGCCGGCCGGGACCTGGAAGCGGTCTACATCGGTGCCCAGTTCCCGTTCGCCCGCCCACGCAGCCGGGTCCTGTCCGCCCTGAGCCGGTTCGCGGCCCTCGAACCGCTGCTCGGCAACCGCGTCTACGAGAACTGGCTCACGTCGATGGGCGCCGACGTCGCCGACCTCGACGAGACCCAGAAACAGTTCATCATCGGCAACATGCGCCGCGACTCCGTGGCCGCCGAGGAGTACTTCACCGCCACCCTCGACGGCGGCTCCGGTCATCAGGCGGCGCGCCTGCGCGCCCCGATCGTCTCGGTCATGGGCACCCGCGACCCGGCCGCCGACTTCTACCAGGAGCGCTACCGGGAGTGGCTGCTGGTCTCCGACCGGGTCGCCCTCGTGCTGCTCGACGAGGCCGGGCACTTCTTCCTCAAGTACCGGGCGAAGGAGCTCGCGCAGATCGTCAGCCGGGCCCACCCGACCCTCGCCGCCGGCGGCCCCGAACCTTCAGAGGTCCTTCCGTCGAAAGCGGGGGAGACGTCGTGGTGGCTGCACGGCACCGCCGCCGCCGCACCCGCCCCGGCGGACGCGGCCGAGGCGAAACCGGTCGCGCAGCCCGGCATGGCGCGCTTCCTCATCGTGGCGCTCAGCCAGCTCGTGTCCATCACCGGCTCCGCGCTCACCGAGTTCGCCCTGCCGATCTGGATCTACCTGGAGACCGGATCCGTTGCCAGGTATGCCCTCTACGCCGTCATCGGCATGCTCCCCGGCATCCTCGCCGGGCCCGTCGCCGGCGCGATCGTCGACCGGTTCGACCGGCGCAAGGTGATGCTCGCCGGTGACGTCGCCGCCGGCGCCACCCAGGCCGCGCTGCTCGCCCTGCTGGTCAGCGGCGTGCTCGTGCCCTGGCACATCTACCCGCTGCTCGCCGCGCTGTCGGTCGCGTTGACGTTCCAGCGCCTCGCGTACGCCTCCGCGGTGCCACAGCTGGTGCCCAAGCAGTACCTCGGCCACGCCAACGGCATCGTCCAGCTCGCCGGCGGGGTCAGCGCGTTCGTGGTGCCGCTGATCGCGGTCGGGCTCATGGCCGGCATCGGCCTGCGCGGGATCCTCATCCTCGACGTGCTCAGCTACACCGTCGCGATCACCGTGCTCGCCGTCGTCAAGTTCCCGCGGACCCTGCCGTGGCGGCGCCGCGAGACCCTGCTCGCCGAGATCCGGCACGGCTTCGCCTACTCGTGGCACCACCGCGGGTTCCGGGCCATGCTGCTGTGGTTCGCCGGCCTCAACGTGTTCCTCGCACCGCTGTTCCTGCTCATGACGCCGCTGGTGCTGTCGTTCGCTTCGCTGGATGACGCCGCCCGGGTCGCCATGTGCGGCGGGGCCGGGGTCATCGTCGGCGGCATCGCGATGGGCTTCTGGGGCGGCCCGCGCCGGCAGCGGCTGCGCGGCATGCTGGGCCTCGCCGCGCTGCTCGGCGTCGCCGCGGTCCTCGGCGGCACCCACCCCGGCGTCTGGGTCGTCGGGGCGTGCGCCTTCGGCCTGTCCGCGGCCCTGTCGCTGGTCAACGGCGTGTACACCACGATCGTGCAGGTGAAGGTGCCGCAGCGGTACCACGGCCGGGTCTTCGCCCTGAACACCATGGTCGCCTGGTCGACGCTGCCGATCGGGCACGGCATCGTCGCGCCGCTCGGCACGAAGCTCTTCGAACCGCTCCTCGCCCGCGGCGGCCCGCTGGCCGGGACCGTCGGCGCGGTCATCGGCACCGGGCCGGGGCGCGGGATCGCGTTCATGTACGTCCTGTTCGGCCTCGCCATGATGGTGCTGGTGGCGGTCGGGCTGCGGATCCCGGTGCTGCGTCGCTTCGACCTGGACGTGCCCGACGCGCTGCCCGACGACCTCGTCGGTATCCAGGAGCTGCGCCGCCGCGTCCCGTCCGACGACAACCGGTCGCCCGTCCCGTCCGACGACGACCGGTCGCCGGTCGCGTCCGACGACGACCGGTCGCCTGTCGCGTCGGGCGGAGACCGGTCGCCTGTCGCGTCGGGCGGAGACCGGTCGCCCGTCGCACCGGGCGGCGACCTGTCACCGGAGCTGGTCCGATGAGCACCATCGCCCGTCCAGCCCGGGCGCCGGCCGTGCCGGCGACGCTGCCGGAGCTTCTCGCGCACCGGGCCTTGACGGAGCCGGACCGGGTGGCGCTCGTCGCCGGCGACGAGCAGATCACGTTCGGCGCCTGGCAGGCCCGGGCGGTGGCGGTCGCGGCGGGGCTGCGCGGCCTGGGCCTGGCCGCCGGTGACCGGGTCGCGCTGCACTACGGCGCCGCGGGCTGGAACGACTACGCCGTCGCGTTCGCCGGCGTGCTGCGGGCCGGGCTGGTCGCGGTGCCGGTGTCGGACCGGCTCGCCCCGGCCGAGGTCCGCCACGTGCTCACCCACAGCGGCGCGACAGTGGTGCTGGGCCGTTCGGGCCTCGACGGTGTCCGGTGCATGACCCTGGCCGACCTTTCCGGTGGCACGCTGCCTGAGCCTCCGGGCCCCCGCGACCTCGCGCAGATCCTCTACACGTCCGGCACCACCGGCGTCCCCAAGGGCGTCGGCGCCACCCACGCCAACCTCGCCCACGGCTGCACCCTCGACCCGCGCCGCCGGCCCCTCGCCCACTCCGGGCACTTCCTGCACGCGTTCCCGGTCGGCAGCAACGCCGGGCAGACGATGCTCGTCAACGCGCTCAATGCCCGCGCCGCCGCGCTCACCGCCGGCACGTTCACCCCCGGCCGCTTCGCGAAACTCATCGCCCGGCACGCCGTCGGCACCGTCTTCCTCGTCCCGGCCATGGCGATCGAACTGCTGCACGCGGGCGTCCACACCACCCACGACCTGTCCGGCGTGCGGCTCATCGGCTCCACCGCCGCCGCGCTGCCACCGGCGGTCGCGGCGCAGCTCGCCGCCGCGTACCCGGCCGCGACGATCGTCAACTACTACACCTCGACCGAGGCGGCACCGGCGCAGACGGCCATGGTGTTCGACCCCGAACGACCGGCCGCGCTGGGCCGCCCGACCGTCGCCGCCGACCTGATGATCGCCGGCCCGGACCGGCAGCCGCTGCCGGCCGGCGAGGTCGGCGACGTGTGGCTGCGGTCCCCGACGGCGGCCCGGTCCTACTACCGCGACGGCGACGCGTCCGCCGAGGTCTTCCACGGCCGGTGGGTCCGGATGGGCGACGTCGGCCGCCTCGACGCCGACGGCTACCTGTACCTCGTCGACCGCGACAGCGACGTGGTCAAGTCCGGCGCGCACAAGGTGTCGACCCTGCAGGTCGAGCACGCCCTGCACGAGCACCCCCTGGTCCGCGAGGCCGCCGCGTTCGGGGTGCCGCACCCGGTCCTCGGCGCCGCCGTCGCCGCCGCCGTCGTCACCGACGGCCCCCTCACCGCGCCGCAGCTGCGCACGTTCCTGCTCGAACGGCTCGCCGGGCACGAACTCCCCGGCCGGCTGCTGTTCCTGGACCGGCTGCCCCGCAACGACAACGGCAAGATCCTCAAGCGTGAGCTGCGCCAGCTCCTCGACGACGACAGGGCGACCCCGTGACGACCCAGACCACCGCGGACCACCTCACCCCCGCCCAGCACGCCGCAGACCACCTCACCCCCGCCCAGACCACCGCGGACCACCTCACCCCCGCCCAGCACGGGGTGTGGATCACCGAGCGGACCCGGCCGGCCGGGGCCGGCTATCACCTGGCGGTGACGATCCGGTTCGCCGGCGCCCTCGACGTCGACCGGCTCCGGGACGCGGTCACCGCCGTCGTGGCCCGGCACCCCGTCCTCGGCGGCGCGGTCGACGACGATCTGCCGGCCCTGGTGCCCGCGACCGACCCGGTCACCCTCGCCGTCCGGCCGGGCGACCCGGCGGAGGTCGCCGCGCTCGTCGCGGCGCCGTTCGACCTGCGCCACGGCCCACTGGCCAGGTTCACCCTGCTGCACACCGGGCCCGGCGAGCACCTGCTGTGCGTCGTCGTGCACCACCTGGTCTTCGACGGCACCTCCAAGCAGGTCCTCATCGCCGACCTTGCCGCCGCGTACAATGGCACGGCCTTGTCCACAACCGATGGGGCACCCGCTCAGCCGGCAGACCGGGCTCACCGAAAGATTACTTTTTCGGATGTGCTAGTGTCAGGGAAGCAGGGCGGAGACACGACGTCGGTTCTGTTCCCAGTGGACATGACCCCGGTTCCGCTGCCCGTGGAAATGCCGGCGGCGGTCGATGTGCTGGCGGCGGTCGATGTGCTGGCGGCGGTCGATGGGTCGGCGGCGGTCGATGGGTCGGCGGCAGCGGTCGATGGGCTGGCGGCGGTGGTCGATGTGCCGGCGGCAGCAGCCTACTGGACCGAGCGGTGGCGGGAGCCGGCCGCGCCACAGCTGCCTGGCCTGCGGCACACCCCACCCGGGACCACCGCCGTCGCGGTGCCGTTCACCATCGGCACGGCCGCCCTCGCCGAGGCGGCCGCCGCCGTCGGCGTCACCCACTTCGAGTTCCTCCTCACCGCCTGGCACGCGCTGCTGCGCCGGTACGGCAACGACACCGTCACCACCGCCCTCGAACTGTCCACAGGGGACCGGGCCGCGCCCCGGATCGGCTTGCACGTCAACGAGCTGCCCGTCAGCACCGCCCCGGCACCGTCGCAGCCGTTCGCCGCGTTCGCGCGGGCGCTGCGGGTCCAGCTGCGCGAGGTGTACGCCCACCGCGCCGTCCCGCTCAGTCACGCCGTCCGGCTCACCCCTCGGGCGTCGCTCGCGCCGTTGACCGTCAGCTACCGGCGGCGCGCCGACCCACCCGGGTTCACCGGGGTGGACAGCACCGTCGACTGGCTGGTGTTCAGCGGTGCTGTGCGCGGCACCGCCAACCTGCAGCTGGTCGAGGGCCCGTCGGTGGTCGAGGGCAGCCTCCAGCTCGTCGCGGGCTCGTTCGCGGCCGAACAGGTCTGCGCGCAGTTCCAGGCGCTCCTCGCCGCGGCGGTTGCGGCGCCGGACACGGCGATCGGGGATCTGGTCCTGTCGGGCCCTGCCACCGGCGCTGTGGTGGGACTGTCGGGCCCTGTCACCGGCGCTGTGGTGGGCCCGGGCCCCCGGGACACCGTCGTGGACCGGTTCCTGGCACAGGTCGCCGTGCGGCCCGACGCGGTCGCGGTTCGTTGTGGGGAGCGGGAGGTCAGCTACGGACAGCTCGGCGCCGCGGCGGCGGGCCTCGGCGCCCGGCTCCGGGCCCAGGGGATCGGGCCGGGTTCGCTGGTCGGGATCGCCCTGCCCCGTGCTGCCGAGCTGCTTGTGGCCGTGCTCGGTGTGCTGGAGACCGGCGCCGCATACCTGCCGCTCGACCCGTCGTATCCGGCCGAGCGGATCGCGTTCATCCGCGACGACGCCGGCGCCGCGCTCGTCCTCGGCCCGCAGGACGTGTCCCTCGAGGCAGGCGCCACCTGGCGCGGCGAGACCGAGGTCGACGGCGGCGACGCCACACCGGACGAGGCGCCGTCCCCCGATGACGTCGCATACGTCATCTACACGTCCGGATCGACCGGGCGGCCGAAGGGCGTCGCCGTCCCGCACGGCGCACTGACCAACCTACTCGACTCGATGCGCGAGCACCTCGGCTCCGGGGCCGGCGACACGTGGCTCGGGCTGACCTCGCTGTCGTTCGACATCTCCACCGTCGAGCTGCTGCTGCCGCTCACCGTCGGCGCCGCGCTCGTCCTCGTGCCACCGGACGGCCACCGCGACGCCGCCGGGCAGCTGCGCCTCATCGACCGGCACGGCGTCACGCACGTGCAGGCGACTCCTTCCGGCTGGCGGCTGCTGCTGGAGGCCGGCCTCGCCCGTTCGTCGCTGGTCGCCGTCACCGGTGGTGAGGCGTTGCCGGCCGACCTCGCCGCGGCGCTGCGGCCGCTGGTGCGTCGGCTCGTCAACGCATACGGGCCGACGGAGACCACGGTCTGGTCGGCGCTCGCCGACATCGAGGCCGGTGCCCAGGTCACGATCGGCGGGCCGGTCGCGAACACCACCCTGCACGTCCTGGACGAAGCGCTGCGGCCCGTGCCCGACGGGATCGCCGGGGAGCTGTGGATCGGCGGGCTCGGCGTCGCCCACGGCTACCGGGGGCGGTCCGGGCTGACCGCGGACCGGTTCCGGCCGGACCCGTTCGGTGCCCCGGGTGCCCGCCTCTACGGCACCGGCGACCGGGTGCGGCGCGGGCCGGACGGCCTGGAGTTCCTCGGCCGGGTCGACAACCAGGTGAAGCTGCGCGGCCACCGGATCGAACCCGGTGAGATCGAGGCCCGGCTCACCACCCACCCCACGGTGACGCAGGCCGCGGTGACCCTCGCCGACCCGCACGGCCCGCGGGCCCGCCTGGTCGCCTACGTCGTGCCCGCCGGGCCGGTCGACGCCGGTGGGCTGCGGGCGCACGTGGCCGAGGTCCTGCCCGGCTACATGGTGCCGGCCGAGGTCGTCGTCCTCGAGCGGTTCCCGCTCACCCCGAACGGCAAGCTCGACCGGGCCGCCCTGCCGGCACCCACAGAAGAACGGCCCGCGGACGTCCGCGCTCCGGATGCCGGTACCGGTGACCAGACCACGGACACGGACACGGTCACCGCCATCTGGCAGGAGGTGCTGCGAATCGATGACATCGGCACCGACGAGGATCTGTTCGACCTCGGCGGCCACTCGCTGACCATCACCCAGATCGCGGTCCGCATCCGCAAACGCCTCGGCGTCGACGTGCCGCTCGACGTCTTCTTCGACACCCCCACGATCGACGGCGTCGTCGCCGCGATCGCCGACCTGAGGGAGGCCCGATGAATGACACGTACGCCGTCGTCGTCAACGACGAGGAGCAGCACTCGCTGTGGAACGCCGCCGAGGAGCCACCCGCCGGCTGGCGGCGCACCGGGTTCACCGGCACCAGGGACGAGTGCGTCGCGCACATCGACGAGGTGTGGACCGACATCCGCCCGCTGAGCCTGCGGCAGCGGCTGGCCGCCCGATGAACGGCCTCCGGGACCGGGTCGCGACGATGGTCAGCACCGCCACCGACGGCGAGGTCACCGCCGCGGAGATCCTGGCCGGCGGTGGCTCCCTGGCCGCCCTCGGCGTCGGCTCCCTGGCGGTGCTGCGGCTCATCGACGCCCTCGACGACGAGCTCGGCGTCCAGCTCGACCTGGACGCGCCCGGCTTCGACGACTTCGACGACCTGGTGCGCACCGTGCAGGAACGGGCGGTCCGCGATGACTGAGCTGCTGACCCCGGTCCGGGTGCCGTTCACCGGTTCGCGGTCCGGCACCGGCCCGCTGACGTGGGGGCAGCGGGCCATCTGGCACGCGATCGGACGCACGGTCCCCAACGACCACTACTTCAACCTCGACCGGATCGTCGACCTCGGCGCGCGGACCGTGCCGGTCCCGGCCGCGCTCGGTGCGCTCGCGGCGCTGGTGGCCCGGCACGAGGCGCTGCGCACCCGGCTCGGCGATGGGCCGCACCAGGTGCTCGCGCTCGACGGTGCTCTGGACGTGCACATCGTCGACGGCGGCGCCGATCCGGCCGCCGAGGCCGGCCGCGTCCGGGACCTGCTCGCCGGGACCGCGTTCGACTACCGCGCGGAATGGCCGGTGCGGGCCGCGCTCGTCACGCACGGCGGTGAGGTCAGCCACCTGGTCCTGGTGCTGTGCCACCTCGCCACCGACGGGCACGGCGCCGAGGTGCTCGCCCGGGATCTGCGACTGCTCGTGCGGCGCGGCACCCGCGGCCTGCGCGACCCGGAGACCACCCCGCTCGACGTCGCCGCCGAGCAGGACTCCCCGGAAGGGCACCGCCGCGGCACGGCCGCCCTGTCGTACTGGGCCGAACAGTTCGCCCGGATCCCGGCGACCATGTGGGCCACCCCGGTCGCCGCGCCGCGCGCGCCGAGGTTCTGGACCGGACGGCTCGTCTCCACCGCGCTCACCGGCGCCGTCGACACGCTCGCCGCCCAGCACGGCGTCAGCGGCTCCACCGTGCTGCTCACCGCCGCCGGGGCGCTCGCCGCCGCCGCCGGTGGGCACCAGACCACTGCCGTCATGCCGATCGTCGGCAACCGGTTCACCACCGGGCACCGCGACCTCGTCAGCACCCTGTCGCAGGACGGTCTGTTCGTCCTCGACGTCGACCGGCCCACGTTCGGCGCGCTGCTGCGCCCGGGCTGGCAGGCCGCCCTGCGCGGCTACCGCGCCGCCGCCTACGATCCGGCCGGCTGGGACGAGATGCTCGCCACGGCGGCCGCTGCCCGCGGGACGGAGGTGCACCCGTACACCTGCTTCAACGACATGCGACTCGTCGACGGGCGCCCCGTCCAGGCCGCGACCGCGCCCCGGGAAACCCGGTTCGACTTCCCCGCCACGCAGGAACGCGTCGCCTGCCGCTACTGCCTGCACGTCACGCAAGACGGGCCGGCGCTCGTCGTGACGCTGACCGCCGACACCGCGTACCTGCCGCCGACCGCGATCGAGGGTCAGCTGCGGGCACTCGAGGAGCTGCTGGTCCGCGCCGCCGGTGAGGACGTGCCGATGACCGTACTGTCCGGACTGCTGTGACACCCCGGGCCTACGCGCGGGCCACATCCTGCGTGGCCGGCACATCACTGTCGTTCGTCGCTCCGGACGCGGCCACGGTCGTCGTCACCGACGCGATCTCCGGGCTTGTCATGCACCGCGCTGCGGTGCCCGATCCGACGTGGACCCTCGCCGTGCCGGTGTCGTGGCCGTCGTCGCTGTACCGGGCGACGTTCGCCGCCGCCGGTGCGGTGCCGCGCATCGACAGCGCCGGTGACGACGAGGCGTGGTTCGTGGTGCGGTCAGCAAAACCGACCGCGCCGATCCTGGTGTCGGTGCCGTTCGCGACGTGGCAGGCGTACAACCGGGCCGGCGAACCCTCGGAGGGCCTCTACTACGCCGAGGAACCGACCCGCGCGACCGCCGTCACCTTCGACCGGCCGGGTGGCGGCCCGCCGCCGGAGCGCTGGGAGGAGCCGCTGCTGCGGTGGCTGCGCGCGGCCGGCTACCCGGTCGAGTTCTGCTCCAACCTGGACCTGCACCTCGACCCGGCGGTCCTCGACGGGCGCCGCGCCCTCATCGTCTGCGCCCACGACGAGTACTGGACCTGGGAGCAGCGCGACGCCGTCGAGGCCTTCGTCCGCCGCGGCGGGAACCTCGCCGTCCTCGGCGCCAACACCGCCTGGTGGCAGATGCGCCTCGAGGACGGCGGCCGCACCATGGTCTGCCACCGCGACGCCACCACCGACCCGATGTCCACAGTGGACCCCGGCCGGGTGACCGTCGAATGGTCCAGCGCCCCGGTCAACCGGCCCGAGAACGCGATGACCGGGGTCAGCTTCCGCCGCGGCGCCGGCGCCTGGGGCGACGGGATGGCCATCATCGGGCAGGAGACGTTCACCGCCCGGTTCGCCACGCACTGGGTCTTCGACGGCACCGGCGTCAGCGACGGCGACAAGTTCGGCCAGGGCACCCTCGGCTACGAGACCGACGCCGCCGACATCGTCGACGTCGCCGGCGTGCCACGCGCCACCGGCCGCGACGGCACCCCACCCTCCTTCGTCGTGCTCGCCACCGCCGACCTGCGACACTGGCGCCGATACGGTCAGGGCGGCGCCGCCACGATGGGCGTCTTCGACCTCGGCGCCGGCACGGTGTTCACCGCCGCGACCGTCAACTGGGGCAAGGGCCTCAGCGACCCGGTCGTGGACCGCATCACCCGCAACGTCCTGGACCGCTTCACCTCGGGTGCCGCCCGCGACGGCTGGACGGTGATCGGCCCGCCCGCCGAGCTGCACGCCCTCACCAGCTGCGACGGCGCGTTCTACGCGGTTGCCGCCGACGGTGGCCTGCGCACCCGCGAGGCGTGCCCGCAGAACCTGCCGTGGCGCCGCATCGACGACGCCCCGTCGCTGCTGTGCCTCGCGTCGCCGCGGGAGGCCGCCGGCGCGATGCTGCAGGGCCTGTGGGCGCTCACCACCACGGGCCGGCTGTGCTACCGCGACCCCGCGTTCGACGCCCCGCAGTGGACCGACGTGACCGCCGCACCGCCGGGCGCGCACAGTCTCGCCCTGTGCGACGCGGGCCTGTTCGCCGCCACGTCCGACGACGTGCTCTGGTATCTGCCCGCCCTGGAGCTGCGGACCGGCGCGTGGCGGCCGATCGGCACCGCGAGCGGCGCCGTCGCCCTGACCACGCTCGGCGGCCGTCTTTACGGCATCACCGGCGACGACCGGATCGTCAGCCGCCCACCCGTCGCCGCGCCGCACCCGTTCACCGACGTGTGCGACGCGGCCGGCAGCCGTACCCTGACCGCCCACGCCGGCCGTCTCGTCGGCGCCGGCCCGGGCACCCCCCTGCGCCACCGCCTCCCACCCCTGGGCTGACCACCGCATCCCCCGCTGTGTCGCCGGGCACCGGTGAAGGCCGGTGCCCGACGAGGTGTCATTGCAGCGGGGGACCGGCCGTCACGGCCGACCTGGCGGTGGCGGTGGTGGTACGCGGCGGAATCGTGGACGTGTCGAACGCGTACGTGATCACAGCGGTCGCGATCGCGTCGGCGTTCGTGTCCAGGGCGAACGTGTTGATGTTGCCGAACAGGGTGTACTGGCTACGCAGCTGGCCGTAGAGCGCCGCGTCGCCGCCCTTCTGGGTGACGCGGAACAGGTCGTCGCACGGGTCGTGGTAGCACGGGTCGTACGCGGCGCCCGCGACACCGCCGTACTTGGCGACGTCGGCCGCGGTCTTGATCCCCTCGGCGCCGGTGAACAGGCCACCGGCCGGGATGCCGACGCCGGCCGCGATGAACGGGCCGTAGTCGGACCGGCCGCTGAAGTCGGCGGCGTTCGTGGACTGCCCGCGGGAGGCGAAGAACGCCTCGAACAGGTCCTCGATCTGCGCCGAGCCGGCCGGGCCGGGGCCGGAGCCCTCCGCCGCGGAGTCGTCACCGTCGTAGACCCCGAACATGTAGTTGGGCGACGCCACCATGTCGAAGTTGAGGTACAGCCTGATCTCGGCCCGCTGCGCCGGGGTGAGGTTGTTGACGTAGAACGTGGAACCGACGAGGCTGGCCTCCTCGGCGCCCCACCAGGCGAAGCGGACCTTGTTGACCGGCTTGGTGCGGGCCATCTGCAGCGCGATCTCGAGCAGGGCGGCGCTGCCGCTGCCGTTGTCGTTGATGCCGTTGCCTTCGGGCACGGAGTCGAGGTGCGACCCGGCCATCACGACGTTGTCGGCCCGCCCGGTCTTCGTCTCCGCGATGACGTTCTCGGTGTCGCGGACCTCGGCGGTCGTCGACGCCGCCAGGTGAACGGTCAGGCCGGGCGTGGCGGCGAACGCCTCACCGCTGCCGTAGGACACCCCGACGGCCGGGATGCCGACCGGTGCGCCGAGGGTACCGAGCAGCAGCGAGTACCGGTCGGGCGCGGTGACCGGGTCGCCGTTGCCCTGGTTCATGACGATCGCACCCGCGGCACCCGCCGCCTCGGCGTTGGCCACCTTCGTCCCGAACGGGCAGCCGCCCCGCTGCATCAGCGCGATCTGGCCGACCACGGCGGCGGTGAAGTCGGCCGCCTCGCACCCGGACGTGACCGCGACCCGCGGCGCGACCAGGTTGAGGTCGACCGGCACGACCGCGGCCGTGACGTCCCCGGAGCCCGAACAGGTCATCAGGTCGTAGTCGGTGCCTTCGACGTAGATCGCCGGCGCCGGCGCGGTCTGCGCGAACGACGAGCTCGTCTCGTCACAGAAGTTGAACTGGAACGGTTGCCGGGTGACCTGATACCCGGCGTGCTGGAGCAGGGTCGCAACGTAGTCGGCGCTGCGCCGGTGCCCGGCGGTGCCGGACGCCCGGTTGCCGCCGTTGAGATCCCCGATCAGCTGCAAGGCCAGCAGGTGCCGCAGGACGCCGGGCAGCGTCACGGCCTTGGTCAGTTGCTTCGGTGTGCTGATGCCCGAACCGGTGGAGCCGGCGTAGGCCGGATCCACCAACCCGATCGATCCCACCAGGATCGCGACCGTCGCCGCGCCCAGGAGTCTTCGAACCGAGCGAGACACCACGATGTGTTCTCCCCTCCGTCGTCGAGGTACAGGGCACGACTGTAGGCAGACACCGAAGATCGATGGAAGACGTTCAATGGGCAATTGGTGCCGGCAGCTCGACGGTCGGCAGCAGCGCCGCGCCCAGCAGCGCGCACGCGGCCGTCAGCGCGCAGGCGGCGACCGCCAGGGTGACCAGCCCGGCGGCCTGGGCGACGATCGGTCCGGTGACGGCGCCGAGCAGGGTGCCGAGCGCCTCGCCGCTGAGGAAGACGGCGCTGACCCGGCCGAGGACGTCGTTTGGCAGCGTGCGTTGCAGGGTGGTCTGCGGCACCGCCCAGGTCATCGAGCCGAACATGCCGATGGCCACGGCCGCCGGCAGGGCCACGGTCAGGGTGTGCGCGGTGAACAGCAGCAGGAAGCCGACCGCCGTGCCGAGCAGGGTGGCCGAGTACAGCCGCCGCGGTTGGACCTTGTCGACGAGCACCCGGATGAGCGGCGCGCCGAGCAGGAACCCGACCCCGAGCGCGGACACGACCAGCCCCGTCTGGCGTGGCCCGCCGAGCTCGGTGACGCCGAGCGGGATGAGCAGGGCGCTGAGCGCGCCGTTGGCCAGGGTGAACACGACGCCGATGACCAGCAGCCACAACGTCATCCGGTGGCCGGCGACGGTCCGCAGGCCGTGCCGCAGGTCGGCCCGCAGGTCCGCGGCGGCGGTCCGGGTCGGTGCGGGCCGGCGGGTGGTGAGGAAGATGGCGAGCGCCGACACGAGGTAGCTGGCGACGTCGACCCAGATCAGCACCGGGAACCCGAACGCGAGCAGCAGCACCGCGCCGAGCGGGGCGCCGACGAGCCGCACCGTGCCGTCGGTCACGGCGGTGAGCGCGTTGGCGCTGCTGAGCAGGTTGCCGGTGCCGACGATTGCCGGGGTGTACGCCTGCGCGGCCGGACGGAACAGGATCGATCCCGCGCTCTCGGCCGCGAGGGCGGCGTAGAGGATCCACACGGTGCCGGGGGAGTCGACGAGCAGCATCGCGGCGACCACGACGGCCCGGAACACGTCGGTGGTGAGCATGACCCGGCGGCGGTCCCAGCGGTCGGTGAGCACCCCGGCGAGCGGGCCGAGCAGCAGCGCCGGCAGGTACTCCGCGGCGAGGGTGAGACCGGTCGCCATGAGCGAGCCGGTGAGGTGCAGGACGTGTGCCGGGACCGCGACGGTGAGCAGCCAGGTGCCGAGCTGGCTGACGAACCGGCCCGTCCACAGCAGCCTGAAGTCGCGGATCCGCAGGGCCGCTAGCACGGCGTGGCCAGGAACTGCAGCTCCGCGAGCCGGTTGGCGCGCTCGGCGGCGTCCGCCCAGCCGGTCGTGACCGCGCCGGCGGCGGCCAGGGCCCGGATCGCGGCGACCGAGCCGCCCTGGCCGATCGCGTGGCGAAGGGGCGTGTTCCCGCCCCGAGCCTGGGCCTCCAGGTCGAGCCCGGCGGCGACCAGGCGCGTCACCAACGCCGCCGGGTCGGGCAGCCAGGCGATCAGGTGCAGCAGGGTCCAGGACTCGCCGGTGCGCAGGTGCGGGTCGAGGCCGGCGTCGAGCCACGCGGTCAGTGCCGGGCCGTCGCCGTTGCGGGCCTGGTCCACCAGCACCGAACGGCGCCGGCGGAGCACCTTCGGCACGGGCACCGACGGGTCGCGCCAGCCGATATGTGCGGCGAAACAGCCGGTGGGCGTGGGCCCGCCGAGCGCGTGCAGGCTCTGCTCCCGCCGGATCTCCTCCGGCGGGTGCGGGATGCCGTCGGGTCCGATGCGGTGCCGTTCGCTGCCGCACGGCACGGTGAACGGCGACATGTCGACCCTGGGCGCGGGACCCGCGGCGCCCTTGTGCCCCGGGACCATCGCCGCGGCGACCAGCGGGTGCAGCTCGTCGAGGGACAGCAGGCCGAGCCGGACGAGGTCGGCGTCGATCGACCGTTCCATCCGGGCCATCGGCAGCACCGGCGGGAGGTCGCGCCGATCGTCGTAGCCGAGGTGGATCCGGTGCCGGAAGCCGTCGATCCACAGGCATTCGCCCTCGAGGTCGATCGTCGCTTCCGGCCGCCCGAACTCGCGGGCCGCCGCGGCCAGCGTGGTGAGATCGAGGCGGGTGGGGCTGAGCCGTTTCTCCAGCATCGGCGACAGGTCGGCGAGCGCGTCGATGTCGAACCCGGCGAGGCGCAACGCTTCGCGCCATTGCCCGGCGTCCTGCAGCGCGAGGATCTCGGCCGCGTCGGGGCACGGCTGCTGCCGGGCCAGGAGATCGCCGGTGCACCGGACGTCCCACTGCTCCCGGTTGGTGTGCAGTCCCCGGCGCGGGTCGGCCGGCCCGGCGAACCGCAGCACCAGCCGTGGCCTGGAGGTGTCCCGGTAGCGCGGCACGACCAGCAGCTGCCCGCCGGGGTGGACGCTCAGCAGGGTCGGCTCGCGGCGCAGGCTGACCCGCGGCCACAGGTCCCGGTCCAGGTGCCAGCGCAGCAGGTCCGGCGCGAGGTGCCGCAGGTCGTCCTCGACCGCCTCGGCGACGGCGGTGCCGTGGTCCCGGCCGATGCCGGCCAGGTCGATGTCCACCTCGATGTCCGCGGCGGCGCACGCCCCCCGCCAGTCCCCGGCCGACCGCAGCGCCGTGGCCTGCTCGATCATCCACCGCGGCACGGCGAAGCGCCGCACCTGGCGCCAGCCGTCCAGCAATGACGTGTCAGCCCCCATCGCGAGAATCCTAGGTCGCCGCGCCGCTCGGCGACGCCCCGTCCTGGGACACTGAGACCGTGACCATCTATGACGCGATCGGCACGGTGTACACGTCCACCCGCCGGCCGGACCGGCGGATCGCGGCGCACCTCACCGCCGCGCTCGGCGACGCCCGGTCCGTGGTCAACGTGGGTGCCGGGGCCGGCGCCTACGAACCCCCGCAGACGGTCGTCGCCGTCGAACCCAGCTCGGTCATGATCGGACAGCGTCCGCCCGGAGCGGCACCGGTCGTGCAGGCGTGCGCGGAGGCGCTCCCGCTCGCCGACGGCGCGGCCGACGCGGTCATGGCCGTGCTCACCGTGCACCACTGGACCGACGTCGAGGCCGGCATCGCCGAGCTGCGCCGGGTCGCCCGCCGGCGGGTCGTCATCCTCACCTGGGATCCGCGGGTCATCCGCTCGTTCTGGCTGGTCAGCGAGTACCTGCCGGAGGTCACCGCGTTCGACGAGGCCAGGGCCGTGCCGGTGGACCGGCTCACCGGGCTGCTCGGCGGGGCCACGGTCCAGCCGGTGCCGGTGCCCCACGACTGCACCGACGGCTTCGGCGCGGCGTACTGGCGCCGGCCCGAGGCCTACCTCGACCCGGTGGTCCGGTCGAGCATCTCGATGCTGGCCCAGCTCGACGAGGAGGTGCTGCGGCCGGGACTGGAGCGGCTCGCCGCGGACCTGCAGTCCCGCCGCTGGCACGACCGCCACCGTGACCTGCTCGAATGTCCGGACTACGACGCCGGGTACCGGATCCTCGTTTCCGGCTGACACCGGCGGCCGCAGTAGCATGGTCGGTCGGCGCCGAGGTGAGGAGCGGACATGCGATGGTTCCGGCGCAGGCAGGCCGACCGCGCGCTGCGGCTCGACCCGGCGCGGCAGGAGGCCCTGATCGCCGACATCCGGCACCGGTACGGCGGGCACGTCCCGGTCGGGTTCCAGGAGCAGGTCGGCTCGCTGGTCCAGCTGCTCACCGACGACGACGGCCTGGCCGTCGCGAACCGGATCGTGCACGAGACCGCCGACCGGGCGCACGCCGACATCCAGGCCCAGGCCTCCGCCCTCGGCCGCGGCGTCGACCGGCACAACTACCGCGCGCTGTTCCGGCAGCTCGGGCCGGGCCTGCGGGACCGGCTCGCGGAACTGCCCACGGGGTTCCATCCCCACGTCCACCTGGAGGCGGCACTGACCGCCGTCGAGGTCGACGTCAAGCGGGCCATGGTGCTGACCGACCCGAACCTGCTGTTGCTGCACACGCTGGAACTGCTGGACCTGACCGTGTCCGGCTGGGAGTTCGGCCGGGTCCCGGTCACCGCCGACGCGGCCCGGCTCGTCTCCCGCCTGATCGCCGCCGCGACCCGGATGCGCCTGACCGAGGACGACCCGCCGGCCCTGCCGCCGGGCATCCGCGAGGTGATGCGCAGCAACCGGACCACCAACGTCTATGATCAGGCCGGCACGCTGCTCGGCACCATCAACGTGGGCGCGGAGACGCGGCGTTCGTTCCTGCTCTGAGCCACCGCGGCTCGATCACCACCGATGCAGGCGCCGGCCGACCAGGACAACCACGCACGCCGCGGCGAGCGCCAGGAACAGGGCGCCGTACAGGTAACCGTCCACCGGATGGCGGGGCACGCTGTGGCTGGCGTTCCAGAACGTCTGCCGCGGCGGCGGGATGCCCTGCCGCCGGCGCGCGAACCAGCGGCGCGCCTCAACCAGGTTGAACACGCCCGCCGCCAGAAACACCGCGAGGAAGAACACGACGACCTCGTTCGGCGGTGGCATGGCCACACCGTACAGGCACACCATCGGCGCGCACCGCTGACGCCGATCCGACCAGGAAGTTGAGTTCATGACCGAGTTCCATCCCGTGCCCGAACCACGCAAGACGCTCACCCACGCCGGTTGCGTCGTCTCGGCCCCGTTCGGGCACCGCCCGCTCCAGCTCGACCTGCACGTGCCGCCGGGAGACGGCCCGTTCCCGGTCGTGCTCTGGATCCACGGCGGTGCCTGGACGACAGGGAGTCGCGTGTGGACGGTCGACCAGAGGTTCCATGAGCGCATGGTGTCCAGGGGGTACGCCGTCGCCGACGTCGACTACCGGCTGGCGCTGGAGGCCGTCTACCCCGCGCAGCAGGCCGACGTCGACGCGGCCGTGCGCTGGCTGCGGCACCACGCCGCGACGCTGCGGCTCGACCCGGACCGCTTCGCCGTGCTGGGAGAGTCGGCCGGCGGCCAGATCGCGGCGATCGCGGCGCTCACGGGCACCGGCGACACCGCGATCCAGGCCGCCGTCATCTGGTACGGGCCGGTCGACCTCTCCACCCTGCGCGAGCAGGACGACCCGTTCGCCTTCCCGGCGCTCCTGCTCGGCGGCCCGATCGGGGAGCGCACGGCGTTCGCGCGGCTGGCCAGCCCGCTGCACAACGTCCACCCGGACGCGCCGCCGTTTCTGCTGGTGCACGGCACCGAGGACGACATCGTCCCGTTCGCGGAGGCGGTCGGCTTCGCCGAGGCCCTGCGGGCCCAGGGGGTGCGCTGCGACGTGCTGCCCGTGGAGGGCGCCGGTCACGTCTTCGCCGGCGCGTCGGTCGAGGTCGGCACCTTCACCGAGGCGGGCATCGACTTCCTCGACGACGTCCTCACCGGCTGAAGCCGTGCTTCGCGGCCACGGCGGCCGACTGCGGTGACCGGCTGCGCCCCAGCAGGTCCCGGGCGTGCTTGCGGAAGCCCCATTGCGCCGCGATGTCGGCGGCTTCCCACCTTGGCCGGTCCGGCACGTGCCACGGCAGGCCACGCACCCACCGGTCGACGATCGCGGCCCGTGACGCGGTGGCCGCGCACCACGGCACCGCCCTGGTCACGAGGACGTGTTCGATGCCGCTGACGGTGGCCGGCGCCCAGTCGCACGACGTGGACAGCACGCGCGGGCCGGCGGTGACGTCGGCCGCGTCGAGTTCGAGGACGTCGACGGCGAGCCTGACCCGGGCGTCGGTGATCGTGCCGTCGTCGTTGTGGTGGCCGAAGCCGTCGCGGAGCCCCACGATCTGGACCAGGTGCTCGTCGGGCAGCAGCCGGTAGAACGCGGGGCCGGGGAGCCGGCCGGCGAAGCCGTGCCCGCTCATGACGGCCGCCACGTCGTCGGCCACCGCACCGACCACGGCCGGATCCAACGGCCGGCGCCGTGGCATCGGGCGGGGATCCCGGTTGATGGCGAGCAGGGCCCGGACGGCGGCCGCGTGGACGTCCGGCAGCGACAGCGTGCTGCGCACCAGCACGACCTCCCGGTCGGTGTGCTCCACCGCGTCGATGCCGGGCTGGTCGGCCAGGGCGTCCTCGAGCCCGTCGGCGGCCACGTCGACGTACGTCGACACCGCGTCGTCGAGACCGACGACCGTGTTGAACCCGTCCTCGTCCGCGACCTCGAGGTTTTCGACGCCGACGATCCAGCGCAGGTCGGTCACCTTCAACGGTTCGTCGGTGTACCGCGGCACGGGCCGGGCGCCGGCGAGGGCGTCCCCGACCGGGTCCCCGGCCGTCGGCGGCCGGCGGGGCGGCTGGGCCGGCCGCCGTGCCGTGAGCACGTTCAGCAACGCCCACACGATGACGCCGGCGGCGAGCAGCAGCCTCGGCACCAGGAGGAGCCGCCACGTCAGCCGGGCGTCCACCACCGCACGATGGCGCATCCGGCCGGCGCCGCGCAACCCCGGCGGTTCAGGCGAACGTGACGTGGAGCGTGCCGTCGGCGTCCAGGGCGACCCGGCCCTTGGCCGTGAACTGCGTGTCGCCGGACTGGCCGGTCAGCACCTTGCCGTCCACGGCAAGCTTGACGTCCCAGTGGACGACGCCGTCGGCGGCCGAGAACGTCACGGCGCCGGCGTCGGGCGTGAACGTGCAGACCGGGACCTTGGTGATCGTTACGGTGATGTCGGTCTTGGCGGTCGTCACGGTCCAGCTGCCGCTGATCAGCTGGCCGGGCGGCGGTGAGCCGGGGACGACCCGCGCCGGCGGGTTGAAGAGTGTGACGGCGGGGCAGCCCGACCCCGGCTGGAAGTACTTGGCGGCGCACTGTTGCAGCGCGGCGGTGACGGCCGCGTCGGCCTTGGCCTGGCCGTCCGCGGACAGGCTCGGCGGCGGCAGCGTGACCGTGGCGGTGGCGTCCGGGGACGGCACGGCCGCGGTGGAGCGGCCGGCGAGCAGGGCGTTGCCGTCCGCGGTGACCGTGTACGCGCCCGGAAACGCCGACCCGCTCCCGGCCGGGTCGACCGCGACCCCGTTGACCGTGATCCGTGCCTTGTCCGTGGCCGCGGCGCCCGCGAACGAGAGCCGGACGAACGGGGACACCAGCACGAACCTGCGTCCCTGCCGCCGCGCCGTCAGCGCCTGCGTGACCGTGGCGTCGTTCGCCTGGTACCGCACCGCCAGCATGGCCGTGTCCCCGGCCTCGGTGACGTGGGTGACCGTCATCGCCCGGGGCCGCGCCGCCGGGTCGCTCAGCGCGGCGGCGGAGAGCAGCGGGTTGGAGGTCGGCAGCTGCGCCGCGATCGAACTGGCGTCGACGATCTTCAGCGCGCCGTTCGCGTCCCCGGCGGCCAGGCGGGCGAAGTACTCCTTGGCGGCGTCGCGTGGGTCGGCGGCGAACACCCGCCACGCGACCACACCACCGACCGAGAGCAGCACGAGCACGAGCGCGGCGGCCACGAGCAGCATGCGCCGCCGCCGAGGCCGCCCGCCCTCCGAACCAACTGCCACCTGCGGCTCAGCAACGGACGCCGGCTCAGCAACGGGCGCCTGCCCGTCCTCCGACGGCGGAGCTGGGACCGGCACCGGCGCGGGTTCAGGGGCCGGTGCGGGGTCGTTCGGCGGGGGAGTGTCGGTCACGCCGACAGGATAGAGAGTTGATCAATACGGCATCGCCCCGGCCACCCGCTTCGACGCCGGCCCGTTGTCCGTCCCGGCCTCGGTCAGGCAATGAGCGCGGAGGTTCTGAGCGCGGCGCGGCGACGGGCGATCGCGACGTCGAGGCGGCCGCTGAAGCCCGGTTGGTTGGTGCCGCTGCGCAGCCGCTGGAGCTCGTGCAGCGCGGGCACGGTGCCGAGACGTTCCAGCGTGTGGACCGCGGCGTACGCGACGACCTTGCTGCGTGGCCCATGGCCCGGGCCCTTCTCGGCGGCGTGCTGGGCGAGCCGGCCGACGACCGCCGGATCCTCCGGGTCCGGCGGGACGGTGGTCAGCAGGAACAACAGGCCGCGCAACGCCAGCGCGTTGTGCGGGTCGAGCACCTCGTTGGCGTCGTACCGGTCGTCGTCGCGCAGGCGCAGCGTGCGTGGCCGCGGCACCAGGTCGAACCAGCGGTGGATGAGCGTCCGGCACCTGGCGGCGCCGAGCTCGCCAGCGACGGCCGCGGCCCGGCGGGCCCAGCCGGCGGCCGGGTGGGCCCCCTTGGCGGCGAGCGCGTGGACGAGCAGGGGCCGATCGGCGACCTCGGCGTTGGCGGTCCCGGCCCAGGCCTCGCCGACGTTGAGCGGGTCAGCAGCGGTGTCGAGCCACGGTTGCAACGCCGTTGCCCAGTCGGAGAACCGCATTGCCGACCGCCGGATCACCGCCAGCAGCTCCGGCGGGACCGCGCCGGTCTCCCGCACGGCTACCTCGGCCAGCACGCGCAGTTCGTCGGGCAGGCCGGTCACGGATGCGGCGGTGGTGTCGATGAGGCACCGGCCGGCGCGCCAGGACAGCGCCGCCGGTCCGAGGCCGCGCGCGAGCCAGCGCAGGAGCGAGGAGACCTCGACCGGGGGCGCCCCGGCCGCGGCCCGGTCGGCGACCGCCAGGATCAGGGCGTGCCGGCGCGACGGCGGCAGCACCTCCACCGCCATGCGCACGGCCGCCCCGTCGTAGCGCCACACGTCCTCGTTGTGCACCGCCAGGTCGACGAGCTCCTCGACGAGCGCACCGTCCTGCTCCCCGGCGACCAGGCTCCGGACGCGCGCGACGCGATGCGGGTACTGGTCCTGCGACATCGGCCTGCCGGGCATGGCGACAGCTTAGAACCGCTCCGATTGCGTGGCAGTGCTACCCAGGTGGGCATGGGAATGCGGCCCGAGGCGCGGCAGCAGCTGGAGGAGCGGCACCGGCGCAGGGTGGAGCAGGCGCAGCAGCGCAGCGCCGCCAACGTGCGGCACGCCGTCCAGGTCGGGCTGGCGCTCGGGCTGGGGGAGCCGCTGGGCCTGTACCACACCGAGATCACCCCGCCGATGGGCGCCCGGCGGGTGCTGCTCCTGCTGGCGCCCGTCGCCGCCTTCGTGAGCGGGGTCGTGCTGATCATGCTGTGGGCGCCGGACGCGGCGATTCCGGTCCTCGGCGTCTCGCCGGTCCTCGCCGGCGCCTACATCCTGGTGTGCGCCGTGCTGACGGGGCGCCGGAGGTTCACCCGGTGGCTGTACGGCTACCCCGGCGGCCTGGCCGAGGTCGACCCCGATGGGCAGCCGCGTCCGGTGCGCTGGGACGAGGTCGCCGACGTGGTCGACCACTGGACGTCGGCCGGATCCGATTCGACGTGGACCTATGAGGGGTTCCTGCTGACCGTCGGCGATGGCCGTACCATGGCGATCCCGGCGAACTATCAGAACGCGCTGGACCCCTACGGTCCGGGCGGCGGGTTGATCGTCGCGCTGCTGCCGGCCGAGGTCGCCGCGGCCTTCCCCCGGGTCCTCCCGATCGCCGAGCTGATCACCGAGCAGGCGGTGGCCCGGGTGGTGGCCCGGCAGGTCGCGGTGGTGCGCGCCGGCGGCGTCGTCGGGCGCGGTGGCGTCCGGGTGACCCGCGACGGGATCGCCGGCCCCAAGGACGCCACGGTCACGCCGTGGGCCGCGGTCGAGCGGGTCGAGCTGCGGCCCGGGCGCGTCAAGGTGCGCCTGACGAGCGGCAAGGCCCGCAAGCACGACAACTACCGGGACGGATCCGGTTACGAGGTACTCTGCCGGCTGGTGATGGCGCTCGGCGTGCAGGCGTCGTACGAGGCCAGCGGCTGAGCCGGTCCGGTTGCCCGGCGGTGCTACCCAGGGGGTATGGGAATGCGGCCCGAGGCGCGGCAGCGGCTGGACGAGCAGTACCAGCGCATGGTGGGGCAGGCAAAGCAGCGCAGCGCCGCCAACTGGCGGCACGCCGTCCAGGTCGGTCTGGAGCTCGGGATGGGGGAGCCGCTGGGCCTGTACCACCGCACCGAGATCACCCCGCCGGTGCGCCTCCGGCGGGGCCGGTTCGTCCGGTGGCTGTACGCCTACCCCGACGGGCTGGTGGAGGTCGACCCCGGCGTGCCGCCCCGGCCGGTGCGCTGGGACGAGGTCACCGGCGTGGTGGACCACTGGACGCCGGACGTCAGCGAATCGGAGTCGAGTTGGTCCTATAAGGGGTTCCTGCTGACCGCCGGCGATGACCGCACCGTGACGATCCGGGCGGACTATCAGAACGCGCTGGATCCGTACGGTCCGGGCGGCGGGTTCTTCGCCGCGCTGGTGCCGGCCGAGGTCGCCGCGGACTTTCCCCTGGTCCGGCCGATCGCCGACCTGATCACCGAGCAGGCGGTGGCCCGGGTGGTGGCCCGGCAGGTCGAGGCGGTGCGCGCCGGCCGCGTCGTCAGGCGCGGTGACGTCCGGGTGACCCCGGCCGGGATCGTCGGCCCCAAGGACGCCGGGGCCACACCATGGGCCGAGATCGAGCGGGTCGAGCTGCGGCCCGGGCGCGTCGACGTGCGCCTGACGAACGGCAAGTCCCGCAGGTACGTCAACTACCTGGACGGATCCGGATATTCGGTGCTCTGCCAGCTGCTGGTGGGGCTCGGTGCGCAGGCGTCGTACGAGGCCCGCGGCTGAGCCGGCGTCAGGGTTGCAGGGGCACCCGGCGGGGCCGGATGACGCGGTGCGTGATCCGCCAGCCGTGGTCGCCGAGCGTGACCGTGTCCTCGTAGGTCCCGCTGGCGACGGATCCGTCGGTCATGACGCCGAGATACTTGGACAGCGCCCGCACCGTCCCGTCCGGCGCCTCCTCGAGCACGATGTTCGTGACGTGGTGGGCGAGCGGATTCGCGTCGCCGAGCGCGAGTGCGGCGTCGCGGGCGCCGGCCAGCCCGGCGAGCACGCCGCCGCCCAGGGCGGTGACGTCGTAGGTGACGTCCTCGGTGAACAGCGCGGGCAGCCCGGCGAAGTCGCCGCGGTCGGTCAGGTGGCCGTGCAGGTTGATGGCGTCCTCGATGGCGAACCGGTCCTCGGTGGTCAGCATCGCGTCCCCTCCGCAGAAGTGGGGTTGTCCCCGTTTTCTTGCCGTACCATATTCGGGGATGTCCCCGGATAGCAAGCGCCGGCCCCGGTCCGACGCCCAACGCAACAGGGAGCGCCTGCTCGTCGCCGCGCGTGCGCTCGTGGCGGAGGTCGGCAGCGAGGTCGCCCTGGACGACGTCGCCCGGCGCGCGGGCGTCGGCAACGCCACCCTCTACCGGCACTTTCCGACCCGCGCCGAGCTGCTCGCCGCGCTGTACACCGACGAGGTGACGGCGCTGTGCGACTACGGCGGCCGGATCCTCGCCGCGCGGGTCCCGATCGACGCGCTCTTCGCCTGGCTCGACGCGTTCGTCGCCCATGTGGCGACCAAGCGCCCGCTCGCGCTGGCGGCCACCGACGTCCCGGACGGCCGGCGGACGCCGATGTTCGAGGAGTGGCACGCCGCGATCACGGCCACCGCCGGCGCGCTGGTGCGCCGCGCGCAGCCGGCGCTGCGGCCGGACGTCACGGCCACCGACCTGCTGGCGCTCGCCAACGGCGCGGCCCTCACCACCGACGTGGACAACGCGCGCCGCCTGGTCGGTCTGCTGCGCACCGGACTGGCGGTCACGGACGGAGAGGCGACGTGACCCGCTTCCTGCTGGACTGCCTGGTCCGGGCCGGGATGCACGACGTCGTCGACGTGCGGCCGGCGGCGGGTGGGCTCGCCGCGCTCGCCGGCATCGCCACCCGCCGGGACGGGCCGCCGGTGTTCGTCAAGGCGTTCGACGAGCCGCCGGCGGACGACGTGTTCGCCGCGGAGGCCGAAGGGCTGGCCGCCCTGCGTGAGCTCGGCGGGGTGGCGACGCCCGAGGTGATCCTGGTGGACCGGGAGCTGCTGGTGTTGCCGGTGCTGCAGCCGCGGCCGGGCGGCGAGGCGTTCTGGGAGCGGTTCGCGCACGTGCTCGCCCGCCTGCACCTGGGCACGACCCATCCTCGCTTCGGCTGGCACCGCGACAACTGGCTGGGCCGCCGCCGGCAGGTCAACACCTGGGACGACGACGGCTTCGCCTTCTTCGCGCAGCACCGGCTGCTGCGGTGGCTCGACCAGCCCCGGGTCGAGGCGGCGCTGGACGCCGGGGACCGGGTGGCGCTGGAGCGGCTGTGTCACCGGCTGCCCGAACTGCTGCCGGAGCGGCCGGCCTGCCTGACGCACGGTGACCTGTGGGCGCAGAACGTCATGTCCACCGAGGACGGCCGGCCCGCCCTGATCGACCCGGCCGTGTCCTACACGTGGGCCGAGGTCGACCTCGCCCACGTGTGGACGACGTCGCCGCCGCCCGAGGCGCGGCGGTTCTTCGAGGTCTACGCCGAGCTGACCGACCTGGACGGCGACTGGCCGGCCCGCATGCCGATCATCCAGCTGCGGCAGCACCTCGCCGTGGTGGCCCAGTTCGACCACGACTGGGGCGCGGCCGACCAGATCCGGGCCACCCTGGCCCCGTTCCGGGCGCGCGGCTGACCCGTCAGCGCCACTCGTCGAGGTTCGCGGCGACGAACTCGCTCACCGACGTCGGGCGGCGCCCGGTGACGCGCTCCACGACCGGGGTGTGCTCGGCGAAGCCGCCGGTCCGGACCCGCTCGTACAGGTCGATGAGGATGTCCGTGGTCCACGCGTCGAAGCCCTCGACGGCCTGCCCCGGCGGTGGGTCGTCGGCACGGACGGCGACACCGAGCTGGGTGGAGAGCGCATCGGCGACGGCCTGGATGGGCAGTGCTTCCGGCCCGGTGATGGTGTACGACTGCCGGTCGTGCCCGGCCGGCGAGACGAGCGCGGCCACCGCGACCGCGGCGATGTCCCGTGCGTCGATCCAGGCGATGGGCGCGCCGCCGGAGGGTAGCCGCAGCACCCGGTTGACGCGGATGTCGTCGCGGTAGAAGCGCGGGTCGGTCAGGACCTGGTGGAACCAGGACGGCCGGAGCAGGGTCCAGCCGGCGGCGCGGCCGGTGACGGCGTCCTCGACCCGGCGGGCCCACTGCCCGGCGGGCAGCCCGTCCGCGCCCTGCTCGGACAGCAGCACGACGGAGGCGTCCGGGTTGAGGTCGACCAGGCGGGCGACGTGTTCGGGTGCCTCCGGCACGTCCGGCCGCATGAGGTAGACCGCGTCCACGTCCTTCACGGCGGCGGGCCAGGTGCCCGGGTCGTCCCAGGAGAACGCGGTCTCCGCGCCCGGCTGGGACGAGCCTTCCCGGACCGTGATCTCGGGGTGTTGGCGCAGCTGGGCGACCACTTCCCGGCCGGTCTTGCCCCGGGCGCCGGTCACCAGCACCGTCCGTCGCGGCGAGATACTTGATTGACTCATGCTTTATGCTAGGCACAGATACTTGAGACAATCAAGCTCTTTGGTAGACTGATCGCATGGCCGTCCCGTCGGGCCCGGTGCGCGCGTCGACCGACGCCGAGCGGGCCATGTTCGACTTCGTCGACGCCTATGACCGTGCCTACGAGACCGCCGCCGCGCAGCACGGGCTGAGCGTCGCGCAGGCGTGTGTCCTCGGCCGGATCGCCGACCCGCGCGGCATGCGGGAGCTGGCCGACGAACTCGGCTGCGACGCCTCGAACGTCACCCAGATCATCGCCCGGCTGGAAAGCCGCGACCTCGTGCGGCGGCACACCAACCCCAGCGACCGGCGGTCCCGGCAGATCGTGCGCACCGGCACCGGCGACGCGCTCTACGCCGACTTCGAGACATCGTTCGCGTTCGCCCGCGCCGCGATCGCCAACCTCACCCTCGAGGAGCAGGACCAGCTGGCGACCCTGCTCCGCAAGGCCCTGGCCTGACCCGCAGCTCAGGACGCGCCGGTGGCCTCGGGTTCGGTGGCCTTCGGTTCGGCTTTTGACTTCCGGCGCCGGCGCCGCTCGGCCAGCAGCCCGCCGACGCTGAGCACCAGCAGCGTCGCGAGCGCCGCCCACATCGGCCACGCGCCGGGCTGCCAGCCGTAGGCGCCGACCGTGACGTAGGCGGTCGTGGCCGGCAGGATGCCCACCGCCGTCCCGGCGACGAAGTCACGCAGCCGGACCGAGGTGAGCCCGGCGAGATAGTTGACCGCGGTGAACGGCACGATCGGAATCAGCCGGGCGACGATGATCGTGCCCAGCCCGTGCCCCGTCAGCAAGGGGTCCAGGCGGTCGAGGCGCCCGCCGGTGAGCCACCGCACCGTGTCACGACCGAGCAGCCGGCCGAGATGGAACGCCATCACGGCGCCGAGCATCGCCCCGGTGACCACGATGACGACCCCGGCCACCAGCCCGAACAGCGCCCCGGCTGCGAGGGTGAAGACGGTCTTCGGCAGCGGCGACAGCGACACCACGGCATACAGCGCGCTGAAGGCGACCGGCGCCCACCAGCCGAGCCCCAGGACGCCACTGCGCAACCGTTGCGCATCCGGCACGCCGACGACGAGCGCTGCGGCAACGACCAGCGCCAGCAACGCGACGAGGCCGGCGACACGCAACAGCCGGGCGCGAACGGTCATGATCCCATCATGCCGTCGAGCGCCACGCCCCGCAGACCGACTACCGCCGCCGCGGCGGGTGCAGCCGCTCCGACAGCGTCTCGCGCAGGTCGTCGGGCAGCCCGTCGATCTCCAGCAGCTCGGGCAGCAGCTCCGGCTCGGTCATGTACGCCCGGAACGCCCGCGCGATCGTCACCCCGTGCGCCGGACGGTCCTCCACGACCACCGGGTCGCCGGCCCACACCGTGCCCGGCTCCAGCACCCGCAGGTACGCCCCGGGACGGACCGCCCGCGCGAAGGTCTTCAGCCAGCGCGGCTCGCCCATCTTGTGCTGGAACGTGACGCACGGGATTCGGCCGAAGGTCGGCTGGAGGACCAGCTGCGGCCCGATGCGCCACCGCTCACCGATGACCGCGCCGTTGACGTCGAGGTCCTCGGTCGTCAGGTTCTCCCCGAACAGCCCGTTGGCCAGCCGCCGGGTCAGCCGCGCCTGCCACCAGTCGTAGTCCTCCCGCGCGTACGCGTAGACGGCCTGGTCGTCGCCGCCGTGATGCTCGGTGTCGCAGACCTGGTCACCGACCAGCCCGCTGCCCAACCCGGTCGCCTTGGGCCCCGGCGCGCGCACGGCGACCAGGTGGTCGACCGGCCGCTTGTTGATGCCCGTGACACCGACCCGCTTGACCGGGTTGAGATCCGGCGCCGCCGCCACATTGACCGAGACGATCCTGCTCACGCCGGGCAATCTAACCTCCGAACCCGCCGGGCCGCAGCGCAATTTCCCTGCGGGGCCGAGGCAACCCCGGCGGGTGCCGCACCGGTCAAGGACTGGTGAAGGGGGGCAGCCCGTGAAGAAGGAGATCGAGTCCGAGCTGCACGACTACGTCGAGAGCCGGTACGCGCACCTGCGCCGGACCGCGTTCCTGCTGTGCGGCGAGTGGCACCGGGCCGAGGACCTCGTGCAGACGGCCCTCGCGAAGGTCGTGGTGGCGGCGCGGCGCGGGCGGGTCGAGAGCCTCGACGCGTACTCGCGCCAGGTGCTGCTGCGGGTGTACCTCGACGACAACCAGCGCGGGTCACGGCGGCGCGAGCGGACCTGGGCGGACCCCGCCGGCGCCGCCGAGCCGCCGGTGGTGGCCGGCGACCGGGCCACGGCACTCACGGTGCTGGCCGCGCTGCGCACCCTGCCGGCGCGGCAGCGCGCGACCGTCGTGCTGCGGTACTGGGAGGACCGCAGCGTCGAGGACACGGCCGCGGTGCTCGGGGTCAGCGAGGGCACGGTGAAGAGCCAGTCGGCCAAGGGGCTGGCCGGAATGCGCCAGATGCTCGCCGGGAGCCTGGCGGAGCTCATGTTCAGCGATGGAGGTGTGGTCTGATGCCGCTCGACGAATTGCGTACGACCCTGAACCAGGCCGCGGAGCTCGACGAGCCACCGGTCGGTGGCGGTCCGGCAGCGGTGTTCGCCCGGGCCGACCGGACCCGGAGCCGGCAACGGATCGCGACGGCGGTCAGCGGGATCGTGGTGCTGGGCGTGGTGATCGGCGTCGCCGCGACGGCCGTCGACCGGTCGGGCGGAGCGCCCACGGCAGCGCCGGCGCCCGTGGTGTCGGCGGGCCCGCCGTCCGCCCCGACCCTGACCTCGGCGGCGCCCAGCCCGCGCACCCGGCCGTCCGACGTGCCGGCCGACGCCATGCTCAACACCCTGCTCCGCCTGCTACCGGCCGGCGTGACCGTGTCGGAGCCGGACAGCCAGCCGGGTTTCGCCGAGGTGATCCTCAGCGACCGGGCCGGCCGCGGCAAGGTCCAGGTCAACGTGCAGCCCGGCTTCAACCGCGTGATCCCGTCCGGCCACGGCGGCGACGACCCGATGGACACGTTCACCTGTGCCAGGCGGCGCGATCCGGCCGGCACCCACTGCACCAGGTCGGTGCTGCCGGACGGCACGATCGTCGTGCTGACCGAAGGCCCGTCGGAGGACGCCGGCCACGACCGGATCCAGCGGCGCATGGCCGACGTCTACCGGCCGGACGGGGTCCGCGTCGTGCTCGGCACCTGGAACGCGGTGCACGAGAAGACGAACACCGCGACGCGTGCCGAGCCGCCGCTGACCGTCCAACAGCTGCAGGCCATTGCCACCGACCCGACCTGGCCGGTCTGACCCCGCGACGGCGTGGAAGACTGCCGCGGTGACCACCGCGATCGAGCCCTGGCAGCGTCCCGCGTTCCGGGCCACCGGCCGTGACGCGTCCGTCATGTTGATCGCGTTCGCCGACACGAACGTCCTCGGCGGCGGAGCGGAGCTGCGCGTTCGCGACGCCGTGCCGCCGACCGCTCCGCTCGCCGCGCTCGATCTGCGCATCCATCAGTACGCGGACAGCGCCGCCTGGATCGACACCTGGCGCACGGGTGCGCTGCGGAACCTCGCCGCCCAGCAACCGCTCGACCTCGACCGGCTGGACGCCGCGACCTGGTGTTACTCGATCTCGATCGCCGCCGCGGACCCGGCCGACCTGACCCACCTCCAGCTCGCCTGGGCCGTCGCGGCGGGCATCGCCGCGGCGGGCGCCTTCGCCGCGCTCGACGTCTTCGCGGCGAACTGGCTCACCGGCGCGAGCGTGGCGGCGCTGTCGCCGCACCGGCCGTTCACCGTCCAGCAGGAGGTGAGCCTGATCGCGGAGACCGAGCCGGCGCCCGGCTTCGGTCACCCGGTCCACACCCGTGGCATGCTCAAGTTCGGGCGCCCGGACCTGGTCGCCGGCGTGCCCGCGGACCGCATCGAGGAAACCGGGCGGATCCTCAACCACCTGGCCCGGATGCTCGCCGAGGGCCACGTGCTCACGCCCGGCCAGGTCCTGCGGTTCGACGGCCGGCGAGCGCTCACGGTCGCGCCGTACGCCCCCGACGCCACCACCCCCGAGCTGCACCTCAACAACGACGGCCTACTGCTCGTGGACGCCTGAGAGGCACACTGGTAGGTGTGAGATTCGAAGGGGTCCTCGGCGAGCACGAGCCGGACCCGCGCCTGGAGCTGCTCGAGCAGGCGCGGCGGATGCCGGTGCCGGTGATCGGCCTCGTGCCGCAGCCGCACCTGGAGGACTGGGGTGCGATCGGCGTGGCGTCCGGGACACGCGACGAGGTGCTCGAGTCGTGCGAGGTCAGCCTCGGCTACACCCTGTGGCGCAACCCGGACGACCCCGACGACCCGGTGAATCTGGCGGAGCTGGACGAGCCGCAGCGCCGGGCGCTGGAGGAGGAGCCGCCCTGGCCGCGACCGCAGTGGCTGGTCGGGCAGGTGCAGCGGATGCGGTACCCCATGCTCTGGGAATGCGTGCGGACCCGGTGGAGCCAGGAGCCGGGTGGGGCCGGCACCGTCGAGGCCCTGCTGGTCGCGCACGTGAACCACGTCCTGGTCAACCAGTTCCAGGACGCGCCGCCGGTGGACGAACGGTGTGTCGAGCCGCGCATCCCGGTCGTCGTGGACGGCACGCCCCGCGACGGCTTCCGCATCGACACGGACCCGCACGTGTACGGGGTGGCCACGGCCCTCGGCGCCCGCACGGTGCTGACGGCGGTGGTGCCGCGGGACGCCCTGCCCTACGTGCGGGTGGTGTTCGAGTCACGGGCGGTCTGACCGGAGTGCAAGACTTGCGTTCATGAGCGACTGGAATGACAAGATCATCGAAGAGTTCCGCGCCAACGAGGGCCGGGTCGGCGGCAACTTCGAGGGCGCCCCGTTGTTGTTGCTGCACACCGTGGGCGCGCGTACCGGTCAGGAACGGGTCCACCCGGTGATGTACCAGAAGGTCGACGCCGGATATGCCGTGTTCGCCTCCAAGGGCGGCGCGCCGACCAACCCGGACTGGTATCACAACATCCTGGCCCAGCCGCAGGTGCAGGCCGAGATCGGCGCCGGCACGGTCAAGCTGGCCGCCCGGGTCGCCGAGGGCGAGGAGCGGGAGCGGATCTGGACCGCGCAGAAGGCGGCGTACCCGGGCTTCGCCGACTACGAGAGCAAGACCAGCCGCCAGATCCCGGTCGTCGTCCTCGAACCGGCCGCATGACCCGCTGATGCCTGCCCACTCGCTCGCACCTGCCATGATCTTCGGTGTGAGCGAGTGGGTGTACAACGACCGTCCTGACGGGGCCAGGTTCCTTCCCGAGCGGATCGCGGAGCCGGGCCGGACCGAGATCGAGGACGAGATCTGGGCCTGGATCGTGCGCGGCGAGGACGACGCCGCCGAGTTCGTGGACTACCTCGAGGACGACGAGGAGCGCCACGGCGCCACCGACGAGGAGCTCGCGGCGGCCTACGAAAAGGCGCTCGACGTCCGGCGGGCCCAGCAGCGCGGGTGGGGTCCCGTGCAGAGCAACCTGACCGTCGCCTTCACCGAGCTCAACCAGCTCGGTGTGCTGGCGCGGGAAAACTTCAGCTGCTGCGGCACCTGCGCTTCCGGCGAGATCCACGACGAGCGCGACGAGTCGCGGCACTGGCACGGGTACCTCTGGTATCACCAGCAGGACACCGAGTCGCTGATGTCCAGCCCGACCGGCTCGGTCTACCTCGGCTACGGCGTCTACCCGCCCGAGGACTTCGACGAGACGGCCTACGAGTCTCTGTCGGAGGCCGAGCAGCAGGCCGGCTATCAGGCCGACCTGGAGCGGCTGATGGACGGGACGGTCTTCCCGGTGCTGCGCCGGCACGGCATGCAGGTCGAGTGGAACCGGAAGCAGTCCACCCGGATCCTGGTCACCGGCGCGCGGTGGTACGCACCGTTGACCTGACCCGCTATGCGCGACCCGGGGCGGGTTGGACCAGGCAGAACTCGTTGCCCGCGGGATCCCGCAGGACCTGGAAGCCGCCCTGCTCGTCCACGATCAGCTCGCTCGCCACGGCCGCGCCCAGTTCCACCGCCCGGCCCGCGGCGGCCGGGATGTCGTCGACCTCGATGTCCAGGTGCAGCCGGTTCTTGACCAGTTTCGCCTCGGCCACCGGCTGGAACGCGAGCCGCGCGAAGCCCGGCGGCTCCACGTGTGACCATCCCATCGCCCGGTCGACGGGTTCGCCGCCGAGCAGCCCGGCCCAGAACCGGACCAGCTTCGCCGGTTCCTGGCAGTCGACCACGATCTGATCCAGGCGTGCGCGCATCGGACCAGGTTAACGACCCGGGACCGGCTGCCCGGTGACCGCCTCTTCCGCTGGCGGCCGATGAATGGAAACATCGGTTCGCACAGTGGAACGAGGGGGTCGCATGCACGTCGTCGTCAGTCAGGCCTGGACGCGGGACGCGGAAGGGCACGCCGAGGCGTACATCGCCCTGTCCGCGCGGTTCGCCGACTACTTCGCCGCCCATCCGGGGTTCCGGGGGCGGTGGCTGGTGCGCGACGTCGAGGACCCGACGCACTTCACCCACATCCGGCTGTTCGACACGGCCGAGTCGTACGCCGAGGCGACGCGCACCCCCGGCTACGTCGAGCACACCGAGGCCATGTACGAGCACCTGCGCCCGTATGACACCTACCCCCGCACCATCGGCGAGGTCGTCCTGGAGGACCGGCCGTGACCGTCTTCGTTCTCGTGCACGGTGCCTTCCGTGGCGCCTGGTCGTGGTCGCGGGTCCGGCGGTCGCTGGCCGCCGCCGGGCACGAGGTGCACACGCCGTCGCTGACCGGGATGGGCGACCGTCGCCACCTCACCGCCGAACCGCCCACCTTGGACACCTGGGCCCTCGACGTCGCCAACCTGCTCGAGGAGGAGGACCTGCGCGACGTGGTCCTCGTCGGGCACAGTCAGGGCGGCATCGCGATCGCCGCCGCCGCCCGCAGGTGCGCCGACCGGCTGGCCCGGCTGGTCTTCGTCGACGCGCCCGCGCCGCTGCCGGGCGAGCGCGCGGCCGCCCTGCTCGGCCCGGTCCCGGACCTGCCGCGGGACCTGTGGCTGCCGCCGAAGCCGATCCCGGCCGACCAGTGGTTGGACGCGGACACCGTCGCGTGGATGAACGCCCGGCTGTGCCCGACCCCGCTGGCGCCGTCGCTCGACCCGATGCCGGAGGAGACGCCGGCTTCGGCGGCGGTACCGCGGCGCTACATCTTCTGCACCGCCACACCGCCCGGGTATCCGGCCTCCGTCACGCTGGAACGGTTGCGCGCGCTCGGCGAACCGTTCCAACTCATCGACAGCGGTCACGACGCGCCGCTGAGCCGGCCCGCGGAGCTCGCTGCCCTGCTGTGAGAGCGCGAGCGCGGCGGCGGGAGCTCCCGCCGCCGCGTTCTGTGAATCAGGACGCTGCTGCTGCCCGCCGGTAGGTGAGCCCGAGCACGCCGTTGCCGAAGGCGACGCTGCCCGCCAGGTCGAGGGCGCGCGACTCGGGGACGTCGAACAGGGTGGTGCCGCCGCCCACGATGAACGGGTACACGGTCAGCCGGTACTCGTCGACGAGGTCGTGCCGCACGAGGGACCGCAGGAAGCTGATCCCGCCATACGCGGCGATGTCGCCGTCTCCGTCCGCCTTCAGTTTGGCGATCTCCTCGACGAGGTCGCCGCCGGCGATCGTCGTGTTGTCCCAGTCGGCGCGTTCGAGGGTGCGGGAGAACACGACCTTGCGGCCTTTGTTCAGGATGTCGGCCGTGGGGTCGCCGGTGAGGTTGGGGAACCAGCCGGCGAAGCCCTCATAGGTGACCCGGCCGAAGATGTGGACCTCGGCGCGCTGTTGCACCTCCGCGGTCCAGGCCGCGTGCTCCGGGTCGTCGGGGACGGAGCGGCAGAAGCCGAAGAACGGGCTGCCGACCTCGCCGATGACGCCGTCGAGGGAGTAGTCGCCAACCCCCACCACTAGGTTGCGCATGAGTGTGTTCTCTCCTGTCGTCGTGAGCGGTCAGTTGGTGGTCATGAGCTCGTCCGGCAGGCCATCGACCTGCACATCGACCCACCTGGGGCGCCAGTTCCCGCTCTCGTGGTAGCGGCGCAGCTCCGCCAGGCCGCCGAGCAGGCCGAGCCAGCCGTCGTAGGGTGCCGGCCGGGTCTCGTCGAATCCACTGTGGACAAAGGTCAGCCGGGTCTGCCCGCCCGAGTCGGCCAGCTCCCAGGTCTGGACCATCTCGCCCCAGTCGATCGACATCGAACGCCCGGGCTCGATGGCGGTGATGTGCGCGGCGTAGCCCGCATCGAAACCGCCCATCGCCCAGCGGCCACCCGGGTACAGCTCGACGTCGACCTTCACGCCGGACCACCGGGAGAAGTGCTCCGGCTCGGTCAGCGACTCGTACACCGCCTGCCGGTCGGCGTCGATCAGCAGCTCGGTGCGCAGCTCCGTGCTGGTGAAGTCGCAGTGCGCGACGGGCTGCCGCCCCTCGACGTGGTCGGCGAGGTTGGCCAGGGCCAGCGCCCAGTAGGTGTGCATCAGGCTGCGGCTGCCGGGGGTGGTCAGCATCTCGGGCCAGCCGGGCACCTCGGTCTGGGTGAGCGTCACCAGGGTCGACTCGCGCTCGCCCGCCTCGGTGGCCAGCGCGAGCTCGACGTTGGTGGTGACGCCGTCGAGCTCCCAGTCGAAGCGCAGCGAGCTGTCGTCGGCGTGCAGCAGGCGCTGGTGCGGGACGTCACCGTCCGGCGTGCGGCGACCCCAGAACTGGAACCGGTCGGGCAGGTCCACCTCGGCGTGTTCGGCGAGCCAGACCCGCAAGGCCGTCGGGTCGGTGAGCGCGTGGTGCACCGCACTGCGAGGGGCGTCGATCCGGATGCGCTTCTTCAACGTGGCCATTGGTCGTCTCCTTGCCGGAAATCAGCCGGCGTTGTCGTGGGTACGGTCGGGATAGCAGGCGACGGCGAGCTTGAACCCGTCTCCTTCGGCGCCGCCGTACTTGGTGAAGAGGTCCTGCAGGGCGGTTTTCAGGTCGGCCATGAACTCGGCGCGCCGGTCCGGCCGCACCCTGATCTCGCCGGAGACGCCGAGCGACGGCAGCTCCGGGGCCCCGACCGGTTGGGCCGCCCGGCTGTGGAGGGCGGCGACGTCGGACTGGACCTCCTCCATGAGGTCGAGGAGGTAGCCGAGGCTGGCCTCGTCGCGGTGCTGGCGCTGGCCGATCCGGCCGACGAGGCGGGGGGAGAGCCAGTAGGCGCGTGCGGTGGCCTGGTAGACGCCCTCGTTGATGCCGCGCACCCGGCGCTCGGCCACCTGGGTGACGATGCCGTGCTCGACGAGCCGCTTGACGTGGTAGTAGACGCGCTGCTGGGTCTGGTCCAACCGGGCCGCGACCTCGGTGCACGACCGCGGCTCGGCCAACTGGCGCAGCACCTCGATGCGGTGCGGTTTGAGCAGCGTCTCGGCCTGCTCGACGCGCTCCAAGTACAGGAGGTCCTGAATCACAAAAAGCATCCTGTACGTACAAAATGTTTTTGTCAATCGCTCGCGCAGGGTTCCGGCGCACGAGGTCGCGCGGTTCAGTCTTTCGGGAGCAGGGCGGCGGTCAGGAGGCCGGTGACGCGGTCCTGCCACTGGTCGAGGGTCCAGCCGCAGGCGTCCGCGAACTGCAGGTAGGTCTCCACGTTGGCCAGGACGAAGGCCACGTCGCGGGCCTGGTCCACGGTCAGGGCCGGGTCGAGGGCGCCCCGGTCGGCGATGAGCTGGACGAGCATGGCGTAGGCGGTGCGGGTCTGCTGCTGGCTGGTGTCCCACTGGGCGGCCAGCTCGGGGTCGGTGCCGGTGGCGCCGCGGACGACCCGCATGAGCGGGGCGACGCGCTGGATGATCGTGCGGCCGTTGGCGATCCACAGCTGGATGACCCGCCGTGCGTCGGGCTCCTGCCGGATCTCGGCCAGCCAGGGGCGCTCCAGCAGGGGGACGGGCTCGTCGTCACCGACGGCGGCGACGTCCAGCGCCTCCTTGAGCAGGGTGCGCTTGTTCTTGAAGTGGAAGTACACCGTCTGGATCGCGACGCCGGACTGCTCGGCCACCTGGTCGAGCAGGGCCGCCCCATAGCCGTGCGCGATGAACTGCTCGGTCGCTGCGGCGATGATGCGCCGGCGGGTGGCCCGCGCCTGCTCGGCCCTCGTCGCGCGCCGGGGGACCTCGCCCTTCGCACTGTCGGGTTTCTTCGACCGGTTGACAGCATCCGCCATTCGCTAGAGTCTACTCTAGTCACTTACTAGAGGCGCCTCTAGCGAAAGGAGTGGGTGGGATGTCTGAACTCTCCGGCTTTCACCACGTCAAGCTGCCCGTCGCGGATCTGGACCGCAGCCGCGCCTGGTACGGCGAGGTGCTCGGCCTGCACGTGGAGATCGAGTTCATCGAGGACGGGGTGCTCAGAGGTCTCGCCCTCGCCGATCCGACCGGTTCGCTCCGGCTGGCGCTGCGCCTCGATCCGGAGCGGTCCGCCGCCCTGGCCGGCTTCGACCCCGTCGCCCTCGCGGTGCCGAGCAGAGCCGCCGTCCAGGCCTGGCAACACCGGCTCGACGAGCTGGGCCAGGCCCACGGCGGCGTCGTGACCGGGCACAACGGCGGTTCGGTGCTGATCGGGTTGCACGATCCCGACGGCATCGAGATCCGCCTCTACGCCGACTGACCCAGAGGAGAAAACCATCATGACCCTGACGATTCCGGAACTGACCCGGTGGCGCATCGACGGCGCCGAGGTCGCCTACACCGACTCCGGCGGCGACGGCGCGCCCCTGCTGCTGATCCACGCCGCCGGGTCCGCCGACTGGTTCACCCCCCTTGCCGCCCTTCCCGTGCTCAAGGGGTACCGCGTGATCCGCATGGTGCGGGCCGGCTACACCGGTGCGCCCGCGCCGGACGGGCTGAGCATCGCCGACCACGCCGGGCACGGCGCCGCGCTGCTACGGCACCTCGGCGCGGCACCCGCCCACGTGCTCGCCCACTCGTCGGGCACCACGATCGCCATGCAGCTCACCTTCGACCATCCCGATCTGGTCCGCACGCTCATGCTCAGCGAACCCCCGCTGGTCGACAGCCTGGTCGCGCCCGAGGACCTCGAGGCGATCCACGCCATGCTGGGTCCGGCGATCGGCGCGGCGATGGCGGCGACCGCGCGAGGCGACCTCCCGGCCGCGTTCGAGGTCTTCATGGCGGCGGTGTGCGGTCCGTCGTTCCGCGAGGTCATGACGAGCGCGCTCGGCGCCGACCTGGTCGCGGCCGCCGAGGACAGCAGCCGGTATCTCTTCACCGGCGAGATCCCCGCCATCAACGGGTGGAGCCTCGGCCGGCCGGCCGCCGCCCGGCTGAGGCAGCGGGTCCTGCTGATCCAGGGCAGTGCCAGCCCGCCGCCGTTCCACCGGCTCGTGGCCCATCTCGCCGGGCTGATCCCCGGCGCGACGGTCGCCACGATCGACGGCGGCAACCATCTGTATCCGTTCACCGCGCCCGAGCAGCTCGCCGGGCTGATCACCGTGTTCTGCGGGCCGGCCTGAGGGTGGCAGCGGTGACCGTCCCGGCAATCCGGGGCGGTCACCGCCCTACGCGGCGGGGAGCTGGTGGCTGGCCCGGTCGACGAGGATCGTGGCGCCGACCAGCACGGCGAGGACGACCGCGGCAAGGATCAGCCAGAGCGGGTGGAACCCGTCCTCGAACGCGCCCATGGCGAACGCCAGCGGCGTGAGGAACAGCAGCCATGTGCCCTTGGCCGCGACGTTGGCACCGCGGCGCTTGCCCTGCTGCATCAGCCGGACCCCGACGAGCCCGACGGCACCCATGATCAGCACCGGGACGCCCACGATGATGCACGGCACGGTGTTCTTCCCCCCGGCCACCCCGGCGACGACGAACAACGTGACGGCAAGTCCCAGGTTGAGCGCCGCGAGCAGCGCCGCCGCAGCGACCCCGAGTTTGACGGTGCGCTGAGCGGCGTCGCCGGCAGGCCTGGCAATGGCCGGATTCTCGTGCATGGCAGCCCCCGTGAAGTCGACGGTCATCGAAGCGCCCGGACCCTATCAACCGCGCGTCCGGTCGGCTGCCCCGCTCACGATTCCCGGTGCCGGCCCGCCCGGGGAGTAATGTCACGCCCGCCGCGCCCACGGGTCGTCGCGGCGGCACCCATCGTGCCGCACACTCGGGTAGGTCGTTCTGCCACAAACGACATTGTTGATCTTCAGGAAGTATGTGGGCAGTCCGGGCGGCCGCGACCGTCCGATGTGGTCACCCTCTCACCGCCCACCATGTCTTTGCCGTTCGTGATCACGTAGCTTCGTGATGTGGCATCGGTGATCGGTAATGGATGCCTCAGGGGGTAAGGGGCTGGTCCATGTCGTCGAACGCCGCAACCATCCCTGTCTATCGCGCTCCGGCCCCCTCGGGGTGCGGTGCGGTGGCCCTGATCGCAGGTCGGTCGGCTGTGGATCGTCTTGCGATGATCATCTATTCGCGGGAACGATGAAGAGTGGCCGTCCAAGTTCCAGGAGTGGCCCTCCCGCCAGAGTCGCAGGAGGCCCTGGTGGCGTCGAGGGCCGTTGCGCGGCAAGCCGATGACCGACCCTCGAGCACCATGGCTGCGGAGATCGGTGCGGATCTGTGGAGGTGGGCATCCACCCATGGAGCGCGCCCCGACCGCAACCTGACCCAGCGACTGGCCAAGGTCGTGACCGCCATCGCGCCGGATCTGCCCGCCTCCAGCGCGATGGTGTTGGCGCGGTACTGCCTCTGGACGTTTCTCGTCGATGACGCCCTCGATGACGTGGACGCCGATCCCGCTGTGCTCACCGGGCTGGCGGGTCGCCTCAGCACGCTCGTGCGGGCCACGGATGCGCCCAGCGCGCCGGCGCCGGCGCTCGACGCGATGCTCGCCGAGCTGCTCGCCGAGCTCAGGCTGGCGAAGGCTCCGACGTTGCTCGCCCGATTCGCTGATGCTCTGTGCGCTGCGATCGACGCCGGCGTCCAACACACCGTCCGTGCCCAGCAGATCCAGCAGGGACGCGCTGGTGCGCCGACGGTTGTGGAGTACCTGGCCGTGGCCGAGCACCATGTCAACTACCGCAGTTTCGCCTACCTTCTGCTGATCCTCGCCAAGGCGTCACCGACGGCGGTCAAGTCATCAAGGATCGACAAGGCATTGGTGGCTGCCTCCCGCGCGATCCGGATTGCCAACGACCTGGCGTCGGTCGATCGTGACCGTGCTGCTGGCCGGCTCAATGTCCTGCTGCTGCAGCGATTGGACGTGGTCGACGTCGCAGCGTTCGAGCGCCGGATCGACCGCTACGTGCGACTGCATGACGATCTGCTGCGCGATGTCGTCGAGGCGAGTGTGCTGCGCCGGAGCCTGCACGTCGCAGTCGCCGTCTACCGCGTCACCGATCTGCGTTAGGGGATGCCGATGATGCACCGCGAGCCGATCTGGCGGGCCGTCCCGGCCTTGGCCCGTGACCCGCTGGCCGCGCTGGAGCGTCTCGGCGCGGCCAACGACGGCGCGATTGTGCGTCTGGACGTCGGCCCGGTCCGGCCCCTGCTGCTGACAAGTGCCGACCATGTGCAACTGGTGCTGCGCGAGCGGTCGTCGCAGTACGTCCGCGACGGCATGCTGTGGAAGCCGCTGCGTCGGCTGGAGGGTGACGGCATCGCCAGCGACGGGCCCAGCTGGCAGCGCAGCCGGAACCTGCTGCAACCGATCTTCACAGCGCGCGCGGTCCGTGGCGTCCTCGACGCGATGGCCGACGCGATCGTGGCCGCCGTCGCCGAGCTCGAGGCCGATGGGCGGGCCGGCCGACCGGTGGAGCTCGTGGAGGGTATGACCCGTGTGGTGTTCCGGGCTCTCATCCGCGCCTTCTTCGCCGACCGGATACCCAGCGGAGAGGCAGGGGTGCTCGGCGCGGCCATCTCCACCGCGTTCGGTGCCCTGGGATGGCGCATCGCGCTGCCGTTCGCGCCCGACTGGCTGCCAGTCCCCGGCGATCAACGGTTTCGCCGGGCCGTGCGCCAGATCGACGACATCGTGTACCCGCATGTGCAACGGGTCCGCGGCGATGGTGGCGGCGACGGTGACATCCTGTCGCTGCTTGTCGCGGCCCGCGACGAGAACGGTGCGGCGTTGACCGACCGGCAGGTCCGCGACGACGTGGTGTCGATGTTCGTCGCCGGCACCGAGGCAACGGCGCTGACCCTGTCGTGGCTGTGGATGGCGCTGGATGCGCATCCTGACGTCGCGGCGCGGGTCGTCGAGGAGGTCGACGCGGTCGTCGGCGACGCAGCCCCGGCTCCTGAGCACCTGGACCGGCTGGTCTACACCCGGCAGGTGCTGCAGGAGACGATGCGGTTGTGGCCCGCGGGCTGGATCGTGCCGCGCACGGCGGCCGAGCCTGACGTGATCGACGGTGTACCGATCCGGGCCGGGGCGACGGTGCTGGTCAGCCCGTACGTGATGCACCGGCTGCCGACGGCGTGGCCGGATCCCCACCGGTTCGATCCGGACCGGTTCGGGCCGGCGGCGCCGCGCCGGCACCGGTATGCGTTCCTACCGTTCGGCGGCGGCCCGCATCAATGCCTGGGCAATCACCTGTTCACCGCCGAGGCCCAGCTCGTCGTTGCGGCCGTGCTCAGTCGGCATCGGCCAGAGCTCGTCGGGTCTGGGCCTCTCGTGGCGCGGGCAACCGCGGCACTGCGGCCGCGCCAGCCGGGGCGTTTCGTGCTGCACCGGAGGTGACCGCGAACCGCTCCGCAGCGGCGAGCGCGGCGAGCCGGGTGGCCCGGATCACCCGCACTGGGGCGTAGAGGTCCTTGGCGTGCCACAGACCGCGGTGCGGGCCACTGCCGTGCTGCTGCCGCAGGTATGCCGCGCCGGCCGCAACCGCTGCGGCGACATCGGGACCGACGCCGCCGGCACGGGTGAGGATCTGCACGGCGTAGGCCGTCTCTTCGACGCTGCCGCCCCAGCGGCCCCATGACCCATCGGTGTGCTGTGTGGCCACTGTCCACGCCACGGCCCGCTGGACGGCGTGCTTGACCGCTGCACCCACCGTCGTTGTGGCCGTGGATCCGGCCAGGACGACGGTGTAGGGCGTCAGCGCGTCGACACAGCAGGCCGTCGCGTAGTACGGCGAGGCATGCCATTTGTCCCACCAACTGCCGTCAGCCGTTTGAGTCTCTACCAGCCAGGCAGCGGTCGCCTCGGCGATCGGGTCCAGCCGCAGGCGCTCGGCCGGCTGGGCGACGATCGCCTCGTGCAGCGTCTCGAGGGCGTGCGCGGTGGTGCTCACCGACGCGGTTCGCTCGGTTGGGAAGCACCGGAAATAGCTGCCGGTGTAGTAGGTCAGGAGCGGGTCGACGGGCCGTGGCCGGCCGTGGCGGTGCAGTGCGGTGAGCACCACCGCGGCGTCGTCGCAGTCCGGCGGGAGGCTGGGCGCGGCGCTTGCGCCGCCTGGTCCGAGCGCGCCGTCGAGGCTGTCCAGGACGCTGGCGGGTGCCGGCTGGCTGGACATGGCCGGCGCCAGGACGCTCAGGACCCAGGACCGCTCGAAGAAGGTGATCGGCCAGACACCGGCGACCGGTCCGCCGCCGGCCGCCTGCAGCCGGCTGAGATACCGCGCCGCGGCTGCCGCGGCGGGCGTGCTGTGGTCCGGGTTCTCGCCCAGCCATGCTGCGGTTGCCGCCGGCGAGCAGGCGATCATTCCCTGCTCGTGCGGTCGCACCGTGGCGATGCGGGCAGCGTCCGCGCCGAGCACCTCCAGCGACGCCCACCAGGTCTGCGGGTCGCTGCCGGCGTGGTCACGCACGCGGGCCGTCAGATGCCTTGCCGCGTCGGGGTTCATGCCTGCCGGCACGGCCAGCCGAACGTCGCTGGCGACGACGGGATCCGGGCCGTCGAGGTGGCTGTTGATGGCGGCGATCAGGGCAGGCACGACGACCTCAACCGCGATCGTGTCAGGCACGGACTCGTGGCTGCCCGACCAGCGCCGCAGCGCGGTGAGGCCCCGCAGCGCCGAGCTGCGCAGTTGCCCGGCCTCGATGCCGGCCGCCGACGGCCGGTGGAGGGTGGCGAGAATGGCTTCGGTGGCGCTCAGTGTCGGCACGAGCGCGTAGCCGTCTGCCTCTCCCCAGCATCCGTCGCTGCGCTGCTGTGTAAGGAGGAACCGCAGCCGGGCGGTATGCCCGGGCAGCGAAGGGGTAAGGCTGACGAGTCGGGCGGTGTCGTAGATCGAGGCGCTCACCACGCCCCCCGGGTCAGTGGTGATCTCGTCCAGGAGTGCGGCGACGGTGTCGTGCCGGGTCGGCGATGGTTGACCTGCGGCAATTCGGTCTGGCATTCATTCACCCAAGGCCTTCGACCATTTGATCATTAGGGCCTGAGTGTATGGCACTTTCCAAAACTGATACATTGCCCGCCGTGTCTGTGCCGGATAGCGGACAAGAGGTCGCGCCCGGTGGTGTCCGCGGCCGGTTTCAAACAAAAAAGACTGGCCCTACCTCTCGGATCGGGACGGGTAAATGATCTTCGCGAGGAAGCGCCCGGCTGGTCAACCGCGTGGCACGCGGCTGCGAGCGAAGGTTGTCGCTCTGCTGCTGTCGCTCGTTGCGCTGTGGGGATTCGCCGCGTTCGTGACGTTGCGCGAGGGCCTCAACCTGCTGTGGGTCAGCACTCTTGACCCGGGCGTGGGCCGGCCGACCGAGTCGCTGGTGGCTGCGCTGCAGGCCGAGCGGCGGCTGTCGGTGGTGTATCGCAGCAGTCCCACCGGTCGTGATGCCCAGCGCCAGGCTGTGACCGACCAGCGCCGGAACACTGATGAAGTCGTCGCCGCTTGGCGGGCGTCGACAGCGAGCTCGGGGGTGTCCTGGGCGGCGGACGGCACCCTCAAGACCCGCATCAGCGAGATGGCAGTGCTGCTGGACCAGCTGCAGCCCCAGCGCGCCGCTGTGGACAGCGGTGCCGCGACGAACGTGGTCGGCGAATACACGAAGATCATCGACGGTGCGTTCCGGGTCTACGGCTCCATCTCCGCCCTGGATGACCCTGAGATCGCCGCGCAGTCGCGGACCCTGATCGCGTTGACCCGAGCGCGGGAGGTCCTGTCCCAGGAGGACGCTCTGCTCGCGGGCGTGTTCGCCGCCGGGCGGTTCACCGGCACCGAGCCGGCCGACCTCGCCCGGCTGGTCAGCATCCAGCGCTACGCCTACGCCGAGGCAGCGGTCAACCTGCCGATCCCCGAGCGGGGACAGTACGACAGGCTCATCGGCGGCGACGCGTTGACGAAGCTCCGCACCGTCGAGGACCAACTCGTCACCGGTGCCCGGGCGGGCGTGGCACCACCGGTCACCGCGGCAGGCTGGACCAGCGTGATCACCGCGGCCGCCGGCGAGCTGCGCCAATTCGAATTGGCCTCTGCCGATCAGACGCTGCAGCGGGCCGAGCCTGCCGTCATCGGCGTGGTGGTCCGGCTTCTGCTGGCCGGCGGTCTCGGCCTGATCGCTGTCATCGCGTCCATCGTGATTTCCATCACCACTGCCCGGAAGCTGCTTGCCCAACTCGTCCGGCTGCGCGACGCAGCAGACGAGCTGGCCACCTCGCGGCTGCCCGGGGTCATGGACAAACTGCGTCGCGGTGAACAGGTCGACGTCAACGTCGAGGCGCCGCCCCTGGAATTCGGCACGGACGAGATCGGGCAGGTCGGCCACGCGTTCAACTCGGTGCAGCAAGCTGCCGTCCACGCCGCCGTTGAGCAGGCCGAGCTGCGCCACAGCTTCAGGGCTCGTCTCACCGACATCGCACGACGCTCCCAGGCGCTGCTGCACCGGCAGATCACGACGCTTGACGCCATGGAGCACAAGGAAACCGACGAGGAGAAGCTGGCCGACCTCTACGCCGTCGACCACCTCGCCACCCGGATGCGGCGCAACGCGGAAAACCTGATCGTGCTCTCCGGCGGGAAGTCGGGGCGTGCGTGGCGTAAGCCGGTCCCGATGATCGACGTCCTGCGCGCGGCGATCGGTGAGATCGAGGACTACGCCCGTGTCACCGTGCGGCTCAGCTCGGCGCCCGGCCTTGCCGGCCGCGCTGTGGGCGACGTCATCCACCTGCTCGCCGAGCTCGTGGAGAACGCCACCAGGTTCTCGCCACCACACACCAAGGTGCAGGTCGGCGGCGAGCACGTCAGCAACGGCTACGTGGTGGAGATCGAAGACCGCGGCCTCGGCATGGGCGAGACGGCGCTGGCCGCCGCCAACGAGTCGCTGGTCAATCCACCGGAGTTCCAGCGTTCGAGCAACGTCCGGCTCGGCCTTTACGTCGTTGCCCTGTTCGCCAAGCGGCATGGCATCAGCGTGCACCTGCGCCGGTCGCCGTACGGCGGCACGACCGCAGTCGTGCTGATCCCGAAAGCACTGATCGATCCCCAGGCCGACGCGCCCACGCCGGCTCAGGACGGCCCCGACGCCGATGCGACCGCAGCCGCGCTACCGGTCGTCACCGCCCCGATCGCACCGTCCGGAGCATTGGTGGAGTCCTCGATGGTCTCCCTCCCCGAGGAACGGCACACCGCCGTCGCGGTGCTTGCCCCGTCGAACGGTGCGGCGCCCGCCGCGAAGCACGCTGCCTCGCCGGACCCGTTCGACTCCCTGGCCACAGCCCCGGCCGTCGAGCTCACCATGGGGTTGTCCGCAGAGCCGGCCACCGGCCCAGACGTAGAGCCGGACACCGTCTTCGGTCTGCCACGACGCTCCCGGAAAGCGCCCGAGGGTGAGAGTGCGCCCCCGGCCGAGGTGCCCGCCCTGGCGCCGCGCTCCGCCGAGTCGGCCGGCGCGCGGATGGCCGCGTTCCAGCAGGGCTCGCGCGCAGCCCGACGGCAGGCATCTGGCGCCGATGGCTGGGACGAGCCAGCCGCCTTGAACCTGCCGACGCCCGCCACTCCGCCCAGCACATCCGGCACACACGCCGCCCCCGCCGAGTAAGTCGTGACACCACGGACAACCGCAACCGGACGTCAAGAAGGGACCATCGTGGTGCAGGAATCGACCACCCCCGGCGATCTGACCTGGCTGTTACAAGACCTGGTCACCCGGGTGGCGGAGGTGCGACATGCCGTCGTGCTCTCTGCCGACGGGCTGCGCGTCGCCTCCTCGCAGGAGATCCAACGCGACCTTGCCGAGCATGTGTCCGCCAGTGCCTCCGGACTGCAGAGCCTGGCCCGCAGCGTCAGCCCGCTCTTCAACCTCGGCGTCCTCCGCCAGACCGTGCTGGAGTTCGAGGACGGGTACCTGTTCGTCATCGCGGCCGGCCACGGAACCTGCCTCGCAGTCATCAGCGGACCGAACAGCGACCTGGGCATCGTCGCCTACGAAATGGAGATGCTGGTGCAACGCGTCACCGAACATCTCGCAACCCAGCCGCGAGCGCACTCCGGCCAGATCAACGGCAGGTGACGCCGAGGTAATGGACACCCCACTGCACGACCCCGACGAGATCTGGGTCGACCTCGACGCCGGCCCGGTCGTGCGCCCCTATGCAATGACGGGCGGCCGGACCCAAGCGAACGGCCGCTTCGACCTGGTCTCGATGATCATGACGAGTCGCAGCGTCTCAGGTGCCGACGTCCTCGACCTCGGCCCCGAACACGAGGCCATCCTCCGGCGCTGCCAACAGCCGACCTCCGTCGCGGAACTGTCCGCGCACCTCAACCTGCCCGTCGGCACCATCCGAGTCCTGCTCGGCGATCTGCTCAGCCGGTTGCTCATCTTGGCCAACAACCCGGATCCGGTGCCGGCCCTGCCGGACGACGACCTTTTTGAAGAGGTGCTTCATGGCATCCGAAACCTCTGATCGGCGCGACGGCTCGGCAGGCATGCCCAGGGCCACGAAGATCCTCGTCGCGGGCGGCTTCGGCGCGGGCAAGACGACGCTCGTCGGTACGGTGAGCGAAATCCAGCCGCTGCAGACCGAGGAACGCATCACCACGGCGAGCATCGGTATCGACAACCTCGAGGGCGTGGACGAAAAGACCACGACCACCGTCGCCATGGACTTCGGCCGGATCACCATCAGCACCGATGTCGTGGTGTACCTGTTCGGTACGCCCGGCCAGGACCGGTTCCTGTTCGTCTGGGACGAACTCGCCCTCGGAGCCCTGGGAGCCATCGTGCTCGCCGACACCCGCCGGCTCGCCGACAGCTTCCCGAGCATCGACTACTTCGAGCGGCGCAACATCCCGTTCGTCATCGGTGTCAACTGCTTCGACGGGACCCCCCGCCGGCACACGCCCGAGGAGGTCCGCATCGCGCTCGACCTGGCGCTGGATGTCCCCGTCATCCTCTGTGACGCTCGCGACCGGGCGTCGGCAAAGGCGGTGCTCGTCAGCCTGGTGACACATGCCCAGCGCATCGCACGACAGCAGCGGGCACAACGCAGCGCGGCGGCATCGGCTTGACGGTCCCGCGCCGCAGTGCCCCCGGCGGCAGGTGCAACTGCGCAGGCAGCTGGTAGGCCGTCAAGCCACCGCGAGCGCGTCGACCTCCACCCGGAACGCGGGGTGCACCAGGCCGCTCACCTGGACCAGTGAGCTTGCCGGCGGCGCGGCCGGGTCGATGAACTCGTCGCGGACGGTGCGGAAGACGGCGAGGTCGGCGAGGTCGGTCAGGTACACGGTCAGCTTGACGACCCGGTCCAGCCCGGAGCCGGCCGCGGCGAGGGCCGCGGCCAGGTTGGTGAACACCTGGCGGACCTGCGCCTCCGGGTCGTCCGCGCCGATGAGCTGCCCCGCGCCGTCCACCGGCACCTGGCCGGACACGGCGACCATCGCCCCGGAGAAGCGGACCGCGTGGCTGTAGCCGTTGACCGGTGGCAGCCCGTCCGGCCGGATCAAGTGTTCCACGCACCCGACCCTATTCGACGGCGACCGCTGCCGCCCGGCCGGCGCGGGCCTGGCACCTGCCGTGCGTGACGGTCCACGTGACCAGGCCGACCAGCACGGCGTACGGCAGCACGTTGGACACCGCCACCATCGCGCCGGTCGAGGCCCTGCGTGCTCGGCCCGATCTTCGTGGACATGCTGCGCGCCCCGGTGCTGCCGGTCCAGCTCCGCCCCGCCGGCTGGGCGATGCCGCAGTTGCGCCGAGGTGGCCCGGGTGTCCCAGGCGCCGCACCCGCCGGTCGCCGACCACCTGGCGGCGGTGACCGGTGAGCGCCGATAACGGTCGCGCAACGGGGCTGATGGCGTCGCCGAGGAGCCGGATGATGGGCCGATGGAGCGCACCTCCGGTATGCGGCACGTCGCGGTCGCCCTTGCCTGGATGACCCACCCGGTCACCGTCGGCGCGGTTGTCGTGCTGCTGGTCAACGATCACCTGCTGAAGGCGGCGTACCCGGGAGCGGTCACCGGCAAGCTGAGCGACGTCGCCGGGCTCGTCTTCGCCCCGGCGCTGGTCGCGGCGGTGCTGTGCCTGCTCGTCCCGCGCGTGCCGGCCGGGCTCGCCGCCGTTGCCGGGCTGGCCGGCGTCGGGCTCGCGTTCACCTGGGTGAAGGCCACGACGGCCGGGGCCGGGTTCGCGTCGGCGGCGTGGAGCCTGGTGCGGCCGTCCACGGTGCTCGCCGACGGGACCGACCTCGTCGCGTTGCCGGCGCTCGCGGTCGCCTGGTGGACCTGGACCCGGGTGCGCGAGGCCGAGCTGCCGGAGCGGTGGACCCGGACCGTGCGCGCCGCGCTGGTGCTCCCGGTGGCGGTGCTCGCGGTCGCCGCCACCAGCGCCCCGTACTACCCGGCCGTGGCCCGGGTCCAGGTGGTCGACGGCCGGGCGCTGGTCGGGCTGTACAACGGCTTCCACGCGCTCAACGCCGACCCGACCGCGGAGTCGTGGCCCTCGACCTGGCTGTCGACGAGCGACGGCCGGACCTGGGTGGAGGATCCCCCGTCGACGGCGACCCTGCCGCCGACATCGCCGCCGCTGAACACCCAGGCGTGTGTGCCCGACCGGCCAGGGCACTGCTACCGCGTCGTGCCCGGGCGGATGGCCGTCGAGGAGACCGTCGACGACGGCCGGACCTGGCGGATGTCCTGGGAGGTCTCGGACGGGCGGCGGGAGTTCCTGGCCAGGCAGGTCGACGACCTCGGGTCGACCCGCGTCGACCTGGCCTCGGCCGAGGTGGCCGTGCTGCCGGTCACCGGCGGCCACCTCGTGTTCGTCGCCAACCGGCGCGACGGCCTCGCCGTCAGGTTCGCCGACGGGACCTGGCAGCGGGTCGGGGTGCCGTCCGACAGGGTCCCGCCGGAGGCTGATCCGCTCGTCGGAGCCGGGCAGCACGTCTGGCTGGAGTTCACGCTGGCCGGGTCGGCGGTGCCGGTCCTGGTCAGCCTCGCGCTGCTGCCGGTGCTGACCCGCCGCCGGCGGCTCGCGGCGGGCGCGGCCAGCCTGACCGTGCTCGGCTCGCTCGCGCTGCTGGTCGGGGTCGCCGCCGGCACGTGGTTCGCCGGCATCTTCGGGATCGTGGTCGCGATGGCGGGTCTGGTCTGGTGCCTGGCGACGGTTGCCGGTGACCGGGGGCTGCGGTGGTGGCATCCGGTGGGTGTGCTGGGCGTGGCGGTGCTGACCGCGGTCGGCATCGGCTGGTCGTTCTACGGCTGGTCGGCCGGGAACCCGGACGGCTACGACACCGCGGCCCGGATCGCCGTCCTGGTGGCGATCGGGGGAGCGGTGGTGTCCGCGGCGGTCACCACGGCGGCCCGGCTCCGCGGCCCGCGGCCGCCCGAGCCCGGCATCGAGGCGCAGGCCTGGCGGGGCTGACCGCTCAGCCGGCGCCCAGGCAGATGAACGTCGCCGCGCTGATCCGGTCCACGCCGGCCGACTGCGCCCGGGCCAGCGCGACGGCCGGGGCCACGCCGTCGGCGAGGCGGCGGTGCAGGTCGGTCATGAGCCGCAGCGTGTCCTCGTCGTCGACCGGACCGAGGCTCGCCACGACGGTGCGGGTGCCGAGCCCGAGCAGCGCCGCCGCCAGCCCCTGCAGCTCGTCGCCGGGGTGCACCGCGGACAACCCCGCGTCGCACGAGGACAGCACCAGCAGCTCCGGCGGGTGGCGCAGCGCCGACAGGTCGCACACGGTGAGCGGCCCGTCGGCGAGGATCAGGTGGGAGAACATCGGGTTGTCGGCGCGGAACACGCCGTGGCTCGCCACGTGCCCCAGCGCCGCGCCGTCGAGGGTGCGCAGCGCGCCGGTCACCGTCGCCGCGGCGCCGGTGAGGGCGGTGACCGCCGGCAGCCATCCGGCGAGCGCGGTGACCTCGACACTCGCGTGGTGCGGCGCGGGCCCGGCGACCAGGACCCGCCCGTGCCCGCCGTGGGGGTCCGCGGTCGCGGCCCACCACCATTGCCACGACGACGGGCTGACCGTCACCGCCCGCCCGTGGCAGGTCGGCAGCATCGCCCACGGCATGGCGTGCAGGGCGCCGCTGGGCACGAGCACCACCGGCCGCTCGTCCAGCAGGTCGGCGAGGGGGCGCAGCAGCAGCCGGTCGAGGACGCCGGCGGAGTACGCCGCCGCGTCGTCGGCGCGGGCGGCGATGCGGGTGCCCGGGTAGACGACCCGCCGGCGGATCGCGAACCGCAGCGCGGTCAGCTCCGTCGCGACCGGCTCGACCGGGCACAGCCGGCGGTGCCGCACGCGGCCGTCGGCGAGCACCAGCGCGTGCAGTTGGCCGTCGAGCGCCGCCAGCTCGACGAGCACCCGGTCGCCGAGCGCCGCGGACAGGGCAGCGAGCGTGGGCGGGCGGCGGGCCGCGACCGGGGTGCCGGCGCTCAGCCAGGACCGCTGCCGCACCTCGGCCTCGATCGCGCGCTGGCGGCGCAGCAGCCGCGCGGTGCGCGGCGAGTCGATCGCGGTCGTGGCGCTCTCCGTCGCGACCGTGCGCAGCTCCGCGAGCAGCGCCTCGACCACCGGGTCGTCGGACGGGCGGGCCGGCGGCAACCGTAGCGCCGCGCTGCGGACGCGCTGCAGCCAGGTCAGCGCGCCACGGGCGTCGCCCTCGCCGAGGCTGAGGCGCAGCCTGGCCGCCGCGATGTCGACGCCGACGGCGCCGCCGCGCATCCCGAGCTCGGTGGCGCCGAGCGTGGCCTGGTGCTGCTCGATGTCGCGATAGCCGGCGGCGAGCCGGCGCTTGGCGACCGGCAGCCGGTCCTCCCGCAGCGCGATGCGTGCCGCGGCGTGCCATGCCCGCGCCCGCAGCGGCGCCGACCCGGCGTGCCGGCCGGCGTCGGCCTTCTCGAGGCAGCGGGTCGCGGTGGCCATGTCGTCGAGGTCGACGGCGACGTGCGCGGCGTCGACCCAGGTGTCCCAGGCGCTGGGCAGCCAGACGGCGGCGGCCAGCCGGTCGCCGACCGTCTCCAGGTCCCGCAGGACGCGCCGGTTGCCGCCGGCGGCCGCGACCCTCGCGCCGAGCTCGACCCGGTGGGCGAGCGCCGCCCAGATCGGGCGGGACTGCCGGGTGAACGTGGCCCGGGCCTGCCGGGCGAGGGTCCGGGCGAGGCCGGCGTCGCCGCCGACCAGCTCGATCCGCGCGGACAGCAGCTGCGCCTGGCCGAGCAGCGAGGAGAACGCGCCGGCCCGGGCGGCCTCGACCGCCTCGCCGACCGCGGCCCGCGCCTCGGGCCGCAGCCGGGCGGTGAGCAGCAGTTCGGCCCGGTCGAGCTGGGTGACCGCGGCGGCGCCGACGTAGGCGAGGCGGTCACGGGCCTGGTCGTAGTGCGACAACGCGGCCGGCACGTCGCCCGCCTGCGCGGCGAGGAAGCCGAGGTTGTGCTGGGTCCGCGCGACGGCGTCGGGCAGCCCCAGGTCGGTGAAGATCTGCACCGCGCGGCCGAGGTCCGCCCGGGCCGGGCCGAGCTCGCCGCGGTACCCGCGCAGCACCCCACGGTTCACCAGGGCGCGGCCCTCCCACAGCGCGTCGCCGTGCTGCCGGAAGGCGGTCAGCGCGCGTTGATAGCCGGCGAGGGCGTCGTCGTCGCGGCCGACCCGGCGCAGGATCAGCGCCCGCTGCATGGTCGCGCGGGCCAGGCGCAGGCCGGTGAGCTGCAGGCAGGCCCGCTCGATCTCGCGCAGCGCCGCCGCGGACGCGCCGCGGTCGTCGAGCACGAGCGCGTGGCTCATGCGGCACTCGGCCTCCACGGTGGCGTCCCCGGCCCGGTGTGCGGAGCGGATCGCCGCGCGCAGGTGCGCGGCGGCGGCGGTCACGTCGTGCAGCCCGTGCGCGGCAAGCCCCAGCACGCGCTGCGCCGCGGCCGCGGCGGCGTGGTCGCGCACGGCACGGGCCTTGGCGAGCGCCTCGCGCGCGTCGGCGGCGGCGCGGTGCGGGTCGGCCTGGATCGCCTGCAGGAGCTGGTCGGCGGGGACGGTCATGCCACCGGGCCAGAAATACTTCCGCCCGGATGTATCAGGGGACCGTCCACGCCCGTCATCTTGCGCATCCTATCCACGGCGACACGTGAGGAAGATCTGCGATGGCTCAGTTTGGACGTTGGAACGAGCGCCGCGCTGCCCGGCTGGCGGCGCTGCCGTGGCTGCACACCGACACCGCGACCGGCCGGCCGGTGCGCCGCACCCGGAACGAGGTGCTGGTGGCCGCCGACCACGAGCAGGCGGCCCGCGCCGCGCTGGTGTCGGCGGGGGTGGCGCCCGCGGCGATCAGGGCACTGCCGGCCGTCGCCGGTTTCGTGCGGCTGGCCGCGCCCGGCGCCGAACCGGAGATGGTGACGGCGGCGCTGCCGACCGGTGCGGCCGCACCCAACCACGTGTTCCTGTCCAACCCGTTCGAGATGGGCGGCCCCTACGGCCCGCCGGTCACCGCCGAGATGTACCCGCTGGACGGCGGCCCGGCCGCGGACGCCGCGGTGCGGCTGACCGTGCTGGACACCGCGGTGTGGGCCGACAGCCCGCTGCCGTCGCACTGGTACGAGACCGACGACCTCGACGAGGAACTGGTCTCCGGCACCGACCTCGGTCACGCGAACTTCATCATCGGCGTCGTCATGTCCCGCACCGACAACGCCCGGGTGCGCGCGATCAAGGTGCTCGACGCCGACGGCCTGTGCACCGAGGTCGACCTCGCCCGGGCCCTGTTCGCCCTGACCGACGTCGACGTGGTGAACCTGTCCCTCGGCGGGTTCACCCGCAACGACCGCCCGCCGCTGCTGCTGGCGGCCGCGCTGACGAAGCTGCTGCGCGGCCGGGACCGGGTGGTCGTGGCGGCCGCCGGGAACGAGGGCATCAGCGACCGGCCGTACTGGCCGGCGGCGTTCGCCGGCACGGCGCTGCCGTTCGCGTCGCAGGTGCTCGCCGTGGCCGCACACGACGGCACGGAGCTGTGCTCGTGGAGCAACAGCGGCGCGTGGGTGGACGTGACCGCCCCCGGCGCCGACGTCACGAGCACGTATGTCACCCACGACGACTTCCCGACCGGCTTCGCGCGGTGGAGCGGCACCTCGTTCGCCGCCCCGTACGCCGCGGCGGCGATCGCCAGCCACCACCGCACGGCGGGTTCCGTGCTGGGCGCCGCCGATCTCGTGCGCAAGGAGGCGACCGCGCGCTCCTACGGTGGCCTGCCCGGCCTGGCATGAGCGGTCAGCGGGGTAGGACATGAACGGACATCGTGCCGTGGCAACGGCTGTTAGGGTTCCGGGCGTGACTGATTTCGATCCCGCGGCCGCCCTGGCGGCCGCGGCCGAGGGCGACCAAAAAGCCTGGAACGCCATCGTCACCACCTACTCCAGCCTCGTCTGGTCCATCGCACGCGGCTTCCGGCTGTCCACCGCCGACGCCGGCGACGTGGTGCAGGGCACGTGGCTGCGGCTGGTCGAGCACCTGCACGACATCCGCGACGCCGAGCGGCTTCCCGGCTGGCTGGCCACGACGGCCCGCCGGGAGGCGCTCAACCTGATCCGCCGGGCCGGACGGGACCTGCCCGTCGACGACGTCGACGGGCTGGGCGCCGCGGCGGTGGCGCCGGCGGTCGACGAGCGCCTGCTGCGCGACGAGTCCCAGCGCGTCCTGTGGCAGGCGGTGTCGCGGCTGTCGCACGGGTGCCAGCGGCTGCTCAGGGTCATGTTCGCGGACCCGGCACCCAGCTACGAGACGGTCGGTGCCGCGCTGGACATCCCGATCGGCAGCATCGGCCCCACCCGGGCGCGCTGCCTCGCCGGTCTCCGGTCGATCATGACCGACTGACCCGGCCACCAGAAGCCGCCATTCCGTGCCAGACCGAACGCGCGAGGTGCCCGATGAACGACGACGCTCTCGGCGACGCCCTGCAGTCCCTGTGGCGCGACGCCGACCCTGTCCCGGACCGGTTCGTGCTGGCCGGGTTCGAGGCGCTGGCATGGCGCAACCTCGACCGGGAGCTCGCCCGGCTCACCGACGACACGGCCTCGACCGGACGGGAGCTCGCACACGTGCGCGGCGGCGCGGCGCGGCTGCTGACGTTTGAACGCGACGACGTCACGGTGGTGCTCGAGCTGTCGACCGACGACGGCACCCTGCGGCTGCTCGGCCAGCTGGATCCACCGGCGCCGGCCGCCGTGACCATAGAGAAGCCGGGCGACACTCGGACGACCCGTGCCGACGAGCGCGGGCGGTTCCAGGTCGACGGCCTCACGCCCGGCCGGCACCGGGTCGGGGTGACGTTCGACGACGGCGTCACCTTCGTCACGGAGTGGTTCGACGCCTGACCCCGGGCAGCCTTCAGCGGCCCCACTTCGGCAGCCACACCGGGCCGTCGGGCGGGTCCACCCGCCTGGCGACGAGGTGGTCGCGGAGCTTCGGCAGCGCCGGATGCGGGTTGTCGGCGCGCCAGATCAGTGACATCGGGTAGATCGGTGCCGGGTCGCGCACCGGGATGCGGCGCAGGTCGTAGCTGTCCGGCCACAGGTACCGGGTGCGTTCGCCCGCGAGGGTCGCCAGCGTCGGGGAGTCGGCGATCTCGGCCAGCAGCGCCTCGTTGCCGAAGACCGGGCCGATCCGGTCGATGGTGAGGCCGAACGCGGCGGCGAGCTCGTCGTAGTAGTCGGACCATTCGGTGTCCACGGCCATGCCCGGCATCCAGATGCGGTGCTCGGCGAGCTGCGCGGGCGTGACGGCGTGGGCGGCGGCGAGCGGGTGGCGCGGACCGACGAGCAGCTCGTGCCGCTCGTCGATCACCCGGGCGGTCCTGATCGCGGGCGGCAGCCGGCGCGCGGGCACGGTGACGGCGTGGAAGGTGGCGTCGACCGTCCCCGCGTCGACGGCGGCGGTGGCGGCGTGGACGTCGGCGTCGAGCGTCACCACGTCCAGCTCGATCCGCGGGTGCGTGCGGTGGAAGTCCTGCAGCAGCACCGCCGGCGCGGTCCGTCGACTGTGGACGTCGACGCGCAGGGCCCGCCGGCCGGGGCGCACGGAGGCGTCGGCGCGCGCCTCCACCCGCAGCAGCTCCCGGGCGTGGGGAAGGAACGCCTGGCCGTCGACCGTGAGCTGGGCGCCGCGCGGGGTGCGGGTGAACAGCCGCACCTGCAGGTCCTTCTCCAGCGCGGCGATGCGCTTGGACACCGCCTGCTGGGTGATCGACAGCGCGGCGGCGGCGTCCTGGAACTGGCCGGCGTCGGCGGCGGCGACGAAGGTGCGCACGGCATCGAGATCCACGCGCCACACCTTACTCACACAACGATCGGTTGTGGCTCGTCACCGGATCGGTTGTTTGATTCCTTGTCCCGGACCTTGCTTTGATCGCGGCGGTCAACGGTCGGTTGTTCACGCGGGAGGTGCGGGTTGCTGGGTCGGCGGTTCGGGTGGTTGTGGGCGGCGTACGCGGTCAGCGCCTACGGCTCGGGGCTGGGGTTCGGTGCCCTGCCACTGATCGCGGTGCTGGTGCTGCACGCCGGCCCCGCCCAGGTGTCCGCGCTGTCCGCGATGGGGCCGGCGGTGGGCGCGCTGATCGCCCTGCCGCTCGGGCCGTGGGTGGAGTTCCACCGCAAGCGGCCGGTGATGATCGCGATGGATCTGGCCCGGTTCGCGGCCATGCTGACCATCCCCGTCGCGTACGCCCTCGGCCGGCTCGGATTCGTGCAGCTGATGGTCGTCTCGGCCGTGGTCGCCGCCGCGAAGATCGCCTTCGGCGCGGCGAGCGGCGCCTACCTCAGGACCCTTGTCCGGCCGGAGCACCTGATCGTGGCCAACGCGAGGTTCGAGTCGACGACGTGGAGCTCCATCGCGGTCGGTCCGCCGCTGGGTAGCGCGGCGGTCGGCCTGTTCGGGCCGGTCGCCACCGTCGTGGCCGACGCGCTCAGCTACCTGCTCTCCGCGCTGGGCATCGCCGCGATCGGCGGGCGGGAGGCGCACCCCCACCGCGCCGCCGGGCACCAGACCAGGGCCGGCGAGCTGCTCGACGGCTGGCGGCACCTGCTGACCCACCGCGACCTGCGGGCGCTGTACCTCAACCAGCTGCTCGTCGCGGGACTGATCATGGCCACCGAGCCGCTGCTGGCCGTGCTGCTGCTCGGCGAGCTCGGCTTCCCGCCCTGGCAGTACGGCCTGGCCTTCGCCGCCCCCTGCGTCGGCGGGCTCATCGGCTCGCGGCTGGCCCCTCGGGTCGTGGCCCGGTTCGGCCAGCCGCGGATCCTCCGCGCCGTCGGCACCCTGCGCGCGGTCTGGCTGATCGGCCTCGCCTTCGTCCAGCCCGGTGTCGCCGGACTCGCGATGGTGATCGCGGTCGAGCTGGCGATCATCGCCAGCATGAGCCTGTACAACCCGGTGCTCGCCACGTACCGGCTGGAACACACCCCGCAGGACCGCACCGCCTGCACGCTGTCCGCCTGGTCGATCGGCAGCAGCGCGGCGATCGCCGTCCTCAGCGCGCTCGGCGGACTGCTCGCCGAGGCCACCAGCCCCCGCACCGCCATCACGGTCGCGGGCCTGCTCATCCTCACCAGCCCGCTGCTGCTGTCCCGGCGGCGGTTTCCCGGAGTTGTCCAAGCGCAACAGGAAGGCGCACCCGCATGACCGTCACCGCACTCGACCCGACCAGCGCGCTGGTCATCATCGACCTGCAGCACGCCGTCGTCGGCGCACCCACGGTCCCGCACACCGGCCAGGAGGTGGTGGGCCGGGCGGTCGAGCTGGCCCGCGCCTTCCGCGAGCACGGCGCCGCGGTCGTGCTGGTCCGGGTCACGGCTGGCTCGGACCCGGCCCCGGGCCGCAACGAGCTGCCGGCGCGGTCCGGTCCACTGCCCGACGGCTGGGATGCCGTCGTGGACGACCTGGCCGGCCACCCCGACGACATCACCGTGACCAAACGCACCTGGAACGCCTTCCACGGCACCGATCTCGACCTGCGACTGCGCCGCCGCGGCGTCACGCAGGTGGTGCTGGCCGGGCTCACCACCAGCATCGGCGTGGAGTCGACCGCCCGGGCCGCATACGACCACGGCTACCACGTCACGCTCGTGACGGACGCCATGGCCGACCTGGACCTGGAAGCCCACCACAACAGCCTGCGGCGGATCTTCCCGCTCCTCGGTCAGGCCGGCTCCACCGCCGAGATCGTGCGGCTGCTGGCCGGGGCCAGCAGCCGCTGACGCGGAACCGTCAGGCCTGGACCTCGTCGTGATCGCCGGCCCGGGGCGCGGGCATGAGCTCGCTCGGCACCGCCTCGGCCTCCTCGATCTCGGCCTCCACCTGCGGCTGGCTCACCCAGAGGGCGCGCATCTGCTGCTGCATGAACGCGGTGAGGCGGGAGCGGTACTCGTGGTCGAAGCCCTCCAGGGCCTCGATCTGCTGCTGCAGCGCCTGCCGCTTGGAGGTGAGGCCACCGACGACGTCCTCGTAGATCTGCTCGGCGCGCTGCTTGATGTCGTGCGCATTCTGCCGGGCCTGCTGGACGATCTTCTCCGCGCGGCTCTGTGCCTCGGCGAGGATGTCGGTGGCGTTCTGTTCCGTCTCCCCGGCGAACGCTTCGGCGGCCTGGGCGATGCTCTCGCCCTGGGCGCGCGCCTCGGCGATGATCTTCTCGGCCTCGTTGTGCAGCGCGTCGGCCCGGGCCTGGGCCTTCGAGACGATCTGCGCGGCCTCGGCGTGCGCGCCGGCGCGGATCTGCTCCGCCTCGCGCCGGGCGCCGTCGAGGTGCTCCTCGGCGGTGCGCTGCGCCATGGTCAGCACCTGCAGCGCCTGGTGCTGCGCGTTGACGTGCTGCGCGTTCATGTCGTGCCGGGGGGCCTGCTGCTCCGCGGTGTTGTTGAGCGTCGCCTGCCCGTTCGCGAGGCGCTCGTCGTAAGGTCGCATCCCGTGTTGCGTCATGGTTCCTGCCCTCCTCGGCTGCGGTTCCGCTGACCGGCCGGAGGTCGTCTCGCAGCCGCCGCGACCGGAGCTCCCGCGACACCGCCGGCGCAGAATGCTTCGCGGACAGTACCCGAGAAGCCTGAGGAAGTCAGCACCGCGGGCATCCATTGACACGTGCGTCGACGCGCCGTGCCGACGCGGCCACAAGGCGTGCCCGCCGGAGCTCACGCATCGGCAGCAGTCACCCGAACGAGGGACGAACTCGACATCGGTGACGCCTGCACCGTTCGACAGCGTCCCGCGCCGACGGCCCCACAATGACGGTTACGGGACGCGGGTGGACTGGTGGTAGTACAGGCGCCAGCCGGAGCCGTCGCCCAGGTCGCGCCAGAGCGAGCTGCGCAGGGCCCGCTCACCCTCGATCGTCGTCTCGTACGTCACCTGTACCAGGCCCGGCGCGAGCACGGTGCCGCGCATGTGGGCGGGTTCGTAGCGAGCGCCGGCCTTCGCCGGGAGCGTGGCGAGCGTCGTCGCGCGGTCCCAGCGGCGGCCCGAGGTCCCGATCTCCACGAAGTCCGGGTCCAGATACCGGGCGGCGAGCTCCGGCGACGCGCGCACGGCCGGCGTCATCAGTTCCAGCTCACCGGCGATCGCCGCGGCCACACCGTCCGGGGCGAGGCCGAAGTGGTCCTCGAGCTCGTCGGCGATGCTCGCCGGGTCGCGGGTGCCGTCGATCGGGATCACGCGGATGCCGAGCGCGCTCGCCCGGTCGGCGGCGTCGGCGGCGAGGATGCGGTCGCGTTCGTCGCGGTTCCGGCGGGCCCGCGCGGGGTCGGGCAGGTCGGCGCCGAAACGGGCCGCGCGGGGCAGGGTCGCGGCCTGGTGCGACTGCCACTCGGGGGTCGGGACCAGGATCGCCATGCGGTGGGCCGCGTCGGCGACGCCGGCGACCAGGTCCGGTCGCAGGTTCCAGCCGTCGACCAGGACCGGGCGGGGGCTGACCAGGGCGCGCAGGTCGTCCAGGACCCACGGGAACTGCTCGGCGAAGTTGGCCATCGCCACGTCGGCCATCTCCTGCGGCGTCGACGCCCAGTACGCCGGCCAGTCGGGCGGAGGATCGCCGCGCCGCGAGCGCGCCGCGATGCGACGGTCCTCGTGGGCGCGGGCGTCGTGGTGGTCGCAGTGGTAGTGGGTGAGGGCGTGCCGGGTGGTGAGCAGGGCGCCGACCGTGGTCTTGCCGGACCACTGGCCGCCGCCGATCCAGAGCGCGTCGCGGATGGTCGGCCACTGCGCGGGCGTCATGCGAACCAGGCCCGGACGTCGCGGTCCTCGTCGGTGGGCAGGTGCTCGTTGACGAGGGAACGCCAGGCCCGCCGGCCTTCGGCGCCGGCGATCGACTTGGGGGTCGCGGGCGGGGGTGGCAGTTCGCTGGTGAAGGCCCGGCGGAGGGTCGACTCGGCGGCAGGATCGTGGTCGGGGCTCGCGCCGTACAGCAGCCACAGCCCGAGTGTCAGGAACGGTCGGGCCTCCTCGTCGCCGTGCCAGAAGCCCGGTTCGTGCTTCCGGCACCAGGCCAGATAGCGCACGGCAGCCGCCGTGGCCTCGGGACCCAGCGCCAGCGCCGACGCGACCAGGCCGGCGAGGGTCGGGGCGGGATCGGCGTTGTTCATGGACCGGACCAGCAGCAGCGCGGCGAACAGCCGGGCGACGTGGCCGCGCCAGCTCGCCGAGCCGGGCGTGACCTCGCCGTCGGGGATCCTGGTGTACGTGGTCAGTTCCAGGACCTCGGCGGGGGGCCACGGCACCTGCTCCGGCAGGCGGCGGGCGACCATGAGGTCCTCGATGCCGCAGCGGTGCTCGTCGACGCGCATGCCGTAGTCGTACGTGGCCATCTCGCGCACGATCGAGGCGTTCAGCCGGGTCCGCACCCAGTCGCGCAGCGCCAGCTCCGAGGGGCGCAGGTCCTCGAGCAGCTGGGCCAGGTCAGCCATGGCGCGAGCCTGCCACGCGACCCTGATGCCCGGGTGTGACGAGCTCGGTGAGGGCGGCGCTGGTCGCGTCGTCGGCCGGCAGGAACGCCTCCAGGCGCAGCTCGGCGAGGGTGACGTCGGTGGCGGTGCCGAAGTGGGTGAGCGTGGTGAGCAGCCGCAGCTCCCGGTCGCCGGTGCGCAGGTGCAGCGGCACCGCGAAGCCCAGATACTGCGGCGACAGCTGCCGGGGACGCGGCGGCGCGAGGCCCGCGAGCTCCGAAGCGAGGCGGGCCAGGCGGTCGCTCGGGTTGCGCACGCTCTCGGCCTGGACGCGGTCGATGATGTGCCAGGCCCACTCGTCGAGGTTGACGATGCGCGGGGCGAGCCCGCGCGGGTGCAGCAGGACCCGGGGCACGCTGACCGGTGCGGCGAGCAGCTCGGGGGCGACGCCGCGGGTCAGCAGGTGGAAGCCGGCGTTGGCCGAGACGAGGTCACCGTGCCGGTCGACGATGACCGCCGGGAACGGCAGGTGGCCGTGCAGGATGCGGTCGAGGGCGGCGCGCACCGGCGCCAGCCGCGGATCGTCGAGGTCGCGTTGCGGATACGCGGGCGCGAACCCCGCGGCGAGCAGCAGCTCGTTGCGCTCCCGGATCGGCACCTCCAGGGACTCGGCCAGCCGGATGATCATCGACCGGCCCGGGGTGGAGCGGCCGCTCTCGATGAAGCTGACGTGCCGTTGGGTGGTGCCGGCCCGCACCGCGAGCTCGAGCTGGCTGACGCGCCGGCGGGTGCGCCAGGTCCGCAACGCGCCCGCGAGTCCTTGGGTCATGGCTCCTGTGTACCGCGCCGTCGCGCCGCCCGGCGATTCCTCGCAGGGAATTGTCGGGGCGCGGCGGCCGCCGCAGAGTCGTGGCATGAACCTGAACGATCTCACCGACCGCTACGTCGCCGTGTGGAGCGAGCCCGACGCGGACCGGCGCCGTGCCGCGATCCGCGAGCTGTGGGCCGACGACGCGGTCCACGTCCTGCAGGCGCCGCTCGAGCTGCGGGAGGCCGCCGCCGGGCTGGGCTTCGACCAGCTGGTGCTGGAGGCCCGCGGGCACGCCGAGCTCGAGTCCCGGGTGACCCGCGCCTACCAGGAGTTCGTCGCCCCCGGCACGTTTGTGTTCCAGGCCGCCGGCGCCGCCGAGCGGCTCCGCGAGGTGGTGAAGTTCCGCTGGGTGATGGTGCCGCGCGACGGCGGCGACCCGGTGGGCGCCGGCCTGGAGTTCCTGGTGCTCGGTCCGGACGGGCGGATCGTCAGCGACTACCAGTTCATCGAGGGGTGAGCGTGCGCAGCTATCGCGTCACCAGCGGCGCCGGCATCGACGGGCTGTCGCTGCGCACCGAGGAGCCACGCCAACCGGGCCCGGGAGAGGTGGCGGTCGCGGTGCACGCGGTGTCACTGAGCTTCCGTGAGTTGCTCGTGCTGCGCGGCCGGTACGTCCTGCCGGTCAAACCCGATGTCATCCCGGTCTCGGACGGCGCCGGCGAGGTCGTCGCGGTGGGTGCGGGCGTCGAGCGGGTGCGCCCCGGCGACCGGGTCACCGCCACGCTGTTTCCGGACTGGCAGGACGGGCCGTTCCGCCCGGCGGTGCTGCCGCAGCTGGGCGGGTCGCTCGACGGCCTGCTGACCGAGCTCGCGGTCCTGCCGGAGCGGGCGCTGGTGCCGATCCCGGCGCACCTGTCCTACGCGGAGGCCGCGACCCTGCCGTGCGCCGCGGTCACCGCCTGGAACGCCCTCGGCGGTGTTCGTGCCAACCACACGGTGTTGACCACCGGGTCCGGTGGTGTGTCGCTGTTCTCGGTGCAGCTGGCCAAGGCGCTCGGCGCGACGGTGATCGCCACCACCGGCCGTCCGGACAAGGAGCGCCGGCTGCTGGACCTGGGCGCCGACGCGGTCGTCAACTACCGCGCCGACCCCGACTGGCCGGCCGCGGTCCGCGCCCTCACCGGCGGTCTCGGCGTCGACCGGGTCGTCCACACCGCCGGCCCGCTGGATCAGTCGCTGCGGTCCCTGGCCGTCAGCGGGCAGGTGGCGTTCGTCGGGTCGGTCGACGGCGAGTGGCCGCCGCTGGACCCTCGCCTGGTGTTCGGCGCCGCCGCGACGCTGCGGGCCATCGCGGTCGGCAGCCGGGCCCAGTTCGTCGAGATGAACGACGTGATCGCCGCGCACGAGCTGCGTCCCTTGATCGACCGGGCGTTCCCGTTCGAGGAGGCACCCGCCGCGTTCCGCTACTACGAGTCGGCCAACCCGCTCGGCAAGGTGATCATCAGCGTTCGATGACGGCAGGCCGGGTCAGAGCGCGACGGCGTCGAGGGTGGTGATGACGCCGGGCGGGGTGGGGGGTTCGGCGGTGCGGTCGAGGGTGAGGCCGTGGTAGCCGAGGGCGACGGCGGCGGCCACGAGCTCGGGATCGTCGTCGACGAACAGGCATTCGTGCGGTGGGAGGCCGACCAGGCGGCTGCCCTCGGCATACATGCGCGGGTCCGGTTTGCGGCAGCCCAGGATCTCGGAGATGGCGAAGCCGTCGAAGTAGTGCGCGATGTCCAGGCCGGCGAACATCGCCTCCAGGCCCGCCCAGGTGTCGGAGACCACCGACATGCGGATGCCTGCCGCCCGCAGCCGGTCGAGGACCGGGCGGACGTCTGGATACAGCTCGATCACCGGACCCGCCGCCGGCGCCTCCAGCTCGTGCAGCAGCCGATCCGACGGGTGCGGGATGTCGAGCATCGCGAGCATTTCGCGGTGGTAGGCGGTCCGGTTCGCCGTGATGAGCGTGGCGTCGAGGAAGCGCTGGCCGGCGGCGATCGCCGACGCGAACAGATCCTGGTCGACGTCGGGATGGTGGGACGACACGATGCCCTCGAAGTCGAACCGCGGATTCCACCGCCCGCCGACCGGCTGCGTCAGCACGCCACCGGCATCGAACAGCACACCCCGAATCGTGCTCATCGCGCGAATCCTACCCACCGGTGCGTCTCAGCGGGCGCCCGCGACCAGTGCGGGCAGCACCTCGGCGGCGGCGCCGCGCAGGTTGATGGTGCTGACCACGTCCAGTGCCGTGGGCGCCGGGTTGACCTGGATCACGGTGGCGCCGGTGCGCAGGGCGATGCGGGGGAGCTCCGCCGCCGGGTACACCACGCCGGACGTGCCGACGGTCAGCAGCACGTCGCAGTTGGCGGCCGCCTCGTTCGCGGCGGTCCAGGCCGTGGCGGGCAGCACCTCGCCGAACCAGACGACACCGGGGCGCACCAGCATCCCGCATTCCACGCACCGCGGCGGCCGGACGCGGCGGCCGTCGGCCTCTGGGTCGGCCTCTGGGTTGGGGTCGCCGTCGGCGGCCGGATCGGCGGGCGGGCCGGTGAAGGGGTGGGCGCCGGCGCCGATGCAGCGGGGCGCGAAGAGGCTGCCGTGCAGGTGCAGCGGCGCCGGTGAGCCGGCCCGCTCGTGCAGGTCGTCGACGTTCTGGGTGACGACCACGCTGCCGGGGACCATGGCCTCGATCTCGGCCGTGGCGAAGTGCCCGGCGTTGGGTTCGGCCCGGCGGACGCGGTTGCGGCGCCACTCGTACCAACCCCACACGAGATCCGGGTCGCGGTGGAACGCCTCCGGCGTGGCGAGCTCCTCGGCCTCGTAGAGGGCCCACAGGCCGGTGAGGTCGTCGCGGAACGTCGGCACGCCGCTCTCGGCGGAGATCCCGGCGCCGGTGAAGACGACGACCCGGCGGGCCCCGGCGAGGATCGCGGCTGCGCCGAGCAGCGCATCGGTGTCCATCGACAAGATCCTGCCACGGAACTCAGGCGTCGCGCAGCGCCGCGTCGAGCAGGGCGCGGGCGGTGCGGCGCACCGTCTCGGCGGCCTCCACGCGGGTCTGGCCGGCGATGTCGACGAGCCAGATCAGCGACTCGATGCCGGTCGCGGAGCGGATGGCGACGGCGAGCCGGCGCACGTCGACGGCCGGGTGAGCGGTGCGCACCGGTTCGAGGGCGTGTTCGATCCAGCCGATGGCCCGGCCCTGCCGCAGGGCCGGCCGGGAACCGGACGGCTCCGGCGCCAGGGACAGCCGCAACGAGGTGCGCAGCTGCGGCTCCCAGTCGAAGTTGTACCGGGTGAACGCGGCCATGAACGCGTCGAGCCGGGCGATGGGATCGTCCGGCGCGTCGGGCGGGAGCAGCGTGTCCGGGGAGAGCTGCGGGTGCGCCGCGAGCAGCAGGCTGCGCTGGTTCGGAAAGTAGCGGTACGCGGTCGTGCGGGACACTCCGGCCCGTTCGGCGGCGTCCTCGACCTGCGGGGTGGCGCCCTCGGCGAGCAGCGCGCGGGTCGCGTCGACCAGCGCCTCCCGGGTCCGGGACTTCTGCTGCGTGCGACCGGTCGCCTCATATGGTACTGGCATCGCCATCATGGTACCGTAGTCCCATGGTACTGGAGTCCCACGAAGTAGATCCGGTGGTCACGGACCCGGAGCTGTACTCGGTGCTGTTCGAGAACGAGCGGGTCAGGGTCCTGCGATACCGCGACCACCCCGGCGACACGACCCACCCGCACCGCCACCCGGACAGCGTCATGGTCACGCTGGCCGACTTCCGCCGCCGCGTCCACGCCGGTGGCCGCGAGGTCGAGGTCGAGCTCACGGCGGGGCAGGCGCGCTGGGTCGGCGCTCAGGAGCACGTCGGCGAGAACATCGGCGCGACGGACAGCCACGCGATCTTCATCGAGTTGAAGGAGCCGGCCCCACGGCCGGCAGGGGACATGCCACTCGGCCCGTCCGCCGGTCAGGCCGGGTAGGCGCGGGTCTCCGTCGCCTTGACCGCGGCCCACACCTGCTGGCCGGGGGAGAGACGCAGGTGCGCGGCGGCGGCCGGGGTGACGTCGGCGGCGGCGGTGATCGGCCCGCTGAGCTGGATGCGCAGGTTGTCGCCGTGGCGCTGGACGCCGGTGACGGTCGCGGCCCACGTGTTGCGGGGGCTGCCGTCGGGCCGGTGCGGGTGCAGCGCGACCGCGGACGGCCGGAACACGACGAACGCGTCGCCGTCGAGCCGGTCGGCGGCGGCGAGCGCGAACCCGTCACCCACGACCACCGTGTGACCGTCGGCGCGTCCCCGGTACAGGTTGAGGCCGACGAGCCTCGCGACGTAGTCGGTGCGTGGCTGCGCGGTGATGGCGGCGGCGTCGCCCTCCTGCACGACCCGCCCGTCCTCGACGATGACGAGCCGGTCGGCGAGGACGAGCGCGTCGAGCGGGTCGTGGGTGACCAGGAGTGCCGCGCCCCGGTGCTCGGCGAGATGCCGTTGCAGCTCCGCCCGGGTGTCGAGCCGGGTCCGGGCGTCCAGGGCGGCGAGAGGTTCGTCGAGGAGCAACAGCGCCGGGTGTACGGCCAGGGCGCGGGCGAGCGCGACCCGCTGGGCCTGTCCTCCGGAGAGCTGACGGGGTTTGCGGCGGGCGTGCTCGGCCAGGCCCACCCGCGCCAGCCAGTCGGCGGCCTGGTCGCGGGCGGCGCGCCGGTCGACGCCGTGGCGGCGCGGCCCGAACGCGACGTTGTCCAGCGCGGACAGGTGCGGGAAGAGCAGGTAGTCCTGGAACACGACGCCGATCGGCCGGCGCTCCGGCGGAACGTAACGGCGCAGATCGGGGCGGTCGAGGTCGACGCCGTCGACGGTGATGTGCCCGGCGGTGAGCGGCTGCAGGCCGGCGAGGGCCCGCAGGGCGGTGGTCTTGCCGGCGCCGTTGGGGCCGAGCAGGGCGACGACCTGCCCGGGCTCGATCCGGAGACTGACGTCGAGCCGGAACGTGCCGCGGTCGACGACGATGTGCGCGTCCACTTCGGCCGTCATGGGCTGGTGATCCAGCGGTCGCGGAGCCCGGCGAGGATGGCGACGGAGACGGTGAGCAGGATCAGGCTGAGCACGATCGCCGCGTCGAGGTCGGTCTCCAGGGCCAGGTAAACGGCCAGCGGCATGGTCTGCGTGGTCCCCGGGTAGTTGCCGGCGAACGTGATGGTGGCGCCGAACTCGCCGAGCGCGCGGGCCCAGCACAGCACCGCACCGGCGGCGACGCCGGGCGCGACGAGCGGCAACGTGACGTGGGTGAACGTGGTCCACCGGCCGGCGCCGAGGGTGGCGGCGGCCTCCTCGAAGCGGCTGTCGGCGCCGCGCAGCGCCCCTTCGACGGCGATGATGAGAAACGGCATCGCCACGAACGCCTCGGCGATCACGACGCCGGTGGTGGTGAACGGGAACGTGATGCCGAACGTGGTGTCGAGCCATTCGCCGAGCAGCCCGCGGCGGCCGAAGACGAGCAGCAGCGCCACACCCCCGACGACGGGCGGCAGCACCAGCGGGACGGTGACCAGGGCACGGACGAGGCGGCGGCCGGGGAACTCGACCCGGGCGAGCAGCCAGGCGAGCGGCACACCGAACAGCACGCAGACGACCGTGGCGAGGGTGGCGCACTGCAGCGACAGCAGCAGCGCGGTGAGCACGCCCGGCTCGGTGAGCCGCTGCGGCAGTGTGGTCCAGGGCGCGCGGACCAGCAGGCCGACCAGCGGGAACGTGAGGAACAGCAGGCCGAGCCCGGCCGGCACGAGCAGGCCGAGCGGGATCCGCTGGCGCCGGGGAGGGGCTACCTCCCCGGCTTTGTCCACGATCGGCATTGCGGGAGCTTACGGGGCCTGGAAACCGGCGCTGGTGAGGACGGCCTTGCCCTTGTCCGACAGGACGTAGGCGACGAACGCCTGCGCGCCGGCCGGGTTCTTGGCCTTCTTCAGCACGATGATCGGGTAGTCGTTGATCGCGCCCGCGGACTCGGGGAACTCGATGCCGTCGACGTCGGTGGCGGCGGCCTTGGCGTCGGTGCGGTACACCAGCGCCGCGTCGACCTCGCCCAGCTTCACCTTCGCCAGGGCGGCCTTCACGTCCTGTTCCAGGGTCACCGGGGTGATCTTCACCCCGGCGGTGTCGAGGGCCTTCTTCGCGGCGGCGCCGCACGGCACCTGCTCGGCGCACAGCGCGACCTTCACGCCCGGCTTCGTCAGGTCGGCGAGGGTCTTGATGCCCTTGAGGTTGCCCTTCGGCACCGCGATGACGAGCTGGTTCTTCACGAACGTGGTGCCGGTGCCCTCGGCGCCGCCCGCGTCGGTGACGGTCTTCAGGTTCGCCGGCGCCGCGGAGGCGAACACGTCCGCGGGCGCGCCCTGGTTGATCTGGGTGGCGAGCGCGGAGCTGCCGGCGAAGTTGAACGTGACCTTCGCGCCGGGGTTGGCGGCCTCGAAGTCCTTGCCGATCGTCTTGAACGACTCGGTCAGCGACGCCGCGGCGAACACGGTGACGTCACCGGTGACGGTCGCGGCGCTGCTGGCGCTGCCGACCGACGGCTGCGGACTGGCGGTCTTCGTGTCGTCGCCGCACGCACTGAGCCCCGCGACGGTCAGCGCCGCGAGCGTGATTCGGATCCAACGGGATGTCACGAGCTGTTCCTCCCCTTATTCGCGACGGCCGGGGTGGAGCGCTCCACCACGACCGTGGTCGATTTGATCACTGCGATGGCCACCGACCCGACCTGCAGGTCGAGCTCGTCGACGGCCTCCCGGCTCATCAGTGACACGATCCGGAACGGCCCGGCCTGGATGTCGACCTGCGCCATCACCGTGTCCTTGACGACCGCGGTGACGATCCCGCGCAGCCGGTTGCGGGCCGAGGACCCCTCGGCGCGGCCGTCGGGCTCGGTGCCCTGGGCCCGGACGAACTGCGCGAGGTCGACGCCGTCGACGATCCGGTGGTCGTGCTCGTCCCGGGTGGCGGGCAGCCGGCCTGCGTCGACCCAGCGCCGGACCGTGTCCACGCTGACGCCCAGCAGCTCGGCCGCCTCACTGATCCGGAAGACTGTCACCCGGCCACCCTAGTGGGCCGCACCTGCAGCCGAAAATCCGCTGAGAGGCTCGCGTCTTCGAGGCTCTGGCCCCAGCAGCCCGGCATCTGCATGATGGAGAGATGGACGGGGCGGCGCGACGGTGGGCTGAGGTGCTCGACCTGCTGGTCGAGGTGGTGCCGCCGGGCCCGGCCGGGGTGATCGTGGACAGCTTCGACGGTCACAGCCGCGTCGTGGCCGACCGGCTCGCCGCGGCCCTGCGGGCCGGTGGGCGCAGCTGTGCCCGGCTCCCGTCCACCGGCACCCCAGGGCCTGTTTCAGCAGGGATGGCCGGGCTGCGGCGGGCCCAACGCCTCGCCCAGGCTGGCCCAGGCGCTGGACCTCGCCTCGCTCCGACCCCCCTTCTGCAACAGGCACTGGTCGTCGCGGACGGGCCGCAGTGGCGGGCCCAGGCACCCGACGGCGGGTGGACCGTGGTCATCTGGCTGCGCACGCAGCCGCCCGCCGCCGGCGCGGACCGCAGCGCCGGCGCCCACGTTGTCATCGACCTGCACGACCCGGGCTGGCCGGTGATCCGCCACGTCGACGCGGCGTTGACCGGCCGCGACCGGTGGTACCTGGCCGAGTCCCGGGCGTTCTTCGCCGCCCGCGCCGCCACCTGGGACAGCAGGTTCGGCGACGACCAGCCCGCCTACGCCGCCGCGGTCGCCGAGAGCGGCCTGCCCGCCGGCGCGACGGTGGTGGACGTCGGCTGCGGCACCGGCCGGGCGCTGCCCGCGCTGCGCGCCGCCGTCGGCCCGACCGGGACCGTGGTCGGCCTGGACGTCACCCCGCAGATGCTCGCCGTCGCCGGGCCGAACGGCGCCGCCGCGACCGCCGGGCTGGTCCTCGCCGACGCCCGCCGGCTCCCGTTCGCCGCCGCCGGCATCGACGCGATCTTCGCCGCCGGGCTCATCATGCACCTGCCGGACACCATCGCCGGCCTGCGCGAGCTCGCCCGCGTCACCCGGCCCGGCGGGCGGCTGGTGCTGTTCCACCCGTCCGGCCGGGCCGCCCTCGCCGCCCGCCACGGCCGGGCGCTGCGCCCCGACGAACCTCTCGCCGAAGGACCGCTGCGGATCTCGGCGGTCCGCGCCGGCTGGCAGGTCGTGCACTACGACGACCCGCCGGACCGTTTCCTCGCCATCGCCGTCCGAACTGGTGGAGAGTGATTCCCATGCAGCTGAGCATCCGGAACCAGCTCGCCGGGACCGTGGAGAGCGTCGCGACCGGCGAGGCGATGAGCACCGTGCGGGTGCGGTTGGACGGCGGGCAGGAGGTCACGGCCGCGATCACCGCCGAGTCGGCGCGGGACCTCGCGCTGACCGAAGGCACGGCCGTCCTGGCGCTGGTGAAGTCGACCGAGGTGGCGGTCGCCGCCGCCACGGTGCCGCGGATCAGCATCCGCAACCAGCTCGCGGGCACGATCACCGCGGTCGAGCACGGCGCCGTGATGACCACGGTCAAGCTGGCTGTCGCCGGCGGCGTGACGGTCACCGCCGCGATCACCAAGGACGCCGCCGAGGACCTCGACCTCGCCGAGGGCGCCCCCGCGGTCGCGCTGATCAAGTCGACCGAGGTCAGCGTGGCGTTGCCGTAACCGCCGGCTGTGGCGGGCGTGGCAACGCGCCGGCGGTCCAGCGCGTTGCTCGCCGCCGCCGCTGCGGGGGATCGGGTTCAGCCGGAGTCGTGGCCGGCCATGAGGGCGACCACCAGATCGGCGAGCGCCGGATCGGCCAGGGGCACGGCGGCGAGAAACTTGGGTGTGTCCACCGGTTGGGTCGCCAGGGCATCGGCCAAGATGGCCCGGCATCGTTGTGGGTCAAGGGCGACACCGGCGCGGACGCAGGCGGCGAGCGCGCGCTCGGCGCCGGAGCCGCCCGCGCGGGAGAGCAGGCACGCGAACGCCTCGTCCACGACCTCCTGGGCCCGGGCGGTGTCGCCGGCGCGGGCGTACGCCTGTGCCCGCGCCGCGAGCGCCGGCGCCCGGTCGTCCGGGTGGGTGTCCGCGTCCGCCAGTCGCTGGAGGATGGCGTCCGCGCGTTCGGGCTGGTCGAGCTCGGCGGCCGCGACGGCGAGCGTGGCGAGGTCGCGGTTGATCGCGGCGGGCACGGCCCGAGTCCAGTTGAGGCTCGCCTGGACGCCGAGGGCGAGCAGCGTCCCGACGAGGTCCGTTCGCCCGCGCGCGGCGACGACGGGAGCGACCTTGGCCACGGCGTCCGCGATCGGCGGGTCCTCGGCGGTCACCTGCCGCACCACCGCTTCGAGGTCACCGCGGATCGCGTCGAGGTCCGGCATCTTCCAGTGCGCGCGTTCGGGTGGCCGGGCCAGCCGGCAGAAGTCGTCCACCAGCGGGCTGCCGGCCCGCAACGCCAGGACCGCGATCCGGGTCGCCGGGTCCGGGCCGAGCACCCACGCCCCGCGCGTCGACGGCGCCACCCGGTCCAGCTCCGCGGCGCGGGTGAACAGTTCGAGGGCCGTTTCGAAGCGGCCGGCCCCGGCCGCGCCGATGGCGGCCTTGCGCAGGAACGGGGCGTGCTGGTCGGGTTCGACGAGGTCGTCCATGAGGGACAGCCGGTCGGTGCGCCCGGCCGCTTCGGCGAGGGCCGGCAGCATGCGCTCCCGCAGGCTCTCGTCCTCGCCGGCCAGCGCCAGCAGTGGCTGCGCCTGGTCCAGGCGGTCAACCTCAGCGACGGCCGTGGACAGCGCCACGAGCTCCCAGAACGGCTGCCGGGGCCGGCTCATCGCCAGCAGGATCCGTTCGGCCGGCTCGGGCCGCCCGGCCTCGGCGAGGGCGACGGCCAGATCCAGCCGCGGCTCGTCCTGCTGGCGGCGTGGGCGTCGCATCTCCCGCGCCAGGGCGTCGGCCTGGTCGAACAGCGCGCCGGCGCGTTCCTCCCGGCCGGCTTCCGCCGCCGCGACGGCCATCTGGGTCAGTATCGCCAACCGGGCGTCCGGCGCGGTGACGTGCTCGACGAGCGTGACCGCGGCCGCCGGGCTGCCGAGCAGTTCATGGACGATGGCGAGGCGGGTGTACAGCTGCTGCTGGGTCTGGGGGTAGCCGAGGCGCCGTACCACCGCATCGACGGCTGCCAGGTGCCCGCGGGCCCGCTGCGGGTCGCCGGCCCGGACCGCCACCTCGGCGACCTCGGTCAGTGCCAGCAGCGCCTCCCGCAACGACAGCTCGGCCCGGCCGTGCACGACGTCGCCCTGCGCCTGGACCGCCGGCAGCAGCCACCCCTCGACCGAGTCGAGCAGCCGGGCGGCCGTGCCGTGGTCACCGGCCTCGGCGGCGGCGCGGGCGAAGCCGGCCTGGACTCGGGCCCGGTACACCGGGAAATGGGGATCCGGGAACGACCGCATCGCCGCCTGCACGCCCCGGACCTCGGCCGACGCGAACGCGATCAGCGACAGGTAGTACGCCCGGGTGTCGCCGTGCAGCCCGTCCAGCCGGTGTTCCGCCTCGGCGATGAGCTTCCGGGCGTGCCGCCGGTCGCCGATGGCGGCGTACGCCTGGGCGACCGTCGCCAGGGCCTCGGCCCGCCGGTCGGTCTGCGTCGCGTCGGCCGACCGCCGCAGCGCCGTCTCGGCGTCGCGCAGCAGGTCGCGGGCGACGTCCCGGCGACCCACCCGCGCGGCGGCCCGGGCGGCGACCGCGTGCTCGCGGGCCGTGAACCAGTCGAGCCCGCCCCGTCGCGCCGGGTCGCGGACCGCGTCCACCATGCGCAGGCACCGCTCCGCGTCGCCCCGGGCGGCCGCGACCTCGGCCATCCCCGCGTACGCCCGGCGCCCGGCACCGATGTGCGCGGCCAGGAACTCCGCGCGGCTCCAGTCGCCGAGCCTGGCCCACGCCACCGCCACCGCCGCCGGATATCCGTAGCTCCGGTCGGCGATGACCTCGATCTGCCGGTAGTTGCGCATCGCCACGACGCACGCCTCGCGCAGCCCGCCGCCCATGGCGTCACGGTAGCGCCAGCATGCTTGCCGTCGATGCTCTGCCGACCTGACCGTCGCGCGCCTGGCCTCCGATCGCGGGCCTTGTCGGGCTGGCCGCGGGACCGTCACAGCGGTGTGCGGCTCGGTGGTCGCGCCCGGCGTCGGACGTATGCGACGGTCACCGCCGCGACCAGGACCGGCCACAATGCGGCGGGCAGGTAGCAGGCCGTCGCCAGCGACACCCAGCCCGGTGACGGCCGCCCTGCGGCCCCGATGAGCACGTCCCAGTTCGCGGCACTCTGCACCACGATGACGGCGAGCGGCAGCACACCGGCTGCCGCGAGCCCGGCGACCAGCCAGGTGGGATAGCGACGGCCACCGACGACCGGCATCCCGGCCGGGACCCGCTCACCCCACGGATACACCAGCCCGAGCGTCAGCGACGCGAACCCGATTGACAGCACGCTGAGCGACAACACGTAGACGGTGCCGGTGCCGGGGATCTGCTGCAGCTCACGCCACGTGTCGGACATGCCGAGCCCGGCACCGAAACCGGCCGCGGACCGCCACACCGACGACGGGATCACGCACCCCACCGTCGCCCACGCCGCGACCACCGCCCACCGAGGCGTCCCCGCCACCGGCTCCCAACCGCGAATGAACCGCCGCATGCGCAGCCTCCCCCGAAGGCCTTCAGCCTATCCAGCTGCGCGTTGAAGCCAGGGGCCGCTCGCCCCGCACGTGGCGGGGTGGCGGCGGAAAAACTGGGTCGCGCCCACGGCACTGCCGTCGCTACCGTCGGAGTCCACTGACGATGATCGACGGGGGTTCGGGTGACGATCGAGACGCAGCTGCTGCCGGAGCTCGGCAACCTGTTCGTCGGCAGGGTGGTGCTGCTCAACGGGTTCGACCGGCGGGGTCTGGTGGTCATCACCCGCGACGGTGCCGGGCTTGCCGCGCGGCCCTCCGCCTCGGGCGTGGTGCACCGGCGTCAGATGGGATGCGACGGCCGGATTCGCGGGAGCCGGCGGCGGGTCCGGGGAGGATGGCCGGCCCGGGCGTGGCCCATCCCCAGGGTGTCGGCGTGGCGGCTGGCTCGGCGGACGCGGTGACCGGCGCATCTTACCTACAGTTGCGCCCGATGTGCAGGTAGTGATTCCCGGGTGGGGTCGCGGGTAGCATCCGGGTATGAGAACCGCCCCCCACGCGGTCGACACGGGTGCCGAGATCCGGCAGATCGAGGAAGCCGAGGGTTACATCGCCTCGATCTGCTTCAAGACCGGCCCACCCACGTCGATCGGCGTCGAACTCGAGCACATCGTCCACACCCCCGACCACCCCACCCGGCCGCTGGACACCACCGCGCTCGCCGCCGCGCTCGGCGGCCACGCCCCAGCGGCGCTCGACCCGGACGGCCCGCACGACCCGATGCGGCACGGCGGCGTGCTGAGCATCGCCCCCGGCGGACAGATCGGCCTCGCCGCCCGCCCGCAGGGCTCACTCGCCCGGCTCCATGCCACGGTCAACGCCGAGCTCGGCCAGCTCACCGACCTGATCACCCGCGGCGGCTTCGGCCTCGCCGGTGTCGGCATCGACCCGCACCACCCGCCGAGGCGGGTGCTCTCATCGCCCCGTTACCAGGCGATGGCCGCTTCCTTCGCGCGACGCAGCAGCGACGGCCGCACGATGATGTGCAGCACCGCCGGCCTGCGCCCCAGCCTCGACGCGGGACCGCCCGGCGGCCTCGCGGACCGGTGGGCCGCCGTGCACGAGCTCGGCCCGACGCTGCTCGCCGTGTTCGCCAACTCCCCGGTGCACGCCGGCCGCGACACCGGTTGGGCCTCCACCCGGATGCGCACCTGGTATGGGATCGACCCGGGCCGGGCCGGCACCGTGCCGACCGGACCCGACCCCGCGGAGGCGTGGGCGCGGTATGCGCTGCGGGCGCCCCTGCTCTGCGTCCGCCGCCCCACCGGCAGCTGGGCCGTGCGGCCGGGTGTCACGTTCGCCGACTGGATCACCGGTGCGCTGCCCGGACGCCCCACGTTCGACGACCTCGACTACCACCTCGGCACGCTGTTCCCGCTCGTGCGCCCCCGGGGTCACCTGCAGGTCCGGTATCTGGACACCCAGCCGGGCGGCGAGTGGTTCGCGCCGGTCGCGGTGCTGGCGGCGCTGCTCGCCGACCGGGCCACGATCGACACGGCCCGGGAGCTGTGCGCGCCGGCCGCCGGTCGGTGGCTGGAGGCGGCCCGGTATGGCCTCACCGACGCCGTCGTCGCCCGCACCGCTCCGGCGGTGCTCGACCTGGCGTTGCGGGTGCTGGAGCGCGACGGGCTGCCCGAGCCGTTGCACGACGAGGTGGTCGACACCGTCGAGCAGCGGTTCCGTCAGGCGTGGCCGCACCTGCACCGTCCATGACGGCTGCCGCCGCCGGCGTTGGCGGCGGCTCGGCGAGCGGGCGCGCCTGCGGTGCGTCCATCATGGACGCCGCCGGCGTCGATCGCGGCCCGGGGAGTAGTTCGCGCCGGCACCGTCCATGATGGACGCACCATCGGCACTGGACCTCGTGGACGCGCCGTCCATGATGGACGGACCGCAGGTGCTGGCCACCATGGACGGTGCGTCCATGGGCGCCGCCGACACGCCGCCCGTGGATGCGGCCGGTGTGTTGGACGTGGTGGGCATGGTCGACGCGCTGTCCGTGCTGAGTGCGGCCGGCGCGCCGGACGCGGTGGACGTCGCCGGTGGTCAGAGGGCCGGTGGTGGCGGCTCGGGAAGCGGGTGCGCCCCCTGCGGGCGCAGCCCGTCGAACAGGATGCCGAGGTATCGCCGCCACAGGTCCGGTGACGCGCCGGGCGCGTAGCTCGCGACGTAGTTCGGCGCGCACATCAGCAGGATGACGTCGGTGCCGGTGACGTCCGTGCGGAGCGCGCCGTGGGTGCGGGCCCGGTCGACCAGGTCGTGCACGGTCCGGTACATCTGGTCCCGAGCCTCGGCCACGGCGGCGTTGGTGTCGCCGGCCACGTGCAGGAACGACAGGTCCCGCTGCTGCCGCTGCTGCGCGGCGATGGTGAGGAACTCCAGCAGCGCACCACCCGGGTCGGCCGCGTCGCGCAACCGGTCCCCGGCGGTGGTGAGCTCACCCACCCGGTCGAGCACGATCGCGGCGATCAGGTCGTCCTTCGTCGGGAAGTGCCGGAACACGGTGCCCTTGCCGACGCCGGCCCGCCGGGCGATGTCGGCCACGGACGCGTCCATGCCCCGCTCGGCGAACTCGTCCGCGGCCGCGGACAGCAGGGCCGCCCGGTTGCGCACGGCGTCGGCGCGTGGCGGGCGGGTGTCGGTCATGCCGCAATCGTACAAGTTGACCGCGCGGTCCGTTTATCGCTAGGGTCGGCGGGGCAACATGACCGACCGGTCCGTTTATGGAGGATGGCATGCAGGCAGTCGTCGTCAACGACTACGGTCCGCCGGAGGAGTACCTGGTGGGCGAGCTGCCGGCGCCGCGGCCGGGCCCGGGGCAGCTCCTGGTCCGGGTCGCCGCGGCGTCGATCAACCCGGGCGACATCGTGATCCCCAGCGGCAGGTTCCGCGACGTCGCGCCGCTGGCGTTCCCGCACGTGCCGGGCAACGACTTCGCCGGCACGGTCAGCGAGGTCGGACCCGGGGTGACCGGCTACGCCGCCGGCGACGAGGTGTTCGGCTACGCGGCGCCGCGGGCACTGCGGGCGATGCTCGGCCCGCGCCCGTCGATGAGCACCGGCTCCCTCGCCGAACTCGTGGTCGTCGAGGCCGACACCCCGTTCGTGACGCACCGCCCGGCCGGCGTCACGGCCGAGCAGGCGGCCGCCCTCGCCACCACCGGCCTGACGGTCCGGGCGTTGCTGGCCACCGCCGACGTGCGGCCCGGCGAGCGGGTCCTGGTCGTCGGCGCGACCGGCGGCGTCGGCACCACGCTCGTCCCCGTGCTCGCCGCCGCGGGTGCGACGGTCATCGCCACCGCGACCGCCGAGGACGCCGACCTGGTCCGCGACCTCGGCGCAGCCGAGATCATCGGCTACGGCGACTATCCGGTCGACGTCGACGCCGCGTTCAACGTCACCCTGCCCAGCGACCAGCTGACCGGCGTCGCCAAGGCGGTCCGCCCCGGTGGGCGGCTGCTGACCATCACCTATCCCGTGCCACAGCAGGACTGGATCGGCCGCGCCGACGTCGACCTGCGGTTCGTGCTCGACATGGAGGGCACCTTCGGCGGGATGCGCGAGGTCGCCGAGCTTGCCGCCGATGGACGCCTGCGGGCCACGATCGGCCGACGGTACGCCCTCGACCAGGCCGCGCAGGCGTGCGTCGACTTCGACCGCCGGCACACCACCGGCAAGCTCGTCGTCGTCGCATGACCGGCCAGCGGAGCGTCTCGGGTCGGTCATCGGGGGGACAGCAGTGGGTCATGCGCCCGGAACGAAGTGAGGACGCATGACCGGCCAGCGGAGCGTCTCGGGCCGGTCATCAGGGGTGCAGTGTTGGGTCATGCGCCCGGAACGAAGTGAGGACGCATGACCCATTACTGCTTTGGCTTGGCGACCACCCATTCCATGCCCCAGCCGTAGGCGAGGTCGACGGCCTGGTTACGGAACTGGTTGGGCGCCTGGACGATGAACCGCGACTCGCGCCGCACGACGAGCTCGCCGTTGACGTTCTCGATGAGGAACAGGGCCGCGGCCCGCGACTGGACCGTGCACTCGTCGAGGCGCATCTCGATCGGGGCGCCGTGCTGCGGATACAGCGTGGCGACGGCGTCGAGGCCGGCGAACGACTCGGCGCCGTCGTAGATGCTGGCGTAGATGAGGATCCGGCGGAAGTCGGCGGTGTGGTCGAGGTTGATCGTCAGGTTCTCGCCCGACTCCGACGCCCCGGTGCGGTCATCGCCGTCGAGCAGGATGTACGGCGGCTGGTGCAGCGCGCCGAAGTTGTTCTCGATCGGGTGCACGATGCCCTTGCGCCCGTTGCTGAGCTCCCACAGGCAGCACAGGTCGAGGTCCAGGTCCGGCAGCTGGGCGGCCCTCGACTTGCCGAACAGGCCGCGCTTCGCCATGGAGCGCATGGTCCAGTTGAGGTTGACCCGCAGCGCCCCGGATCCGCCGCCCTGCTTGGCGAGCGAGACCGTCGGCGCCTGCTTGGTGAGCGTGACCTTGGTCAGCCGCACCGGGGCGGCGGGCGGCGGCGCGGCGACAGGCGGTGCGACAGGCGGTGCGACAGGCGGTGCGACGGGCGGTGCGACTGGGGGAGCGACCGGCGGCGCCATCGGGGGAGCGGGCGGTGGTGGGGCGGTCGGCGGCGGGTAGGTCCCCGGCAGCGCGACCTGCTGCGGCTGCCCGTTCGGCCCCGTCACGGTCACCGACGGCCAGCCCCCCGTAGTGGGCGCGGGTGCGGGTGCTGGCGCGTCGTCG
>NZ_BONQ01000051.1 GCF_016862795.1 Dactylosporangium siamense | reverse complement strand
TACAGGTTGCCGGGGCAAGCTGACACGGTGTCGGAGTTCGCGATCATAGGCTTCCTGGCCAACGCCCCGCCGCGCTGGTGCGAACCGCACCAGCGCATGGCTGCACGTCACAGCCGCGCACTGGTGCGAACTGCGCCAGCGCGTGGCTGCACGTCACAGCCCGCGCCGGCGGCGGTCTCGTGGGCGGGTGCGGAGTCAGGTAGGTAAGGCGGTGGAGGCGTCGATGAGCTGGACCCGCTCGTGCAGCCCACGGCGCAGGCTGACCGCGCGCTGCAGGTCCAGCGGCGGCACGCGGACCGACCACCCCCGCCACGCCACAGTCTCCAGGCGACCCGCCGCCGTCAGCCCGAAGTCGGTCGTCTCCGGCTCGTCGGCGGTCGGCCCGACGCCGCCGACCCACTCCACTCTGGCGCCGAGCATCGCGCGGCCGAACCAGGCGCAGAACCAGTTCGCCGGGGCGACGGGCTCGATCAGTCCGTCCAGCAGCAGATCACCCACCCGCCGGGAGTCCCCGTCGGAGACAATCAGGTCGAGGTCGCCCGGAGTGACGGGAATGCCCCTGACGGCAAGGGCGGCGCTGCCCGCCAGCCACCAGTCGACCCCGGCGGTGTTCAGCCGCTGACACACCTCGGCCAGGGCTGCCTCCCACGGGACCGGATCGAGCCCGGCGGACTGCCGCAGCATCGGCTCGGCCAGCCGCGAGAAGTTGGACCAGGCCCGGTCCAGGTGTGGCGTGTCGGCGGGGAAGCGTTTGCACCAATGCCCGTCGTGTTCGGCGAAGCCGGCCTTCAGCACGGCGGGCACGAGCTCCGCCGCGACGTGCAGGAACTGGAACTCGCCGGGACCGTGCCGCGCCACCACCACATCCATGCCCCGATACCACCACAGGGGTACGACAAAAACGGCCGGCTACGCGGCGGCGGGCCGGCGGCGGGCGACGATCGCGGCGGCCACGACGCCGAGGGCGATGGTCGCCGCGGCGCAGGTCAGCAGCGTGGAGCGGGCGCCGAGCGGGCCGACGACGAAACCGCCGAGCACGGTGCCGAGCGGCACGGCGAGGACGAGGACGGAGCCGTTGGCGGCTAGGACCTGGGGCAGGTCGGCGGGTGGCGTGGTGCGCTGGAAGAGCGCCATGGAGGTCGACATGTACGGCGCCCAGATCGCCCCGGCCAGGGCGAAGCTGGCGACCGCGAGGACCGTCGGCGCGCCGAGGCCGAGCGGGAGCAGCGCGGCGCCGAAGGCCAGGACGATGCCGATCGTCGTCGGCCACAGCTTCCAGCGGCTCAGGTAGCCGGTGACGAGCCCGCCGAGCAGCGCGCCGGCGCCGAACGCCGTGTAGAAGGCGCCCAGGACGGTGGCCGAGGCGTGCAGGTCGGACGCGATGTGGATGGGCATGGCGACGTAGAACGGCCCGAAGAGGAAGAAGAACCCGAAGGAGAGCACCAGCAGCCCGAGCAGCGTGCGGTCGGTGCGGATGGCGCCGAACCCGGCCCGGGCGGACGAGCCGGACGCCTCAGCCGGCGGGCCGGTGGGGACGGCGAGCCGGTAGGTCACGGCGAGGACGGCGAAGGTGGCCGCGTCGATCGCGATGACGGTCGCGGCGTTGGTCAGGCCGATGAGGACGCCGGCGAGCGGCGGGCCGACGACGGTGGCGAAGTTGGCGATCGTGGCCAGCACCGCGTTGGCCGGAAGGTGGTGTACCGGCGGTAGCAGCTCGGCGATGAGCGTGTACCGCCCCGCCGACCCCCACGCGGCGAGCAGCGAGGAGACCGCCAGCAGCGTGACGTACAGGCCCAGGGTCAGCCCGGACAGGGCGTAGGCGACGGCGATCGCGCCGAGGGCCGCGGCGCGCAGGGTCGCGTTCCAGCCGGCGAGCTGCGCGCCGGGGCGGCCGCGCAGGAACCGTCCGAACAGGACCCCGCCGGCGGCGCTGGGCAGCGAGTACGCGGCGACGGCGACGGCGACCCAGGTGCCGCGGTGCGGGCCGGGGGCCAGTTGCAGGGCGAGCCAGGTGACGGCGACGAGGGACATGCCGTCGCCGAGGGCGGACACGACCAGGCCCGGCAGGACCCGGCCCAGCTTCGGGTGGCTGACCACGGGCCAGTAGGGCGAGGTGCGCACGCCGATGCTCATGGCGTCCACTGGACCCTGGTGGTGCCCGGATGGGAAGAGCGATCCGCCGTGGGCGGATTCAGCTGGCAGCGGAGCGGGCCGCGATGGCGGACTGGATGCGGCGCAGCGTGCGCAGGGCCTTCTTGGCGGCGACGTCGACCCGGCCGTCGAAGACGGTGGCGCCCTGGTCGGTGGCCATGAGGCGCTCCAGGATCGGGGCGACGCGCTCGTCGCCGGTGGAGCCGAGCGCGATCACCGCCCAGTACCGCTGGTTGGGGTCGGGGCTGGTGGCCGCGCCTTCGAGACGCGGCAGGACGGACGGGGCGAAGCGGGCGAGGTTGCTGGCCACGTAGCCGATCCGGGCGAAGCGGCGGTGCTCCAGCTCGTGCCACAGCGCCTCGAGGGCCTCCGGGCCGCCGATCTCGGCGAGGGCGTCGGCGGCGTGCTGGCGGGTGTACTCCTGCGGGTCGCCGAGCAGCGGGGCGATGGCCGGCACGACCTTGGCGTCGCCGAGCCGGCCGAGGGCGCGGATCGCCTGCTCGCGGACGTTCCAGTCGGGGTCCTCGATGAGGTCCAGCAGGGCCGGGACGGCCTCGGTGAAGCCGCCGGCGGCACAGCCCATCGCGGCCCAGGCCTGGCAGTTGTACCGGGCGTCGGTCAGCGCGGCGAGCAGCGGTCCGCGCAGCGACTCGTCGACGAAGACGTCGGCCTGGTTCAGCGCGCGGGTGTACAGCGAGCGGTGGTGGTCCCGGTAGTCGCGCACGACGGCACGGACCTCGTCCGCGGCGGCGACGTCGTCGGGTGCGCGGTCGAGGAGTTCGTAGAGCAGCTCCTCGCGTTCTTCGAGGGAGCCGGAGCGGAGGTCCACCGCCCAACGGTACACATGCCTCAGATCGGGCCTGCGGGGCGGACCAGGCCGGACTCGTACGCGACGACGACGGCCTGCACGCGGTCGCGGAGGCCGAGCTTGGCCAGGACGCTGGACACGTGCGTCTTGACGGTGTGCTCGGTGACGAACAGCTCCGCGGCGATCTCCGCGTTGGACAGCCCGCGGGCGACCTGCCGCAGCGTGTCGATCTCCCGTGGGGTCAGGGTGGACAACCCCGGAGAGGGCGGGGCCGCCGACCGGTGCCGCAGCACGTCGGCGATGAGCCGGCGGGTGACGGCCGGGGCCAGCAGCGACTCGCCCGCGGCGACGGTCCGCACCGCGGCGACGAGCTCGGTGCGGTGCATGTCCTTGAGCAGGAAGCCGGAGGCGCCGGCGCGTAGCGCGTCGTACACGTACTCGTCGAGGTCGAACGTGGTGAGGACCAGGACGCGGGCGGCGGTGGCGGCGCAGATCTCGCGGGTGGCGCCGATGCCGTCGAGGTTGGGCATCCGCACGTCCATGAGGACGACGTCGGGATGGTGGGTGCGGGCGGCGTCGACCGCCTCGACCCCGTCGGCCGCCTCGGCGACGACGGTGATGTCCGGCTGGGACGACAGGATCATGCACAGGCCGTCACGGACCAGGGCCTGATCATCGGCGACCACCACATTGAGCACGGCGGTCAACCTACCCGGCCGGCAGCAGGGCATCGACCTCGAAGCCCCGCCCCTGCGAGGGCGGCCCGGTCCGCAGGGTGCCCCCGACGGCCGCGACCCGCTCCGCCATGCCGGCCAGGCCGTGCCCGGGTCCGCCGTGCCCGGTTCCGGAGCTGCCGCCACGGCCGTCGTCGCTGACCCGTACCCGCAGTGCCGGGCCTTCTGCTGCCAGTACCACCGCCACATGCCGCGCACCGGCATGTTTGACGGCGTTGGTGAGCGCCTCCTGCACGACCCGGAACGCGGTCGCGCCGACGTCCGCGGGCACGGGCGGGACGCCGTCGCGGGTGAGCGTGACGTCCAGGCCGGTCCGGCGGGCCTGTTCGACCAGCGACGCGACCGCGTCCAGGCCGGGCGGCTCCGGCTGCTGGTCGCGCAGGACGCCCAGCGCGTGGCGGAGCTGGACGAGGGCCTCCCGGCCGGTGTCGGCGATCGCGTCGAACGCCGCCTCGGCCCGGGCGGCGTCGGTCCGCACGACGGAGGCGCCGCCCTCGGCCTGCACGACCATCAGCCCGACCGAGTGCGCCAGGACGTCGTGCATGTCGCGGGCGATCCTGGCCCGTTCGGCACCGGCGGCGGCCGCCTGCTCCTCGGTGAGGCGGCGGGTGCGCTCCTCCAGGTAGGCGATGCGGTCGCGGCGGGCCCGCATGCCGGTGCCGAGCGCATACGCGGCGACGAACATCATCCCGACGTAACCGAAGGACGGCGGGCTCTCCTGCGGCACGATGAGCGACAGCCCGACGCCGGCGACGGTGCCGACGGCCGCGAACAGCCGCCATCCCGGCGTGGCGAGCTCGGCCCAGGTGTAGGTGGCGACGAGCTGGCCGTAGGGCTGGTCGAACAGGCGGTCGGTCACCGACAGCCAGGTGGTGCCGACGCCGCACAGCAGCGCGACGAGGATTGGGGCCTGCCGGCGCCACAGCAGCGGCACGGAGGCGAGCAGCGCCAGCAGCACGTCGAGCGGGGCGCCCCACTGCACCGTCGGGTAGACGCTGGCAGCGGTGACCGCGACAGTGATCAGGATGTCCACGGCCCGGATGCGCATGGCAGCCATTCTGGCCGCCGCGGCGGCGCCGCGCCTCAGTCGCAGGAGCGGTTTCTGCTCAAGCTCGGCGCGACCCCGCCGAACTTCACGCTGAGTGATTTTCGCACCGCTGTGGTACCCGAGGAGCAACCGTGCCGGAACCGATCGGGCTCGTCAACGACATCCACACTCCGGCCCTGGCCGAGGCGTCGCTGAGTCTCCTGGTGCAGGAGCGCATGATCGTGGTGCTGAACGCCAAGAACGGCACGGTCGTCTCGGTGAACGACCGGGTGCTGGAGACGACCGACCTGCCGCTGCCGGAGCTCGTCGGCAAGCGCCTGGAGGAGGTCTGGCACCTGCAGTCGCAGATCGTGGACCAGCTCATGGACAGCGCGCGGGTCGGGCAGTTCCTGGAGCAGGTGACCTCGATCGTGGACAGCGGCGGGCGGCAGCGGTGGCTGCGGCTCAACTGCGGGCCGGTGCGCGGCGCCGGCAAGGAGCCCGACGCGATCCTGCTCACCGCCTACGACATCACCAACGACCGGCGGCTATTGGCCGAGCTGCGCGGCAAGTACTCGGCGGTCGACCGGGCGCAGGCGGTCATCGAGTTCGACCTCGCCGGCGAGATCCTCGGCGCCAACGAGAACTTCCTGCAGCTCACCGGCTACTCGCTCGGCGACGTGGTCGGCCAGCACCACCGGATGTTCCTCGACGAGGCGTACGGCGACAGCGCCGGGTACGCCGAGTTCTGGGCGAAGCTGGCCCGCGGCGAGGCCGAGAGCGGGGAGTACAAGCGGCTCGGGCGCGGCGGCCGGGAGGTGTGGCTGCGGGCCAGCTACAACCCGATCTTCGACCTCGAGGGCCGCCCGTACAAGATCGTCAAGTACGCGATGGACGTGACGGAGCAGAAGCTGCGCACGGTCGAGTTCCAGGGCCGGGTCGACGCGATCGGCCGCGCGCAGGCGGTCATCGAGTTCGACCTGGACGGCACGATCCGGGCGGTCAACAAGAACTTCCTGGGCGCGACCGGGTACGAGGCCGACGAGCTGATCGGGCAGCACCACCGCAAACTGGTCACCGAGGACGAGGCGCGCAGCACCGCCTACAAGAACTTCTGGCAGCACCTCGCGAAGGGCCGCTACGAGGCCGGGGAGTACAAGCGGATCGGCAAGAACGGCCGCGAGGTGTGGCTGCAGGCGACCTACAACCCGATTCTCGACCTTGAGGGCCGCCCGTACAAGATCGTCAAGTACGCCACCGACATCACCGAGACGAAGCAGCGCAACGCGGAGTACGAGGGCAAGGTCACCGCGATCGACCGGGCGCAGGCGGTCATCGAGTTCGACCTCGACGGGATCATCGTCGACGCGAACCGCAACTTCCTGCAGCTGACCGGCTACACCAACGTCGAGGAGCTGCGGGGCAAGCACCACCGGATGTTCGTCGACCCGATCGACGCCGCCGGCGAGGACTACCGGGCGTTCTGGGCGAAGCTGGCCCGCGGCGAGTTCGACACCGGCGAGTACAAGCGGTTCGGCAAGGCCGGCAAGGAGGTGTGGCTGCAGGCGAGCTACAACCCGATCTTCGACCTGGAGGGCCGGCCGTACAAGATCGTCAAGTACGCCACCGACGTCACCGACATGCGACTGCGCAACGCCGAGTTCGAGGGCAAGGTCACCGCGATCAACCGCGCCCAGGCGGTCATCGAGTTCGATCCCAACGGCATCGTCCTGGACGCCAACCGCAACTTCCTGGACCTGTTCGGCTACACCCTCGACGAGGTCCGCGGCAAGCACCACCGGCTGTTCGTCGACCCGGCCGACGCCGCCTCCGACGTGTACGAGGAGTTCTGGCAGCGGCTGCGCCGTGGCGAGTACGACACCGGGGAGTACAAGCGCGTCGCGAAGGACGGCCGGGAGATCTGGATCCAGGCCACGTACAACCCGATCCTCGACCTCGACGGCCGGCCGTACAAGATCGTGAAGTTCGCGGCGGACGTGACGGCGACGAAGCTGCGCAACGCCGAGTTCGAGGGCAAGGTCACCGCGATCAACCGCGCCCAGGCGGTCATCGAGTTCGACCTCGAGGGCAACGTGCTGGCGGCCAACGACAACTTCCTGCGGACCATGGGCTACTCGCTGCGGGAGATCAAGACGCAGCACCACAGCATGTTCTGCACCCAGGACTACATCACGTCGCCGGAGTACCGGGACTTCTGGCTGCGCCTGTCCCGCGGCGAGTTCCTCAACGGCCGGTTCCACCGGATCGGCAAGTACGGCCGCGACGTGTACCTGCAGGCCAACTACAACCCGATCTTCGACCTCTCGGGCCAGCCGGTGAAGGTCGTCAAGTACGCCCAGGACATCACCGACCAGGTCGCCCTGGAGCACCGGCTGAACACGAAGACCAGCGAGATGAGCGGCGCCATCGACGACCTGTCGACGTCGATCGCGCAGATCGTCGGCAACGCCGGCCAGGCCAGCGAGCTGGCCGGGGAGACGCAGTCCAACGCCCAGCGGGGCTTCGAGGAGCTGCGCAAGTCGATCGAGGCGATCGACCTGATGGAGCGCTCCTCCGACCAGATCGCCGCGATCGTGCAGGTCATCGGCGAGATCGCGTCGCAGACGAACCTGCTGGCGTTCAACGCGTCGATCGAGGCGGCCCGCGCCGGCGAGCACGGGGTCGGGTTCTCCGTCGTCGCCGGTGAGGTCCGCAAGCTCGCCGAGCGCTCCTCGGAGTCCGCCCGCGAGATCAGCCGGCTCATCGTGGAGTCGGCGACCCGCATCAACCAGGGTTCGCAGGTGGCGCAGCGGGCGCAGGACGCGTTCGAGGAGATCCTGCGCAGCGTCGGCAAGACCGCCGAGTCGATCCATCACATCGTCGCCTCGACCCGCCAGCAGCAGGAGGCGTCGCGGACCGTGAACACGCTGATCGGCGACCTCATCGGCGCCGCGCCCACAGACAAAGCATGACCGGCCAGCGAAGCGTCTCGGGCCGG